>NZ_CP136477.1:1200000-1840000 GCF_032769475.1 Intestinibacillus sp. NTUH-41-i26
AATGAGGATTGATCTGCGCGTACAGGGATTGCAGTTCAGCCTTACGCTTGCGCCGCTGCTCCTCAATGATGCTCTGCATCAGCGACTCGATTTGATTGAGCATTTCGTTGAATTCACAGGCAAGCAGGCCGATTTCATCCGAGGAGGTGACGCTGACACGCTGGGAGAACGACGACTGCCTGATGCGGTGGATCTCCTGGGTCAAAAGGTTAATAGGGGAGACGAAATGACGTGAAATAATCCAAGTGAAAGCAAAAAGCGCCAGCAAAAATAGGGAGATGACTACAAGATATAAGATACGGAAACTGATATATTCACCGAAAAGATAGCTGGTGGGCAAAAAGGTGACGACCTTCCATTGTGGCTGCGATACGGTGTTATAGGTGATATGATATTTTACATTATCGATCGAGGTTATGTATGAGCCTGCATATTGGGCCCGCGCCTGTGTGGAAATCGGAAAAACATTAAGATTGTTATAGGATACGGAAGAAATGATATTGTTGTATTGATCGAATATCGCGACCGCGCTGTGGGAGGAAAGGCTGGAGCCATACAGCTTGATCAGGTCGCTTTCCAGAAAGCTCATGATCAAAATGCCGTGATTCTCCCAAGTGTCAAAGTTTTTCAAAGCGCGAATGCTGTAAATATAATTGGTCTGCGCGTTACTGTGGATGCGGTTCAGATACTCGTCCCGCACCCACAGCGTTTGCCAGGAGTTCCGCTGCAGGTCCTGATACCACCACCTCTGCTTAATTTCCGTAATGGGAACGGTATGGTCATAAACGCCGTTCCCATATATCCGTCCGTCGTTAGCAACAATGGTGAGGTGCAGGTCTACGTCAGGGATGGAGGTGTTGTACTTCTGTTGGAGCGCAATGATGTCTCTCTGTGCTGCATTGTAACCAAGCTGGTCATAAATAATGCCGTTTTGGAGCGTGTCCTCGATCATAGGATCAAGGAAGTACAGGTTGGAGATGGAATTTATCTGGTTGAAGATCCTGTCCAGTTGTACTGAGGTCTGGTTGGACTGCTCCAGACACATACGGTCGATGGACTTTTGTATGGCATAGCTCTGATAAAGCGTCAGCGGCGGCAGGAAGATCAGCAGGGGGATAATCGTTGTCAGAGTAAGCCAGTAGAAAAGCTTTTGCCGCAGAGACAGATTCCTCATAGACAAGTGGTTTCTCATAATAAAGCTCCAAAGATGGACAAGGGGTTTTCTTCATTATAG
Source organism: Intestinibacillus sp. NTUH-41-i26 (assembly GCF_032769475.1). Taxonomy (GTDB): domain Bacteria; phylum Bacillota; class Clostridia; order Oscillospirales; family Butyricicoccaceae; genus Agathobaculum; species Agathobaculum ammoniilyticum. The sequence continues at coordinate 1,201,235 of NZ_CP136477.1, forward strand.
CAATTTTGTGGAATAAGTTTTGGAATATCAAAAAGAACCAGAATATTTTACTAAAAGAGCGAAATATTATAATAAAATAATCGGGATTGCGCCAATATGATATAAATTGACAGACAGTTTTCAAAAACGCGGTTTAGGCGGCCGAATGGGGGATGGAAATGCGTCGGTTACGGTTTGGCAGGCTTGCGGCGGCAGTCCTGATGGTTGCGGCGTCTTTGCTGCCGACAGTATATTTGGATAAAAAATACGAGCTGGGCGCGCAGACAATTCGGGTAAAGCCATACGAAAAACGGGATGATACGCCATATATCAAGATCGGCGTATATGCATCGCTGACAGGATATGCCTCGCTGCTTGGCCGCATGGGGCAACAGGGGATCCGGCTGGCGGTCGAGGACATCAACGGAAGCGGTGGGGTTGACGGAAAAGAGATCCGCCTGATCGAATATGACGACCAGTCCGATAGCGAGGCCGCGGTCACGGCGGTTCGGAAGATGATAGAGGAAGATCGCGTGGATGCCATTATTGGTTCCCATACGAGCGGGAATATCCTGCAAACCACCGAGCTGACCGAACAGGCTCATGTGGTGCAGATCGGGTTGGGGACAAGCTTTGTCTGGACCGGAGTGGGAAACAAATACCTGTTCCGCTCCACAGCAAGCTCGAAGTATTTTGATGAGTTGCTGTTAAGCGCGATGGAGCGTCAGGGAGCGAAACGGATCGGTATTTTATATTCAGAGACCGATTATGCGGAGAGCGGCGCCAGGCATATGGAAGCGCTGATTGAGGATTGCCCGCAAATGGAGCTGGTATGGCTGAAAAAGCATAAGATTGACGAAAACGATTATTCTACAATGTTTATGCGGCTGAATCATATGAATATCGATTCGCTCATCCTGTACACAAGCAGCGAAACCGCCAGCCTTCAGATCCGCCAGCTGCGCCAGGCCGGTTTCCAGGGCGCGGTGTATGCGCCGGAGAGCTTTGCAAACAGTGAAGTGCGCCGTTCGGCGGGAGATGCGGCGGAGGGCGTGGTATACGCCTGCGGGTACTCCATTCCGGATTCGCCTATTGAAGCGGTTACGCCGGAGGAGAGGACCTTTTTGGAAAAATTTATCCAACGCTACGGTACAATGCCGGTGGCGGAAGCGGCCTACCGCGGCTACGACGCGATGATGCTGTTAGCGGAGGCGATGCGGCGCGCGGACACGCTGGAAAGCGAGGATATTCGGGACGCGCTGGTCAGCATAAAAGGATATAAGGGAATTGGCGGGATTTTTGACTTCACGGATGGTTCGGGAGATGGTATCCAAACCGCGCGTCTGTTCCGGATAGTCAATGGAAAACCAGCCCTCTTCACGATACAGAAATAAATACCTGTTAATCGCAAGGCATAAAAAAACGCCCGCCGTACTTACGGCGGGCGAAGAGAAATCCGCGGCTACAGGCTGGGATCGATGATGAATTTGCCCAGGCTGCGCTCCTGCGGGCTGCCAAGGATGTCGGCAAGCCGGTCCAGTCCGCAGACGGCATGCACCATACTGGTCACATCCAAACGGCCGGAATCGATCAGATCAAGCGCGCGGCGCTGCGTATAGGGATTGATATAGGACGCTTTGAGGACGATTTCCTTTTGAAAAACGGTAAAAGGCTTAACCGCGATCGCTTCATCCGGCCTGGTCAGGCCGAACATCATTACGACTGCCTTGGGGCCGGCCAGTTCAATGGCCTGCTCGATGGTGGCCGGCCGGCCGACGCATTCGATAACCGTGTTCAGACAGAGCATGCCGTGCGCGGCGAGTGCTGTCGGCACGTCCTCGTGCAGCGGATCGATGCAGACATCCGTGCCAAGCGCTTTACCGACCGCGCGTTTACCTTCGACCGGCTCCAGCAGCGCGATACGCGACGCGCCCGCAAGCCTTGCCAGCTGCACCATAATCAGGCCGATCATTCCGCCGCCGATCACGGCGACATGGCTGCCGGGTCGGATCTCGCACATATCCATGCCGTGCAGACAGCAGGCGACCGGTTCGGTCATTGCGCCCTGTTGGAACGAAGTACCGTCTCCGAGCGGGTAAATCTGCTTTTCGTTGACTGCGCAGTATTCCGCGAAAGCGCCGTCCACAGTGGTGCCGTAGCCGGTCATGTGCGTGCAGTAATGCGCCATACCGTCGCGGCAGAATTCGCATGCCCCGCAATAGTAATTGGGATCGACGCACACGCGGTCCCCTTTGCGGTAGCGCGTGACCGCGCTGCCGGTATCCGCGATAACGCCGGAGAATTCGTGTCCCAGAACCGTGGGGGAATGGGTTTCGGCCGCGCCCTTGTCCCCTTCGAAAATATGCACATCCGTACCGCAGACGCCGCATGCCTTGACTTGGATCAGCACATCGTGCGCGCCGACGGCGGGGATGGGACGGTTCTCTATCCGGATATCATGCCTGCCGTAAAAAACTGCGCTTTTCATAACAGCTTCCTCCTCTGCAATCCGATTGTTTGGATGGTTCTATCCCTATGATACCAGCCTGCGTGGCGCAATACAATATGCACCGCGCGGGTTTTCTGTTTTCCTGCTGGGAAACGCATGGTTCAATGCGCGGGACGAGGGCAGCCCCGTCTGCCGGCGGACACGAAAAGCGGGCGGCAGTCAAAAAAATACCGCGCGGATCAGCCGGTTCGGCCGACCCGCGCGGTACCGATTGGAGGGAGACTTGTGGTTACAGGGCCAATCCCTCCACCCAGGATTTTAGCTCGGACTCGGACAGACGGCCGTTGAGCAGGCGCCCGTTGACGATTTTGGTATCAGCGGCCACGCTGCTTCGCAGGCTGTCCGCAGTCCGGCCAAGGCCGCTGCCGCCCGAGGTGGCAAACAGGATGATGGTCTTGCCCGAAAAATCGTAGCTTTCCAAAAAGCTGTTGATAATGGTGGGCGCGATATACCACCAGATAGGGAAGCCGACAAAAATAACGTCATACGCTTCGATGGGTGCGTCCGTGTCGGCAAGCGCCGGACGGGAGGCGCTGTCCTGCATTTCGACAGAGCTGCGGGAGCGCTTATTGGTCCAGTCCAGATCGGCGCGCGTATAAGGCACGGCGGGTTTGATCTCGTAAAGGTCCGCGCCAATCGCTACGGCCAGCGACTTCGCAGCTTTCGCGGTCACGCCGCTGGCGGAAAAATAAGATACCAATGCTTTTTTCATGGTCAAGTCCTCCTCATTCAGTCAGTGATTTTCCAAGCGCATAGGCCAGCTTGGGGAAACGGCTGCTTTGGGTCATGGATACGGTGCCGCAGCCAGTACCCAGGAGCATGCCTTGGTCGTTGAAATGTAAATACCTGCACAAGGTCTGGTAATGGCCGGCAAGGTCATGCATCGTCCAGTCGTTGCTGTCCCAAGCCGCTGCGATCAGCGCCGTTTTCAGATGCTTTGCCGACAGCTCGTCGTTGAAGCTGTAAAAGCGGTCGATCGCTGTTTTGAGCTGGGCGGACATGCCGAAATAATAGAGCGGCGTGACAAATACCACCATATCGGAAGCAAGGATTCGGCGCCGCAGCTCCTCCATGCCATCCTTCTGCACACAGGAGCCGGACATGCCGCAGGCGTCGCACCCCAGGCAGGGGCGAAGGTCCGAGCGCGCCACGTCAAAGACCTGTGTCTGGTGTCCGGCCTCTGTGGCACCGCGTATGAATTCCGCAGCCAACAAATTGGAGGAACCGTGCTTGTGAGGGCTGCTCTCCATCACTAAAATCTTCATGTTTCACACCTCCTCGGATCAATAGGATAATTATCGTAAGGACGGCCTTGGCGCCTTTACGACAATTTTATTATACCGCACCTCTGCAGAAATAGCGAATGCTTGTTTTCTATCGCCAGAAATACATTTGGTGCATGATCGCGCTTGCGGCCGCCCCGCGCCTGTGCTATACTGGACAGGCAGGGGGTGGAAGCGTGGAACTTCGGGCGTTGCGGTACTTTCTGGCCGTGGCCAGGGAAGAAAATATCACCAGGGCGGCGGCGCTGCTCCATATGACCCAGCCGACCCTGTCCCGTCAGTTGATGCAGCTGGAAGAGGAGTTGGGTGTCAAGCTGTTCCGCCGCAGCCAGCACAGGATTATCCTCACCGATGCCGGCGTGCTGCTTCGCCGCCGGGCGCAGGAGATCGTCGGACTGGCAGAGAGGGCCGCGCGGGAGCTGCATCCGGCGGAAGAGGTTTCTGGCGAGATCTCCATAGGGAGCGGCGACCTGAAAAGCATCAGCCTGCTGGCTGATATGCTGGCGGAATTCCATCAGGCGTATCCCCTGGTGCGGTATGTGATCTACAGCGGGAATTCGGACGGTATCAAGGAGCGTATCGAACAGGGGCTTCTGGATATCGGGCTGCTGCTGGAGCCGGTGGAGATCAGCAAATATGAGATCCTGCGGCTGCCGGTGCGGGAGAGCTGGGGGCTGTTGGTGCCGGAGGATTCGGCGTTTGCAGACAGGAAATGTGTAACACCGAAGGATCTGGTCGGCCAGCGGCTGATCCTGCCCACGCGGGAATTGATGCAGCAAGAGATGCTCCGCTGGTTCGGGCCGTATGCAGAACAGATACAGGTTGTGGCGAGTGGGAACCTGCCGTATAATCAGGCGCAGCTGGCCCGCAAAGGGCTTGGGCTTTATCTTGCGATCGAGCTGGACTGCGCTTACGAAGGGCTACGGATGCTTCCGCTATCGCCGCCGCTGGAATCCAGCACGGTTCTGGCGTGGAAAAAAACAGAATCCTTTTCAGCGGCTACGGCGGCATTCCTTGGGTTTGCTCAAAAATACATAAAACGCATATCTGACCATCCATTATAAGTATTAGACAGGGATCGGCTTTGGCCTTACAATGTAGATGTCCGTTCAGGGCGTCTACATTTTTTTATTTTGAGGGATGGGAAATGACAATCCTGGAGGCGAGCGAACGATATCAGATCCCCCTGGAAATCCTGCGGGAATATGAGCGGTGGGGGCTGTGCGGGGCGGTCAAGCAGGTGATGGGCGAGTGGCAGTATGACGATCAGGATCTGGAACGGCTGAGCCTGATCCTGACCCTGCACGACATCGGCTTTACCTCAGAGGAGGTGGAGACGTACATGCGCCTGCTGCTGGAGCAAAGAGGAACGGGAAAGAAGCGGCTACGGATGCTGGAACAGAAGCGAAAGGCCGCGCTGGACGAGATCCATTTTCGGGAAAGGCAGGTGGCGCGCATGGATGGCCTGCGGCACCGGCTTTTACAGGAGCAACAATCGACAGAGGAGGCGGAACGATGATTTTGAAAGAAACCTATGCACTGGCCAACGGCGTGGCAATACCCAAGCTGGGGCTGGGGACCTGGTTCATCCCCGACGAGCAGGCGGCGGAAGCGGTAAAAGCGGCGACCGCCTTGGGTTACCGCCATATCGATACCGCGCAGGCTTACGGCAACGAGGCGGGCGTAGGCGAGGGCGTGCGCGCCTGCGGCCTGCCGCGGGAACAGGTGTTCGTCACCAGCAAGGTGGCGGCCGAGGCGAAGGATTACGACAGCGCGGCGCATTCGATCGACGGGTCGCTCGCCAAAATGGGGCTGGACTATATCGATATGATGATCATTCACAGCCCGCAGCCTTGGGCGGATTTCCGCGGCGGGGACTATGCGGAGGGCAATCGGGCGGCCTGGCGCGCGCTGGAGGATGCGTATGCGGCCGGCAAGGTAAAGGCGATCGGCGTATCCAATTTCCTGCCGGACGATCTGGAAAATATCCTGTCGTCCTGCCGGATAAAGCCCATGGTCAACCAGGTTTTGCTCCACATCAGCAACACCGACCGGGCGCTGCTGGACTACTGCAAAAACCAGGGGATATTGGTGGAGGCCTATTCGCCGATCGCCCACGGTGAGGCGCTCAAGAATGAACAGATCACCGCCATGGCGGCAAAGTACGGCGTATCCCCGGCGGCGCTGTGCATCCGCTATGTGCTTGAGCTGGGTACGGTCGCCCTGCCTAAGACAGCGGATCCTGCCCATATGAAAGAGAACGCGGCGGTGGATTTTCTGATCGACCCAGCGGATATGGAAAAGCTGATGCGGCTCCCACCCATCGAGAGCTATGGGGAGTTCAGTTGCTTCCCCGTGTTCAGCGGCAAGTAAAAACAGGAGGGATACCATATGAAAAGCTTGGATCAAAATGCATTTGCAAAGCAGAATATATTTGGCTTGGGCGCGGAGAATACCGCCTATGCCCAGTATTTTATCGGGCAGTCCTTTCTCAACCCGCTGACACGGCCGGAAGACGGGATATTCCTGGGCAACGTCACCTTTGAGCCGGGCTGCCGGAATAACTGGCACATCCACCACGCGCAAAAGGGCGGCGGTCAGATCCTGCTCTGCACGGCGGGCGAGGGCTGGTATCAGGAAGCGGGCAAGGGGGCGGTCAGCCTGACGCCCGGGACCGTAATTGTCATCCCGCCGGAGATCAAGCACTGGCATGGGGCGAAAAGGGATGCGTGGTTCAGCCATATTGCGATCGAAGTACCCGGCGAGGGATGCAGCAACGAATGGTGCGAGCCGGTGACGGACGAAGAATACGCCGGCCTGTAAAATGTTTGCGGCCTGCGGCGCCGGACTGGATGAAGCGAAAAGGAGAGCGATCGACGATGTCTCGAATGGAAAAAGCGGAACAAGCGATAGCCAAATTGTATGGGGATACGGCTGGCGCGCTGCGGCAGAGCGATCCGGAATTTGCCGCGATCAAGGAGCGACTGATCTACGGCGAAATCTATGCCGAAGAACGGCTGGATGCCGGACTGCGCGAGCTGCTCATTCTGGTGGTGGCGGTCACAAACCAGACGATGCATGAGGTCAGGCGCCATGTCAGAGCGGCGCTCCGGTGCGGCGTACCCCCGCAGCAGATACGGGAGGCGGTCTACCAGTGCGCGCCATACATCGGACTGGGAAAAACCGAAGCGGCGGTAGAGGCGGCCAGCGAAACGCTGGCTGACAGCGGTATTCCACTGCCACTGCCCAGTGGCTACACGGTGGAGGAGGAAGGGCGGCTGGCGGCCGGCATCGCCGCGCAAAAAGCCATTTTCGGCGGCTCCATCGACGCGATGCGCGCTGCCGCGCCGGACAACCAGAAAAATATACAGGATTATCTTTCCGCCTACTGCTTTGGCGACTTTTATACCCGTGAGGGGCTGGATCTGCAGGAACGGGAGCTTTTGACCTTCGCCATCCTCTGCGCCCAGGGCGGGTGTGAGCCGCAGGTCAAAGCGCATGTGGGCGGAAACAACGCCGTGGGAAACGGCAAGGAAATCCTGCTGGGCACATTGACGGTGTGCCTGCCGTATATCGGCTTCCCGCGCACGCTCAATGCGCTGGCCTGCGTCAATGAGGTTTTGCCGGAGGAGAAATAAGGAATCATAAGATAAGGACAGCCCTGCCCGTGGACATATGCACAGGCAGGGCTGTTCGCTTGCTTTGAGGGCGGGAAGGCGCAACCCCTATCCGTCTAAAGAATAGGTAATCTTCACATTGCCCTTGCCCATGTCCGATTCTAGGGCGGAGAGGACCCCTTCCAGCCGGCCCAAACGGGTAAAGCTCCAGGAGTTGGTAGAGTAGTAAAGCACGATGTTATTGCTCTGATACAGAATAAGGTTCCCGGCCGCAGCGTCGATAGGCTCGTCGCTTTGGGACAGGATGGCGGGCGGCCCGCCCACCTTTTCAAACCCGCCGTAGTCATGAGCCTGTATGGTGAGAGAGCTGCCGTTTTCGGCCAGAAAAGCCGTGAAAGCAGCAGCGTAGGCATTATCCGCCAAGGTCGCGGTATAGGTGTGTCCGTTAAATGATACCTGAAGCTGGTCAGCGGCTTGCGCGTCCGCGGCAGGTCCGCCGGCCAGCCGGCGATGTCGTCGGGGGAGACTGTGCCGGAAAAACGCCTGCCCTCCAGCCAGACCGCACCCTCCGTCAGCTCCGGCAGACCCGTGTTGCTGTATGGCACTGCCGCCGGAGGTGCAGAAGCCTGCCACGGTTTTGACGCTCCAGTCGTAGCTTTCCGCGAAGGTGCGCGTGATCTTGGGCGGGATGCCCCACCAGATAGGACACCCCAGCAACACTACATCGTAAGACGCCCAGTTTTCCACGACGCAGCCGCCGGCAAAATCGCGGGACGGGCGGTTTCGTCCTGCTGTTCGGTGTTGGTGCGGCAGTCGCTGTTATAATCCAGGTCAGCGGCCGTATAGGGCTGTTCTGGCAGGATTTCAAAAAGGTCTGCGTTTAAGGGACTGGGCAATAGTTTCCGCAACTTCCATCGTTGTTCCGGTGGCGGAGAAATAGGCGACCAGAATCCAGCCGCCCGTTTTGGCGCCGGTGTTTCCCTCCGGCGTACTCTGCACGCCGGAATTCTGATCGCTGCCGGATACCGCCGAAGAACCCGCGCCGTTTTCCGGAAGTGGCGCTCCGCCTGAATTGGCGGGGCTGCCGAAGGCCGCGCAGGAAGCGGCCAGAACAAGCGACAGAAAAAAGTTGAAAATACGTTCCATGAGCATATCCTCCTGTTGACAAGGGTGTGCTGTTTCCGCATTTATGTGCGCCGCGCGTGCAAGGCTGGCGCAGCGGTTACAGGCTGGTCAGCACCGGATTGCGCAGGTAGTCATATATCCGACGCACTTCGCTGGGGCGGCGGGGTCCAGCATAAAGTCCCACACATCCAGGTTTTCCGCCCGCCGCTCTCGGTGGACGCTTTTGGGGATGACAGCCACGCCCCGCTGGATATCCCAGCGTAGGATGACCTGTGCCACGCTTTTACCGTGCTTGCGGGCGACTGCCGTCAATACAGGATCGGTGAACATGCCGTGCATGTCCTCGGCAAAGGGCGCCCAGGCCTCGGGCTGCACGCCCGGCTCGGCCATGATGCGCGCAGCTCCTCCTTCCGCTGGAAGTAGGGATGGCGCTCGATCTGGTTGACCATGGGCCGAGTATCCGCATTCAGCACAGGTCCATCAGCAGGGCGGCGTCAAAGTTGCACACGCCGCTGGCCCGCACCTTTCCGGTATGGTATAGCTCCTCCATAGCGCGCCGCGCGCCGTAGTAATCGCCGAAGGGAATGTGGATGAGGTACAGGTCCAGATAGTCCAGCCCCAGCTTCTGTAGAGACTCGGCAAACGCCGCTTTGGTCTTTTCAAAGCCTATCTGGTGAATGTACGCCTTGGGGGTGACGAACAGCTCCTACCGCGGATCGCCGCGCCCACCGCCTGTTCGTTTTGGTATGAGCTGGCGGTGTCAATGCGCCGGTAGCCCGCGCCGAGCGCGGGCTGTACGGTCCGGAGGCATCCCTCCCTGTCGGTGACCTGCAAGCCCCCGAAACCTTCCAGTAGCATGGTCACGCCGTTGTACAGTTTGACGGTTTGCATGCGGATGCAAGAGGCATGCGGTGCAAAAGCGGCGCCGCTTACGTCCAACATGATGACGCCGCATATAAAGCAAAATTTCTGTAAAAGAGAGATTGGTATGCGATTGCTTGGTTGACATTCTGATGTTGATATATCATGACATTTAGTGTATAATACATGACATTGCTAAGGGGAGGTATCACAAATGGCTGTTAGTTATGATAATCTCTGGAAATTACTGATAGATAAAAAACTCAAGCGGACCGATTTGAAGCAGTTGTGTGGAATCAGCAGTAACGTTCTTGCCAAGCTGGGCAAAAATGAGCCGGTATCTATTGATTCGCTTGAAAAGATTTGCTTATCCTTAAACTGCCATATTGAAGAAATCATGCAAATAGTGGAGGATAATAAGTGATGGAGCACTTTATTAAGTGTGGAGATACATTGGATTTGATTCAATCGGTTCCCAAGAATTCAATCGATTTACTTGTTACATCACCTCCTTATTGGGCAAAGCGTGTTTATAATGGCGAGGGCGAAATCGGTTCTGAAAAAACACCGGAAGCATATGTTGCTCGCCTTGCGGATTTTTTTGATGAGTTGAAGCCATATCTGAAAGACGAAGCAAATGTTTTTATCAATATAGGGGACACATTCTTTGGTTCTGGAGCAGGAGCATGGAAGAAATACCTTGATGGAGAAGGAAATGTTACGGAAGTACAGAAGGAACGAAAAGAAAAGTTTTTTACAACTAAGCCGCTTCAGCCCAAAATCAGGCAAAACGGAAAACTATATCAAAACAAACAGCTTTTGCTGATACCGTCACGGTTTGCCATTGAAATGCAAGAGCACGGCTGGCTCCTGAGAGATGACATTATTTGGCACAAGCCGAACCGTATACCTGCAAGCGTTACCGATAGATTCAATAACACATATGAGCATGTTTTTCATTTCACACTAAAGAAGAAATACTTTTTTGATCTTGACGCTGTAAAGGTTTTAGGACAAAACGGCAAAATGAAAAATCCAGGAGATGTATGGTCGATCAACACGCAGCCCCTGAATGGAGATCATACTGCAACTTTTCCAGAGAGCTTGGTTGAACAGATTGTAAAATGCGGTTCTCCGGCCGGCGGAACGGTTTTTGATCCGTTCCTTGGAACTGGCACAACATGGGTGGTATGTGAACGATTAGGAAGAAAATGTATTGGCTTTGAAATCAACGAAGGATACTTCAATTTTGCGAGCCAAAGATTTAGGGAGGCAAAAGGCAAGCAGTAATGGCTGATTATATTGAAATAAATAGCGAACGACTTTGTGACTGCAAAAAAGGGTATCTCTCCTGTGTTGAAGCAAGAGAATGGATGAAAAACCAGATTGGGGTATGGAATTTTAATTATGAACCTCGCGATGTTCGGGATAAAACAGTACACCCTGCCGTATTTCCGATCGGCCTTGCAACAAGAGTAATAGAACAATTTACCCATAAAGGGGAACTCGTTTTAGATCCCTTCTGCGGTTCGGGAACAACACTTGTTGCAGCACAGGACCTTGAAAGAAACTGTATTGGAATTGACCTGAAGCAAGAATACGTTGATTTGTCAAATAGTCGTGTTGACAATGAAAAAAACGGCAATCCGTGCAAGCAAATTGCTGTCTGCAGAGATGCAAGAACGCTTTCTGAGGTGGTCAGGCCCAGGACAGTCAAGCTATCACTCACATCCCCGCCGTATGCCAATATTTTAAATAGAGAAAGAAAAAACAAGAGCAGACGCGGTGATTTAAGAGAAAATAAACAATATCTCAAGGTGGAGCAGTACAGCCAGGACGAACGAGACTTGGGAACGCTCTCTGCTGAACAGTTTGAAACGGCGATTTGCGAAATTTATTCATCAATGAAGTCTGTCTTTTCGGAAAAGGCCCATGCTCTGATTAATATTACAGACGCATGGATTGATGGAAAAAAGGGTGCCGCTGCATATCAATATCATTAATGCACTTGTAAAGGCGGGGTATGAATTTAGAAATACAATCATCTGGGACAGAAGAAATCTGGTAAATAGGATCGGTATTTTTGGTTGGCCGAGCAGTTACATCACAATGGGAACAACATTTGAATATATTCTTGATTTTACGCTTCCAGCCGAGCCTGAATCAGCACAAAAGTAAAAGCAGACAGTCTCATTTTTGTGGATGAGGCTGTCTGCTTTTTATATAATGATGAATGACGTGTTTTTCCTATGGAATGGGTTTGCAGATTGCAGAATTTCAAATTTTGTTCCGTAGCTGTGTTTAATGGGACATTCCCAGTGCGTATACTTTATCTCGAGTCTGACTCGCAGAAATATGGGGCCTTCTCCCTTTGCTTTGGTATGCTTACAGGACTCGTTCAACGCTTTCAAACAAAGTGGAAAGTTTTTTTACTGGTATACGGATATGCGGTCCTCGGTCATGCGGGGCTTTTTTTTCCGAACTCGTTTGCTGGTTGATCTATGCACAACTCCATTACTACCGCACCGCTGCTTATAGCGTCGTAAATGTTTTTGGGCGAACTTAAAATGTAGGCTTCAATGAAATGAAATCGTTCGTATTCTGAGTTGGCTGGCCCTTGCGTTTCTGCAAGAACGAATAGTACCTGATTGATTTTTCCTTTCCCGCCTGTTAGATCCCAGGTTGCCAGGTATTCCTCTTCGTGATAGAGACACACTTCTGATACCCCCTGCGCGCGCAGAGTAAAACCAAGGCGATTAAATTTATTTCCGTAAATGGTTGTAAAGAGTTTACGCTTTAAGGAGTCGTCTCTGTTTGACGGCTTCTCGTAACTAAAGCGGTTAAAGATTTGCCTGGGAGTCATTCCGGAAGTTGATGTTTGGTGAAATAGGGTTAACTTACTGGTTTTACCCTTTTTCTTGCGCATTCCTTTTAACTCATATGTGCCTAAATCGGCAAGATGAAGGTTGTTTTCGGCAACACCAAATTCGCGTTCTAGTATTTGCCCCACAATTCCGTCATCAGCGCGAAACATACCTTTGGGAACGGAAATGAATCCTTTGGAATTGATTTCTTTCAGTCGTTCTATCACAGCCTCTTTGGTCCAGATATCAGCCATTGCAGTTCCTCGCTTTCTATGAATTGTTTGTCTGTTTTGCGGCTCTGCGGGCTCTGCTGCAGCCAGCCCGCTGATGCTTAGGTGAAAATTGGGCATAAGCTAAAAAATCCTTATTTTATCTTCCGATAAAATAAGGATCTATGGTGGACCTGAAGAGATTCGAACTCTCGACCTCTCGGATGCGAACCGAACGCTCTCCCAACTGAGCTACAGGCCCAAATATAAAAAATTTTTCGCTCTTGGGTGTAGCAGACTAACTGCCCTTGACAAGTAATAATTATACATGTAGAATGGAAACATGTCAAGCATTTTTTTAAACGGCTGGCAAAAAAAGCGTGCATCAGCCAGATGCGCCAAAAGGAGAATGTAAAATGAACAACAGCGAAAAAACCATGGAAAAGATCGTTGCCCTGTGTAAGGGCCGCGGCTTCGTATACTCCGGCTCGGAGATCTACGGCGGCCTGGCCAACACCTGGGACTACGGCCCGCTCGGCGTGGAGTTCAAGAACAATGTTAAGGCCGCGTGGCGCAAGAAGTTTGTGCAGGAGAGTCCGTATAACGTCGGTCTGGATGCGGCGATCCTGATGAACCCGACCACTTGGGTCGCTTCCGGCCATGTCGGCGGCTTTTCCGACCCGCTGATGGACTGCAAGGACTGCAAAACTCGTCACCGTGCAGACCAGCTCATCGAGGAGCAGGCCGGCGAGAATCCGGCCGGCTGGACCAACGAGCAGATGAAAACGTATATTGACGAGCATCAGCTTGCCTGTCCGAACTGCGGCGGTCATAACTTCACCGATATCCGCCAGTTCAACCTGATGTTCAAGACCTATCAGGGCGTAACCGAAAATGCCAAGAATGAGATCTTTCTCCGGCCGGAGACCGCGCAGGGTATTTTTGTCAATTTCCAGAATATCCAGCGCACTACCCGCAAGAAGATCCCCTTTGGCGTGGGACAGGTGGGCAAGTCCTTCCGCAATGAGATCACGCCTGGCAACTTCACCTTCCGCACCCGCGAGTTTGAGCAGATGGAACTGGAGTTCTTCTGCAAGCCTGGCACCGACCTCGAATGGTTCAAATACTGGAAGGACTACTGCCATAACTGGCTGCTGTCCCTTGGCATAAAGGACGAGAACCTGCGTCTGCGCGACCATGATCCGGAGGAGCTGTCGCACTACTCCAATGCCACCACGGATATCGAATTCCTGTTCCCGTTCGGCTGGGGCGAGCTGTGGGGCATCGCGGACCGCACCGACTTCGACCTGACCCAGCACCAGAAAACTTCGGGCGTTTCCATGGAGTATTTCGACCAGGAGGGGAACGAAAAGTATATCCCGTACGTCATCGAGCCGTCTCTCGGCGCGGACCGCGTGGCGCTCGCTTTCCTGTGCGATGCCTACGACGAAGAGGTCGTCGGCCAGGATAAGAACGGCAAGGACGACGTGCGTACCGTGCTGCGCCTGCATCCGGCGCTCGCGCCGTTCAAGGCGGCCGTGCTGCCGCTGTCCAAAAAGCTGTCGGAAAAGGCAATGCCGGTGTGGGAAATGCTGGCAAAGCAGTTCTCTGTCGATTTCGACGACGCTGGCTCGATCGGCAAGCGCTACCGCCGCGAGGATGAGATTGGCACCCCCTACTGCATCACGGTCGATTTCGAAACCGAGCAGGACGGCTGCGTGACCGTGCGCGACCGCGACACCATGGAACAGGAGCGCATCCGGATTGAGGATGTTGCAGACTACCTTGCCAAGAAGATCGCATTCTGAAAATTCGCTGTTTTCAAAAAACCCGCTGCATTTTGCAGCGGGTTTTTTCTATACAGGGGGTTGACAAGTAAAGTAGGGAAGTTTATAATTTTATTATTCCTATTGGAATAATATGAAATTAAGGAAGGAGCCGCCATGTGCTTTTGGCTAAAAACGCTGCTGCGGTCTAATTTTCGGTTTGGGCGAATGTGACGCAGCTTCTGTGGAAATAACGGTAATGACAAACCAAAAGGGAAAGGAAGCACTTACCATGACAACAATAAAAAATACCGAAAATTGGGCGTTTGAAACCAAGCAGCTCCACATCGGGCAGGAAAGTCCGGATCCGGCAAGCGGCGCACGCGCGGTACCGATCTACCAGACGGCTTCGTACGTTTTCCAGAACTGCGCCCATGCGGCGGCGCGCTTCTGCCTGGAGGATGCAGGGAACATCTATGGCCGCCTGACTAATTCGACGCAGGAGGTGCTGGAGAAGCGTCTCGCTGCGCTGGAGGGCGGCGCGGCTGCGTTAGCGACCGCGTCAGGAGCGGCGGCCATCTCTTATACGATACAAGCGCTGGCACAGGCAGGGGAACACATCGTGGCGCAAAAGACGATCTACGGCGGCACCTATAATCTGTTGGCGCATACCCTACCGCAGTATGGAATAACGACCTCTTTTGTGGATGCACATGATCTTGCGGCGGTGGAAGCGGCCATTCAGCCGAATACAAAGGCGGTTTATCTGGAGACTCTGGGAAACCCGAATAGTGACATTCCTGATATCGATACGATCGCGGCGATCGCTCACCGGCACGGCCTGCCGTTGGTGATCGACAATACCTTTGGCACGCCCTATTTGATCCAGCCGATCGAGCATGGGGCGGATATTGTCGTTCACTCGGCGACCAAGTTTATTGGGGGACATGGAACAACGCTCGGCGGTGTGATTATAGACAGCGGTAGATTCAATTGGGCGGCGTCTGGCCGGTACGCACCGATCAGCGAGCCAAATCCCAGCTATCACGGCGTATCGTTCACCGAGGCGGCTGGCTCAGCGGCGTTTGTCACCTACATCCGTGCGATTCTGCTGCGCGATACGGGCGCGGCAATATCGCCGTTTAACGCGTTCCTGCTCCTGCAGGGGGTGGAAACGCTGTCGCTGCGGCTGGAACGGCATGCGGAGAATACAAAACAGGTCGTTGCGTTCTTGGCAGCGCACCCCAAGGTAGAGCGCGTCAATCATCCCTCTTTACCGGAGCATCCGGATCATGCACTTTATCAGAGATACTTTCCGCAGGGCGGCGCCTCTATTTTCACGTTTGAGATCAAAGGCGGGCAGGAGGAGGCGCATCACTTTATCGATAAGCTGCAGATATTCTCCCTGCTGGCCAATGTGGCAGATGTTAAGAGCCTTGTGATCCATCCAGCGACCACGACGCATTCACAGCTCAACGAACGGGAGCTTCTCGACCAAGGGATCAAGCCGAACACGATCAGGCTTTCGATCGGTACGGAAAATATCAAGGATATTCTGGCCGACCTGGAGCAGGCGCTCGCATGAAAGATGGAAGTGCAAAAAAGAACACCCGATCGGGTGTTCTTTTTTGTTCAGGAGGCATGTCGCTCTACAGGCTCCTGGACATTTCGGAACAGAAGCGAGATACACCAGACCGCCGCCAGACCGACCAGGCAATAGACGATACGGCTCATTACGCTGGCGGAGCCGCCAAACAGAAATGCGACGAGGTCAAAGCCGAACAAGCCGACGCCGCCCCAGTTCAGGCCGCCGATGATAGCGAGTGTCAGCGCGATTTTATCGATCATTTGAAAAATCTCCCCTCTTGGTTTTGCAATAGTATGGCCGAAAAAGGGAGAAATATACGGAACGGAAAATAGTTGTTTTATCAAAGCCGGCTGTTGCGCTGCTTGGGGGGCGCCTTTTAAAGCTGTGAGAAAACCTCGCCGATCGGCGCGTGGATGACCAGATCCGCGCGGCGGTCGGCAGGGGTAGAGGTTTTGTTGACCAGTACCAGCTTGCTACCGCGGTAATAATCGATCAGGCTCGCGGCCGGATAAACAGCCAGCGAGGTGCCGCCGATAATCAGGATATCCGCATTTGCAATGTATTCGACGCTTTTGTTGATTGTAACGCTGTCCAGGCTTTCTTCGTAGAGGACGACATCCGGTTTGATGGTGCCGCCGCAGGTGCATTTGGGTACGCCCTTGCCCGCGGCGATGTCACGTACGTCGTACGGCTTGCGGCAGCGCATGCAGTAGTTGCGCAGAACCGAGCCGTGCAGCTCAAGCACTTCTTCGGAGCCGGCCTTCTGGTGCAGCCCGTCGATATTTTGCGTGACGACCGCGCGGCACTTGCCCATGCGCTCCCATTCTGCCAGCTTTCGGTGCGCTGCGTTGGGCTGCGCGTCCAGCGCAAGCATTTTTGCACGGTAGAAGCGGAAAAATTCCTCCGGCTCAGCCATGAAGAACGTATGGCTCAAAATGGTTTCGGGCGGGTATTTGTACTGCTGGTTATACAGCCCGTCCACCGAGCGGAAGTCAGGGATGCCGCTTTCCGTGGATAC
Organism: Intestinibacillus sp. NTUH-41-i26; assembly: GCF_032769475.1. GTDB lineage: Bacteria > Bacillota > Clostridia > Oscillospirales > Butyricicoccaceae > Agathobaculum > Agathobaculum ammoniilyticum. Next base: position 1,218,054 of record NZ_CP136477.1, read on the forward strand.
GCCTGCGCCGCCGAAGAAAACGATATTGTCGCTCGCATCGACCCATTCTTTTAACTTTGCGATCTGTGCGTCCATACCGGCGCGCCTCCTTTTATTCCGTAAACGTGACCGTACCCTCCCTGCGGGGCTTGGCGGGGGTCTCCTTTGCAATGTAGCCGACCGCGGCGGAGCAGATGACGATATGGTCCTCCGGCACGCCGTATTCGGTCAGCAGCGCGCGCACCGAGGGGATGTCGCAGGTCTCGCGCAGCTGGTTGATCCAGCAAGAACCAAGCCCCAGCTCGGTGGCCATGAGCAGCAGGTTCTCCATCGCGGCGGCGCCGTCGACGAAAGCGTGGTGCTCGCCGCGCTGATAGGAGATGATGATGTTGACCGGAGCGCCGTAAAAGTTGTATTCCGGACCGCGGTTGTCCACCTCAGCGACTGCGCGGGCGAGCTTGTAGGATTTTTCCGCGCTGTAAACGACTGTAAAATGCCACAGGTATTTGCCTACGCCGGAGGGCGCCCACTCGGCGGCCTCGACAAGCTGCATGATCTGTTCCTTGGGCGGGAGCTCGGCCTGAAACGCGCGCGTGGAGCGGCGGCTTTGGATGACTTGCATCAGGTTGGACATAGGGAAAGACCTCCTTAAACGATAAGAATAAATATAGTATAGCGCTCCGCGCGGCCGGTTTCAATACAAGATGAACAAAAATGCGGGAAAGGTTGTAAAAAAACTGTGAAAAACCGCGTTTATATGGTATACTGATACAGATTTGAAAAAATGGATGGAGGAGACGAACGCGATATGATCACGATTACCGACCTGAGCCTGAACTTCAGCGGCGAGCCGCTGTTCAAAGACGTAAACCTGAAATTCACCGAGGGCAACTGCTATGGCGTTATCGGCGCCAATGGCGCGGGCAAATCCACGTTTCTGCGCATCTTGTCCGGCGACCTCGACCCCTCGACCGGCACGGTGTCCATCGCGGCCAAGACCCGCATGAGCGTGCTTAAGCAGGACCACTTTGCCTTTAATGAGGAGAGCGTGCTGAATACCGTGCTGGGTGGCAACCCGCGTCTGCTGGAAGTGATGCGCGAAAAGGACGCGCTTTATACCAAGGAGGACTTCACCGAGGAGGACGGCAACAAGGCCGCCGAGCTTGAGGCCGAGTTTGCTGAGATGGGCGGCTGGGACGCGGAAACCGAGGCGGGGCAGCTCATCAACGGCCTGGGACTGGACGCGGACGCGATCCTGTATACTGAGATGCAGTACCTCGGGGACGTGGAAAAGGTCAAGGTGCTGCTTGCCCGCGCGCTGTTCGGCAAGCCGGACATCCTGCTGTTGGACGAGCCGACCAACCACTTGGATATCCAGGCGGTGCGCTGGCTGGAGGACTTCCTCGCGGACTTTGAGGGCACTGTGCTGGTGGTGTCGCACGACCGCCATTTCCTCAATAACGTATGTACCCATATTGTGGATATCGATTACGGTAAGATCAAGCTGTATGTGGGCAACTACGAGTTCTGGTATGAGTCCTCGCAGCTCATCCAGCGCATGATTAAAGACCAGAACCGCAAGAACGAGGAAAAGATCAAGGAGTTACAGAACTTCATCCAGCGCTTTGCGGCCAACAAGTCCAAATCGCGCCAGGCGACCAGCCGCCGCAAGCTGATCGACAAGCTGACCGTCGAGGAGCTGCCAGCCTCCTCGCGCCGCTACCCGTGGGTCGCGTTCCAGCAGGACCGCGAGGCGGGAAAGGATATCTTAGAGGTGCGCGGCATTTCCAAAACCATTGATGGGGAAAAGGTGCTGGATAATGTGTCTTTCATTGTGCGCCGCGGGGATAAGATCGCCTTTATCTCGGATAATGAGCTGGCCATGACCACGCTGTTCCAAATCCTGATGGGCGAGATTAAGCCGGACGAGGGCAGCTTCAAGTGGGGCGTGACCACCTCGCAGAGCTATTTCCCCAAAGATAACAACGACTTTTTCGAGGGCCATGAGGAAAACATGCTCGACTGGATCGCACCCTATTCCCAGACCGATACGCTGGAGTCCACGCTGCGCGGCTTCTTGGGACGGATGCTGTTCTCGGGCGATGATGTGTATAAGCCGGTGCGCGTGCTGTCCGGCGGCGAAAAGGTGCGCCTGATGCTTGCCCGAATGATGCTGTTCGGCTCGAATGTGCTGGTCATCGACCAGCCGACCAACCATCTGGACCTGGAATCCATCACTGCCGTGAACAACGGCGTGCGCGATTTTAAGGGTACGGTGCTGTTCGCCTCGCATGACCATGAGTTTGTGCAGACCATTGCGACCCGCATCATCGAGATACGGGAACAGGGCGTTCTGGACAAGGAATGCACTTACGACGAGTTCCTCGAGTTCCGCGAAACCTATCAGGGCTGATGCGCGGGCGTTTCGGGGCGGGGCTGCTCGGCGTGCTTGTGATCGGGCTGCTGTTCGGAGCAGCGAGCCTCAGCGCTTCCCTGCTAGGGTGGGGCTGTCCGGTGCAGCATTTTATCGGCGTGCCATGCCCAGGCTGCGGCCTGTCTCGCGCGGTATACGCGCTGCTGCGCCTGGATTTTGCGGCAGCGTTTCGGTATCATCCGATGGTCTATGTGCTGCCGCCGGTGGTTTTATATGTCCTGTTCGGGAAAAAACCGCTGCTTGGCAGCAAAACACGCGAGCGGGCGCTGCTCTGGGGTGTAATGACACTCTGGGCGGCGGTCTGGATAGTTCGTCTGGCCGCGCACGACCCGCTGGTATGGGGGTCTGTCTGAAACCGGATACAGCAGCGCGCGGCGCGGGCCGTGCGCTGCTTTTCTGTGCTGGATAAATCCGGCGCGATTGCTTGCCTATATCCGGTATTTTGTGGTATACTATAAAATAACTGGGCATATATCGAGGAGGAAAACGCAGCTATGACCGTTACCTGTCCGCATTGTCAGGCCGAGACCGACCATAAGATGCTCGACCATATCAATATTGACCGTAATCCCGAACTGCGGGCTAAGGTGCAGGATCTGTCCTGCTTCCGCGTCGCATGCCCAAACTGCGGCGAAACCGTGCTGGTGGTGTACCCCTGCCTGTACCATGATATGTCGAATCAGTTTATGGTCTGGTTGTGGCCGGAGGAGGGCGAAGCGCCCCGCGCGGAATTCGACCCGCTGGCAGGCTATACCCTGCGTATTGTGGACAGTATGAACGCGTTCCGCGAAAAGATCAATATTCTGGAGCGCGGCCTGGACGACCGCACGGTTGAGATCATGAAGCTGCTGCTGTTTACCCAACTGGACCACGATCTGGATGTGGTTGAACTGCTGTTTCATGAACTGGACGAGCGCACGGGGGATATCCGGTTCGTTGCCGTGCTGTCGGACGGGGCGGAGCAATACGCCGCTATGCCGGGGGCGGTTTACCAGCGCATACACGGTGATGTGGAGGACTACCTGTATACCACCGGCGGGGATTTTGCGCGCATTGACATGACCTGGGCGCACGAGGCGCTCGGGCTGCTGCACGAGCTGGGATAAAAAACAGCCGCTCCGTATAGGAGAGGCTGTTGAAAATACCGGCTGTGTTATCCGTAAAAGAACTGGACAAGCGTGCCGCCGATGACTGCAACGGCGAGCGTGGCCGCGATGACCGGAAGCGCGCGCCGGCGGCCCTCTTTTTCTTCAAAGAGGACGATGTAGCCGAAGCCGGCGCCGGTTGACAGGCCGGCGATCAAAGCGCCGAAGCTGATCGTCCCGCTGACGAAAAGCTCGGAGAGCAAAACGCTCATCGCACAACTGGGTACCAGGCCGAGCAGCGCGCAGAGCAGCGGCTGGAAAATGCTGTCCGACAGCATGAGGGCGGCGACGCGCTCCTCGCCGATGCCGTGTACCACGAGATTCAGCGCAAGCAGTACGGCAAACAGGAAGAACGCGGTCTTGAGCGTGTGCCAGACAACGCTCCAAATAGGCGAGCCTGCACTGCAGTCACAGGCGGTCATTTCGATCTCCAGCGCTTCGCCGCTTTCCGCGCGGTGGGAACGGAATACGGTAAAACGCAGGATATAGCCGCCGATCACCGCAATGCCGAATTTGACCGCCAGCAGCAGCACGACCTGCGGCACGCTTGCACCGCCGGCCAGCATAACGGGCACCGCCTCGTCGGAGGTAGCCAGAAAGACGGCGACCAGTGTCGCGGGGGCGAGATAGCCGGCGGAAAAGAGCGCGGCCGCGGCTGCGGAAAACCCGCATTGTGGGATTGTTCCGGCCAGCGCGCCGACGACCGGACCGAATTGCGCCGCGCGGGACAACAGCGCGGGGGTGTTGGTGAGGCGGTTTTCGATATAGTAAAGCAAAGCATAAACCAGCAGCAGCAGAGGTACGGTTTTGACGACATCGAAAAACGCTTCGGGTACCACATGGGCTAAAAGATGCAGCAAAAAGATTCACCTCAGATTTAATGGGGGCATAAAAACGTACTATAATAGTATAACACAAGGCGGTGCGTTCGGGCAAGCGGGATTTGCCGGAATCAGCCAATTCAAAAAAGGAAACGAAACGATATTATGAAATTTCAAGAACTAAAGATCGAAAAAAATATTCTCAAAGCGCTGGAAGAGGCGGGCTATGAGCAGCCAACGCCGATCCAGCAGAAGGCGATTCCGCCCGTTCTGGACGGACACGACCTGATGGGCTGCGCGCAGACCGGTACGGGTAAGACGTGCGCGTTTTCCGTGCCGATCATCCAACGCTTATGCGCGCAGGGGGAAACGGGCGCGGTGCGGGCGCTGATCCTGACGCCGACCCGCGAGTTGGCGCTGCAGATTTATGAAAATGTGTGTCAGTACGCGCGCTATACGCGCTGCACAGCCGCGGTGGTGTTCGGCGGCGTTTCCCAGGTGCCGCAGGTGGAAGCGCTGCAGCGCGGCGCGGATATCCTGATCGCAACACCCGGCCGGCTGTGGGACCTGATGGGGCAGAAGCTGGTTTCGCTGGACAAGGTGGAATGCTTTGTGCTGGATGAGGCGGACCGCATGCTGGATATGGGCTTTTTCCCAGATGTCAAGCGCATTATCAAGTATCTGCCGGAGGAACGGCAGACGCTGCTGTTCTCCGCGACAATTCCGCAGGAGATTGCGTCGCTGGCCAACAGGCTTTTGAAGAATCCGGCAAGGATCTCGATTACGCCGTCCGCCAAGCCGGTCGAGAAAATTGAGCAAAAGGTGTATCTGGTCGAAAAAGCGGAAAAGCGGGAACTTTTGACCGAGGTCATCCGTCAAAGCAACGTGCATCAAACGCTGGTCTTTACGCGCACCAAGCACGGTGCGGACCGTGTGGCGCGCGACCTGAACCGCGCGGGCATCAAGTCCAAGGCGATCCACGGCGATAAATCGCAGAACCAGCGCCAGACCGCGCTGGCGGATTTCAAGGCCTGCAAGATTGCGGTGCTGGTCGCGACCGATATTGCGGCGCGTGGCATCGATATCAACGAGCTGCCGCTTGTGATCAATTTCGAGCTGCCCAATATTCCGGAAACGTATGTCCACCGCATTGGCCGCACGGGCCGCGCCGGACAGGAGGGGACGGCGGTTTCGTTCTGTGACCGGAGCGAGCGGCCGTATCTTGCGGATATCGAAAAGCTGATCGGGAAAAAGATACCGGTCGCGGGCGAGATCCCGCATGAGGAAAAGCCAGCGGCCTCCGCAGAGCGGGAGAGCGGCCAGCGCAAAACGACGAATACCCGCACCCGCCGCAAGCTGGTTTCGGAAAATGCCCCCGCAGAGGCGGTAGCGGCTGAAGCGGAGCGGGAGAAGGCCGAGAAGCAGAAGGCGCGCAAAGCCGCGCCTGCCAAGCGTGCGCCGCGTAGGGAAAAAGCGGCGGAGCTGCAGCTGGAGCAGCGCGCGAAAGCGGCCGCACCGCGCGCGCGGCGCACCGCCGCCGCATCCGTATCCCGCGGACGTGGACGGAGAAACGACCCATACGCGCGGTTTGAAAAAAATGAACCGCGGGTGGACGCGCATACCCCGTCCCGCGCCTATGCGCTGAGCGCGGAGGCGGCGGAACGTATCCGCAAAAAGGTGGAGGCCGCGCTGTCGGCCCGCGGACAGAAGGCGGAAAAATCTCCTGCGGCGCAGCCGCAGGAGAAGAAAAGCGCAACGGCGCGCCGCCACAGCCCGCGCCGCCGCAGCGGGAAATAGAAAAAGCGTAAAAGGGGAGAAAACAGACCATGAACGGCGCCAGACACCGCTTTGCCTTAGGGCTAACCTGTTTTTTTATGATATGCCTGACCGTGGTCTACCCCTTTTTGCTGTATACGCCCAATGCATTTGTAACACGCTGGCGAGAGTGGTATATCGAGACCGCAATGGGGACGATGACGCATCAGTGGCTGGCCACCTGGTTTATCCCACACGATATTATCGAGGAGGTCATGGTGAAACGCTATCTGCTGAACCAGAAGCAGGAGGGCGCGGAAAGCGCCTGGGGAGACAGTGGAAATCATACGGCGACGGCATCCACCCCCAAGGAGCGTTTTTACCAGACCTTTTCCGAACTGGACAGGGACAGCTTTGAGCAATTCCTTCAGGACAATCCGGAGTACATAGCCAACGGATACGACCATATTGATATTGACCTGATCGGCGAAGCGGACAAAAGGGATTATCATACCGGCATAACGACTAAGCAGGGGGATACGGTGTTAGCGATCAACGTGGAATACGGTATCCTGATCGCGGAGGTGGTCGGCGAGGACGCGCTCGGTATGGAGTATGCGGGTAAGCTGGCGCTGTGCAAGCAGCCGGAGCGTGTGATTGTCGGCACCTGCGAGGGCTTGTTTGAATATGGCTCCTATGTGTCGGACATAACGCGCGCGTATGACGCTATACTCGGCATCAACGCATCCGGCTTTGCCGATTATGAGGGGAACGGTACAGGCGGGCTGCCATATGGGTTCCTGAAAAGCGAGGGCAGGAAACTGCAGAGCGCGGTCGGAGACGGCTGGAAGATCATCGGCTTCGATGAAAACGACCATTTGCAGGTCGGCGCGTTCAGCGATACCTCCAATCTGCGGGATGCGGTCGAATTCCATCCGGCGCTTATCATTAATGGGGAAAACCTGGTCGCGGGTACGGGGCTGAATGAAGAGCAGCCGCGTACTGCGATCGGACAGGCAGAGGACGGCACTGTGATTATGCTGGTCGTGGACGGGCGGCAGTTCCACTCGTTTGGCATTTCGATCGAGCGCTGCGGCGAGATCATGGAGAGCTATGGCGCATACCAAGCCTCCATGCTGGACGGAGGCTCGTCCTCGGTTATGGTGTACGACGGACGGGAAATCACCAGCCCGACCACACTTTCCAAGAATCCGGAGGGCCGCTATCTGCCGGACGCCTTCTTGGTAAAATAAAAATCCGGATGGAAAATGAAAAAAGCCTTGTGTTTCAGCGCAGCATATGGTAAAATAATTAAGCGCCTGTAGGACAGGCGCAAAATGGAGAAGTATCGAAGTGGTCATAACGAGCTCGACTCGAAATCGAGTTGACGGTAAAACGTCACGTGGGTTCGAATCCCACCTTCTCCGCCAAAATTTCGCACTTTTCTGAGAATGAAAAGTGCGATTTTTATTTTTGTATGAAGGATTCAAAACTTTTTTGGCGGATATAAATTTCCCCACCCCTATCCATACCCCTAAGAGGATTTTACAGGGTGGACACCTGATGGATGAATTTCTCCATGCGGTCCGAGCTTTCCTTGCGCATCCGGTCGGTCACATGGCCGTAGACGTCAAGGGTAAACGCTGCGGTGGCGTGGCCGAGATTTTCCTGAACGGTCTTGATATCGTCGCCGTTTTCCAGGGAGACGACCGCGTAGGTGTGTCTCAGATCATGGAAGCGGCATGCGGGAAAACCGAGATCGGCTGCTAATACCTTGAATTTTTTATACACGGTGATATGTGCCAGATGTTTCCCGAATTCGTTGGTAAAAACGAGGTCTTCGGAGTTGTTCCACAGCGGACCTGCGGCCAACTGCTGCCGTTTCCGTTCTGCACAGTGCTTCCTGCATCGGCTGGACGGATCAGTCGGCTGTCATTGTCTTTAGGCACGGCGAACTCGTAGCCTGCTCCCTTTTTGCGGAGCTTACGAAGCTGCCAGCGAACGTGTATCGTGCTTCGGTTAAAATCGATATCCATCCAGCTCAGACCCAAAGCCTCGCCTTGCCGCATACCGGTAAACAAAGTGACAAAATACAACGTGGTATAGGGGGATGGATAACTTTGCAGCTGATGGATCATTGCAGCGATTTGTTCATCCGACAGCGGCTGTATGTGCGATTTGGGGATCTTGGGGAGATTACAGACATCAGCAGGGTTATTTCGCAGATAGCCTATCAGCACAGCCTGCTGTAAGCACCGATGCATAATCCCGTGGATGTTTTTAACAGTCTTTGGGGATAAAGCGGTTTTTGTAAGTGCGTTGATAAATTTTTGAATTGTGGACTGGCGTGATATGGTCTAAGCGGATCGCTCCCAATGCGGGTTTGATATGGTTGCGTGCATAGCTTTCATAGGAGCTGACCGTCAGCGGCGAGCGGCCGGTGAGGTACTCCTCCAGCCAGATATCCAGCCATTCGGAAAACTTCATCGCGCATGGCGCGACATAAGCCCCAGTATCTACATCGGTCGTGATCTGCCGGAGCTGCTCCCGTACTTCCTTTTGTGTTTTCCCATAAATAGAGTGGCGGATCTGCCTGCCGGTTTTGGGATCGGCGCCTGCGGTGTACCGGCCTTCCCATGTCCCATCTTTCTGCTTTCGGATATTTCCGTTGCCCGCGGCGTTGCGGGTCTTTTTGACTTGTGCCACGATGACCTCCTTTCTGTGGCACATGGATCCCGTTGCTATGAACAGTATAGCATATTCCATGCTGGATGCGTAGTGGTTCTATCTGCCTGTCTGATCAGAACTGTTTGCATATATGCGAACAGTCCTGCTATGTCAGAACGGCGGTATTCCGCGGCAGAAATCCCCTGCCTGATAGGAAACGACCTGCCAGCCGTCCGGCAGTAAGCCGCGTCTTGTCAGCTCCCGCAGGATTGGGAGCTGGATAGCCCAGACCGCGAACGTCACAGGCATATCGGGTGTATGCTCCTCGGATAAGTAGGCTAGCACATCCATCCATGTGCCGTCGAGCGTGGACAGAAATATCCCCTCTTTGGGTCGCGCGTCCTCCTCCAGGCGCTGTACGGTCTGCGGCCAGTCCGTATGTTGGAAAGCCCGTATAAAATCCCCTGCGTCTTTGGTCAGCGGAAGAAGGATCGTGTTGTCCTCGTAGGTGATATGGTAGTTGAGCTGCATGTGCCGGAGTTCACGGCTGCTCTTGTTCAGCGTCCATAGGGAGTATTCCAAAATGTCCACGATGCCTTTTTCCGTTTCGGTCAGGATAAACTTGCCGCATGGGTGCCTGTAGTCGCTGAACAGTGCCGCGGCATTCCGCTCGCCGTTCGTGTTGAGCCGCTGGTTGCCGCTGCTGAAATGGTAGACCAGCGATGACTGCTGACCGCGCCAGGTAATGCCGACAAAACGGGAATATTTGAGGCTATCCGAGCTGCGGGCAGCCTTTTTCTCCATTTCATGTTTGACTTCCAGCGAGGTCTGGTACGGCGCCAGCCCGAGGAAAAAGAAGAATAGCTGCGCTTCATTGATACGGCTGAGCCGGATGGCTTTCTGAATATTGCGGGTAAATTCCGGCTTGTCCGAAAATTTCTCCCAGTCATCCCATTCCAGCGAATCGTCGTCCTTCATCATAGTCTGGAAATACGCCTCGTAGCCGCTGTCCGTGAGAAAAAAGCTCTTATGCCCCGGCGCCTTGACGACTTCGAGATACCCAGCGCGGCACAGCTTCTGGAATGCATTCTTTGCGGTTTCGTAGGGCAGGGAGAGGAAGCGCAGCGCACGGTACGGCAGCTGCCCATAGCGCGCGCTGATGAGCAGCAGGTAGGCTGCGGTACTGTTCCTAAAGATGCGCATGGCGGCCATCTCCTATATTGCAGACCGGTATCTTGTAGGGGCGGATAACGATGATGGTCTGGTCTTGTTCCGCCCAGCAGCTTGTCTGGATGTTGGAGCAGTAGATACCGCTGTCACTGGTGAGCAGGTACCGCTCGATGACATTGAGCACGGCGCGTGTCTCCAGATTATCATGGTCGCGCACATCCGCGGGATGATGCGATGAGGCGTAACAGTGGAGGAATTTTATCGTACATTCCTTGAATCTGGGCAGGGCGGATGCGTGCTGGGCAAGGAGCGTATCCAGCGGCGCGTATACGAACGCGCTGTCGTTGCTCCGCTTGGACAGCCGCAGCGGAAGCCGGATCGCCACCGAGCCGTCTTCTCTGACCTCCAGCGCATACCCATCCGGAAGCACCGCAGACCTGCTCTCTGCCATGCTTCTCCCCACCCATGCCCGCGAAAAAGATATCCTGCTGCACAGGATATCTTTTTCGCGGGCTTCTGCATAGGACTTCGCGTGCGGCGATTGCAGTATCCTGTGCAGCGTTAGTAAGGCGGTACAGGTAGGCGTCATCCTGCCAGCCTACCGCAAGCCGCTCAGATAATTCATTCAGCTTGTGCAGGCGGACTCAAAAGCCACCTTTGAGGGATCGGTCATTTGCTTCTCCGCCTTTCAGCTGTTTTTGTTGGAAATGCCTCGGAACAGTACCGCCCCACTTGCGTAGCCAGCAGCTCGGTAATGAGGAACCGTGCAGAACGACGTATCTGTTGATTTCAGTGTTTTTCCGAAGACTTGAAGCAATAAAGTGTGCTGTTTCAATTGATTTCAGAATTACCGCCAAATTTTTCCGGATCTCCAAAGTACACCTTTTCGGCGCTTTCGGTTTATGGGAAGAAAGGTGTGCTTTCGGCCAAATTACCGCTGGACCTGGAAACAAAACCGCGGGATCGAAAATCCGCCAAAAGTTCGGAAAACGTTGAATTCTGTTTGTGTGGTCGTGTCATGGTCTGCTGGTCTATCCATGCAAGGACTTTGTCCTTGGGCGCCAATTTGCGCTTGCCGATGTAGAGCCTGGGGAAGTCCGTGCGGTTCATCAGCTGATACGCACTCGCGCGCGAGATGACAAGCAGTGCGGCAAGCTGCTCGGCGTTCAGCACGTCAGAATAATCGCCGTAGAGAATATGCTGTTTTGAATAAAGACGAGTAGATAAGAAGTTCGCGAATTTTATATTATTTTAGCTAATCAGTAAGTGGTTAAGGTTATATAATATTGATAGAGTGTAACACTATGAAAGGGAAAATGTTGGCTGAAGAGTAGAATGCCTTTTTGGTGTCAGAAAAACAAATGAGGTGCTGTTGGGAATGATGGATGGAAACCCAACAAACGCTTAATATGCCATAAATAAAATTTATGTTGAGTGGTTGTAACCAAGTATGGATTTTTCTGCCTTACGGTATGATCAGGAGCAACTACGAGATGCAATTAAACTGACCGCAACCATATGGGGAAAAGACGCGCCAAGTTTTGCTTTGCAATGGCCAACTTTTTGTACGATTGAAGAAAAATGCCAGGCAGTATGCGGCATAATTACTCAGGACTGTCGGGAAATTACAAAAATACAGGTATTACCTGAAAAAATTCTTCATGACGACATCAGGTGCTGGCGCTTGCCAGTCATGCGACTATGATCATGGACACCTTTATGGATACAATACCAAGCCTGCCTACGATTACAGGGGTAAAGGCGCTGATCGCTGAAAAGGCTGCTACAGAATTGACTCTGATGGACTGGACGTGTTGAGATGAGTGGCATGCCGGCAACACAGGGAAGAAAAAATGAGGGTCATGTGTTCTAAATGGGAAAATAAGTTGAGATAATTTCAACAAATTAAAGATAATAGGAGATTTTGAGGGGATATACCGTCAAAAACGTCTTTGATCTAAGCGAAAGGGCGTTGTACGGGGCTGTCCCCCTAATGGTGATCATCACGGGATCTACGAAAAGATACGAGTTGCTTCTGAATGGATATGCCCCAAAACAAAGGTATAGCGTGGGATAAAATTCACGCTATACTTCAAAATAAACATTTAGGTGTGATCGGAAGCACAACAGCTATATGCCGAAAATCATACTATACAAGCCGATGATCGCAGGCATAGTGGCGATGCATAGCATAGTGGTGACTGCATTGATCGTGCTGGCATAGGCCGGATCGTCGCCATAGATCATCGCCATCTGCGTTAGGCCGGCCGAAGAGGGCGTGCTGGCGGCAAGCAACGTGATGAACAGGATGCGTGCGCCTTCCGGCGCGAGGGCGGCGAGTCGGGAAAAATAGAAAACGGCAATGATCAGGAGGGGGGACACGATCAAGCGCAGCAGCGCGACCAGCCATAGCCGGCGGTAGGAGCGAACCCTGCGCCAGTCCATGGAGCCGATCAGGATACCCGTTACGAGCATGGCCAACGGGCCGGTCATATCTCCCGTAGACACGATGGCTTCCTGCAGCACGGGCGAGAAACGGATCCCTGCGATAAAAAGGAAGATACCGATAAAAATAAACACCATATTGATGTTTTTGAAGATCTTCTGCCATTCGATATGCGTATCACCGGATAACAGCATTTTTCCGTGGCTCCAGATCAAAGAAAGCTGCACCGCGACAAAGGGGGTGGTGTAGATGACCCATTCTATTCCGAGGACAGAGGATACAATGGGAATAATCAGACTGCCCGCATTGGAATAGATCGTCGTCGCGCGCTCCAGCGCGGTCAAATGGAAAAGATGTCCGCAGGCTTTGGTCACAAGCAGCAGGACGATATGAACCAGAACAGCAGCGATCAGGGCAAGGATAAAGCCGCTTTGAATATCCGGCGTATAGTCGACTTGAAAAGCGGAGAGAATCACGCATGGTGTGATGACATACAGCGATATGACGGAAAGACATTTGCTGTTTTCGGGTGTAACAAGTTTGCTTTTTACCAAAACTACGCCCATGAACATGATAATAAAAAGGGATAAGATTTTTTTCGCCAGCATAAGGCTGATCATGAGATCACCTCGCGATCGGTTTGCGAAAATATAGGAAAGCAGAAGCAAACGGCAAGACGCATTGTCTTGCCGTTTGTTTTTAAAAGATATGGGGGTGCATGTGCCTAGCGCTGTACCCTGCCAGAGGTATTTCCAGTTGCGAGCGACTCGACTTCTGCCACACTGACCAGGTTGAAGTCCTGCTCGATAGAATGCTTGAGGCAGGAGGCGGCCGCCGCGAAGTCAATCGCCTTTTGGTTGTCGTACTGCGAGAGCAGAGCGTAAATCAGCGCACCGCCAAAGCTGTCGCCGCCGCCGACCCGATCGACGATATGGACGCGGTACTGCTGTGAAAAAGAAAGCCTGTTTGCCGTTATACAGCATCGCTGCCCAGTTGTTTTCGCTGGCTGAGATGCTTCCGCGAAGCGTAATGGCGACCGCCCTGCATTTAAATCGCTCGCTGAGCTGCCTGGCTACGCTGATATAGCCCTCATGCGACAGTTTGCCGCTGTCGACATCTGTATTTTCTGCGTGGATGCCAAATACATCGGCCGCATCCTCCTCGTTAGCAATGCATATGTCGACGTACGGCATCAGCGTTTCCATGACCGTCCGCGCCTCTTCGCGGCTCCAAAGCTTGTTGCGGTAATTCAGATCACAGCTGACGGTAAGGCCAGCACTTTTCGCAGCCTGGACCGCTTCCAGACAAATGACCGGAAGCGTTTCGCTGAGTGCCGGCGTGATACCGGTAAAATGGAACCAGTCTGCTCCATTGAAGATTGTTGGCCAATCGAACTCCGCAGATTTTGCCAGCGCAATAGATGAACCCGCGCGGTCATAGATGACTTTGGACGGACGCTGGGAAGCGCCTTTCTCCACATAATAGGTGCCAAGGCGCGGTCCGCCGCGCAGCATATACGCGGTATCCACCCCGTACCGGCGCAGCGCGTTGACTGCGGCCTGCCCGATCTCATGGGCAGGAACCTTAGAAACAAAGGCGGTGTCCATCCCGTACTGTACCAAGGAAACGGCAACATTCGCCTCGCCGCCGGCATAGCTGGTCTCAAAACGATCGGCCTGTACAATCCGGCGGTATCCCTCCGGATTCAGGCGCATCATGATTTCGCCAAAGGTAATGATCTTGGGCATGGTTTAACTCCTTACTGCGCAGCAAAAGTCCTGCGCGACTGCGGTGATCCGGTCGAAAGCGCCTTCAGCTGCCCACGTTTTGTTGACAAGATTACCGCCGATGCCGAAGCCGCAGCAGCCGGCCTTGAGAAACGCGGGGATGTTTTCGGTGTTGATACCGCCGACCGCCAAATACTTGATATGTCCCAGCGGCGCAAAGACCGCTTTGAAGTAATCCACACTCAGCGCGCCGGCGGGGAACAGCTTGACAAAGTCCGCACCGGACTGGTGCGCCAGTGTGATCTCGGTAGGTGTCATCGCGCCGGGCATGGATACCAGTCCGCGCTCGCGAGTCTCCGCGATAACCGACTCTTTGGTATCGGGGGAAATGATATATTGTGCGCCTGCGTCAGCGGCAAGGCGCACCAGTTCTGTGCTGACGACTGTGCCCGCACCGATGAGTAGCTTTCCGCTAAATGCGTTGGAAAGGTCGGAAATAGTCCGCGCGGTCTGTAGGAAAGAGTCCGGCTCCTGTTGGTTGAAAGGGATCTCAAGCAGGCGGATGCCGCCGTCGTAAAGCGCCTGCGCAAGCGGCATGCATTGATCGTGCGGAATGCCGCGGACGATCGCGATCAGTTTATGCAGTTCGACCTGTTGAATAATATTTTTTCTCATATGGTCAGACCTCTCGAAAAGGAATAGATTATACAATACCCTCTATGGGTTCTGCAAGACTGGCTCGCGGGGAATCCTGCACAGGGGCATACAGTACAGCTTCAAAATAATCACCCGTGGCTACAGGGACAAAGTGAGCTTTGCCCGCATGAACTAGCACCTGGGTCCCAGCAGGGATACGGGCAAGCTGTACGGTTTCCAGTGCAGGAATACCATTTTTCAGATCGCAGAAGATCATAATACATTCACCGTGGGTGAAGAAAAACATTTCATCGCTGCCATGTGTTTCTACTTCCGTGAATACTGGTGCATGATGCCAGCCGATTAGTCGGCCGGAGATGATTTCCTGTCCGTTAAAAGAGGTTTTCAGATTGTAGGGCGTCCACTGGAAATAGCGCTCCTTGTATTCGTTCTCCTGCGGATTAAGCTGTATGGAAACGCCGCTGATTTTCATTTCATTAATGTTATGGATGGGTAACTTCATATCTGTTTGTTTCACCTCGTGATAATTTTATATTAAAACGTTTCAATATTGGACGAAAAATTTATTTTGCGCAGGTAGAACGGAAAACAGCAGCGGATTAGGGTGCTGCCGTTTTCCGTATATGCATTTTATCCGTACATGATTGCAGGCATCAGGGTAGAGAGCTGCGGTACAAACGCCAGTAACAGGATGACAATGCCAAGACCAGCAAAAAACGGAATCATGGCCTTACATAGCTTGCCGAAATCGACCTTGGCCACCTTCTGAAGAATGAACAGTACCATGCCGAATGGGGGGTTACAACGCCAACCATTAGCGTGAATACGAATACCATACAGAAATGAATTGGATCGATACCAAAGGAGGTTGCTACCGGATACAGGATTGGTGCAACAATAAAAATTGCCGCGGTACCATCCATAATGCAGCCTACGATCAGCATGATGATGACAATGACGATCATGCAGCCGGTCGGCGAAGAAACAAAGCTCATCATCATTTCCGTAATGATATTCGGCACACGCTCAAGGGTAAGGACGTACCCGAACACCTTGGCAGCGACAACGATAAACAGGATATTGCAGAGGAGCTGCGCGGATTCGCGGAAAATATGTGGTATCTGACGCAGGGGAAGCTCGTGGGTGATAAGACCCAGGCAGATCGCATACATGCCTGCAAAGACTGCAACTTCCGAGGGGGTAAAGACACCGCTGTAAATGCTCAAACGCATCAGGACAGGGGTCATCATGGGAAGAAAAGCCATTTTCAAGTCAACCCAGAAAAGGCGTGCGGTGGGGAACGGCGTCCGAGGATAGCCGTTTTTCAGAGCCAGCAGAAATACGATGATCATCAGTATCAGCGCGCAGGTAATACCAGGAAGAATCCCTGCAGCAAACAACCGTCCGGTAGAAACACCGGTGAGGGTAGCCATCAGAATCATCGGCACGCTGGGTGGGATAATTGGCCCCAACACAGAGGAGGCTCCGGTGATAGCGGCAGAAAACTCCTTGTCGTAGCCGTTTTGGGTCATTGCTTTGACCTCGATTTTTCCAAGTCCGGCTGCGTCGGCAGTGGCAGAACCGCTCATGCCCGCGAATATGACACTGGCGAGCACATTGGCATGTCCTAGGCCTCCGGGAATCCAGCCGACAACGTCCTGCGCGAAAGTGAAGATACGCCGCGTGACACCGCCCAGGTTCATCAGGTTGCCTGCCAGGATAAAGAAGCCTACCGCAAGCAACGTTTGGGACATGGGAGCTGCAACAGACTGAATAACAGCGCTATAAAAGCTGATGTCGAACATCTGCATATAGATAAATGAAGCCATCAGCATCGAAATAGCCACAGGAACGCCCAGTGCCATAAAGGCGATTAGAAATACAAACAACCATAGGAAATCCATTTGTTCAGTTCGCCTCCTCGTCTTCCAGATCAGTAACTGATTGCTCGCCTTCTCCGAAGCGGAACCAAGGTTCTTTGTGACACAGCTCACGTACAGAGTCGATGCAACTGAGCGCGCTGTAAAGCAGTGCAAGTCCATAGCCGATGGGAACAGCCAGGAACGCTTTGCCGCGATCCAGTGCAAAGGTACCAAAAGAAACGTTCCATTCGCTCATCGAATACTTGATACCGTCCTGGATTAAAACGATACAAAGCAGTATGAATGCAATATCGAAAATCAGCGATAAAATACGCTGTGCGTTTTTAGGCAGGAAAACAAATATTCCATCAATGCGGATATGACTTTTAGTCCGTATACCATAGCCAATCCCTAGGAAGGCCATGAACATTTGCAGCATGGTGGATACCTCGTCTGTCCAAATAATTGGGCTGTTGAACAGATAGCGGCTAACCGATTGTATGGCAACAACGACGAACGCGCCCATAAATAAGACGGTCAAAAACCATGTCTCAAAGGCAGTATAATAACGCGCAAGCTTTTTAATCAAATCAATCCCTCCTTTATGTGTGGGAAATATGCGTTATTCTGCAAGCGCGCGGATGGCCTCCCAGGTACCGTCGCCCCATTCGTCGTCATGCTGGTCGTACATTGCCTCGCAGGCTGTGCGGAATTCGGAGGTGTCGATGTCGTAGCAGCTGATCTGGCTGCGGAGCTGCTCTTCATATTCTGCCTCGGATTCCTGGATAAGCGTATTATATTCCGCAGTAACCTCATCGACCGCCTCGCAGAGCAGTTCAAATTGTTCGTCGGAAAGCTTCTGGCGTCCAGCGTCGCTCAAAACAAACAGCTGAGTCTGATACTGATGGGCAGTAAAGGTCATATAAGGCGCTACCTCATAAAATGCCTGTGCAACAATCTGTTCCGCGCCGTTTTCGGTTGCATCGATGGTACCGTTCTGCAGCGCCATATAAACCTCGTTGCCTGCCATCGGTGTGGGGGACGCGCCAAGCGCTTCAATAGAGGCGATTGGCATGGGTTCGTTTGGAACGCGGAACTTCAGCCCTTTCAGGTCAGCCAGAGATTGAACCGGTTTTTTAGAGACGATATGACGGCGGTTGTAGTAGACTTCTCCGAGTACAGTGGCGCCGGTTGCCTCCTCGAGGCCGGACATTACCTCGCCATAGATATCGGACTCCATGTACTTCTGGTAGTGATCCCAATCATTGAACATGAAGAATGCATTGACTACGCCCTGGCGTGGGTTATAGCTGTCGAATGCGCTCAGTGCCTGCATCGAAATATCGGTTTCACCGCCCATCAACATAGCTACGCGCTCAGAGGAATTGCCAAGCGTATCAGCGGGATAAAAGGTGATCTGCACCTCACCGTTGGTCTTTTCGTTTACCAGATCTACCAGCGCTTCGCCACATTTGTTGATAATATGGGTCGGCGTCAGGCCGCTGTCAAGCGTTAACTCAACAGTACCCCCGGCCTGACTGTTTGCATCCGAACCACTCGAGCTACAGGCGCCAAGGCCCAGGATCATCGTTGCACTTAACAAGGAAGCTACGATTCGTTTCATAATAATTTACCTCTCTTTTCTTATTTCTTTTTTGTGTGTTACCATGCATGATAGGAAGAAGCACCAGCCGGATCGGTTGCCACAGGGGATGTTCGATGCGTGATGAAATAACTGCGGCACACGATGCGGGAAATTTTTGTAAAAGCACCACCTCCGAAAACAGGGGGGAAAGGCAACATAAACTGTTTAGGTCACGCTTGACGCCGCAGCGTCCGGCGGACTGCGTCTTCCCAGCCGGCGTGTTTTGCCAAGCGGGTCTGATCGTCCATTTGCGGTGTGTATGGTGTACGTTGGATGATGGAAAAGACAGATGGATCATATATACCGAAAGAAAGCCCCGCCATATAAGCCGCGCCGATACCGGACAGCTCTTCCGCATCCGTAACATGGACGGGGGTGCCGCTGATATCACTCTGGAACTGCATGAGATAGGCATTTTTGGTTGCGCCACCGTCTGCCAATACTTCACGCACGGGAATCCCGATGTCCTGCTCGATGGTGCGGAGTACGTCTGAAATTTGGTAAGCAATGCTTTCTAGGCCGGCTTTGACGATTTCTGCTCGGCCGGTCTGTCGGGTCAGGCCGTATAGGGCTGCCTGTGCTTCCCCGTCCCAGTAGGGGGCGCCAAGTCCGGTAAAGGCGGGGACCAGATAAGTCGTGTCTGCCGCGTGTGCCTGTCGGGCAAGCTGCTCGGATTCCGGCGGCGAAGCAATCAGGCCAAGCTCCTGCAGCCAGGTGATAACCGCGCCGGTGTAATTGATGTTGCCCTCCATGACATATTGGGTCTGGCCGTTTCTGCGCCAGGCCAGCGAGGTGACCAGGCCGTGCATGCTGTATTTGGGGGTAGAACCGATATTCATCATTACGGAAGACCCCGTGCCGTAGGTCACCTTGAGTTCTCCGCTGCGCAGACAGCCCTGCCCGAACAGCGCGCCGTGGGAATCGCCCAGCACGCCGCAGATGGGGATAGGGGCGGGCAGGAAGCCCTCCAAATCGGTAAAACCGAAAACTGAATCAGAATCGCAGACCGTTGCCAGCTCTGCCGGCTCCAGACCGAACATGCGGCAGATGTCAGGATCCCATTGCAGGGTGGAAATGTTGAACAACTGCGTCCGCGAAGCGTTGGAGTAGTCGGTCTTATAGCTCGCGCCCTGCGTCAGCCGGTAGATCAGCCAGGTATCTACCGTACCCAGGCACAGCGCGTGCTGCTGTGCGAGCAATGCTGCTTCGGCTACATTTTCCCGTATCCATGTGAACTTGGAAGCGGGGAAATAGGGTGAAAGCGGGATGCCGGTACGGCGCTGGATCTGCTTCGTGGACGCGGCTGTGGCGATGCGCTCACAGATCGCGTTGCTGCGTGAGCATTGCCAGACCACGGCGCCGCATATCGGCTTGCCAGTCTCACGGTTCCACGCGGCAGCGGTTTCACGTTGGTTGCTGATACCAAGACAGACGATATCACTTTTGCGGATACCGGCTTGCTGAACAACGGCCTGGACACAGCGGATCAGGTTTTGATAGATCTCTTCAAGGTCGTGGGATACCCAGCCGTGCGCGTCAATGACCTGTTGGTGCGTCAGGTCACTGCGGTGAAGCAGGCGCCCAGCTTGGTCGAATAGCAAGGCTTTGGTACCCTGCGTACTTTGGTCAACGGAAAGGACGTAACGCATATTCATTGCGACGCCCTCCTACAGGTTCTGTTCTACAGAGGCGGCGATTCCTTCGGCATGAAGGCCGTAATAAGCGAACACATCTTTGGAAGTGCCGGCGATGACCGGCTCGTCGGGAAGGGACAGGTTTACTACCTTTTTCGGGTAGTGGGCAGACAGGACCTGGCTGACCATCGAACCAAGCCCGCCGGTGGGTGCGTGTTCCTCCACTGTGACGACCAGCCTTGTTTCCCGCGCATTTTCTATAATGCTCTGCTTGTCCAGTGGCTTGAGACAATACATATCCAGTACGGTACACGCGATGCCCTTGGACTGCAGAAGTGCAGCGGCGTCAACGGCGGGCCGCACCATTTCGCCGCAGGCAACGATCAGTACGTCTTCCCCTGCGCCGATTTTGGTCGCGCGGTCCATTTCGAACGGGATGTTGTTTTCTTCATATACATCCGTTACCGGATTGCGGCCCACGCGGATATAGGCGCCTTTGTCATCCTGCAAAAGCGCCTTCATCAGCTTTGCAGTCTGGAAACGGTCACTCGGCAGATAGACGCGCATATGGGGGATCGCGGATAGGGCGGCGATGTCCTGCAGCGAATGGTGGCTCATACCCAACGCGCCGTAGCTGATGCCGCCGGAAATGCCGATCAGCTTGACATTGGTGGAAGAATAGGCCACGTCGATCTTAATCTGCTCGTAGCTGCGCGTCGAAAGGAACGAAGCAGGGGAGGCGGCAAACGGCTTTTTGCCGCAGCTTGCAAGGCCGGCGGCAATGCCGACCAGATCCTGCTCCGCGATACCTGTTTCGATAAACTGCGCTGGATAAGCCTGTGCAAAGGGGGCGAGCGATGCGGAGCCGCGGGAATCGCTACACAGGACGACAATATCATTATCGGACTGCG
This sequence comes from Intestinibacillus sp. NTUH-41-i26, assembly GCF_032769475.1. GTDB lineage: Bacteria > Bacillota > Clostridia > Oscillospirales > Butyricicoccaceae > Agathobaculum > Agathobaculum ammoniilyticum. Next base: position 1,238,907 of record NZ_CP136477.1, read on the forward strand.
CTGCCTGTATCAAAGTGTCGCAAATGACCTGACGGTTCGCAATCGTATTCATTGTACGGCCTCCTTTCTTGCCGCGAGATCTTGCAAGATCTGCTGGTATTCCTCATCGTTGGGCACTTTGTGGTGCCAGCCGGCCTTGTTTTCCATGATGGCGGAGCCGCAGCCTTTGACGGTGTTCGCGATCAGGACGCTGGGCTGGCCCTTATGCCATTCCGCCTGCGCGAAAGCGGCATCCAACTGGGCTACGCTGTTGCCATCGGCTACATCGATCACATGCCAGCCGAAAGACCGGAAGCGTGCATGCAAATCGTCGAGCGCCATGACGTCTTCTGTACTGCCGGAGATTTGCAGACGGTTGCGGTCCACGACCGCGCACAAATTGTCGAGCCGGTAGTGTGCGGCTGACATCGCACCCTCCCAGACCGAGCCCTCCGCCAGCTCGCCGTCGCCCATCACAACATAGGCGCGGTAGTCTTTGCCGTCCATTTTGGCGGCAAGAGCCATGCCGACGGCCACTGGCAATCCATGCCCGAGCGAGCCTGTATTCATTTCAATCGCCGGAAGCTTGTTGTTAGGGTGACCGATGTAGGGGGAACCAAATTGAGAGAACTTTTCTGTCGCCTCAGCAATGTCCAGAAAGCCGGCAGCGGCAAGAACAGTCAGATAGGCCTCTACGGAGTGCCCTTTGCTGAGAATAAAGCGGTCACGGTCCGGGGAGGCAGCGGTTTGCGGTGTGATGCGCATCCTGCGCAGATAGAGCGTCATCAAAATTTCCAGAACGCTCATATCGCCGCCAATATGACCGGCCTTTCCGGTACGGATCAGCTCAACGATATCCTTTCGAAGCTCGAAAGAACGCTTTTGCAATGCGGTTAAATCGTCCATAAACGCTTCTCCTTGTGTTGTAGAGATAATCATGATGCAAGTAGTTTGTATGTGCTAAACTGTATTGAATGATTTGGATATTAAAACGTTTCATGAAAAAAGCGATAAGGAGCGGTCTTAATTTAAGAATACGAAACCATACGGAAAAATCAAGACCTATTTTTGAAAAATTCGAATTTTTGTAAAAAACATCCGAAAAAATGCAAGGAAATATGTACAGAAACGATATTGCAAAAAAATGCGCGAGGTGTATAATCAAAATGTGATTAAAACGTTTCAACAAAAAACGATTCAGGTTTGTGCGGGCAAATTACACAATTGCAATATAGTAGAAATCAGGCTACAATGAAAGAAAGGGAAACGATTTGTCTGTAATAACAATTAATTGGAGGCAATATGGCGGAGACAAGAGAAAACGTCAAAAAGGAAAACAGAAAAGCGCGCCGACAGGGTAAAAGCTCAATCAGTGATGTGGCCCGTCTGGCTGGTGTGTCAGTTGGCACGGTATCCAACGCGCTTAATTCGGTGGGATATGTTAAGGATTCCACCCGGAAGCTGGTACTGGACGCAGCAAAAGAGCTGGGTTATGTGCCTAACCGCGCCGGGCGGATTTTGAAAACCGCGAAAACCGGTTTGATCATGCTGGCATTGCCGGATACGTCCAATGAGATATACTTCGGTATGATAGAAGGCGTGCAGGAAACGGTTAAAAAGCAAGGCTACTCCATGTTGCTGTACTATACCAATGGTAAACTAAACGAGGAACTGCAAGCGGTCCGGTTGTTGCAGGAGCGTGTTGTGGACGGCCTGTTCATGGTACACTTCTCCTATGACCAGGAGCTGTTGGACGCCGTTCTGCAAACGCCGGCGCCGATCGTGCTGTGTGGTATGTGCAACCATCTGTGGGCGAACCAGGGGTATCCGTTCGATACTATTTCCATCGATGTTCAACAGGGAATACATGACGCGGTCAAGCACCTCGCTTCGATGGGGCACAGCCGGATCGGATATTTGGCGGGGCCCAAAGGGTTGGAAGTGTATCGGCAGCGCTATGAAGGGTTCCAGACGGCTATGGAAGAGTGCGGGCTTATCTGCCCTGAAACATATGTGCAGTGGAACGATTATAATGAGCGTGGAGGATATAATTCAGGACGCATCCTGTTCCAGATGCAGGACCGGCCGACGGCGATTTGTGCGTCCAACGATCAACAGGCGATCGGATGCTGGGAAGCTGTGCATGACCTGAACGGAAAAATTCCAGAGGATATTGCGCTGACCGGTTTGGATAATCTGAAAATTTCCAAGATTCTCGACATTACCTCGTTTGGCATGCACGAAGACGAAATGGGCGAGGAGGCGGCCAGAATGATTCTTGCCAGACTGAAGTATCCGGCGGAGGAGCCTCAGAACCTTTATTTCCGTCCGCGTCTGATGGTGCGGAAAAGCAGTTTGGAAAAAATATAAGCTGATATGGTGCGGAATACTCTGTATACCATCATATTTATAAAATAAAACGATTCAATGTTTTTGAAAATAATCATAAAAAATACCATATAACACTTTGTAAAAATAAAATGAATCGTTTTAATAATTGCTTGACAATGAAATGGAGGGGAGACGCACAGACACCGTTGGATAACGAAACCAATACGACAAAATGGAGTGAGAAGAATGAAACAGTTAACGGATGCGTTCGTTTTACACAATGGCGTCAAGCTGCCCTGCGTAGGCTTCGGCACTTGGCAGACACCGGATGGAGAGACCGCAGTTCGCGCCGTAAAAGCAGCGATCGAAGCGGGCTACCGACATATTGACGGCGCCGCGGTTTATGGAAATGAAAAAAGTGTGGGTGAGGGCATTCGGTCGGGAATGGAATCAGCCGGCGTGCGCCGTGAGGAGCTGTTTGTGACCAGTAAGGTCTGGACAACGCACCGCGGGTACGAAAAGACGCTGGAGGCGTTCGAAAAGTCGCTGCATGATTTCGGCTTGGACTATTTTGACCTGTATCTGATTCACTGGCCGGCGAACGCGGGCAACTGTGAAAACTGGGACGAGATGAACCTGGAAAGCTGGCGCGCCCTGACCGAGTTGTATCGGGCGGGCAAAGTGCGCGCGATCGGCGTATCCAACTTCCTGCCCCACCACCTCAAATCCCTGATGGAGACCGGAGTAAAGCCAATGGTGGATCAAATCGAGTTCCACCCCGGCTATATGCAGGCGGAAACGGTTGCTTACTGCAAGGAAAACGGGATACAGGTCGAGGCGTGGAGCCCGATGGGCAGCGGAGCGATGTTCCAGAACGAGACCGTCAAGCAGATCGCGGAAAAGTACGGAAAAACTGTGGCGCATGTCTGTGTTCGCTGGTGCCTACAGCACGGGGTCGCCCCGTTGCCGAAATCGGTTACGCCGTCCCGCATCAAGGACAATACGAATGTGTTTGACTTCGTGCTTTCGGCAGAGGATATGGCGGTGATCGACGCGATGCCGCTGACCGGTTATTCGGGTAATAATCCGGATACGTTCAACGTGTTCTAAAATGAAATATTCTATAGATAACAAAACGGGAGGAAGAAAAATGATCAAACGTACTTTGGGCAGAACCGGTTATGAGGTATCCGCGCTAGGACTGGGTGGCTTCCAGTTTACCAGCATGTTCGACGTGGCACCCGAGGAGGCAGACGCGATCATCGATTATGCAATCGCGCATGGCGTGAACCTGATCGATACCGCACAGTGCTATGGCGGCGGCGAAAGCGAAGCGATCGTAGGCCGTGCGCTACAGCGCCATCCGGATGATAAGCCGATTATTTGCGCCAAGGTGGGGCATCTGCACGAGGGCATCCTCGCAGGAATGAAGGAGCGCGCGATCGAGGCGTTTCAGGATCCGAAAAAAATCATGGCCACCATCAAGCATTCCATGTGGCTGATGCGCGTCGACCATTTTGACATCCTGCTTATGCACGAGGTTGAGCGCGAGTGGAAGGCGAACTTTGATACGGCGGACTGCGTGATTATGGAGGTGCTGGAGCAGCTTAAAAAGGAGGGGCTGACCCAGTATATCGGCGGCTCGTCGTGGGACTGCTCCGCGCTGGCGAAGATGACGCGTACCGGTCGGTTCGACGTGGTCATGGTCGCGGGGGGCATCAGCCTGCTCAACCGCTGGATGTTCGATGAACTGATTCCGGCGGCAAAGGAGCACGATGTTGGCGTGCTGGTCGGCGGCTGCTTAGGGCAGAACAACCCGGGGCTGGTCAATAAGGACCGTGCGGCGCTGGAGGCTTTCCTGCAGTCGGAGGATGAAAAGGTAGTCTCGCAGGCGCGCAAGCTCTCCAAGCTGTACGACTTGTCGGACGAGCTGGGGCTGAATATGGTGCAGCTCGCGGTGCGCTATGTCCTGTCTTTCCCAGAGATCCACTCGCATACGCTGGGTGCCCGCGCGCTGGCGCACATCCAGGATAACATCGCAACAGTCGAGATGGGGCCGCTGGCTTCCGAGTATGTGACCCGCATCAATGCGATCCAGGATGAGGGCAACACGGATATGAAGCTCAAGGAATTCACCAATGTGTTCAAGAAATAACAAACATACAGAAAGGACTAGAAAAGTATGATCCAGAAATTAAAATACGGCGAACCGATGCTGAAGGTCAAGTACATCGAGGACGAAAGTAACTACGAGATCAGCATGATGGCGATCCTGATCAACCTGTCCTATGACGTGAAGGAGGACATTCTGCTCGAGGGCATCCCGCTGCAGCCGATGAAAGGCACGATTGTCGGCCACACTACCGTCCCCCATATCGACAAGGCGGTTATTGTGGAAAACTATGAGGAGTTGGCTGCGGATCCCAATGTGTTCGACAAGTTTGCCGAGGCGTGGCCGCAGATGTACACCCTGCGTCCGGAAGAGCGCTTCAAGGGCTTGCCGTTCTACCATGCCGAGGGCGAATTCGTCCACGACGGTATGATCTATATCGATAGCAACTGCATCGCCCAGCCGCATAACCTTGGCCTGCATCAGAATCATCCGCGCGATATCGACGAATACCACTGCCTGCTGCTCGGCGCAGGTGCGATGCAGATGTTTCATGAAAAGGACTTCGACACCAAGTTCCGTGAGATGCAGATGGCGCCTGGCATCGTCCATGACGTGCTTTTTGATGCGAACGGCGGTTACCAGTGGCATCAGTTCCAGTCTTTCGCGCCGACAGTATTCATGGGCATCCACATCACACGGAAAAAAGCGGACTGAGGGAGCGGGATCATGGCCAAAAAAGCGGCATTTTTCCATACGACTCTGGCGACGCCCGCGCCGATGAAAGCGGCGTTCCATGAGCGGTACCCAGATGCGGAGCTGATCACGATCCTAGAGGACGGCGTGCTGCCCGAAGTGATTGCCAACGGTGGGCTGCCGACCCCATCCATCGTCAAGCGGATAGTGGAGTACGGCGCGATCGCACAGGAGCAGGGCGCGGCAGTATTCGTCTGTATATGCACCACGCTGGGAATTGCCGTGCGTGAGGCGCAGAAAGCAGTATCCATCCCGATGTTGACGATCGACGGCCCAATGCTCAAGCAAGCGGTCCAAAGTGGGGAGCGGATCGGCATGCTGATCACGTTCCCGCCGACCGCGCGGACTTCCAAGGCCGCAGCTCTGGCCTTTGCAGCAGACTGTGGGTGCGAAGTGACCGTTGATGTGATCGTGGTGGATGGAGCGCGCGACGCATTGAACGCAGGGGATAAGCAGGAGCACGACCGACTGATCGTAGAAAAGGCAAAAGAGGCGGCAGCGGCTTACGATGTGCTGGTGTTCGCGCAGGTAACGATGCTGGACGCTGCGGAGCAGTGCGGCAGCCTCAGTGTGCCAGTGCTGACCAGCGTCCAGTCTGGCTTGGAGCAGCTTGCGGCATATTTTGCATGACAGGAGGCAGGACATGAAAATCACAGATGTAAAAGCAACGATTCTGAAATACCAGTACGAGAACGGCATTGCGGACGCGCAGAATTTTTTTTCGATCCGTTCCGCTGTGCTGGTGCAGGTCTACACGGATGAAGGGATTGTTGGACTTGGGGAGTCGGCCTGCTTTGGCGGACCTCCGGAAACGACAAAAATCGTGATCGAGACTGAGCTGAAGCCCATCGTACTGGACCAGGATCCGACCAATATCCAGCTCGTCTGGCAGCGTATGTTTGACCGGACCCGTCAGCACGGTAGGAGCGGGCTGATCTTCGCCGCGATGAGTGGCATCGACATCGCGCTGTGGGATATTTTGGGCAAAAAGGCTGGGCTGCCGGTTTATAAGCTGCTGGGCGGCTACGCGGATAAGGTGACGCCCTACGCCAGCTCGGGCTTCTACTCGCGTGGCAAGGATACTCAGGCGATCGCCGCAGAATGCCGCAGCTATTTCGAACGCGGCTTCCGGTATGCGAAGATCAAGATCGGCCGTAATCCGGAGGTGCTGATGACACCGCTGCATAACATGGCGTTTACCGAGGAGTGCCGGTATTCCTTGGACGAGGATCTGGAGCGCGTGGCGGCCTGCTGCGCCGTGGCGAAGGAGTACGGCGCGCGCATCATGGTGGACGCTAATAACAACTGGAACACCTTTACGGCAATACAGATGGGGAAAAAGTTACAGGAAATGGGCGTGTACTGGTTGGAGGAGCCGCTTCATCTGGATAATATCGACGGTTCGGCGGAGCTTGCCGCCGCGCTTGATATGCCGGTGGCAGGATATGAATCCGAGGTCGGATTTTATCGATTCCGCGAATTCATCCAGCGGAGGGCGATCGACATCGTGCAGCCGGATTGTGTCTGGACGGGTGGTATTACGGAATGCCGCCGAATTGCTAACCTTGCGCTGGCGCATAATCTGCCGTGCAACCCGCATGTGTTCTCATCGGGCGTGAGCCTGGCGGCTAACCTGCACTTCCTGGCCTCGCTGCCGAACGCAGGCCTGTTTGAAATGGACCGCAACGTGTATCCGCTGCGCGACGAGCTGCTGACTGAGAAGATCGATATCGCGGCGGACGGTTTCGTCTATGTGCCGCAGGGACCGGGGCTCGGCATTGAGCTGAATATGGATACGGTGGAAAAGTATAAAGCCTGATACCCTGTGGGATAGGGCGCAGCAACACAACGATATACAGGAAAAGGAGCATATAAAAATGGCAATGACAAAGGAACAGGAGAACGAATTGGTCGCCAAGCTGCAGGAGAATATCCGCTTTCAATATGAACCGGAAAACAAGGAGCCGTTGACTAATGAGCGTATGGCGGAGATCGCTAAGGAGCTGGAGCAGTATCCGAGCGGCTTTGTAGCGGCCTGCCTGGAAAAAGGTCACCGCAGAGTGGACTACTATACCTCGCGCATGGATAAATATTATACCGACGCATCCCTACACTGCACAAATACCAAGATCGGCGCGCGTTGTGGTTTTGTCGTGACTATGCGCGTGGGGGTGCCGGTGCCGGAATTTGACGCGCCGACGCGATACGACCTCTTACGCCTGATCGATGCAAGCCCCAAGCCGGTCACGTTGGTCATCCAAGTGGACGAGCCGGAGGCCATGCGTCTGGCCGACAGCAACTTCGGCGGCCAGTATGGACGGGTATGCAATATCCTTGGCGTGAAGAATGTCATCTGCGACGGCGCGATCCGCGATGTGGAGGAGCTGGAGGGCTACGGCATGCAGCTGATGATCCCAGGAACCATTGCCTCCACAGCCCCGTCCATGATCTATGAGCTCAACGGCAAGGTGGAAGTAGCCGGTATGGAGGTCGAGCCCGGCGAGCTGGTCCATATGGATCGGGACGGCGCGGTCAAGTTCAAGGCCGAAATGCTGGAAGAGCTGCTCGCCATGTGCAAAGCGGAAAAGTGGGCGGAAGATGAAACCAATAAGGTGATCGAACAGGCCAAGACGGTGGATGAATGCATCCATGCCTACGAGATCTGCCATCTGCGGTGCAATCCGGCAAAGGAGGACTGACCGCACGCGTTGCGGAAGGAATACTTCCGGCAGAGAACAGGGCGGCTGGCGGTCGGCATCCAGCCGCTCTTCCATTATGATACGGCGTGCAGGACAAGGGAGGAATACAATGGAACACAGGCCATTTTCTTATAAAAATGCGGAGGAATTCAAAGCAGATTGCGCCGTGCTTCAACACGGGCTTCCCTATGCGGAAGATACTTCGATTCTGAGAGAGGCTCTGCAGTGCGGCACCCATACGATAAAAAACCGCCTGCTCGCTCAGCCGATCGAGGGGTTTGACGCGGACGCGGACGGCGGTCCGAATGAGCAGGTCGTCGAGCGGTACCGGCGTTTGTCGCAGGGAGGCTCGGGTACGATCTGGATGGAGTCGATATCCGTCAATTTTGAGGGAAAATCTGGCGCGAAGCAGCTCTGGATCACAAAAGATAATGTTAATAGGTTCCGTGGGTTGGTGGACACCATTCATGAAAGCGGCTGCCCCTATGTGGTGGCACAGCTCACCCATTCCGGCCGATACAGCAATCCGGACGGGCAGCGTCGGGCGATCTGTGCGTTTTCCAATCCGCTCATTCCCAAGGAAAACAGCCGTATCATTACGGACGAGGAACTGGACGGCCTGCGCGGGGACTATGTAGCCGCTGCCCAGTTAGCAGAGCAGGCGGGCTTTGACGCAGTCGATATCCGAGCCTGCCATGGATATCTGCTCAACGAACTGTTCGCCGCATATCATCGCCCGGGACGTTACGGCGGCAGCTATGAGAATCGGACGCGACTGCTGCGCGATATTGTGCGCGATGTGCGGGAGCATACTGGACTGGCGGTAGGGGTGCGTCTGAATGTCACGGATGGTCTGCCGTATCCTTATGGATGGGGCTGTGATCCGGACGATGCGAAAAAGCAGGATATGGCCGAGCCGCTCCGTCTGGTGCAGGAACTGGCGGAGCTGGGGGTTTCCATCCTCAATGTCAGCGCGGGAATCGGTGCCTGCACGCCATATATGATCCGGCCCTATGACCGTGGTGCGGCGATACCGGATGAACACCCGCTGGAGGGTGTCGAGCGCTTGCTGCAATCCGCGCGCATGGTCAAACAGGCGGCGACGGGTGTTTGCGTCGTCGCTTCCGGTTTTACCTGGCTGCGGGACTATGCGCCGATGGTCGCCGCCGGCGGCATACGGGATGGATGGTTCGATTTGGCGGGCTTTGGCCGCCAGTGGGTTGCAGCCCCATACTATGCAGACGATATCCTGTCCGGCCGGCGGCTGCAAAAGCCCTGTATGGCGTGTGGGGGCTGTACGGCGCTGATCAAGAGTGGGCAGGAAATGCGTTGCGTACGGAAATAACGAGGAAAGGAGACAACCATGCAATACAAATTGGGGCTTTTGGCGAAAGATATCCATAATTCCGTGCTGCCCCGTGCCTATACGTTCTTCGGCAAAAGCATCGGCGTGGATGTGGATTTCACCATCTGCAATGTGCCGCCGGAACGGCTGGACGAAACCGTGCAGACTATGAAAGAGCAGATGAAGGGCTTTACGGTGACGATGCCGTATAAGGTGAAAATCATGGAATACTGTGATGCGTTGGATGAGTCGGCAGAAAAATGTGGCTCAGCCAATACGATCCTTGTGCGGGATGGCAAGCTGATCGGCTATAATACCGATGGCTGGGGCATGATCAAATCGCTTGGGCTGAAAGGTGTCGATTTTGCCGGAAAGCATGTGGCTATGGTCGGTGCGGGCGGCGTTGCCCTGTCGATCGCGTATAACCTTTCTGTAAATAGCGTAGCAAAGGTGGATGTACTCAACCTGTTCGAGGAAGAGACAAAGCGGCTGACCGACAGGATGGGGCCTCTGTTTACCGGTCATATACTGAATGCGGAAAATCTGTGCGCCTGCGCGGACGGTGCGGATGTATTCATCAACGCCAGCGTTTTAGGACAGGTCGGCTATGACGATTATGCGTCGCTGGACTTCCTGGACAGGCTTCGGCCGGACGCGGTGGTGTTTGATGTCAATTATTCCAATCCGGCTGCCCGGCTGCCGGCTGCGGCGGCCGCACGCGGGCTGCGCAGCTATGTTGGAAATACGATGAGTTCCTGCCAGGGGATCCGCGCGATGGAGATCTGGACCGGTACCGCGCCCACAGATGAAGCGGCGTGCGAACTGGTCGCCCTGATCGAGCGCGGGGACTGATAGGACAAAAACAGCAGAAAAAGGAGTGAAACACAATATGGATAAAAAAGATACGATCCGCAAGGCATTTGAGGCGGGCGGCGGGATTTTTCGTATGGTCCCCACTTTCGTAACCAGAACCTTTAACCTGCCGGGCTACCGCCTGAAAATCCATCCGGACGATTATTATGCCTACGGTATGGAGGCGGGCGCGGTCATGGAGCGCTGGTTCAGCTCGGTGAACCGTACCCGTAACAATAACCTGAAGCGTGAGGACGAGGGACTGAGCTATATTCTCTGTCCGGATGGACAGCAGATCACGCTGGCTGACGCGGTCGCGGAACTGAAAGAGGAATTGATAGGCAGGGAATTGCAGGAGAAGTACGGCACATGGCCGATTTTCGCCAAGTTTTTTGACTACAAAAATCCGCTGTATTTCCACTTCCATCCGGACGACGCAGTAGCGGAAAAAGTTGGATGTTCGGCCAAGCCGGAATGCTATTACTTCCCACCGCAGTTGAACAACTATGCAGGCGAGCGCCCCTCGACCTATTTCGGCTTCAACCCGAATGTGACGAAAGCGGATGTGCGGGAACGGCTCGAGCATTTCGGGGACCGTGACACCCATATCACATCGCTTTCCCGCGCGTTCGATCTGGAGATCGGCACAGGCTGGTACATACCGGCCGGCGTGCTGCACGCGCCAGGTTCCCTGCTGACCTATGAGCCGCAGTGGAGCACAGACCTGAACTGTGTGTTTGAAAATGTCGTCTGCGGCGAGGTATACGCGGAGAGGTTCCTGACCGACATCTGTCCGCCGGATGAGGAAAATAAGGTGGATTATATCATGGATGCGGTGGACTGGGAGAAAAACTTCGATCCGGACTTCAAGGAGCACTATTTCCGCCCGCCGGTAGAGCTGTCCAAGACGGATGAGAACCTGACGGAAAAGTGGATCTGCTACGGCAATGATTACATCACCGCCAAGGAAACGACCATTGCGCCGCGCAGCACGGTCACACTGACCGACCGCGCCGCTTATGGCTGTGTTCTGCTGCAGGGCTACGGCAAATTCGGCAGTTTCGACGCGGAGGCAGTCAACATGATGCGGGTCGGGGACTTGACTGCGGATGAATTCTTCGTGAGCAAGGATCGCGCGCAGAGCGGTGTCCGAATCACGAATAACAGCCAGACTGAACCGATGGTAATCCTCCAGCATTTTGGACCGGATAACGCGGTTTATGTGCAGAAATAATCAAACGGAGCGGTACTTTGTACCGCTCCGTTTGATTGTTTAAAGAATAAAAGAGAATGTACAGTCAAACATAGCGCATGGCTGCAGCGGGGAGGCGACAGCAGTGCGTCGTCTGCGTCAGCGCGATGCCGGACGGCTGCCAGTCGATAGCGAGCAGGCGGGGAGCGATCAGAAGAAGGCGGGGATACAACAAGAGGGGCGCGTCTTCCAGTTCGGATCAGATGCGGTAGCGTCCGCTTTGGAAATATAGTGTTGATTGATAAGACGTTGAGTGGCAAATCCTAATATCTGGCACGGGGCCGCGTGTTACACGGACGCATGCGGTCAAGCCTCAGCCGACTGGAGAGACTCCTGCGGGGGGAGGGGGGCAGAGAGTTTTGTAAAAATTGCTGTTGTTGCTGTGGTCAAGCATGTTGTCATGTTACCTGTAATATGTGAAAATAGGATAAACAAAACGTGAAAACCTCTAAAACCGCATTTGAAGAGGCCGGACGCGCCAACGCGACAATCAGGGGATACATTTTACGGATGCTGGTCAAGAGCCGCCAGCATGCCTTATGGTTCGGCGCATCTCCAACGACCTGATGAAAGGCGGCCTGGTTTCCGATCCTGACATTTGGGAGCCACTCAAGTATCTTACCGATATGGGGCTAATTGAGTTCACCGATGTACGCATCACGCCCTACACAGCCTATGAGCGTGACGGCGTGGCCCGTCTGACCACCAAGGGGATTCGGTTCATTGAGAACGGCGGCGATGATGAAGCGTGGATTGATCTGTAATGGCTGATAAACCGCGTAAGCCGCGCTCTGATTCACGAATGTACCAGTTGCCAAAAGGGGGGATTAGGTAAACGAAATGCTGACAAAGGACAACATGAGCTAACGTGACATTCAGCACTGGCTTGAGACACAACATAGCACGAAGGTCAGCATTTCGTCAATCTCCCACTATGTTTTCCGTATCTATGAGACGGCGGATCGTGTGGCGAAAGACCTCGAAAAGACAAAATTCATCGTGGATTTGATAGGTGAAAATTGCGATATTAACACGGTGAAAGTGACCACAGCAATTATACCTATCCTAATTTCTGTTGCTTAAAAGCCTTGAACAACTTTAAGACGATAATTATTTCTTTCTTCTGTGTAACCGGAAAGCGGAGAACGCTGAGGAATTCCTCTATAGCTGGTATACTGCCAAGCCGTTACTTCAAGCAGGGGCAACATGAGCGGGTGTGCGTGACATGCCTCCCCCTAATGTTACCCCTAACATAATGAAAGCAACGAGATCTATGTGCTCCAAATGGAAAAATAAGTTGAGATAACTGCAATAAAATGAAAATAATAGAAGTTTTTTGGAGGTATATACTGCAAAAAATGACTTCGAATCCCACCTTCTCCGCCATATAATCGCACTTTTTCTTGATGGAAAAGTGCGATTTTTTAGTCCCAATTTCCTTGTCGATCCACATGCTCCCGTCGGATAACTATGCAAAATGTTTTGCAATATTGCCTGAAATATAGTAACTTTGGTACTATAAGAAAGAGAGAGGTGCCGCATGGTGCGGAAAACAGTCTGTACCTCCGTGTTGAAGGCCGTGCTGGCCGGGCTGCAGTCGGGCGCATAGGACGGTTCAGAGTTCTCGATGAGTTGCTGGGCGCAGGAGGGCGTGGCTGCAGCCTACCAAAGCAGGGCCGTTTCGGACGAGTTTGATTTGGGTGCAGATTGCCTATTCTTTGGGGAATCTGGTGTTCGGCGGCAGCAATAACCCGTCGGACAAAAACTGCCTGATCTACCGGCATACGTTTACGCTCGATCTGTACAGCCGTCAGGTTGCTGCCTCCTCTCATCAGGCCATTCCCTGTTTGGTTTCTTCCGTATCGTGGCGGAACGACTACCATCCTGTAAAGCGCTGAGTGTTTTCACCGGCCTTTAGGTTGGTGAGAACAGACAGGGTGTCAATATACAAAGAACAGTCTCGGATCAGATCCGAGGCTGTGTGGGTTGTGATCTGCCAAAGTGCCAAAATGGGGGAGGGGCTCTGCCGGATAAAACTGCCGAACTGTGGCGTTGTGAAGCCGGTTTCTGTTTAGACAATAGGATAGATCTTGCCCTTGCTGATGAGCCTTGCGCGGAGTGGAGGGCGAATGCGTTTTTACATACATATACTCTTGAACTTCTTTTATAAGTGAATTTATATCACAAAGAAAAAGGGGCGGCTGTGATACCACAGCCGCTCTGGTATAATCATTTCGCTTAAGGATAGCGCGCCGCTCGGTATCATGATAAACTGATATGGCTTGACTCCATGCACCGGCCTGCCTTTTACGATAAAATAAAACCGGCGTGGGAGCAAAAATAAACCGTTTCCCGTGAACCGTGCGGATACACCGGAGGCGCCAATCCCATTGCCCTCCTATGCTTCGCAAGGCAAGTCGGGAATCTCGTCGCATAATTTGCGGCCTGCCCTCTGCCGCAGATGTTCGTTTGCCTGATTGAGCGGGCCGAACGTTTGGCATGGGCAGAACACATATCGGCAGGCATCCATTACAGCACATGCGGACTGTAACGTCTGTTTGGTGATCGGCTGATAGGCATGTTCGGAAATGACCTCCGCTGCCAGCATGGACGCGACAGGATAATCCATGTCGTTTTCATGCAGGATTCCGGCGGCGAACGGGATGCCGTGCTGTTGCAAGCGGCGGTATATCGGGAGTCCGCTGCCGCCTCCGCCGATGACAAACACCTGCGGCTGCCCCCGCGCTGCCTGCAGTTCTGGAAAGCCAAAGGCTTCATTATAGGAACCGGAGGTGATTCCATACAGTTCGGCAATATAGCCGCCGGAGAAAATCTCTTCCGACGTACCGTAGCGGTCTACCGCGTTGTGCCGGACACAAAGGATGTGATCGGATACCTTTTGCGCCAGATCGATCTCGTGCAGGGACATAACGACCGCCAGTTGTTTTTCGCGCACCAGTTGTTTGAGCATAGACAATAATTCGAGCTTATAGCGGATGTCCAGAAAGGAGGTTGGCTCGTCAAGCACGATTACTTCAGGCTCCTGGCAGATGGCGCGTGCCAGAAGTACGCGCTGCCGCTGCCCGTCGCTGATCTGCGAAAAGTCGCGGTCATACAGCTCCTCCGCATGCACCAGCGCCATAGCTTCCCGCACTTTGCGGCGGTCAGCGGCGGATAAAACGCCCATAAGCCCTGTATAGGGATACCGTCCCGTGCTAACTATATCCCCGCAGGTCATCAGTTCAGGCTGGACACGCTCAGTCATCAGGACGGACATCGACTGTGCAACTGTCTGCTCCGACAGGCTGCGCATCGCGCGGCCGTCCAGATATACGGTCCCGCCAATCAGGGCAAGCTGCCGAATGATGCTTTTCAATATAGTGGATTTACCTGCGCCATTCGGCCCGATGAGCGACAGGATCTCGCCTTTGCGGACGTGAATCTCAATATCGCGGATCAGAGGAACGCCGCGATACCCTACTGTCATGTGTTCCGTGCGGATTTTATAGGTATCCACAGCGGCTTCCTCCTTTCATCCTGCCTGCATCCTGCGGCGCACCATGATGTAAATGACGACCGGTGCGCCTAAAACCGCTGTTACTGAGCTGATGCCTAGTTCGGTAGGAGCAAAAGCTGTGCGCGCGATCAGATCGCAGAACAGGCTGAAGGCCGCGCCGCCCAGAAAAGAGCCGGGGATGATCAGAAGCGGTTTGGCAGTCTGGAACAGGCTTTTTACAAGATGCGGTACCGCAATGCCGACAAACGAGATCGGTCCGGCAAAAGCGGCCACGCATGCGGATAACAGGCTGGACAGCAAAATCAGGGATAAGCGGAAGGCCCGAATATTCACCCCCATATTCTGCGCATAGACCTCGCCCATCTGATAGGCGCTGATCGGCTTAGAGAGCAGGAAGGTAAGCAGCAGCGCGGCCAGCACAACGGGTGCCATGATGTAAATGTTTTCCCATGAAATGCCGGAAAAGCTGCCCATTGACCAGTTATGAAGATTGACGATATTGAAATCATCGGCAAAGGTTACAACAAAATCCGTAACCGCAGAACAGATATTGCCGATCATTACGCCGCAGATGATGAGCAGCGACATTTTCCTGACCTTCTGGGAAATGAGCAGCACAAACCCCATGCATAGCATGGCGCCCACAAAGGCCGCCGTAATCATCAGCGCCGAGCCGATGATCAGGCCGTGCGCAAGTGCGCCCACCAAAGCCAGCGAAACCATCAGTCGGGAACCGGATGAAATGCCCAGAATAAACGGGCTGGCAATAGGGTTGGCAAAAAAGGTCTGCAGCAGAAAACCGGAAACCGACAGCGCGCCTCCCAGTAAAACCGCGGCCAGAATGCGCGGCAGGCGGATGTCCCAGATGACGGCGGCGTTTTCACCGCTGCGAAACAGCAGGATGTGCAGCACTTCGCTGACGGACAGATGCAGGCTGCCCGAATGGATGTTCCAGATCAGCAGGGCCAGCAGCAGTATGGCCAGCATGCCGAAGGATAAGATATAACGCCTGGTTCGTTTTTCTTCCATAGGTACCTTCTTTTATGTCAGCCGATGCAGGTAGGTCAGAGGTTCCGGAGCCTCTTCGGTCAGTACGGCGTGGATATCCAGAATCATATCGCCAAGGCCCATCGTGGACTGGAACAGGTTTTGTCCGGTACACCACACGTCGCCGTTCCGGACTGCCTTGAAATCAGCGAGTAGCGGGCTTTTGGCCAGCAACTCGTCGATGGAATGCAGTTCCCCGTCAATCGTGCTGTTATAGATGATGACATCCGCGTCTTTGGCTCCCGTATAAAACATCTCCATCTGCATATTCATGGTAGAGAGTGCGTTGTCATTCCCAAGGTCGCTGAAGATGTATGTTCCGCCCGCCATTTCGATCATTTTCGCCACATAGTCGTTGGACTTGCGGACATTGGCGGAACCATTGGAATTGATATAAAAGAACGCGACGGTCTTGCCGGTGTTCTCCTGCTCCATCACAGGCCGCAGGCTGTCGAGCGCCTGCTGATATATGGCTTCCGCCGCCTCCTCACGGTTCAGCAGCACTCCGTACAGCTTCAGCCACTCCATGCGCCCCAGCGGGCTGCTCTCGTAGCTGGAGCGCTCTACCAGTACGGGTACGCCCAACCGTTCGAGCTGTTCTTTCACCTCGGGTGAATGATAGATCATGGTCGATTCGACCGCCAGATCGCATTGCTCAGCATAAATCAGTTCATAATCCGGCGCACTGTATTTGCCGGCGTACAGCATCGCTCCGTTTTGCATTGCGGCTTTGGCCTCATCAATATACCAGCCTCTTTCGTCTGTGCCGGACAGCCGGATGCTGCCGATACTGTCCAGCGCGCAGAACAGGTCCATGGCAGAGGTTGCAACCAGATAGATATGGTCCAGCGGTTGCGTAAGGACAACGGTCGTATCCGCCAGCCCATCCGGCACCGGCTTGTTTTCCGGAACGACAAGATAATCGTTGCCGTCGACAATATGGATTAACGCATAGCCGCCGGTGTAATAATCGACTGTGAACTGGTCGGCGTATTGCAGGTCAAGGCCGCTTTCCACCGTGAGGCTGTCCCAACTGACTGCGGAAGGCTCACCTGACACCGGCTCGGATGCGGGGGAGCAGGCGGCCAGCAGAACGGCAAGCGAAAGGATGGCCGCCGCCATTCCATGCCTTTTCATGATGCCGCCGGAGAAAGGGAAGCCGAATCGAAGCGTAGCGCGTAATCAATTTCATGCGGCTGGCTCATTGCAACCGTATCAGCAACCACCGCCATTTTCCAGTCAAAACAGGTCACGGGGATGGTAAACACCGAACGGTCGTTTTCAATGACAGCGTCATAGCGCACATCAGCAACCTTCATGTAGTCGTAGTTCGAGCTGCTCCAGACGATAGTTGCCGTGACCTCGCCGTCCCTGACCGTCACCTGCGCGGGCGATTCCACGCTCGCGCGGCCGGAGCCGCCCTCCAGGGCGATGTCAACCTGATAGCTGCCATCCGCCAGCGCCAGCTCCTCCGGCGTTGTTACGACGCCGGAGGCAAAAGCGTCAACCGGCAGGGAATCGGCGCGGAACACCAGCGTGCGGTCGTACCATTTTTTCCTTGTTTTTGCTGAATGCGGCGCAGGGGATGCCAGCATCCAGCGCATCGACCGGCACGGTATAGGTGTGGGCGCCTGCGGCCCTCTTCGACAAACGGGATATATGCCGTCTCGTCTGCGGCTGCGGCCTGCTCGCCCGTACCCATATAGACATACAGGTAGCCGGCTCCGCCCATGGTCATTTGTGCGGTCATGCTTCCGTCCTTTACGGTAAGCCGACAGGCGACGATATGGAACATGGATGAGCTGGAGTCTACCGTTACATCGTATACGCCGTCCCTGATCTGAGAGCCGTCGATCGGTGTCATATCCTCCGCAACAACGTCTTCTACGCCGGCCATCTCGTCGGCGGAAGCGACTGCGTCATTTACGGGTGGAATATCGGATTGCTGACCATTTCTATCAGCGGTGCAGCCCACCCCGAACAGCAGCAGGGCCGTTAGAGTGGCAAGTGGTACAAGGTTGCCTGTTCTCATGTGTTTAGCGCGGTTTTCGTGAGAATACCGCATCCTCCTTTTGCAAAAAAATGTTCCCTCGACATTCTGAACGGGGTCCGGCCTGAGAAGCCGCACCCCGTTCAGAACAAGAAGTATAAAAAAGCAGAAAGATAAGGAAAGAAAGCTGTTTGAAATAATCAGCCTAATTTTGCCGCTGCAGCCTGTGCGTGCTGTACCAGCAAGTCCTGGATCGCTTCGAGCTGCCCTAAGCCCTCTACGATCGTAATCACTTCATAACCGGCGTCCTCGAAAGCGGTTTTCCAGGCGCCTTCCTCATCGCCGGCCATATCGTTGTTGGCATGGTCGCCTGCCACGATCATCAGCGGACGAAGCACTACCTTTTTGTAATTGCCGGCCTGGACAAGCGACAGGACATCCTCTAACGTCGGAGAGGCTTCCACCGTGCCGACAAAGTAATTGGCATGGCCGCCGTCCGTCAACACCTGCTGCATCCTGGCATATACGCTGTTGGAATCGGCCTCGGTCCCGTGGCCCATAAAGCAGATTGCGGTTTCGCCGTCGTCATATTCCGCAGTCGCCGCGACGATTGCATCCGCGACGGCCTGGAAATCCGCGTCACTGGTCAGCAGCGGTTCGCCGATGACTACCTTTTCAAAAGAATCGCTGTACTCCGCGAGTTCATTGACCAGATCATTGTATTCCAGACCATTCATCAGATGGGTCGGCTGAACGACCAGATTTTTGACACCGTTATCAGCGGCGCGGTCCAGCGCCTCGCCAACGTTGTCAATCACTTCGCCATCGCGGTCCTTGACGTGGTCAAGGATGATTTGGCTGGTAAAGCCGCGGCGTACCGAGTAGTCAGGGAATGCTTCCTGCATGGCTTTCTCGATGGCGCCGATCGTAAGCCGGCGGTTGTCGTTATAGCTGGTGCCGAAGCTGACAACCAGCAGTTCGTTTTCGCCAATATCGTCCTGATTGAGCGGATCGTCCAGACTGGCGTCTCCGGTATCATAGTTTTCATCGGGGGCAGTCTGTTCTGTCTCCCCGCCGGCCGCGGTTTCAGCGTGGGTATCCGTGTTGTCTTCCGCCTGCGTTTGAGTGGAAGCGCATCCGGCCAGCAGAGAAGCAAGCAGGGCGGCCGATAGCAGGACAACCAGCAGTTTTTTAAGTTTCATTTTTGTTTTTCCTCCTTTTGGGGGACATCCCCTGTGATGTATATAAAATGCACACCACTTCTGAAAAAGTACAGGAAAAACAAAACCCTTTTACTGCATATGACGTGCAAATAAAAGGGTCGTAAAGAGACAAACGCGGCTACAGTACGACCAATTACTCGTGATCTGGAATGTGATTCCTGTACCAACAGGCGGCAGGTTTCCTGACTTGCAGATCGCTACGCACGGCCGCCTTCCCGGTTTGCACCAGTGGACTGAATGGACGCGCATTCCCTGCTTACAGTGACGAGATCGTACAGGCTTCCCACCTGTTTCCCTTTTAACCCGCATCTTCGACAGATAAGGAAGTGCAGGCACCGACTGCTCGCTGTATTCAGTTTTGAATCTATTCCTCATTATACAACCTATATCGCAGATGTCAAGCAGATACTTTGGATAAGCTTATTGAACTTTTATAAATCCGCTGCCGATCTGTGCTATGATAATAAACGGGCAGGTGAACGATATGACGGATATTCCTTATATCATAGCAGATTTCGCGCGGAGGGTATGGGAATGAACAAAGGTATTAACGCTGTCAAAAAATAAGGAAGCGTTTTGCTGCTTCCTTGAGATAGCAGAAGCTTTGAGAAAAGCTCTGGTCTGAATCAGACCAGAGCTTTTTTGCTGCATAAAAATCAGGCAGGAGCGGGAAAAACTTTGCTGATTGAACGGCGCATCAAAACACTCGGCCGGCAAAGAGGGGATACAGAAAGCCGCTGCAGATATGCGCCGAAGCGCTATAGCAGATTTTGTGTCCGGTACGAGCGGGGTGTAGCCTTATACTGTTCCTTGAATTTTTTTGTAAAGTAGCTGGTGTTATTGAAGCCGGTTGAATAACAGATATCAGATATGCTGTTTTTGGTGCTTGTCAGTAGCTGCGCGGCTTGTAGCAGGCGGAACTGGTTGACATATTCGATCGGCGTCATTCTGGAAAGCTCGGAAAAGCAGCGGAAGCATTCGCTTTTGCTAATGTTGGCGGCTGCAGCGATCTCGGAAATCGTGATGGGCTGCGCATAATTTTTGCGAATGAAATGCAGCATAGTCCGCATGCGCTGCTCCCGCAGGAATTTGCTGCTGTTCTCGGAAACCGAAGCGGCCTTGGGCAGGATGGCAAGCAGATTGCGCCAAATGCCGATCAAATGCTCCAGCAGGAACAGCTCATAGGCGGTATGGGTGCTTTCGGCGTAGTACATGCGCTTGAGCAGTTCCAGAACCACATGCCCCTCCTTGCGTTCCGGCGTGATGACAAAGGCCTCTGGATGGCGGGAAGTCAGCGGGGCCGCATATTTTTCACAGTTGGAGACTTGAAACAGATTGGTCAGGAACTGCGGGAGCAAAACCACATTGTAGCCAATGGCGTTTGAGGAAAGCGCTTTCATCATATGTACGGCTTCCGGCGCGATATAGATAGCGCTGCCCTCGCTAACTATATAGCGGGTGCCGTTGACCCGATATTCCGCATTTCCTTTCAACATGATCTGAAGCTCAAACTCATTGTGCCAGTGGCTTGGGAAACTGCCGTCTGCAAACGTGTCGAAATGGTCCACAAATTCGGATAGGGGGAACATCTGGTTCAAATAGGTCAATTCCTCTTTTACTGCGTGCAGCGCGCTGATATTTTCCATACAGGGCTTCCTCCTTTGCAGAAGTAGTTTTAAAGTCTCATGAAGGCGGAAAAAGGGCGTTGTGAGAAATGTACAATAGGGAAAACGAATTTTGCGTTTTAACCACGGATATGCCTATAAATAGTTAAGAAAAAATCAAAAAACAAAAATGCTGTTGTTCAATGTGACGATAACAGGACTGGAGAGGGATAGAAATGACGTTGGATTTGCCTGAAACTGTTGCGATATTCCCAGTGGCGTGGGAGGATAATTACAATTCCTGAAATTAAATTGATTGAACCCCTTGTGCTTTCATAGTACTATACCAGTATAAAAGAGTTGCCGGTAATTTTCAAGAGCATTATCCTAAATGAACGGAAGATTGAAAGGGGCTGTAAAAAGTGCGGAAATCAGAACTTTTTCTCGGAGAAGCGAAAAGGACGACCGCCTGCATCATACCGGCATGGATATACGGGGCGGCACCGGAAAACGATTGGATGCAAGCGGTCCAGTTGGCATAGTTCCGGCTACGATTTTCCCAGCTTGCACAATGCTTGAGGGAAAACGGATTGCCTTGGGGCGATCCGGATTGTGATTGGAAAGAGAAAGGAGTTTTTCAGTTGGAGCATACTTCGGAAATCCAGCGGAGCAGAGAGGACCACGTTGTCAGCCTGCGGGAAAAGATATGCTATGGTTTGGGCGATTCGGCCTGTAACGTGGTATACGGCCTGTGCAGCACGCTGCTTACCTTTTTTTATACGGATTATGTGGGTGTCAGTGCCGCGCTCGTCGGTATCATTTTCCTGATTACGCGTGTGTTTGACGGTGTTTCGGATATTATCATGGGCTTTATCACGGACCGGACGAAATCCAAGTACGGCAAAGCGCGGCCGTGGATTCTGTGGATGGCGGTGCCGTATGCGGTGACGTTCGTCCTGCTGTTCCTCATTCCGGCGAATGCGCCGGTCATGGTGCAGGCAGTGTATATTTTCGTCACCTATAACCTGGTCAATACGGTGGTTTATACCGCGCTCAACCTGCCGTATTCCACGATGGCCTCTCTGATTACGCGCGACCAGAAATCCCGTACCTCCACCCAGGCGATCCGCATTTTCTGCGGGCCGATGGGCAAGATGGTGGTTACGGTTTCCACGATCCCGCTGGTGCAGGCGTTTGGCAACACCCAGCAGAGCTGGATCATCGTTTCGATCATCTTCGCCGTGATCGCGCTGGTGCTGCTGCTGGTCTGCTTCTTCAATATTGAGGAGCGCGTGGTGATCGAAGCGGCAAAAACCGAGAAGGTATCGGTGGGAAGAAGCCTAAAGGCGCTGTTTTCCAACCAGTACTGGGCGATCTGCCTGGGGCTGTGGGGCTTTATGGTCATGATGAGCACTGTCACCGGTACGATCGAAACCTATTACTGTAAATACATATTGGGCAACGAGGCCTTGTACAGTCCGATCTACGCGGCGGAGCTGATCGCGCAGAGCATCGTTGTGCTGATCGTGCCGCAGTTTGTACTCCGCTTCGGAAAGAGGAATCTGACGCTTGCCGGTATTCTGCTGGTAATCGTGGCGCAGTTTGTGTGGATGAGCAACCCGATGAGCGTCACCGTCGCCATGGTCAGCGCCGTGCTGCGCGGCATCGGTGTTGCGCCGCTGTGGGCCTGCGTATTCCCGATGATCGCGGACTGCGCGGAATTCGGTCAGTGGAAGACCCACGTCCGGCAGGACGGCATGATTTTCAGCGCCGCTTCGGTCGGCTCCAAGCTGGGCGGCGGCCTTGCTTCGGCGGGCATCGGCCTGCTGATGGATTCGGTCGGGTATGACGGCCTGGCCGCGGTACAGAACGCGGACGCGATGGCGATGATCAAAGCAATCTGCATGTATGCGCCAATCATTTTCTCTGTCATCATCGTGATCCTCTGCCTGCTTTACAAGCTGGATAAGCTCTATCCGCAGGTGATTGCGGATCTGAAAAAGCGCGACGAGCAGGGCATCCTGTAAACGGGCTGCACAATAGGAAGCAGCACAGAACACGGAAAGAAGGTGAAGACAGAAGACATGATAGATTTTGCGATTAATATTGAAACCATTTATCCAGGCATGGAGGTATGCGAGAAAATCGAGCGGGTCAGCGCGGCGGGATTTCGGGCGATCGAATTCTGGAGCTGGCACGACAAGGACCTCGCGGACATCCGGCGGGTCTGCCAGGAACGGGGCGTGTCCGTCAAAGCGTTCAGCGGCACCAGTATCTACTCCCTGTGTGATCGGGCGCACAGCCAGGACTGTATCGACTGGATCCGGCAGTCGCTCGACGCGGCGAAAATGCTGAGCTGCGACAAGCTGATCCTGTTCCCAAATCACTTTACGCCAAACGGCTGCGCGGACTTCCGCGACCAGTACAGCCATACCGCGATGCTTGCCAACATCACGCATACGCTTACCAGGCTGGCGCCGGTGCTGGAGGCAAACGGGGTGACCGCCCTGGTCGAACCGCTTAACAATTTGGGGGGCGACGCGGGCATGTCGCTGACCACAACCGAGGAGGGCGCGGACATCGTGCGCGCGGTCGGTTCGGAGCGGGTCGGTCTGCTGTGCGATGTGTTCCATATGCAGTTGATGCACGGGAACCTGCTGCGCAGCATCACCAACAACCTGGGCGTGGTGAAATACATCCATCTGGCGGACGCGCCCGACCGGCACGAGCCGGGAACGGGGGAGATCAACTTTGATTTCCTGCTGCGCGGCGTGGCGGAAAGCGGCTACGCGGGGACGGTCTGCTTTGAATATTTTCCGGCAGGGAACACCGAGGCCGGCTTCCCCGCAGTCAAAAAGCTTTGCGATTCCATTTCAAAATAAAACCAACCACTATCATCAATTTTTAAGGAGGACGACAAAATGTTCAAGGAAGTAACGTACGGTATGGTAGGCGGCGACCTGAAAGCTCTGATCGGCGAGTGCCACCGCAAGGCGCTGGGCCTGGATCCGCGCGCGAAGCTGGTCTGCGGCTGCTTTTCCGCGATCGACGAGCTGAATGACGAGTGCGCGGAGGCGTACCACGTTGATAAATCCCGCGTGTATTACAACGCGGAGGATATGGCAAAGGCTGAGGCTGGCAAGATCGATTTCGTTTCCATCTGCACGCCGAACTTTGTGCATTACTCCGCTGCCAAGACCT
Organism: Intestinibacillus sp. NTUH-41-i26; assembly: GCF_032769475.1. GTDB lineage: Bacteria > Bacillota > Clostridia > Oscillospirales > Butyricicoccaceae > Agathobaculum > Agathobaculum ammoniilyticum. Next base: position 1,262,813 of record NZ_CP136477.1, read on the forward strand.
TTCTGGAGCACGGCATCAACGTCGTGTGTGAGAAGCCCCTCACCCTGACCGTGGAAGAAGCCGAGGACCTGGCCCGCATTGCCAAGGAGAAAAAACTGGTGTTCGCGGTGGACTACTGCTATTCCGGCTATGTTATGTGCAAGGTCATGAAGCAGATGATTGCGCGCGGCGACATCGGCCAGATCATCGCGGTCAATGCCAACTATATTGAGAACAGCTTCCTCAGCCTGCTGGCCGAAAAGGAGCAGGTCAACGGCCGTATCTGGCGCACCGATCCCAAGTATAGCGGCATCTCCAACACCTGCGCGGACGATGGCACGCATGTCGAGCATCTGGTACACTATGTCACCGGCCTGAAGATCAAGCGCCTGCTGGCCACGACTGATACGTTCGGCAAAAAGCTGGACCTGAACGACAACATTATTCTGGAGTATGAAAACGGCGTTCACGGTGCTTACTGGTTCACCCAGGTAGCCTGCGGCTGCCCCAACGAAATCGACCTGCGGATCATGGGTACGGAGGGCTGCCTGGAGTGGCACCAGACCCGTCCGGACGAAGTGGTTTACATCAAAAAGGGCGAGGCGCCCCGCACGCTCTGCCGCGCAGGCGACGGCATCGACGTACCCGCAGGCAAGCTGGCGCGCGTGCCGTTCGGCCATCCGGAAGGCTACTATATCGCGATCGCCAATATCTACCGCAGCGTGATCGACACGATCCTCAAGCTCAAAAACGGCGAGACCCCGACCGAGGAGGATCTGGACTTTCCGGATGTGGAAACCGGCGTCAACGGCGTCAAGTTCTTCCACGCTGTCGTTGAGAGCGCGCAGAACAACTCCAAGTGGGTGGAGATCAACTAAGAGCAGAACGGCCTGGCAGGGGCAGGGCGGCCGGCCCTGTCCGTGCCGGACCGGAACAGGAGGAAAAGACAATGGCAAACATGCAGAAGGCAATCGTTTACAAGGGGCCGGGCCAATTCGCCTATGAGGACCGCCCTATTCCCGAGATCAAGAACCGGAACGATGTCAAGATCAAAAGTTACGGCTGCGCGGTCTGCGGTACGGACGTGAATATTTTTGCCACGCCCCAGAAGCATCCGTGCAAGCAGGATATTATTTTCGGCCATGAGTTCTGCGGCGAGGTCGCGGAGGTGGGCGAAGGCGTCACCGACCTCAAGCCGGGCGATAAGGTGGTCATCGACCCACACGGCCCCTGCGGCGAGTGCGACAACTGCCTGGCCGGTCTGCCCGAAGCCTGCCAGCACGTCAGCTCACGCGGCGTGTTCGCGGATGGCGGCCTGACCAATTACGTCGTACTGCCCAAGCAGTACTGCTATAAGGTAGCGCCGGAAACCAAGCCTGAGCTGATGGGCGTGGCCGAGCCGCTCGCGGGCTGCGGCTGCGCGCTGGAAAAGCTGAACGTGCATGTGGGCGATACCGCATGCGTACTGGGCGCCGGCCCGATCGGCCTGATGTTCATCGCGCTGCTCAAGGCGAACGGCTGCCGCAAGATCATCGTTTCCGAGCCGATCGAACACCGCCGCAAGCTGGCGCTGGAGGTCGGCGCGACCCGCGTGGTCAATCCAGATACCGAGAACCTGCAGCAGATTGTCAAGGAGGAAACCGGCGGTCTGGGCGTGGACCACTGTGTAGAGGCGGTGGCCGCGATGCTGGTGGACTGCGTCTATCTGGTGCGGCCGCACGGCAAGGTGCTGCAGTTCGGACACGATGAGCTGGCCCGCCCGGAATTTCCGGTCGCCGAGCTGCTCAAGAACGAGATCGAGGTTTACGGCGGCTATCTGGGCAAGTATTATATGCGCAAGGTCGCGCAGATCATAGAATCCGGCATTCTGCCGCTCGATAAGATCGTGACCGATGTGATACCGGCCTCCCGTTATCAGGAGGCGCTCGACCTGGCGGCGAGCCGCCAGTGCGGCAAGGTATTCGTTTCCATGGACCTGTGAGAAAGGACAGCGCGGAATGGTAGATAAAAAAGAGGTATTGCGCCTGACCGAGCTGGCATACCAGGCGCGCCGCGACCTGTGCAAACTGTGCGGGGCGTACAGCGGCAACATCCATATGGGCGGCGACATGTCCATGCTCGATGTGCTGACCTGCCTGTTCCACCGCACGATGAACGTCTCTCCCGAACGGGAGCAGGACCCCGCCCGCGACCGCTTCATTCTCAGCAAGGGACACGGCGCGGTCGGCATGTACATCGTGATGGCGCAAAAGGGGTTTTTTGATTACCAGGAGATCTGCGAGACCTACGGCCAGGTGGGCAGCAAGTTCGGACAACATCCCTGCAAGACCCGACTGCCGATGCTGGACGCCTCCACTGGTTCGCTCGGCCACGGCCTGCCGCTCAGCGTCGGCCTAGCGGCCTCGTCCCGCCAGAAGGGGCGCCGGAACCGCGTGTTTTGCCTGATGGGTGACGGCGAGACCTGTGAAGGCTCAGTGTGGGAGGCTGCGATGGCGGGCCACGCGCTTGGCCTGGGCAATCTGGTGGCGGTCGTGGACCGCAACAGGCAGCTCATGACCAGCTTTTCCGAGGATTCGATTAAGCTCGCCCCCTATGCGGATAAATGGCGCGCGTTCGGCTGGAACGTGATCGAGATTGCGGATGGCAACGACATGCAGCAGGTGGCCGACGCGCTCGAGCGCCTGCCGGAAAGCAGCAGCGGCGTGCCGACCGCGGTTATCGCGGACACGGTCAAGGGCAAGAATATTTCCTTTATGGAACGGGAGATCAAATGGCATGCGGGCAGCATGAACGATGCGGATCTGCAGACCGCGCTGGCCGACCTGGACGCGGCGCTGGACCGGCAGAGAAAGGAGTTATAAATGAAGCAGTCATATACTCTGGATGAATATAACTCCGCGCGTTCTGTGGTGGGCGACACGATAGCGGAGCTTGGCGGAAAGGATAGCCGCGTCTGGCTGCTCACGCCGGATATCGGCTTCGGCTGCAAGGAGTTTCATGAGAAATATCCGGACCGTTTCATCGACACCGGCATCGCGGAGCAGGATGTGGTCGGCGTATCGGCCGGCCTGGCGTATGACGGGAACATCCCGTTCATCATCGGCATGATGCCGTTCATGAGCATGCGCGCGCTCGAACAGGTGCGCACGGATGTATGCTATCCCAACCTGCCGGTGCGCCTCATCGCCAACTATGCGGGACTGACCGGCAACGGCGGCTCCACCCATTATGCGATGGAGGACATGGCGCTGTATTCCTCGCTGGTCAACATGACGGTCTGCGCGGCATCCGATCCGGTGCAGCTGCGCCAAATCATCGAGAAAAGCCTGTATTACGAAGGCCCGCTTTCCATCCGCATTGACCCAGGCAAGGAAAACCGCGTGCTGTACACGGCGGAGGACAGGTTTGAGATCGGCAAGGGCCACCTGGCGCGGGACGGAAAGGATATCACCATCATCGCCTGCGGCGAGATGGTCAGCTATGCGCTGCAGCTGCACGACAAGGCAAAGAAGGCTGGCATCGGTATGCGCGTGATCGATATGTTCACGGTCAAGCCGCTGGACGAAGAGATCGTGCGCAAGGCCGCCGAGGAAACCGGCCGCATCATCGTTTGGGAGGACCACTTGATGAAAAACGGCCTGGCCAGCGCGGTTGCGGACCTGCTGTGCGACAACGGTATCGCACTCAAATCGTTCAAGCGCTTCGGCATCCCGCAGGTGTACCCGGGCTTTGGCAGCGCGGAGGACCTGTATCACCTGTACGGCTATGACCCGGAAGCCGTTTGGGAATATGTGAGCAAGCTGTTAGGATAAATGCGGTGCTTCGGTCGGCCCGCCCTGCGTGGCGGAGCGGCCGGAACGCGCAGAGGAGGACATAAGATGAGCGTTTATATGTGGAACACCTTTTGCCCCACGCTGTTCGGGACGGGCGCTTCCGGGGAGACAGGGGAGCGTGCAAAGGCGCTCGGCATGCATCGGGTAATGGTCTGCACCGAACAGGCGCTGTGCGAATTCGGTGTGGTAACGCCGGTCATCGATGCGCTGAAAGACGCCGGCCTGGAGGTGTTCGTGTTCGACCGGTGCCGTGCGGACGCACCGAGCGATATCTGCGACGCGGGCGCGGTCTATGTGCGGGAGCACGCGATCGACGGCGTTGTGGCGGTCGGCGGCGGCAGCACGCTGGACACCGCAAAGGCGGTCGGCATCGTCATCAGCCAGAATGGTACGACCATCCGCGACTACTATGGGATAGAGGAGGCGGAGCATACCCTCAAGCTGATCACGCTGAGCACGACCTCGGGTACGGGCAGCGAATTGTCGCAGTGGGCGGTCATCGGCGATGTGGAAACCGGCGCCAAGGAAATGCCGGTGTATAAGCCGGATCTGGCAATCGTCGATCCGGCGCTGACCTACTCCGTGCCTGCGGGTGTGACCGCCGCGACCGGCATGGATGTGCTGGCGCACTGCGTGGAGGCGATCACGAACCGGAATTACAACCCGTATGGCTATATTTTCGGCAAGGAGGGCATTCGGCTGACGCTGCAGTGGCTTCCGGTCGCCGTAAAAGAGCCGAAGAATGCGCAGGCGCGAGAGGCGATGTCCCTGGCCGCGAGCCTGGGCGGCATGGCGATCTCCGCCTGCGGCTGCCAGATCGGACACAGCTTCAGCCAGACGTTCGGCGCGCGCCATCATGTGCCGCACGGATTGGGCTGCGCGTGGGGGTTGCCGGGCGTCATGGTCTATACCGCCAAATATGGTGAGCGCAGGAATCTGGAGGAAGTCGCCGAGGCAATGGGGGTCGCCTGCACTGCGGAAACCGGAACCATGGAGCTTGCGGAGACGCTGGCGCAGCGCGTGGTTGGGCTGATGAAAGAACTACAGATCAAATCGCTGCGCGAATCCGGCTTCTTGCTGGAGGACTGCCTGGCTTCCGCGGAGCAGTTCGCGCATGACGGGGCGTTCGGCAACGCACCCGGCGCGCCCAGTATGGAGGAGATCAGGGAATACATCTCCTATACCTATGCGGCGTATTGATGGAAAACGGCGGGCGGCCGGCGCAGAGGGCGCAGCCGCCTTGCGACCGTGAAATAGCGGCCGCTTCTCTCTCTTACAAAAACCGGTGTTTTATTCTTAGAATAAAACACCGGTTTTGTGTTGGGTTGGAAAGGGTGGCGGGGTCAGTTCCCTGTGGGACAGTGCCAGATGTGCGCGTTGGCATCCGGTTCGGTCAGCCAGAGATGCGCAGTGTCGTCGATGCGGGTCTTGTCCCACGGGTTGCCGGGCAGGTGCCGGATTCCCCAGGCATAGCAGCAGGTATAGCCGGGGGCGGTGACCTGCGGGTGCATCCCTTTTGTAATCAGAGCCAGGCCGTTGTGGTGGGTCTCATATAACTCCCCGTCGCCCCAGCCCGCGCCAAAGCCGCTGGGGTGATCGAAACGGTAAAAATATACCTCGGGCTGGGGGTGGTGATGCGGTGGGTAGGAGGACCATTTGCCCGGCAGGTTGACGACCTCGCCCAAAACCATGTTGGAATACGGCGCGTTATCCAGATCGAAGCAGGTACGGACATCGCGCTTAGTGCAGCCCATCAGCTCGCCCTGGTCGCCGCGCGGCCAAGTGTCGGTATCCTCCGGCCCGTACATGCGGCAGGGGAAAACCGTGTCGTTCTCTGTTTTTTGAATGTAAATATGGCAGGCTCCATGAGCGGTGATCCGGACTTCGACGCCCTTGCAGACGTGCAGGCAGGATGGGTTGTAATCAAGCGGGTTGGGACGGTCCACGTCGCGGGCCTGCCCTTCCCATTCCAGCGTGCAGCGTCCGTCGAACACCAGCGCGGCCATCTCCTTGCGGTCCTCCCGCAAAGAGATGGTGTCGCCGGCCTCCATGACAAGAAGCCCGACGTCCATCATGGCTTTTTTTCCGTATCCTTCTTCCAAACGGAGATATTCATTATATCCCCGCTTGACCTGCTTATCCATATACATATGCTGTCCCTCCATGCGGCATCGGTGGTTTTCTGGCCCGTGATTCAATAAAAAATATTTTCTGTCCGCGGATTGTAAAGACCAGTCTGTTATTCTATAATTATAGCAGATAATGCGGAAAATACTTGCAATATATTCTCGGTTAATAACATGATTTTAAGGAGGGGGATGGATGGAAGCACAAAGTGAAAAGCAGAAAGAGGCCGCTGCCGGCATTCCCCTCCGCATATATCCCGCGCTGGACGGGAGCGAGGCGGACGTGGTTGACCGCGTGCCGTTCCACTGGCATACGGAAAGCGAGATCGTCATTGTCGATGCGGGGACGGTTTCGCTTGTCATAGCCGACCGTGCATACCAGGGAACGCGCGGAGATATTTTTTTCATCGGAAGTGAAGAACTGCATGAAATACGGGCGACGGGGCAGGGGAACCAGTTTCACTCGTTCTTGTTTTCGCTGGAACTGTTGGAGTTTGCCCGCGCCGACGATGCTGAAACCAGCCTGCTGGAACCGCTGGCCGAGGGACATCTGCGCTTCCCCAGGCAAGTACGGAAAGGGGAGGCGGGGCAAAAGGCGCTGCACAGGCTGCTGGCCCGTCTCGTTTGTGCCTGCCTTCGGCAAAGCTTGGGTTGGCGGCTGACAGCCAAGGCGGCCCTGCTGGAGATCGTGGCGGTGTGCGCGGACTATTCGTTGATAGAAAAAGTGGACGCGCCCTGCGGCGCGGATGAACGACTGCGGCAGAAAAAAGCGATCGTGGATTATCTGGATGAGCATTTTACGGAGCCGGTCCGGCTTCCGGACGTAGCGGCGGCGTTTGGGCTTTCCCCTCAGTATTTCAGCACATTGTTTCGGGAAAGCTTCGGCCGGACGCTGATGCAGCATGTCAATTTCCTGCGTACCGAAAGGGCGGCGCGCCTGCTGCGGACAAGCAGCCTTCCGGTCATGGAGATTGGGCTGCGCGTCGGTTATGAAAATTTCAGCTATTTTATCAAGCGGTTTCGGGAGGCTTACGGCGTCCCGCCATCGGTCTACCGGAAAAACAACAGGGAATTCGCCGCAACGCCTGTTGGGCGCGCGCATTGAAAAGAATACCGGCGGAAGCGTCCTGCTTCCGCCGGTTGGTTTTTATACGCAAAGCGTCAGTTGCCAGCAAACCGCAGCTTGATGTTTTCCTGCTTGCAAAGGCTGACATATTCCTTGGCAGGCTCCCGATCGGTGATGAAGCCGGTCAGATCCTTTAAGTGGCAAAAGGTGACGATGGCCTCGCGCCCGATCTTGGAGGAATCCGCCATGCAGTAGATGCTGTCTGCACGGTGGACGACCGCGCGCTTGATCTCCGCTTCGAGGAAAGTGGTGTTGGTCATGCCGGCGGTCAGGGAAACCCCTGTTGCGCCCATGAACGCCTTGTTGATCCGCATGTTGGAAAGCGCTTCGATCGTGGACAGGCCGACGAACGAATCGGTCGTGGGGCTGTAGATGCCGCCGAGCGAGATGATGTTCAGGTTTTCGTATTTTGCCGCTTCGCTCAACGCACCGAGCGAATGCGTGATAATGGTGATGCGGTTTTTCGCCACCAGATAACGCAGCAGGCAGAGTGTGGTTGTGCCGGAGTCGATAAATATGGTGTCCCCGTCCGCGACCTCCTCAGCGGCCATGCGGCCGATCAGCGACTTGTCCGCCGGATTGAGACTGGAACGGATCGGCGTGGGTACTGCGCCGGAGGGTACCGTGGCGGTAACGCCGCCATATACCTTTGTAATATGCCCGCGCATTTCCAACTCGTTCAGGTCGCGGCGGATCGTGTTCTTGGAAACCTCGAAAACCTCGCACAGCTCGTCAATGCTGACCGTTTCGTGCGAGATGACATACTGCTCTATGGCATTTAAACGGCTGACTTTCATCTTCCTCATTCCCCAATCGCGGGCCATTAAAGGTATGGCAGATTTACTGATATTTAGTTTATCAAAGATTCAGAAAAATGTCCACTGTGCCGCATCATGCCAAAATCGGCATTTTTTGATATGGAAAACAGGGGGTTTATAGCGCGGTAACGGGACCGCGCATACTTGCGAGCTGGAAAAAGTGGTTAAGTTATGGGTAAAAAATTATTTCCTGATGCATAGAATGTGGTTTTGTGTTTGTTGCATTGTGCGCAAGTGCGCGCTGGCATGATTTTTGCAGGAAAAGCAGATAAAACAGGGGGGCCTGCGCGGAAAATACGGAAAAACCAAACAAATCAAAGGGGAATACTGCCTTTGAAGCGTTCGCGCGCCTCGTGAAAATTATCATGCGGTGTAAAAATAAGGGGCAAATTTTTGTTAACAAATGCTTGGATATTGGTTGAAATCTGGTTGGTTTGGTGGTACACTGTAAACGAAAACGGTGTCCGGCAGGACGGCCGTGTTCCGGAATCTGTTCCGCGGAGAGAAAATACTGATATAGAATTAGGCAGGTGTATGCAATGCAGAAAGCAGAAAAAATGCAGGAGCTACGCGTATTTGCAGCGCAGATCCGTCTCGAAACGCTCAAGACGATCGGTTCGCTGGGCTTCGGCCATGTAGGCGGCTCGATGTCGGTTGCGGACGCTCTGGCGGTGCTCTACGGCGGTGTTATGAACATCGACCCGAAGAACCCGCGCTGGGAGGACCGTGACTGGTGCGTCATGTCCAAGGGACATGCCGGACCGGCCATGTATGCCACCCTTGGGCTCAAGGGCTTCTATCCGGTTGAGGAAGCGTATACCCTCAATAAGCCCCACACCAACTTCCCGTCCCACACCGACCGCCAGAAGACCCCCGGCGTCGATCTGACGACCGGCTCGCTCGGCCAGGGCATGTCCACGGCTGTCGGCGCGGCGCTCGGCAACAAAATGGACGGACGCGACAGCCATGTGTTCGTGTTCGTCGGCGATGGCGAGTGCGACGAGGGCCAGGTTTGGGAAGCGGCCCAGTTTGCCGCGCATTATAAGCTCGACCACCTGATCTGCTTTGTCGACTATAACAAGCGCCAGCTTGACGGTGCGTGCGAGGACGTTATGAGCCACGGCAAGGGCATCGGCGCGAAGTTCGACGCGTTCGGCTGGAATGTGATCGATCTGCCGGATGGCAACGACGTGGAGGCGATCTACGACGCGGTGCAGCTGGCATACGATGTAAAGGGCAAGCCCACCTGTATCGTTTTGAACACTGTCAAGGGCAAGGGCGCGACGTTTGCAGAGCCGTCCGGCGCGCATTCTTCGCAGCCGACTCCCGAGCAGTGGGACGAAGCGATTAAGGCCTCTGAAGCGGCGTATGCCGCTGTCAAGGCACAGTAAGGGAGGGGATGCAAATGAGCTTTACTTTGATTGGCAAGCACGAGAAGGATTCCCGTGCAATGCGTGACGCATATGTCACTGCGGTACATGACCTGATGGCAAAGGGCGAGCCTGTCGTACATATTGACTGCGACCTTGAGGGCTGCAGCAACGTGGGCAAGCTGGCCAAGGAATTTCCGAACAATGTATACAATGCCGGTATCGCGGAAGCGAACGCAATGGGTATCGCCGCGGGCCTGACCGCCACCGGCAAGACCGTGTTCATGCACTCGTTCGGTCCGTTCGCGTCCCGCCGCGCGTTTGATCAGGCGTTTATGTCCGCGGCCTACGCCGGCCTGCCGGTGCATGTGATCGGCTCAGACCCGGGCGTCTGCGCGGCGTTCAACGGCGGCACCCATATGCCGTTTGAGGATATGGCGCTGTATCTGTCCGTGCCGGACGCGGTCGTTATCGACCCGACCGACTACGCGATGCTCAACTGCCTGACCGGCAAGCTGGCGGCGTCGGGCAAGTTCTCCTACACCCGTCTGGTCCGTAAGGGCTTCACCACAGTGTATGCGGACGGTTCGGACTTTGAGATCGGCAAGGGCATTGAGCTGCGCGACGGTAAGGATGTTGCAATCATCGCCTCTGGTATCCTGGTGGATGAGGCGCTCAAGGCGGAGGAAGCGCTCAAGGCTGAGGGGATCTCCGCAAAGGTTGTGGATATGTTCACCTGGAAGCCGCTGGATGAAGAGCTGGTTAAGAAGTGCGCTGCGGAGTGCGGCTGTATCGTCACCGCAGAGAACCATCAGGTCGGCTGTGGCTTGGGCAGCGTCGTAGCGAACTGCCTGGTCAAGAACGCGCCCGTACCGATGGAAATGGTGGGTGTGCAGGACCGCTTCGGCCAGGTTGGTCCGGAGGATTTTCTGCGCAAGGAGTACAACCTCACTGCCGACGATATCGTGGCGGCGGCGAAAAAAGCGATCTCCCGCAAGTAAGGCATTCCATAATGGAAAAAGCGGCAGCTTTGGCTGCCGCTTTTTATATAGCGCTATCGGTCGCTTAACCCAACGAGGTAATCAAGCGAAACCCCATAATATTGCGCTAAGCGGATCAATAAATGCACCGGTATTTCACGTTTACCAGTTTCGTAATTACTATAAGTGCGTTGGTCGATTTTCAGATATTCTGCAAGTTGAATCTGACTGGTGTCAGAATCCTCGCGCATATGCCGTAAACGCGGATAATGATACATAGCATTCACCTCATATAATATAGTTTACCTATACTTTCAATAAATATGTTGATTTTACTATCGTTTGATAGTAAAATTGAAATGAGGTGATTTGAATGGAAAAGAAATGCAAAACCTGTAAGCATTACCGGCCGCACTATGTAAAAATAAAGGGCTGCGGATTTCGCCGGACCCGTGGCGGCCACTGCACCTATCCGCGCGGTAAACTGCGCTATGAGGACAAAGCCGCCTGCGCGAATTACCAGCCGGCTCAAACGGAGCAATAAAAACGCGGGAAAAACAGCAAGTCCCCCTTTACGAAAGCAGGCCCGACTCCTATAATAAGGGTATATCAGAGAGAAAGAGGTAGGGTTGATGGCGCAGCAGTTGGACAGCCCGCTTGGGACTGCACCAGAGGGGAAGCTGGTGCTGCAGCTCGCCATTCCGGCGATGCTGGCGCAGTTCGTCAATATTTTGTACAGCGTGGTCGACCGGATGTACGTCGGCCATATTGCGGAGGTCGGCGCGGAGGCGCTGGCGGGCGTAGGCGTCTGCGCGCCGGTTGTGACGATGATTACGGCGTTTGCCGCGCTGGTGGGCTTTGGCGGCGGGCCGCTTATGAGCATCCGTATGGGGCGGCAGGACTTGGAGGGCGCGCGCCAGATCGTTGCCAACAGCTTTTATCTGCTCCTGGCGCTTTCGGTTGTAGTCACAGTGCCGGTGGTGGTGCTGCGCAGGCCGATCCTGTTTGCATTCGGCGCGAGCGAGCAGCTTTGGCCCTATGCGGAGGCGTACTTTACCACCTATGTGCTGGGGACGGTGTTCGCGCTCCTCAGTGTGGGGCTGAACCAGATTGTGATGAGCCAGGGCTTTTCCGGCACGGCGATGCGGTCGGTCATGCTGGGCGCGGCTGTCAATATTGCGCTTGATCCGGTCTGCATCTTCGCGCTGGATATGGGGGTGCGCGGCGCCGCCGTGGCGACCGTGCTTTCGCAGGTCTGCTCGGCCATGTATACGCTGCGGTTCCTGTTCAGCCGCCGCGCGCTGGTGGGCATAACGAACTGTCCGCTGCATTTCGGCTGGATCCGGCGTATTTTTCAGGTCGGCCTGTCGCCGGCGCTGATTATCGCGCTGGATAACGTGCTGCTCATTTCGGTGAACGTGATGCTGCGCAAATACGGCGGCGCGGACAGCGACATGCTGATCGCGTGCGCGGCTATCCTGCAGAGCTTTATGCTGATCATCACCATGCCGCTGGGCGGCATCACAGCGGGTACGCAGTCTATTCTGGGCTATAACTACGGCGCGGGGGATACCCGCCGCGTCATGCGCGCGGAGAAGCGCATCGTATTGCTGTGCTTCATTTTTACCGCTGTTATGTTTGTGATTGCGCAGACCATGGCCACGCCTTTTGTCCGTATCTTTACCACGGATCCGGTACATATCGAGCAGGCGGCCTGGATGATACGCACCTATACGCTGGGGGTACTCGGCCTGGCGATCCAGTACCCCTTTGTAGACGGCATGACCGGCATGGGGCTGGTACGCTGGGGGTTGACGTTCTCCCTGCTCCGCAAGGGTATCTTTTTCGCCGGCGTGTATCTCCTGCCCGCGCTATTTTCCGCAACGACGCTGCTGTATGCCGAGCCGATATCGGATATCCTGTCCGCAACGGTTTCGGGCGCGGCGTTTATCCTGCTGTTTCCACGGCTGATGCGCAGGCGGGAGGCAGAGAACTGACGGCTTTTTCCATTCTGCCCCTATGCAGCACGGGTTTTTTGTTGTAAAATAGCGATAGAAAAAAACAGGCGCAAAAAAGCTATGGAGGAAAGCGATATGGATTTGAAAGAACGCGCGCTCAAGGCGCATGAGCAGTGGGGCGGCAAGATCGAGGTCGTTGCTCGGTGTGAGGTAAACAGCAAGGAGGACCTTTCGGTCGCCTATACGCCGGGCGTGGCCGAGCCGTGCCTTAAAATTAAGGATGACCCGTCGCTGAGCTATACTTATACCCGCCGGCATAACCTGGTTGCGGTTATTACGGACGGCACAGCGGTACTCGGCTTGGGCGATATCGGCCCTGTCGCCGGCATGCCGGTGATGGAGGGCAAATGCGCGCTGTTCAAGGCGTTTGCGGATGTGGACGCGTTCCCACTGTGCGTGGCCTCCAAGGATGTGGACGAGATCGTACGCACCATCCAGCTTATTTCGGGTTCGTTCGGCGGCATTAATCTGGAGGATATCGCCGCGCCGCGCTGCTTTGAGATCGAGCGAAAGCTCAAGGAGGTTTGCGACATTCCGGTATTCCATGACGATCAGCATGGAACGGCGGTGTGCTGCGGCGCGGCGCTGATTAACGCCTGCCGGCTGACCGGCCGCAGGGTGGAGGATATCCGGATGGTGGTCAATGGCTGCGGCGCGGCCGCGATCGCGGTGACAAAGTTCCTGATGTTCCTCGGCGTGCAGCATATCACGATGGTGGAGCGCTTTGGCATCGTCTGCGAAGGGGACGAGCGTCTCAATCCCGCGCAGGCGGAGATGGCAAAGCTGACCAACCGCGCGCACTTGACCGGCGCGCTCGCGGACGCAGTCAAGGGCGCGGATGTGTTCTTCGGCATGTCGGCACCGCAGGTGTTGACTGCGGAAATGGTTTCCACCATGTCGGCGAAGCCGATGGTGTTTGCCATGGCCAATCCGGTACCTGAGATCTGGCCGGAGGACGCCAAAAAGGGCGGCGCGGCGGTGGTCGGCACCGGACGGTCGGACTACCCGAACCAGATCAATAATGTGCTTGCATTCCCAGGCATTTTCCGCGGGGCGCTCGATGTGCGCGCCAGAGATATCAATGAGGAGATGAAGCTCGCGGCGGCAAGGGCGATCGCGTACTGCGTGTCCGATGAGGAGCTGACCGCGGAATACATCATGCCCATGGCGTTTGACCATAAGGTGATACGGGCGGTCGCGGACGCGGTCGCGCAGGCGGCGCGCGATTCGGGCGTGGCCCGTATCTGAACGGCGTAATCACGCGTGGAAAGAGCGGGACGCAGGCGGCTGGAACGCTTGGAAAAGCAGGAAAAACGCGCGGCGGCACGGTATGAAAAAGCAAAGCCGTCTGTTTTTGCCACCGTACAGGACAAGATACCGGACGGCCTGCGCGGCAAGCTGGAACTGGCGTTCTGCAAGGGGTTCCGGCTGGTGTTTGAAAAGGGGGAAGGGCTGATCGGCAAAACTTATGACGCCGACCAGCTCTGCGGACGCTATGAGCAGTATGCCGCCGCAGTGCGGACGAAAGCGACAGGGGCGCGGCTGCGCCGTTTGCGCCGCGGCGCGCGGTCGGCTGTGCGGGGCGGTACGGGCGTCGCTCTGGCGGAGGGCGCGGCGCTGGGCGTGCTGGGGATCGGCCTGCCGGATATCCCCTTGTTCCTCGGCGGTCTGCTGCGCGGGCTTTACCGTATCGCGCTTAGCTATGGCTTTGATTGTCACAGCGACAGGGAGCGCCGCTACCTGCTCCTGTTGGTCGCGGCTTCGCTCAGCAAGGGAGAGGAGCGCGAGCGGTTTGCGGCGTCCGCGGAGGCGGTGGCGGCTGGCGGCGCCTTACCCTCTTTGGAGGAATGTATGGACGCGGCGGCCGGACGGCTTGCGGAGGAGATGCTCACGGCAAAGTTCGTGCAGGGGCTGCCGCTGGTCGGCCTGGCGGGCGGTTTGCGGAATGTTCCGGTCTACCGGCGCGTCACGGCCTGTGCTGCACGGGCATACGAGCGGCGCTGGCTGCTCGAACAGGAGAACAGGGAAAAATAAGCGGACGCACCCCAGTTTGGCTGGGGTGCGTTTTCCTATGCGACCGTGCGCAGATAGGCGCGTATCGTGATCTGGTAGCAGATAAGGTAAAACAGCGCGAACACCAGCATGGAAAGCGCGATGCTGCCGTACAGCACCAGCGGCGTGTCGATCGAAATGAGACCCATGAAGGTGGAGAGGAAAGGCGTGGCGAACGCAATGTGCAGCAGGGTCCCGCCCAGCGGCAGCAGGAATACGACGCGAAGCTGCCGGCGGGCTGTGCGCACCGTCATTTCGTCAGACAGGCCGATCGAGCGCAGGATGCGGAAGCGGCCGGCGTCCTCCATGCCCTCGGAAAGTTGCTTGTAGTATAGGACCAGCGAGGTGCAGGCCAAAAAAACCAGTACGAAAAAGACGCCGAGAAAGGCGAGCGTGGTGAACATCATGGTGATGTCCTCCACGGTCACGTTGGTAAAGTTGATGCCGGACTGGCTGTTTGTGATCGTCTGCCCCACGCGGGCGATCACCGCACCCTGTCCGAACAGGACGCAGAGCGAGCAGCAAAGCGTGAACAGGGCGGCGCAGCCGAACAGGCAGATATTAACCAGCCCAGCCGCGTTTTTGCGCAGCCGGTGCTGCAGGCCGGAGACGACAACAAATTCCGAAGCGTCCGTGTAAAAGCGCGGCCCTTTGCGCAGGCGGCGCAAAACCTCGGCGATGACGCCGGTGAACACGCCGTAGGTGCCGAGGATGACTAGCAGCAGTGCCAGCGTGAAGCTGGCCAGCGTGGCGCTTCTTCCGCTGGTCAGGGAGAGAAAATATGCGGCGAACAGACAAGATGAGCCGAGTATGGCGGCCAGCAGGCGGCCGCGCATGGGACGTTCCCCTTGGGTCTGTTCGCGCAGCAGTGAGCAGGGCTGGGTACGTGCGGCCCGCCATACGCCGATCACAACGAGTACGGCGAAGCAGGCGGCGAAAACCTTGACCGTCGCGAGCAGGGGTGGGAAAGAAAGGCCCCAGACAATGCCGGACGGGATGCCGAGCGCAGCCAGCAGGCCGCGAAAGACGAGTGGGCAGACCAGCGCGCCGCCGCCAGCGCCCAGCAGGATGCACAGCGCAAAGCAGAGCGTGTTTTCAATCAGCAGGATTACGGCGATATGGCGGCGGCCCAGCCCGAGAATGGCATACAAGGCCAGCTCGCGGCTGCGGTTTTTGAGCAGGTAGCTGTAAATATAGACCAGAAACGGCAGGAGGACGACCGGCATCAGGAAATACCCCACGCTCATCAGGATTTGGATATTCCCGCCGTTCGGGATGCTCCGCCCGAACGATTCGTTATATACAAAGGCGGCGATCACAAAATACACCATTGCCATGAAAGCGGTTGCAAGCAGGAACGGCAGGTACAGGCGGCGGTTTCCGTACAGGCCGCGCAGGGCGAGGCGGGGGAGCAGCGTGTTACGCAAGACGGACACCTCCCTGCTGCAGCGCGGTCTGACAGGCGGCAAGGCGGGGGTAAAAGTCCGCGCGCGCCAGCCCTCTCGGCACGCCTCGCCCGCAATCAGGCCGTCGCGCAGGAATAAAACGCGCGAGGCATGGCTCGCCGCGTCCAGACTGTGGGTGACCATGACGGTGGTTTGTCCCTCCGCGTTACATTCGTCCAGCATGCCGAGCAGCTGCGCAGCCGAGCCGGAATCGAGCGCGCCGGTCGGTTCATCCGCAAGGAGCAGGTCGGGGCGTGTGATCAGCGCGCGGGCGGCTGCGGCGCGCTGGCGCTCGCCGCCGGATACCTCGTACGGGAATTTTTCGAGCAGCGGTGTGATGCCCAGCCGTCCGGTCAGAGGAAGCAGGCGGGCTTCCATCTCGCTGCGGGCGGTTCCCGCCAACACAAGCGGGAAAACGATATTTTCCCGAAGAGAAAGCGTGTCCAGCAGGTTGCAGTCCTGGAAAATAAAGCCCAGCCGGTCCCGCCGGAAGGCGGAGAGAGCGCGGCTGGGGATCGCGGCCATATCCTCTCCATTGAGCAGGATCCGCCCATCCGTCGGTCGGTCGAGCGCGGCGAGCAGGGTGAGCAGTGTGGTCTTGCCGCTGCCGCTTTCCCCCATTACGGCAACAAATTCGCCCTGTTCCACTGAGAAGCTGACGCCGCGCAGCGCAGGCACCCTGCGCCCGCCAAAGCGGGTCACATATTCCTTTACCAAACCATCCACCGTAAGCAGCATAAAAAAACCTCCATATCAATGTATTAAATTAATGATACAATAATACAACGAAAAAACGGGATTGTCAACCACTTTTTCGGAACGGGGGAGGAGCAAAAAGTCGGGGCGCCGCCCGAAAGTGGGGGAGCGGCCGCACCGCTCGCGGTTTCGATTGAAAATCGCTAAAACCCTTTGCAAAATGAGCCGTGATAGGGTAGAATAGAAAACAGGAAAATGAAGCAAGAGGAGTGTGGAATATGGAAGCACACAAATATAAACGCGTACTGATCAAAATCAGCGGCGAAGCCCTTGCGGGTGACAAGCATTTCGGGCTGAATTTTGATGTGATCGGACCGGTGTGCGATGTGATCAAGAAGTGCAACGAGCAGGGTTGCGAGATCGGCGTTGTAGTAGGCGGCGGCAACTTCTGGCGCGGCGTCAAGGACGGCGGCGGCAAGATGGAGCGCACCCGCGCCGACCATATGGGGATGCTGGCCACCACAATCAACGCCCTTGCGCTGGCGGACGCGCTCGAGCAGCGCGGCGTGCCGGTGCGCGTGCAGACCGCGATCGAGATGAACCGCATCGCAGAGCCGTACATCCGTCAGCGCGCGACGCGCCACTTGGAAAAAGGCCGCGTGGTCATTTTCGGCTGCGGCACGGGCAACCCATTTTTCTCGACCGACACCGCGGCGGTTCTGCGGGCGGCAGAAATCGGCGCGGAAGTCATCCTGCTGGCCAAAAATGTGGACGGTGTGTATGATTCCGACCCGGCGAAAAACCCGAACGCAAAAAAATATGACCACCTTTCCTACATGGATGTGCTTAATCAGGGCTTGGGCGTAATGGATACCACTGCAACTTCGCTTTCCATGGATAACCACATTCCGATTTTGGTGTTTGCACTTTCCGATCCGGAAAATATTTACCGTGCAGTGTGCGGTGAAAAGATCGGCACGATCGTAGAGGAGGAAAATTAAAATGAAAGCTCAACTGACTGCGTATGAGGAAAAAATGAAGAAAACGCTCGACGTGCTGGCAAAGGAGCTGGCCGCAGTCCGCGCAGGACGGGCCAATCCCGCGGTGCTGGATAAGATCACGGTCGAGTATTACGGCGCGCCGACCCCGCTCAACCAGGTGGCGGCCATCGCGACGCCCGACCCGCGCTCGCTTTCGATCCAGCCCTGGGACGCTTCGGTTCTCAAGGCGATTGAAAAGGCGATCCAGACCTCGGACCTGGGCATCAACCCCCAGAACGATGGCAAGCAGATCCGGCTGAATTTCCCGCCGCTGACAGAGGAGCGCCGTAAGGAGCTGATCAAGGGCGTGTCCAAGACCGGCGAGGAAGCCAAGGTCGCGCTGCGCAATATCCGGCGCGACGCGATTGAAAAGTTCAAGGCAGCGCAGAAAAAGAGCGAGATGACCGAGGACGAGCTGCACGAGGGCGAGGAGAAAATGCAGAAGCTGACCGATAAGTACGTCAAGGAGATCGACGGTATGGTCGCGAAGAAGTCCAAGGAGCTGGCGGAAGTGTAATGTCTCGAAAGAGGACCATCCTGCCCTGGAAAGCTGAAAATAACGTGGGGGCGGCGGGAGCGCCGCCCCTTTGCATGGGGGAAGTATAGTTGGGCCTGTTTACACGGAAAAGGAAAAGAGCGCCCGTGCCGGCGGACCGGCCGGTACCGCGCCATATCGCGGTCATTATGGATGGAAATGGGCGCTGGGCGAAAAAACGCGGCCTGCCGCGTCAGGCGGGGCATAAGGTCGGCGCGGAAACCTTTCGCACGATCGCGACCTACTGCAAGGATATCGGCGTGCAGTATTTCACGGTGTATGCGTTTTCCACCGAGAACTGGAAGCGCCCGCAGGAGGAGGTGGACGCGCTGATGAACCTGTTCCGCACCTATCTGAAAGAGGCGGCGGAAACCATGTTCCAGCGCGGCGTGGCCGTGCGTGTGCTCGGCGACCTGTCGCCGCTGCCGGAGGATATCCGCGCGCAGATACGGGAGGTGGACGGGATCGCCGACCGGCTGGGACCGGATGCCGCGACCGCCTCCCTGTGCATCAACTACGGCGGACGGGATGAAATCAAAAACGCGGTCCGCGCGATCGCGCGGGAGGTTCAGGCCGGCGCGCTGGCGCCGGGGGATATCACCGAGCAGACGATCGGCGCACATCTGTACACCGCCCATATGCCGGATCCGGATCTGATCATCCGGCCGTCGGGCGAGGTCAGGACCTCGAATTTCCTGCTGTGGCAATCCGCCTATTCGGAATATTATTTTACGGATGTGCTGTGGCCGGATTTCAAAACAGCGGATATGGATGCGGCGATCAACGCATTTAACAAGAGAAACCGCCGCTTCGGCGGGGTATAAACCGAAAGTTCGGGGTGCAAGGATATGAAAGCAAGAGTGTTGTTCGGCGTGATCGGCTTTGTTTTTGTGCTGCTCGCGCTGTATGTGTTCCCGCCTGTTGTGCTGGAAGCGGCGCTTGCCGCGCTTTGCGTGCTGGCAACGTATGAGGTGCTTGGTTCGACTAAGCTGGTGCATAACCGGCTGGAGCTGATCTTATGCGGCTTGGTGTCGCTGCTACTCGCAGCGGGGCATTCGTCATTGGCCCCGTTTTCCCTGGACTGGACGCTGCGTGGTCTGGCGTTCCTGCTGCTGGTTGGCTCGTTCCTGATTTTGCTGCGCTTTCACGACAGCATGAACGCCTCGCAGGTGCCGTGGGCCTTTTTCGGCGCGTTGCTGGTACCCTACCTGCTGCTCAGCCTGCTGCGCATCTTCCAGATGGAGGAGCATAGCGGCCCGTTCATCGTGCTGCTGCCGCTGCTCGCCGCGTGGGGCGCGGATACCTGCGCGCTGTTTTCCGGCATGCTTTTCGGCAAGCACAGGCTCGCGCCGGTCGTCAGCCCTAAAAAAACGGTTGAGGGCGCGATCGGCGGCGTGATAGGCGGCGCGGTTCTGGTAATGCTTGCGGCGCTGCTGATGAATGTCCTGCTCGATCTGGATATGCCGGTCTGGGCGGCGGCTGTGCTTGGCGGTCTGGGCGCGGTGCTGGGCGAGATCGGGGACCTTTCCTTCTCGGTCATCAAACGGCAGACCGGTATCAAGGATTACGGCCATATCTTCCCAGGGCATGGCGGGGTACTCGACCGGTTCGACAGCGTGCTGTTTGTCGCGCCGATGGCGGAGATGCTGTTCCGGCTGATCTGGTAAGTGCAGGACCGAAAGATGCCAAAGCGCCGCATCAGGGGCGCGTACAGGAGACTGTTGAAATGAAAAAAATAGCGATTTTAGGCTCGACCGGCTCGATCGGCACGCAGACTGTCGATATTTTGCCGTCGGTTGGGGCTGAAGTCGTCGCATTGACGACGAATAAACGCATAAACTTACTTGAGGAACAGGCGCGCGCGCTGCACCCTGAAATGGTATGCGCATTTGACGAGGCGGCGGCGCGCGACCTGAAAATAAAACTTGCGGACACGGATATCCGCGTGCTCTCTGGTATGGGGGGATTGACCGCCTGCGCCGCGGAGAGCGGCGCGGATATGGTCGTGACCGCAGTGGTCGGCATGGTTGGCCTGTTGCCCACGCTTGCCGCCATCGACGCGGGCAAGGACATTGCGCTGGCCAACAAGGAGACGCTGGTCTGTGCGGGTGAGCTGGTCATGCGCGCGGCGCGCGAAAAGGGCGTGCAGCTCCTGCCAGTGGATTCCGAGCATTCGGCGATTTTCCAGTGTGCGCAGGCGGCGCAGGGCAACCGGCTGGCGAAAATCATCCTGACTGCGTCGGGCGGCCCATTTTTCGGCTGGACCGCTGCGCAGATGCGGGATGTGACCAGAGAACAGGCGCTCGCGCATCCTAACTGGTCGATGGGCGCGAAGATCACCATTGACTCCGCGACCATGATGAATAAGGGGCTCGAGCTGATCGAAGCCATGTGGCTGTATGACATGGCGCCGGAGGATATCGAAATCGTGATCCACCGCGAGAGCATCGTGCATTCTGCGGTTGAGTTTGACGATGGCGCGGTGCTCGCGCAGCTTGGACTGCCGGATATGCGCCTGCCGATCCAATACGCGCTGACCTGGCCGCAACGCGCGGCCTGCAAGGTGCCGCGCCTGCGCTTGGCGGAGGCCGCAAAGCTGACCTTTTTCGCGCCGGATTACGAGGCGTTTCCGGCGCTCGGCTTGGCCCAGCGTGCGGCGGCGCAAAAGGGCGACCGCGGCGCGGTACTCAACGGGGCGAACGAGGCGGCGGTCGGCCTGTTCCTCGCGGGCAGGCTCGGCTTTGCCGAGATTGCGGAAAACGTCGCCCGGGCGCTGGACGCGATTCCCTGTCAAAAGGAACTCACACTGGACGGCGTCCTTGCGGCGGATGCCGCCGCGCGCGAGCTGGTACTCGCGCACAGCCCGATCTGACCCGCTGAAAGGAGAACTGCTTTGCTGCAAATCATTCTGGCTATATTAGCGTTCGGCATTCTGGTCATTGTGCATGAATTCGGCCATTTTATCACCGCCAAGCGCGGCGGGGTTCAGGTAAATGAATTCTGGATCGGTATGGGGCCGACGCTGCTCAAAAAGCAGCATAACGGCACGTTGTACTGCTTAAAGCTCCTGCCGTTCGGCGGCGCGTGTGTGATGGAGGGAGAGGACGGAGAGAGCGAAAACGAGCGCGCGTTCGGCAAGGCGAGCCTGCCGCGCCGCATGCTGATCGTGGCGGCGGGCGCGCTGATGAATTTCCTGATCGGCTTCCTTATCGTACTTGCTGTTATCCGGCCGAACGGGCCGGAGGGGGGCTATGTTGTCTCCACGCTTGACAGCGTGGATCCGGCAAGCACCGCCGCAGCGGAGGGCGGCCTACAGGCGGGGGACGAGATCCTTCGGGTGGACGGCTACCATATTTTGCTGCGCGGCGATTTTGAAACCGCGCTGGCTCGCGGCACGGATACGGTCTACGAGGTCGTTGTGCGGCGGGATGGGCGGAAAATAACGCTGCCCGCGGTCACGCTGGCGCCGGCGATAGAGGGGGAGGACGGCCGCATGCTGATCGGGCTGAACTTCGCGGAACAGCCGAACAGCATTGGCATGCACCTGAATATGGCGGCGCGCACCTCGGTAAATTACGCGCGGCTCGTCTGGTCGAGCCTTGGCATGCTGGTAACGGGACAGGTCGGCGTGGACCAGCTTTCCGGACCGGTCGGTGTGGCAGAGGTGATGGCGAGCACAGCCAGATACAGCATATCGGCGTTTTTGCAGTTGGTGGCGTTTATTTCCATCAACCTCGGTGTGATGAACCTGCTGCCGCTGCCCGCCCTGGACGGAGGGCGGCTGGTATTCCTGCTGATCGAGGCGGTCCGCCGCAAGCCGGTGCCGCCCAAATATGAGGGATATATCCACGCGGCGGGGCTTATGCTGCTGCTTGCGCTGATGGTCTATGTGACTGGACAGGATATTTTGCGCATCGTTTCCGGCAGATAGGCGGGCGGACCGCCGTTTGCCGCGACAGGCAAAGGAAAGGACGGAATATGAAACAGACAAAGCAAATCAGGCTCCGCGACGTGCGGATCGGCGGCGGCGCGCCCGTTTCGGTCCAATCCATGACCAACACGGACACGCGGGACGCGCAGGCGACGCTGGCCCAGATCCGCGCGCTGGCCGAAGCAGGCTGCGATGTCGTGCGCTGCGCCGTGCCGGATGCACAGGCCGCGGAAGCGCTCAAAGCGATCTGCGCCGCTTCGCCCATACCGGTCGTGGCGGATATCCATTTCGACTACCGGCTTGCGCTGGCATCGATCGAAGCGGGCGTGGATAAGATACGGCTTAATCCCGGCAATATCGGCGGCGCGGACCGCGTACACGCGGTCGTGCAGGCCGCGAAAGCGCGCCGCATCCCGATCCGCATCGGGGTCAACTCCGGTTCGGTGGAAAAGCATATCCTGGAGAAGTTCGGCGGGCCGACGCCGGAAGCCATGGTCGAATCCGCGCTGTACCATGCCGGACTGCTGGGCGACTGCGGGTTTGACGATATCTGCATTTCCATCAAATCCTCCTCTGTGCCGGACACCATGCAGGCCTATTTGCTCGCGCACGAAAAAACCGCTTACCCGCTCCACCTCGGCGTGACCGAAGCGGGGACGGAATACATGGGTACCGTCAAGTCCGCGGCCGGTATCGGCGGCCTGCTCGCACTTGGCGTGGGCGATACCATCCGCGTTTCCCTGACCGATGATCCGGTCAAAGAGGTTTACGCGGCGAAGGCGATCCTGAAAGCTGTGGGGCGTGCGGAGGAAGGCATCAATGTGGTTTCCTGCCCGACCTGCGGGCGTACCCGCATCGACCTGATCGGCATTGCCAGAGAGGTCGAGCGGCGCTGCATGGAAATACGCGGCAAGCGCTTGAAGGTGGCGGTCATGGGCTGCGCGGTCAACGGACCGGGCGAGGCGCGCGAGGCCGACCTCGGCATCGCGGGCGGGGACGGCGTGGGTCTGCTCTTCCGCCGCGGCGAAATCATCAAAAAGGTGCCGCAGGAGCAGCTTGTGGACGTGCTGATGGAGGAGATCGTGCATTTTGAAGGAGAATGACCGTGTCTGGCAAGCTCATTGATATTTTTGGAAACTATAAAAGCGTGGCGGAAGAACAGCACCTCGCCGGGGGCGAGGTGCGTTCTCTCGCGTTTGGGGATAACAATACCGTGATGGTGGTCGAGTTGGGACTTTCGCAGGTGGTCAGCCGAAAAGCGATCGCCCAGGTGGAAAAGCAGATCGCAAAGCAGTACGGGCTGGAGCGCGTGTGTATCGAGCCGCGCTACAGCATGCCGGACGGGCTGACCGATGCGTACATAGGCTCGCTGTATGAGGATATGGCGTACCGCATGCCCTCCGCGCGCGGTCTGCTCGACTGCGCCAAGTGGAAATACGAGGGCGGCGCGCTGTATATTCCGATGGACGAGGTGAGCGAAAAGCATTTTGCCAACGCGCTGCGCCATCTGGAAGCGCGAATCCGACGCGAGCTGGATATGGTGTGTCCGGTGCATGCGGTGCGCGCGGCGGCAGAGGATTACGCGCCCCCGTCCGACGCGCCGAAGCGCGAGGAGATTTTGCAGCAGGCGGTCGCGGAAGCAGTGTCCGCGGCTCCGGCGGCGCCCAAGCCGAAAAAGCCGCGTCCCGCGCCCCGGCCGGAAAATGCGGGCTACCAGCGCCCGCGCACGGAAAAAGGTGCGCGACGACGACCTGATCTTCGGCAAGCTGATACAGGACCCGATCGTGTCGGTCAACGAGGCGATCGCAGCTTACGATATGGTCACCATTCAGGGCGAGGTGTTCTTCACCGACAACAAGGACATCCACAGCAAAAAGACCGGCAAGGACTATGTAAAGATTGCGTTCGATATGACCGACCGCACGAACTCGGTGCGCGTGTCCAAATTCCTGGCTGCGGACAAGGCGGGCGACACGGCCTCCCACATCAAAAACGGCCTGTACTGCACGGTGCAGGGCAAGATGGTGTATGACTCGTTCGCCAAGGAGATGGTTTTGGAGCCGACCGGTATCGTCAAGGCGAAAAAGCCCGTACGGCAGGACAAGGCCGAGGGCATGAAGCGCGTCGAACTGCATCTGCACACCAATATGAGCGCGATGGATGGTATGTCCTCCACTGCGGCGCTGTTGTGCCGCGCTGCGCAGTGGGGACACCGCGCCATGGCGATCACCGACCACGGTGTAGCGCAGGCCTTTCCCGAAGCCCTGCATGCGCAGGAGGGCAAGCAGAAGGACATTATTGGGGATATGAAGATCATTTATGGCATTGAGGCGTACTATGTCAACGATGCGGACAGCCTTTCGGTCGTGCGGGGCGGCTCGGTCGAACCGCTGGAGGGAACGTTCATCGTGTTTGACCTGGAAACCACCGGTCTCAATCCCGCGAGCGAGGAGATCACCGAGATCGCGGCCGTGCGCGTGACCGACGGGGCGATCCATGACGCGTTCCAGACCTATGTCAACCCGCACAAGCCCATTCCCGAGGAAATTACCAAGCTGACCGGCATTTCGGATGAGACGGTCGCGGACGCGCCCGACCTCGGCGAGGCGGTCCCCAAATTCCTCGCTTGGGCGGGGGAGGGGCGGTATCCCCTTGTTGCGCACAACGCGGGCTTTGATATGGGTTTTCTGCGCGCGGCCTGCAAGCGGCTTTCCATCGAGCGGGAATTCACCGCGATCGACACGCTGGAAATGTCGCGCATGATGCTGCCGCACCTGCATAAATTCAAGCTGAACATCCTGGCCAAGGAACTACAGGTCGGTCCGTTCGAACATCATCGCGCGAGCGAGGACGCGGCCGTGCTGGGGCGCATCTTCGTCAAGCTTCTGGCGCGCCTGCGGGAGGAAATGCACGCGCGGACTGTGGCGGATATCAATCCGGTGCTCGCCGCGACGACCGACCGCAAGAACAAGCTGAAAAACCTGCCGCGCTATCATTTCATCATCCTAGTGAAAAACCAGGCGGGGCTGCGCAACCTGTACCAGCTCATCTCCAAGAGTTTTCTCGAATACTACAATAAGCGGCCGATCATGCCGCGCTCGGAGCTGATCCGCCACCGCGAGGGGCTGATCTTTGGCTCGGCATGCGAGGCGGGAGAGGTGTTCCGCGCCTTGACGGGTAATGCGGAGTGGGACGAGCTGAAACGGCTCGCGTCCTTTTACGATTATCTGGAGATCCAGCCCATCGGCAACAACAACTTTATGATCGGCAAGGGCATGGCTAAGGATGAGGAGCAGCTCCGCGACTGGAACCGCGCGATCCTGCGCCTTGCGGACGAACTGGGCAAGCCCTGCTGCGCGACCGGCGACGTACACTTTCTTGAGCCTGAGGACGAGGCGTTCCGCCGCATCCTGATGGCAGGGCAGGGCTTCGGCGACGCGGATAACCAGGCACCGCTGTACTTCAAGTCCACGGACGAGATGCTGAAGGAATTCGCCTACTTGGGTGCGGACCGCGCGTACGAGGTCGTGGTCAGGAACACGAACAGGATCGCGGACATGTGCGACGTGATCCGTCCCGTGCCGCGCGAAAACTACCCACCGCACATCGACGGCTGCGAGGACGACCTGCGCAATATGTGCTATGAAAAGGCCAAGCGCATCTACGGCGATCCGCTGCCCGAGTTGGTGCAGGCGCGGCTCGACCGCGAGCTGAACTCCATCATTGGCAACGGCTACGCGGTCATGTACATCATCGCGCAGAAGCTTGTGACCAAGTCGCTCGCGGACGGCTATCTGGTCGGCTCGCGCGGGTCGGTCGGCTCGTCGCTCGCAGCATTTATGTCGGATATCACCGAGGTAAACTCGCTCGCGCCGCATTACCTGTGTCCAGACGACAAATACGTCGAGTGGCACGAGGAATATTCCTGCGGCGTGGACCTGCCGGACAAGGTATGCCCGACCTGCGGCAAGCCGCTGACCAAGCAGGGCTTTAACATCCCGTTCGAAACCTTCCTCGGCTTCGAGGGCGATAAGGTGCCGGATATCGACCTGAATTTTGCGGGCGAGTACCAGTCGCGCATCCACCACTACACAGGCGAGATTTTCGGACACGACCATGTGTTCCGCGCGGGTACGATCGGCACGGTGGCGGAAAAGACCGCCTACGGCTATGTCAAAAAATACATGGACGAGCGCGGCATCGAGTGTTCGCGCGCGGAGGAGAACCGCCTCGCCGCGGGCTGCACGGGCGTACGCCGCACCTCAGGCCAGCACCCGGGCGGCGTGGTCGTGGTACCCAAGGAGATCGAAATTTACGACGTGTGTCCGGTGCAGCATCCGGCGGATGATCCGGATTCGGACATCATCACCACTCATTTTGAATATCACTCGATCGACGCCAACCTGCTTAAGCTCGACGAGTTGGGACACGATGACCCGACCATGATTAAGCACCTGGAAAACCTGACCGGCGTTAACGCGCAGGAAATCCCGCTTGACGATCCCGACACCATGAGCCTGTTCCATTCGTGCAAGGCGCTGAAATACACGGGCGAAAATCCGGATACCGACCCCATCCTGGGCGACCTCGGCTGCCTGGCCGTACCCGAGTTCGGCACCAAGTTCGTGCGCGGCATGGTCAAGGAGACCCACCCTTCGACGTTTGCCGAACTGGTCTCCATTTCCGGCCTGTCGCACGGCACGGACGTGTGGCTGGGCAACGCGGCCGAACTGGTGCGCCGCGGTATTCCGCTGTCCGGCTGCATCTGCTGCCGCGACGATATCATGAACTACCTGATATTGCAGGGCGTCAAACCCAAGCTCGCGTTCAAAACTATGGAAAGCGTGCGCAAGGGCAAGGGACTGACCGAGGAAATGGAAGCCGCGATGAACGAGCAGAACGTGCCGGACTGGTACATCGATTCGTGCAAAAAGATCAAGTACATGTTCCCAAAAGCGCACGCGGTCGCTTATGTGATGATGGCGTTCCGTATCGCGTGGTTCAAGGTACACCGGCCGCTGGCGTTCTATTCCGCGTATTTTTCCGTGCGCGCCAAGGGGTTTGATGCGTCCTGCATGATCAAGGGCGATAAGGTGTGCATTGACAAGATCAAGGAGTTGCAGATGAAAGACCGCGAAAAGACGATCTCCGCGGCGGAAAAGGAAATGATGACCACGCTCGAGGTGTGCCATGAGTTTTACCGGCGCGGCTTCGTATTCGAGCCGATGGACATTTACACCTCGGCCGCAACTGATTTCATTGTGACCGAAAAGGGACTGATCCCGCCGTTTACCTCGATGCCCGGCATCGGCGAGCAGGCGGCGCAGAATATCGTGGAGGAACGGCGGAACGGCAGGTTCCTCTCCGCCGAGGAGATGGCGGTGCGCTGCCCCAAGGCGTCCAAGGCGGTGGTCGAGCTGCTCGACCAGATCGGCGCGCTCGGCTCGATGCCCAAGACCACGCAGATCAGCCTGTTTGCGTAATACTGGAGAGGATAGGATAGACATGGCAAAATACGAAAAACAGTTGACCGGAGACTTTGACGCCGTGCTGAGCCGCCTGTTTGACGCAGTGATGAACGGCAGTATGTCCGCTTCTTATGAGGATGGGAGCGACTGGGAAGCGAACGGCATGCGCTGCGCGGTGCGCGTGTTCGAGCGTTACAGTTGGGCGGGCGGCAACCGCGTGAGCATGACCCTGATGCTTACAGGCTATGGGAACAGCCTGTTCCTGTCAGCCATCACCTCGGGCGGCAGCCAGGCAATGTTTTGGAAAGTCAACACCATGGGAGAGGAAAGCTTTCTGGAAACGCTGGTGCCGGTCGCGGAAGAGTACGCGGCAGGGCGGTAAGGAGGGCGCGCGGATGTACTGGATATGCTTTGGGGAAAGCGCCAAAGGCTGTCTGTCTGTTGCACGACACCGCATTGCGCCGGACATGCCGAAAGAAAAAATCATTGCACTGCTGGATGATTACACGCAGGGTGATATTCGCAATGTAGGCAACCGTGCCGCGCGGGAGGATATTCTTTTCCCGTGGCAGGAGGAGCAAGACGCGGACCCTGCATGGATGCGGGATTACATTGACCGGCATTGGGAGGCGTTCGGACGCCTGGACGAAGTGGACAAGGCGGTGATCTGGGCTGCCGGAGGGAATGCCGTGGAGCAGTGCGGTCTGCGGTATGTAGTCAGCCGGCTGTATGAGCGGCGCGTGCCGGTTTGGCTGGCCGAAGTGGAGGAGATTCCGCTGGGTGAGATCAAGGAGGAGGACGAGGGGAGGATCGGCGGTGCGGTCTCGGTCGTTACAGGCAGCCGTGTACTGAACTTCCTCCTGCGTTTTGTGCCGCAGCCGCTGGTGCGGCGGTATGCGGCGCACGTCTCGCGCCGTGTCAGGAGCGAGCGGGCAAAAGAGGGACGGGTACGGTACAGCGGTGTAGGGGAGATGGACTCGGGGGCGGCGCGGTATTTTTACAGGCGCCGCCGCCTGCTGACCGAGACTGAGCAGGGGCTTTTGCTGACCGAATGGAAGCGCATGCAGGAGGAAAACGCTCCTCTGCGCGTGATGGCATCCGGCAGGCCGCGATCCGCAGCGATAGATTTTTACGACGAAGCGATCCTTGCCTGTGTGTCGACGCAGGAGAGACGCGCTGCGTTGACCGTTGGCAAGGCGCTGGTTAAACTCGCTGAGGCGGGCGACTGTGTGAGCGATATGATGATCTTCTCGCGGATCCGCGCGCTCGGCGCGGCGGGACGGCTGGAGATCGTGCGCGACGCGCCGACCTATCGGGACATGACCATCCGCAAAATCAGGTCTTGACAAGGATAGACGTTTTATGCTATTATTTTAGCGCGATAAATCGATAAAGGAGTTTTCGGCCATGAACCGTTTTCGTATTTCCACACCAGAGGGGACGCGCGACCTGCTGTTCTCCTCCTGCCGCGCCTTGCGGCAGACCGAGAACACCATACGCGCCTCCCTGGAAAACCGCGGCTACAGTGAGATTATCACACCGGCTGTCGAATATTTCGACGTGTTTGCGCAGGCCAATCCAGAACTGGATCAGGAGCAGATGCTCAAGGTGATCGACCGGTCGGGACGCATCTGCGTGGTGCGTCCCGACAATACGACACCGATCGCCCGTATCGCGGCGACGCGCCTGGATAACGCGGCGCTGCCCGTACGGCTGTATTACAGCCAGAAGGTGTTCCGCTCGGTTGTGGGCGGGCATGGCCACAAGGGGGAATTCCTGCAGGTCGGCGCGGAGTTAATCGGCGCGGACGGGCTGGAGGCGGATAAGGATATCCTTTCCGCGGCGTTCGGCGCGCTGACGGAAACCGGCGCGGCAGGCTTTCGCATCGAACTGGGGCATGCGGAGATCTATAAAGCCCTGATTGAGGAGCTGGGCGTGGACGCAGCGGCGGCAGAAAGCATCCGCCGCCTGATCGAAAATAAATCGTTCGCTGCCTTGGGCGACACGCTCTCGCCTTATGGCGACCGTCCGGCGGCGGGGGCGCTCCGCGCGATGCCGCAGTTGTTTGGAGGCATGGAAGTACTTGATCAGGTCGAAGCGCTGACCGGAAACGTGCGTGTGCTCGGCGCGGTTTCCTATCTGCGCCGGCTGTACCGCGCGCTGGACGAAACCGGCTATGGGGACCGCATCATGATCGATCTGGGCTTGGTGCATGAGATGGATTACTATACGGGTGTGATGTTCCGCGGCTACATCGGCGGCGCGGGCGCGGCTATCCTTGCGGGCGGGCGATATAACGCGCTGTGCGCCAAGTTCGGCAAGGACATGCCGGCGGGCGGCTTCGGTATCGATGTGGAAAGCGTCGCGGAAAGCCTGCAGGGCGCTGCGGGTACGGAAACCGGAATCCGACGCGATACGGTGCGCATCGCGCTGACCAAGGGGCGGCTGGAGAAGAAGACGCTCGCGCTGCTCAAAAGCGCGGGGTATGATATTTCCGAGCTGGAAGCCGGCTCGCGCAAGCTGATCTTTGCCCTGCCGGATACGGGCGTGGAGATCGTGCTGGCCAAGGCGGCGGATGTGATCACCTATGTCGAGCACGGCGTTTGCGATATGGGCGTGGTCGGCAAAGACACGATCATGGAAAAGGGCGGCAGCTTTTACGAAATGGTAGACCTTGGGTTCGGCAAATGTCGCTTCGCATTGGCGACCAAAAAGGGGAAGGACGTTTACGGCGGCTATCGGACACCGGTCATCGCGACCAAATATCCGGCGGTCACTAAGGCGTTTTTTAACCGCAAGAATATGGACGTGGAAACCATCAAGATCGAGGGGTCGGTTGAGCTTGCGCCGCTTTTGGAGTTGGCGGACGCAATTGTGGACATCGTGGAAACCGGTACGACGCTCAAGGAAAACGGGCTTGAGGTGATCGAGGACGTCGCGCCGATCTCGGCGCGCGTAATTGTCAATCTGGCGAGCGCCAAGCTGAAAAAGGCCGCGATCCAGAAGGTGATTGCCGAGCTGGAAAGCGGGTTGGAGGGATAATATGTTTTTGAAGACCGTTCTTGCGGACGGGCAGGCCGAGCAGGCTGTTATCCGCGAGATGAAAGCCCGCGCCGCCGGCGCGCGCGGGGATATTGAGCAGACCGTGCGCGCGATTATGGACGACGTGCAGGCGCGCGGCTGGGATGCGGTGTGCGAATATGCGGGGAAGTTCGATGGTAAGGCGCCCTATATCGTCGCGCCCTCCGAGCTGGAAGCGGCATATGCCGCGTGCGCGCCCAGCCTGACCGCGGCGCTCGAAAAGGCGGCCGCGAATATTCGGGATTACCATGAGCAGATGCTCATAAAATCTTGGGAATGGGAACGCGGCAGTGGGGAAACGCTTGGACAGACCGTGCGCGGGCTGGCGCGCGTGGGCATCTATGTGCCGGGCGGCACGGCGGCGTATCCGTCCAGCGTATTGATGAACGCCATACCGGCTCAGGTCGCGGGGGTAGGGGAGATTATCATGGTTACCCCGCCGACCGAAAACATGTCGATCGAGGTGCTGGCCGCAGCGAAGATTGTGGGCGTGGACAAGGTGATCGCCGTGGGCGGCGTGCAGGCGGTGGCCGCGCTGACCTATGGCGCGGGCATGATTCCCCAGGTGGATAAGATCGTTGGCCCGGGCAACGCCTATGTCGCGGCGGCGAAAAAGCTGGCTTTCGGCACGGTGGATATCGATATGATCGCGGGGCCGAGCGAGGTGCTGGTCATTGCCGACCACACAGCCAACCCGACCTGGGTGGCGGCCGACCTGCTGAGCCAGGCCGAACACGATCGGTTGGCTTCCGCCGTGCTGCTGACCGATTCAATGGCGCAGGCGCAGGCGGTTTCATGCGAGATGGAGCGTATGGCGCGCGCGCTGCCGCGCTGGGAGATCATCCGTGAGAGCGTGGCGGGTTACGGCTGCGCGATCGTGTTCGAGGATCTGAAGGAGGCCTGCAAAATGGCGGATATGGTCGCGCCCGAGCATTTGGAGGTCATGACCGCCGCGCCGCGCGAGCTGCTGCCATATCTGCATAATGCGGGCGCGATCTTCCTCGGCCGGTATGCGCCCGAGCCGCTGGGAGACTATATGGCAGGACCCTGCCACGTCCTGCCGACCTCGGGTACGGCGCGGTTTTTCTCGCCGCTTTCGACGGACACGTTCCTGAAGAAAACCAGCATCATCGAATACACGCGCGACGCGCTGCAGGGCTACGCGCAGGATATTATTGCGCTCGCGCAGAGCGAACACCTGGACGCGCACGCGAACTCGGTCGCGGTGCGCTTTGCGGAGGAAGCACAAGATGAGAAATGCTGAAATCAAACGCAAAACCAAAGAGACCGATATCACGGTCGCCCTCGACCTGGAGGGCGGCACACGGAAAATCGACACCGGTATCGGCTTTTTCGACCATATGCTGAACAGCTTTGCCGTACACAGCGGCTTCGGGCTGACGCTTACCTGCAGGGGAGACCTTGCGGTGGACGGACACCACACGGTGGAGGACTGCGGTATCGCGCTCGGACAGGCGCTCCGCCAATGCTTGGGCGACAAGGCGGGCATCGCGCGGTTCGGCCAGGCGTTCGTACCCATGGACGAGGCGCTCGGTTTCTGCGCGCTGGATATTTCGGGACGGCCGTATCTGGTATACGACGCGCCCATGCCCCAGCCCATGTGCGGCGGGTATGATACCTGCCTGACGGTCGAATTCATGCGCGCGTTCAGCGTGAACGCGGGGCTGACCCTGCATCTCAAATGCGAATACGGCGACAACGCGCACCACATCACCGAGGCGCTGTTCAAGGCGCTCGCGCGGGCGCTCAAGCAGGCGGTGGCGCAGACAGGCGGCGGTGTGCTTTCCGCGAAAGGGGTGCTGTGATTGAAATATGTGTTCGCGGGGCTGGGAACGGTTGCTGCGGTATTTGTTATTGCAGCGTTTGCCGCTGAGATGTGGCCACTTGCCGCATCGGTGGATCTGGGCGTACGCTTTTGCATGTATGCACTCTGTATTGGCTGTGGGCTGGTCGTAGGCTTTGGCTGGAAGATACTCGATGTGGTCAAAGCCCTGAAAAACACCTTAATGGATAAAGAGGACGGTCAATGAGCTATATTGCGATCGTAGATTACGGCGCGGGAAATCTGATGAGCGTACATAATTCGCTTGATTTCCTGGGTTATGAAAATAAAATAGCGGACACCGCGGAGGATCTTGAGCGGGCGGCGGGCGTGATCCTGCCCGGCGTGGGTGCGTTTCCGGACGCGATGGACGCGCTGTATGCCTCCGGACTGACCGGCGCGGTGCTGGAAGCGGCGCGGAAAAAGCCCTTCCTGGGCATCTGTCTCGGCATGCAGATGCTGTTCGAGGGCTCGGATGAGGTACGCCCCTGTGCCGGGCTCGGCCTGCTGCCGGGACGTATCACGCGCATCCCAACCGCGCTCAAGCTGCCGCAAATCGGCTGGAACGCACTCGACATCCTGCGCCCGAACGCAATGACCGCGGGGCTGGAAAACGGCGCGTATGTGTATTTTGTACACAGCTTCATGGCGCGGCCGGCGGTGGAGGACGACTTGGCCGCCGTGACGGACTACGGTGTGCGCGTACCCGCGATGGTGGCGCGCGGAAACCTGTTCGGTTGCCAGTTTCATCCGGAAAAAAGCGGAAAAGTAGGGCTGCGCATGTTGCAGAGCTTTGCAAAATTGACGGAGGTGGGAAAATGAGGGTTCTCCCTGCCATTGACCTGAAGGACGGGCAGTGTGTGCGCCTGCAGAAAGGTGATTACGGCACCGCGCACAGGGTCGCGGAGGACGCGGCGCAGACCGCGCGGGCTTTCCTTGACGCAGGTGCGGAGTTGATTCATATGGTTGACCTGGACGGTGCGAAGGACGGTTCGCACGCGAATTACAACGTCGTCCAGCGCGTGATCGAGGAGACGGGCGCGGCGGTCGAGCTGGGCGGCGGCATTCGGACGATGTCGGATGTGGAAGCGGTACTGGCGCTTGGCGTGACGCGCGTGATCATTGGCTCGGCGGCGGTGCGCAGCCCGCAGTTCGTGGCTGATGCGGTGGAGCGGTACGGAGACCGGATCGCGGTCGGCATCGACGCGCGCGGCGGCACGGTCCGCACCGAGGGCTGGCTGGTCGACAGCGGCACGGATTATATCGCGTTTGCCAGACAGATGGACGGTTACGGGGTGAAAACCATTATATTCACGGATATCGACAAGGACGGCATGCTCGAGGGGCCTAACTTCGACCAGCTCGCCGCGCTGCGGCAGGCGGTAACGTGTGGTATTGTCGCGTCGGGCGGTGTGTCCACGTTAGAGGATATCCGGCGGCTTAGGACGCTGGGCATCGATGAGGCGATTGCAGGCAAAGCGGTCTATTCCGGCGCGCTTGACCTGGCTGCGGCGATCAGGGAGGCGAAGTGATGCTTGCAAAACGGATCATTCCCTGCCTGGATGTCAAGGACGGGCGGGTGGTCAAGGGCGTGAACTTTGTCGGCCTGCGCGACGCGGGCGATCCAGTCGAGCTGGCGAAGTTCTATTCCGCCGAGGGCGCGGACGAGATCGTGTTCCTCGATATCACCGCGACGAGCGATGACCGCGCCACGATCGCGGACGTGGTGCGCCGCACCTGCCGCGAGGTGTTTGTGCCGGTCACGGTCGGCGGCGGCATCCGTACGGTGGAGGATTTTCGCGAGATCCTGCGCGCGGGCGCGGACAAGGTTTCGGTCAACTCGGCGGCGGTCAAAAATCCAGGGCTGATAGACGCGGCTGCGGAGAAGTATGGAAGCCAGTGCGTTGTCGTGGCCATCGACGGGCGGAAGACCGGAAAGACCCCCTCGGGCTTTGAGGTATATGTTGCGGGAGGGCGCACGCCGACCGGCATCGACGCGGTCGCATGGGCGGGCGAGGTATCCGCGCGCGGCGCGGGCGAGATCCTGCTCACCTCGATGGATCGGGACGGCACTAAGTCCGGCTTTGACTTGGATCTGACAAAGGCGGTCGTGGAGACGGCCGGCATTCCGGTGATCGCGTCCGGCGGCTGCGGCGCGCTTGATCATTTTTCCGAGGTGTTCGAGTGGACGGACTGCGATGCCGCGCTGGCCGCAAGCCTGTTCCATTACAGAGAGCTGACCGTGGGGCAGGTCAAGGCGCATCTGCGCGAAAAAAACATTCCGGTGAGGTTGTAAATCATGGAACTAAACAAATTTTTTGTCAAGGCGCCGCTGGTTCCGGTTATCTGTCAGGACGAGCGCAGCGGCGAGGTCCTCATGCTCGGCTATGCGGACGAAGAGGCGCTGCGCCTGACGATGGAGACTGGCACGGCGTGGTTTTTTTCGCGCTCGCGTCAGAAATTGTGGAACAAGGGCGAAACCTCGGGCAACGTTATTTTTGTGTCCAAAATACTGTCCGACTGTGATGACGATACGCTGATCTATGTCGGCACGCCCAAGGGACCGGTCTGTCATACGGGCAACCACACCTGTTTTTTTACAACGCTGTGGGAGAAAGAAAGGCACCTGTAGCGGGGCTTCCCAATTGTTTTTGATAGCAGGCGGCGGTCGCGGTGATGGGCGGCTCTATCATAGTGGCCGTTGACTGGAATGGAAGCGGCAAAAAAGATAGGAGGATGAATAGCATGAATTCCTTTGAGCAAATGGAGGCTGTGATCGCACAGCGTAGGGCCGAGCCGCAGGAGGGCTCGTATACCTGCTACCTGTTTGAAAAGGGTCTGGATAAGATTTTGAAAAAGGTCGGCGAGGAGTGCGCCGAAACCATTATTGCGGCAAAAAACGACGATAAGGCCGAGCTGGTGGGCGAGATCAACGACGTGTTCTATCACATGATGGTGATGATGAACGAATGCGGCGTGACGCTCGCGGACGTGTGCGCGGAAATGGATGTCCGCGCACAGAAGATCGGCAACCTAAAGCAGTTCCACGTTTCCGACCATAATACCTGAGAACAAGCTTCGTCCCTGTGCCGTGTTGCTTACAGGAGGGAAAAAGCCCCCGTTCGCCGCAGATATTCTGCAACGGATCGGGGACTTTCTGACTCTTATAGATAGAGGGGGTCAGAAAATCTTAAGAAATCCCCTGCCGGAATCTTAAGAAAGGCCCGCTATAATGTAAACACGGTACGGCGGACGCGCGCAAAGCGCCCGTCGGGAAAGGGAACGGATATGACGACACGATACATCAGCATACCAGGGGAGACGGTACGCCGGTCGGCCGCGGCCGCGCCGGGCAGGACCGCGCCCAAGCCCACTGGCAGGACAGCCCCGCGCCGGCGCAGGCGGGTGAAAAAGCGCCGCCATCCCCTCCGCGCGCTGTTACTGCTGGCGGTGCTGGCCGCGGTGGCGTGGGGCGGCCTGCGCCTGCTGGACGGCCTGCGCGTGGAGGCCGACTGGGCCGCGCGCGGCATCGCCGTGAAAGACGGGACGGCTGCGTCGATCGTCCAGCTCGCGCACAGGGACAGCCGCGCGCAGGCGATCGTGGACGCGCCGGAGGCTTATCCGCCGGAATACCTCGATCTGCTCGCCCGCAACAGCGAAACGCTGGAGTTTGTGCTGGGATATCCGGCGCACCATGGGGACGCGCCGGGGCAGTCCCTCACGGAACCGCTGGACACCATGCCACTGCTGCTGCAATGGGATATGCGGTGGGGGTACCAGCCCTATGGGGAAAGTACGGTTGCGGTCAGCGGCTGTGCGCCGGCGTGCCTTTCCATGGCAGCGGCCTATCTGACCGGCGACCCGACGCTCACCCCTTACCGCGTGGCGCAGTTCGCCGCGGAACAGGGATACTATGTGCCGGGGCAGGGGACAAGCTGGTCGCTGCTGAGCGAGGGCGCGCCCTCGCTGGGCGTACAGTGCCGCCAGCTTGCGCTCGACCAGGCGCAGGTCGACGCTGCGCTGGACGCGGGCCATCCGGTGATCTGCTCCATGCTGCCGGGAGATTTTACGACCGAGGGACACTTTATTGTGCTGTACGGCCGCGCGGATGGAGGGTATACGGTCCGCGATCCGAACAGCGTGGAGCGGAGCGGAAAGGTATGGTCCTATGATACGCTGTCCGGACAGATCGCCGGTCTTTGGGAGTGCTCTGCCGCCGGATAGGGGTTGCCCAAAAGGGAAAAACATGGTATGCTTGTCCAGAGGTGAAGAAAAATGCGCAGAAAAGACAGAGAGATCACAGGGCGGGAGAATATAGAGCCGATCCTCCGCGCCTGCAAAACCTGCCGCGTGGCGATGAGCGCGGAAGGGATGCCGTATGTGATCCCGCTCAATTTCGGCTATACCTGGGATGAAAGCGGCCTGACGCTGTATTTCCACAGCGGCCTGAAAGGGAAAAAGATCGACGCGCTGCGCAAAGACCCGCGCGTGTGCTTTGAACTGGACACCGAGGATGGGCTGACCGGAGAGGGCGATCTGGCGTGCCGGTACAGCTTTGCGTTTTCGTCCATTGTGGGCTACGGCAGCGTGCAGTTCGCGCAGGATAATGAGGAAAAACGCCACGGTTTTGACATTATCATGCAACACCAGACCGGACGTGGCGGCTGGACATATACCGACGCGGCTCTGTCGGTGGCCGAGGTGTTCTGGGTGCGCGCGGATTCGTTTGAGGCATCGCGCAAAGTGCGGTAACAACATGAAAAAGAGGCTTCCACTGAGGAAAGCCTCTTTTCTATTCCATGCTGCGCTTGCTCAAGCCCAGAAGTGCGCGGCGATCTGGTCGGCCTGCTTTTCAGCCTGCTGGAGCAGGGCTTCGACATCGTTTCCGATGATATCCAGCCCTTGCGCCGCGAGGGTGTCAAAGCGGCCGCCGCAAAGCAGCTTGCAGATGGATTCCAGATAGGCGCTGCCATGGTCGGCGAGTGCGGGATCGCTGTTATCAACGATGCCGCCGCGCGTTGTCACATAGAGCAGCCGCCGCGGCCTGCAGTCCGCAACCGGCTGGCCGTATTGGTTATAGTGGAACGTCAGGCCGGTCACGCACAGGCGTTCCAGATAGGCGCGCACCATGGCGGGAAAGCTCAAGTCCCAGAAAGGGCAGGCCAAGACGACGGCATCCGCGTTTTTGAACTGGTTTGCAAGCGCAAAAAACGGGGCGTCGAAAGCGCCGGCGCGAGAAAGTGCATCCCGTTCAGCGATCTCTGCCGCGCCGTAGGGCGTCAGATGGAGGGCGGGAAGCAGAAGCACATCGATATCCGCATCCGGAATGCGGCTGATAACGTGCTGGGCAAGCCGCAGGGTGCGCGAATCCCTGCCACGGATACAACCATTGACAAACAACAGGTTTTTCATCATATACGGTTACTCCTTTATTCGTTTTCTGCCGCGTATGCGGCAAAGAATGTGCAGCAAAACATTGATCGCGAGCGGTGGGGAAGCCGCGCGCCGGTCCGTCCCCATCATAACACGGCGGCAGGGCAAAGGCAAGAAAAAGCACATCCCCCTTTTGCCCAAAGAGGGATGTGCCGGAAAGCAAGAGGAAACGCCGTTATGCTTCGCTTCGCTTGACGAACTTGCTGCGCGGCGCGCGGCAGATCGGACAGATGAAATCGTCTGGAATGTCCTCAGCCAGCCGGACATAGCCGCATACCGTGCATTTCCAGCCCGCGTCCGCGGATAATTCGTGATAGACCGGCGCAACGGGTGGAACATCCTCGCCGCGCTTCTCAAACTCCTTGACGGTCAGGCAATCGCCGTCGCCGAGCACCTCCGCGTCGAGCAGCTCGCAGATAAATAGCGTGTAGGAGCCGATCGCAACGGTTTCCGTTACTTTCAGGCTCAGGCGGGACACCATGCCATCCGTCAGATAGGGGCAGCCTTGGCTGTCGGTCTGAACGGCAAAAGAAGCAAACTTATCGATCGCGCGGCCGGATTTGTAGCCGAACTCGTTGACGAGCCGGTCCTCCGCCTGCTTGGCGAGCAGGGTGGCCGCGGCAATGCCGCTCTTCTTGAGCGCCGCACAGGTCGCGGAATCATTGTTCAGAGAAAATGTGAATTTGGGAGGACGGGACGAGGTGACCTGGTGCAAGGAGTTGATGATGCAGCCGAAATTTTTGCCGCCCTCTGCGGTGGACAGCAGCGCAAGGCTGTAGTCCAGCTTTTTATATGCAGCGTTGTTCATAAAACCGTTCCTTTCTTGTCAATGCTCGTTATTGAAAATGAATATCAATTACAAATTTATACTATCACAATTGACAGGAAAAAGCTATATTTTTTTCCACAAAAAAGAATGAATTTTTTTGTGCTTTTAGAACAGGTTTTTCAGGTTCGGCTGTTCCAGATCAGGCAGATGGCGGAGTTGAGCGAGCAGCTCTGTCCGGTCGAGCAGAAGGTCGTCCGTTATCTGCTCCTTCTGGGCGGTGCGCACACGAGCGAACAGGCGGTTAACCTCGTCCAGCTCTTCGTGCAGGAGCAGGGAGCCGAGCAAGGTCTGCGCGGCCGACCATTTTTCGTAGGCCTGTTCCAGCCGGCCGCTTTCCATATCCTGAACGATGGCGTCCACCGTGGCTTCCACCGTCCGGCTGCTCCACAAGCTGCCCCAGATCAACAGGGCGAAAAGGGAGAGGGCAAGAAAAAGCCGCTGCATATCACGCATCCCCCTTTCGTTGAATAAAGGAATTGCCGCAGTCATCCAGCGTCATTAGAAAAACCTCGGATAAGGCGATGCTTTGGTTTTTCAGCCGGTTTTCGATATCCCGTGCGTCAAGGCGGAGAAGCTGGAGCGAGCGGGCGACCAGCTTGCCGTCCGACACCACAACGAGCGGCAGACCGGTGTCCTTGGGGGTCAGGCCGAGCATTTCCGCCGTGACCGGTTGCTGCGGCTGCTTGAGAATGACGGTCAGCGTGCCGTCCGGCTCGATCACGCCGTATTTGACGTCCGAGACCGATGCCACATTCTGCTTGCGCAGGGTTTCGATGATTTCGTCCGTGGTCAGCCGCATCTGGCGCAGCTTTTTGACATCGAGCAGCCCGCCGCGGATGATGATTGCCGGCTGCCCGTTGAGCAGGCGCCGGAAAAGGCGGCTTTTCAGCGCGACATAGCTCATCAGGATTTCGAGCGCGACCAGCGTGGCGATTGGAACCAGTCCGGCGAACATGGGGATACCGAGATCCTGCATGGGAACCGCCGCCAGGTCGGAAACAAGAATGGTGACCACCAGCTCGGAGGGGTCGAGTTCGCCGATCTGCCGCTTGCCCATGGCGCGCACGGCAATCACAACGGCAAGATAAAGGATCAGTGTACGCAACAGTGGCACAGCCATAACGCATCCTCTTTTCTTGATGGATTCCGGTGTAGTATGGCCGCAAAAACGGGAGAATATTCCTGTGACAAGAATTTAACACAGTAAAATGCGAAAAGGTGTTGACATTTCCCGAAAGCGGTCTTATAATATGAATAACATTTTGAATATTGCAATAGGCGATGACCGGAAAAGTAGCGCCTGGAATCCAGCGAGAGAGCCGTCGGTTGGTGCGAGACGGTGGAGGAAAGGAAGCGCGAAAGTCCTCCGCGAGCAGAGCGTCTGAAAAGGGATGAAATAGGGCCCCGTGTAAGGTGTTCCGCATGATCTGCGTTAAAGGATCGGGTTGAGTGGTCGCGTTCGGCAATTTGGCGCGCGGCAAAAAGAGTGGTACCGCAGAGTGATAGTCTTTGTCTCTTTGAAGAGGCAGAGGCTTTTTTTATTTTTGCTTTAAGACAGGAAAGGAGGCGGATCCGCATGGTAAAGAACGGTTCGGAGATTTTGGTGGATGTACTCGTCGAGCAGGGAGTTGATACGATATTCGGCTATCCGGGCGGCGCGGTCCTCAATATCTATGATGCGCTTTACAAAAACAGCGACCGCATTCGACATATTTTAACGGCGCATGAGCAGGGCGCCGCACACGCGGCGGACGGCTACGCCCGCGCGACCGGCAGGGTAGGCGTATGCTTGGCGACAAGCGGCCCGGGCGCGACCAATCTGGTGACCGGCATCGCCACGGCTTACATGGATTCCATCCCGATGGTCGCCATCACAGGCAACGTCGGCACCAGCCTGATCGGACGCGATTCGTTCCAGGAGGTATACATCGCCGGCATCACTATGCCGATTACCAAGCACAACTTTGTGGTGCGCCATGTGGAGGAGTTGGCGGACACGATCCGCAGCGCGTTCCGCATCGCAGCGTCCGGCCGGCCGGGACCGGTGCTGATCGACATTCCCAAGGATGTGACCAGCGCCACCTGCGACTATGTCCCGGGCGAAAAGGTAGAGGTGCATGAAACCTATGAGGTGACCGGTGAGCAGTTCCAGACGGTTGCCGACATGATCGCGCAGGCTGAACGGCCGATGATCTATTACGGCGGCGGCGTGGAGACCGCAAACGCGGGGACGGCCCTGCTGGAGCTGATGAAAAAAGCGGATATCCCGTCCGCCCATACCATCATGGCGATCGGCTGTATTCCGGATACCGAGCCGCTCAGTCTGGGGCTGGTCGGCATGCACGGTACGGTTTCGGCCGCGTGGGCGGTCGAGCGGTGCGACCTGCTGCTGTGCATCGGCGCGCGTTTTTCCGACCGTGTGGCGACCAATCCGTCGCGCTTCGCGCCGAAGGCAAAGGTCGTGCATATCGATATCGACGCTGCCGAGATCAACAAAAACATCGGCGTGGATTACGCTGTGGTCAGCGACGCGGAGAATTTCCTCGAAAAGCTGCTGCCCTATGTGCAGAAAGCCGACCACGGCGCATGGCGCGCGCAGATTGCCGAATGGCAGAGGACGCTCGATTATGTACCGCAGGACGACGACAGTGTCATCCACCCACACCAGTTGCTGCGGACGATTTACGAGATGGCGGGGGACGATGTGATCGTCGCCACCGATGTCGGCCAGCACCAGCTTTGGTCCGCACAGTATAACTGCTGCAAAAAAATCCGGCATTTTCTCACGTCAGGCGGGCTTGGCACGATGGGCTTCGGCTACGGCGCTGCGATGGGGGCGCAGGTTGCGTTTCCAGATAAGCCGGTTATCCATATCACCGGCGACGGTTCGTTCCATATGAACCTGAACGAGCTGTGTACATCGGTTACCTATAACCTGCCGGTCATCACGGTTATCATGAATAATAATGTGCTGGGCAATGTCCGCCAGTGGCAGACCATGTTTTATGAAAAGCGTTATTCCCAGACGAACCTGTACCGCAAGACGGATTACATCAAGTTGGCGGAAGCGTTTGGTGGCCGCGGTTTCCGCGCCACCAACATCGCCGAGCTGCGCGCGGCGCTGGGCGACGCGCTGCAGCGCACCGGTCCGGTGCTGATCGACTGCCAGATCGACAAGGACGAACGCGTCCTGCCCATGATACCGGCGGGCGGCACGGTCGACGATATCGTGGCGGACTGAGAAAAGGAGAGGACAGCATGCAAAAATATATCCTTTCTGTGACCGTGCAGAATAACGCGGGCGTTCTGGCCCGTGTGTCCAGCCTGTTCGGCCGGCGCGGCTACAACATTGATTCCCTTACCGTGTCCGCGACGACCGACCCCAAGGTTTCCCGCATGTCGATCATCGTGCAGGGCGACGAACCGATTCTGGAGCAGATCATGAAGCAGCTTTCCAAGCTGGAGGAGGTCATCTGCGTCGACCATTTGCAGGAGGAGGACTCCTGCTGTAGCGAGCTGGTGTTCGTCAAGCTGAAGGCCGAGGCGGGCGATGTGCGCGACGCTATCCGGCAGCTTTGCGAGCTGTACGGCGCCGCTATTATCGAATCCACCGAGCGCGCCCTGATTGTTGAGCTTTCCGAGGTACCCAGCCGCATCGACGCGTTCCTGGATGTAATCTCCAACTTCGAGGTGCTGGAGATGAGCCGTTCGGGCGTAACGGCAATCGAAAAATAGTTGAGGGCAGTCTCCCTTTTCTATATGCGCGCCGCAGGCGTAAAATCAATTCGTTTTCCTGATTCATTTTATATAAACTTAGGAGGAAACAAAAATGGTAAAGATGTATTATGATTCGGACTGCAACCTGTCCCTGCTTGACGGCAAGACCGTTGCCATCATCGGCTTTGGCTCCCAGGGTCATGCCCATGCCGAGAACCTGCATGATTCCGGCGTGAACGTCGTCGTCGGCCTGCGTCCGGGCTCCAAGCACGAAGCAAAGGCGAAGGCTGCCGGCCTGACCGTTATGACGCCGGCCGAGGCTGCTGCGGCGGGCGATATCATCATGATGCTCGTTCCGGACGAGAAGCAGGCGGATATCTATAAGGAAGTGATCGAACCCAACCTCAAGCCGGGCAACGTGCTTGCTTTCGCGCACGGCTTCAACATCCATTTCAAGCAGATCGTGCCGCCGGCAGATGTTGACG
Organism: Intestinibacillus sp. NTUH-41-i26; assembly: GCF_032769475.1. Taxonomy (GTDB): domain Bacteria; phylum Bacillota; class Clostridia; order Oscillospirales; family Butyricicoccaceae; genus Agathobaculum; species Agathobaculum ammoniilyticum. The sequence continues at coordinate 1,305,618 of NZ_CP136477.1, forward strand.
TAATCATGATCGCGCCGAAGGGTCCCGGCCATACGGTCCGCCGTACCTATGTGGAAGGTTCGGGCGTTCCGGATCTGGTCTGCGTACATCAGGATGCTTCCGGCAAGGCAATGGACATTGCGCTGGCGTATGCCTGCGGCATCGGCGGCGGCCGCGCGGGCATTCTGGAGTCCACGTTCCGTGCTGAGACCGAGACCGACCTGTTCGGTGAGCAGGCCGTGCTCTGCGGCGGCGTCTGCGAGCTGATGAAGGCCGGTTTCGAGACACTGGTCGAGGCGGGCTACGCGCCGGAGAACGCGTATTTCGAGTGCGTACACGAGATGAAGCTGATCGTCGATCTGATCAACGAGGGCGGCTTTGCCAAGATGCGCTACTCGATCTCCGACACTGCGGAATACGGCGATTACCGTACCGGCAAGCGCATCATCACCGAGGAAACCCGCAAGGAGATGAAGAAGATCCTGCGCGAGATTCAGGACGGCACCTTCGCTTCCGAGTGGATTCAGGAGAACCGCGCGGGCGGCCGCGCCCGTTTCCTGGCGAGCCGTCAGGTCGAGGCGGAGAGCCAGCTGGAGGAGACCGGCAAGCAGCTCCGCAGCATGATGAGCTGGCTGAAGAAGTAAAAACTTTGTTTTCGTTTGAAACCACAGTTTCAAGCAAGAGGACGTGCCGCGCGGGGCGCGGACACGTCCGAGGCTGCGAAAAGTTCCAACAAAGCGAAGCTTTTTACAGCTCTTGTGTAAAAAGTCAGGCATTGTTTTTCTGTTACATGCGCGCCGAGGGCGCGTGAAAAGCTGAATGCGCACAGGCGGGCGGGCTTCCGCCCGCCTGTGTTGCAAAAAAGGAGGAAGCCCCCATGTCCAAAAGAAGCGACAACATCACCGCGGGTGCAGAGCGTATGCCAAACCGTTCGCTGCTACGCGCCTGCGGCCTGACCGAAGAGGAGATGAACAAGCCGATCATCGGCATTGTTTCCGCATACAGCGAAATCATCCCCGGCCATATCAATCTTGACAAAATCGCGGATGCCGCCAAGGCGGGCGTCCGTATCGCGGGTGGCACACCTGTACTCGTTCCGGCGATCGGCGTGTGCGATGGTATTGCGATGGGCCACATCGGCATGAAGTATTCGCTACCCAGCCGCGAGCTGATCGCGGACAGCGTGGAGACGTTGGCGCAGGCGCACCAGTTCGACGCGCTCGTGCTGATCCCCAACTGCGACAAGATCGTACCCGGTATGCTGATGGCCGCGGCGCGGCTCAATATCCCGTCTATCATTGTATCCGGCGGGCCGATGCTCGCCGGCCATTACAACGGGGAGGAGATTTCACTCTCCAAGACCTTTGAAACGGTCGGCGCGTACAAGGCCGGCCTGATCGACGACGAAAAGCTCATGGAATGCGAGTGCGGCTCATGCCCGGGCTGCGGCTCATGCTCGGGCATGTACACGGCCAACTCGATGAACTGCCTGTCCGAAGCCATCGGCATGGCGCTGCCCGGCAACGGTACCATCCCAGCTGTGCATGCGGCGCGCATCCATCTGGCCAAGCACGCCGGCATGCAGGTCATGGAGCTGCTGCGCCGTGACATCAAGCCGCGCGACATCCTGACGCCGGCGGCGTTCCGCAATGCGCTGACCTGTGAAATGGCGATCGGCTGCTCGACCAACTCGGTGCTGCACCTGCTCGCGCTGGCGAACGAGGCGGGCGTGCCGCTCGACCTGGCCACGCTCAATGAGCTGTCCGCCAAGGTGCCGAACATCTGCCACCTTGCGCCCGCAGGCCCGCACCACATCGAGGAGCTGTATATGGCGGGCGGTGTGCCGGCTATCATGAAAGAGCTGACCAAACGCGGCCTGCTCGACCTGTCGCTCATCACCGCGACCGGCAGGACAGTGGGTGAGAACCTCGAGGGCGTCGTGAACAAGAACCCCGAGGTCGTGCGTCCGCTGGAAAGCCCGTATTCCGAAACTGGCGGTATTGCCGTTTTGTGGGGCAATATTGCCAAAAATGGCTGCGTGGTCAAGCGCTCCGCAGTCGCGCCCGAGATGATGGTGCATGAAGGCCCTGCGCGCGTGTTCGATTCCGAGGACGACGCGATCCAGGCCATTTACGCGGGTAAGATCCAAAAGGGCGATGTGGTCGTTATCCGCTACGAAGGCCCGAAGGGCGGCCCCGGCATGCGCGAGATGCTCAATCCGACCTCTGCGCTGGCGGGCATGCAGCTTGACAGGGACTGCGCGCTGATTACGGACGGCCGCTTCTCCGGCGCGTCCCGCGGCGCGTCCATCGGCCATGTGTCGCCGGAAGCGGCGGCGGGCGGAGAGATCGCGCTCATTCAGGAGGGCGATACCATCGCCATCGACATTCCGAACAGCAAGGTCAACGTCAAGGTATCCGATGAGGAGCTGGAAGCGCGCCGTGCGAAGTTCGTCCCGCGCGAGCCGAACATCAAGTCCGGCTGGCTCTACCGCTACTCCCGTATGGTCAGCTCCGCCGACCAGGGCGCGGTGCTGCGATAACAGGAAAAGCCCCGAAACCGGTGGTTTCGGGGCTTTTAGTATGCTATTTTTTCGGCGGGGCGGGATTGTTGGTGCGGCCAAGGATGTAGTCAATGCTGGTGTCATAATAATCGGCTAAGATACGGAGTACCGCAGTGGGAATATCCCGTTTTTCCAATTCATAGCGGGAATAAGTGGTTTGCGAGCAGTGGAGCAGATTTGCTAAGGTTTCCTGCTTTATTTGTTTTTCTTCTCGTATTTCTCGTAGACGGTTCATGAATATACACCTCGATTTTCATTATACAACAAACCAAAATGGCATATTGACAAACTGACCATTTTGGCATAAAATAGTTAGTGAGGTGATACATATGGAATCCATAACAGCGCTGCTGTACGACGCGGTCATAAGCGGTCTTAACTATCACGAGACCGAGGTGGAGGACCGCGTTTACCGTCAGATAGACCGCTGGGCGGAAAAGGGCGGACGGAAGAAAAAGCAGTTTCAGAACGACCTGATGGCGCTTTTGACACAGTATCAGGAGCAGAGCTTTGCCCTTGGCCTGAAATGCGGCCTTTTGCTCGCCGAGGAGCAGCTTTTCCGGTAAACCTTGTGGGGGGCGTATAAATCTGGTATAATGGAAGCAGACCAAAAAAAGGACGGTATGATAATATGCTGACAGCTTCCAAGAAGGAATTTATCGAATTCATGATGAGCGCGGACGTGCTTCGCTTCGGTGATTTTACCACCAAGTCCGGCCGTAAAACGCCGTATTTCGTCAACACCGGTAACTATAAGACAGGGCTACAGAATTCCCGCCTGGGCGAGTTTTACGCGGCGCTCGTCAAGGAGACGGTCGGCGGCGATTTCGACGCGATGTTCGGCCCTGCGTACAAGGGCATCCCGCTGGCGACCTCGGTTTCCGGCGCGCTTGCCCGCAATTACGGGATTGATAAGCCCTTTTTCTTCAACCGCAAGGAGGCAAAGGACCACGGCGAGGGCGGCAGCATCGTCGGCTACAAGCCGCAGGACGGGGACCGCGTCATTATCATTGAGGACGTAATTACCGCAGGCACCGCGATCCGCGAAACCATGCCGGTGCTGAAAGGCTGCGCGGATGTGAAGGTGACCGATATGTTCATTTCGGTCAACCGCTGCGAGGTCGGCACGACCCCGGGCAAGACCGCGGTCATGGAAGTTGGCGAGGAGTTCGGCATCAAGGTGCATGCGCTCGTCACTGTGCAGGATATCCGCGAATATCTGGCGGATAAGCAGGAATACGCGCACCTGCTGCCGTTGATGGACGCATATATGGCGCAGTATTGTGTATTCTAAATCCATGGGATTGGAAGCGGAACAAAACAGAAAATATCTGCCCTGGATCTATCTGGGCGTGTTCCTGCTGGTGACAGCCGGCTGCTATGCGGTGCTGCAGTACGTTGTGCCGATGGGGGACGACCTGTTTTACGGCCGGTGGGGCCGGCTGGACGCGGGGGAGCTTCTGGCGCGTATCGTGCAGCATTATCAGACGGCCAACGGGCGTAACCTTGTTCATCTGCTGGACGCGGTCCTGCTGGGTTCGGACGGGCGCGTCGCATTTGCGCGGGTGTTTATCGCGGCCTTACTCGGCACGATCGCGCTCAACCTGACGCGGCTTACGGCGGACGGCTGGAGGCGGACGATCGCCGTCGCGGTGCTGTGCGCGTGCGGCATCTTCTTGCTGCCTGCCGTGCTGACAAGGCAGAGCGTGTACTGGATTACCGGCGCGATGAACTATGTTCTGCCGCTGGCGCTCTTTCTGGAATATTGGGTGCTGTTGCGCGATGCGCTTTCCGGCAGGAGGGGATGGCTGCCTGCGGCAGTGTTCGGGGCGCTCGCGGGTCTGACGGTCGAGCAGGCCAGCATGATGGCGGTCGGGCTGACCGTGCTGCTGGTTGGGGAGCATTGGCTCGTCCGCAGGCAGGGGTTCCCGAAAAAGGCGCTGTGGCCGCTGTTGCTTTCGGCCGCAGGCGCGGCGAGCATTCTGCTTGCCCCGTCGGTCGCCTACCGCGCGTCTATCACGCCGCCGCCGGTTGAGGGCGGCACACTGGCTGTGGTGAAGTATAACGTCCTGCAGCTGCGGCAGACCTTTCTGTTTGGGGATACGCTTTTCCCTATCCACTTCCTGATGCTCACCGCGATACCGCTGTGGCTGCTGCTGCGTGCGGCGCGCCGCCGGAGCGTGCCGGACGGTGTGTTCGCCGTGCTGTCGGTCATTTCGTTTTCCGTGTGGTTCTGGTTGCCGGAACAGGTGCCGGAGCTGCTGTGGAACAGTCCCGAGGTGCCTGCCCGCGTCGCGGCCTATGCGCTGGCGGTGTTGGGAGGCTATCTGTTGTGCGCGTTCTATATTTCCGTCCGCTCCGCGATGGAACAGGAGTGGACGCCGTTGTTCGCCCTGATATTGGGAGTCGGTTCGCAGGTGATGATGCTGGTGTCGCCCACGGTCGGGCCGCGCACTATGCTGTGCGGCGCGGTGATGCTTTTGCTGCTTACCGCCTGCCTGATGCGGGAAGCGCCGTATCTGTACCTGCTGGGCGCGGGCTCCATCCTTGCCTGGCACTGGGGACAGGGGTGGGCGGCGGCTGTTGTGGCCGCGGCCGCGCTGCTGTGGCTGTTGTGCCGGTATTTTCCCGCGCGGGCCGTATGCGTGGCGCTGTGCTGCGTGCCTTTGTTGTTCTGCGCGTGGACGACGCTCAAGGGTCAGCATGACGGGTATCGGGCAAATGCTGCGGTCGATGCGGCGAACCGCCTTGCGATCGCCGCCTATGATGGCAGCGATCGCCTGACGCAGCATCGGTTTGCGAACGACCTGTACGGCTGGGCTATGCCTTATCACAACGATTACTATGACGCGTATTATAAAGAATATTACGGCCTGCCGCGCGAGGTAGAGTTGATATGGGAATAACGCAAAACGGACTGCCCCAAAAGGGCGGTCCGTTTTCTGTGCGCAGATGGGAATTATAAAGACTGCAGGAATTTCCGCATGCGGAAGCAGGCCTCGCGCAGATGGTTCATGGAATAGGAATAGGAGATGCGAACATGCCCATCGCCGCTTTTGCCGAACGCGCTGCCGGGTACAACGGCGACCTGCTGCTCATGAAGCAGACGTTCGCAGAATGCCTCGGAGGAGAGGCCGGTCGAGGCGATGGAAGGGAACGCATAGAACGCCCCCTGCGGCTCAAAGCACGTCAGCCCCATCGAGCGCAGCTCGCCCAACAGGTAGCGGCGGCGGATGTCATACTGCGTGCGCATGCGTTCGATATCGTCCTCGCCGGTTCGGATGGCTTCGATGCCGGCGAACTGCGCCGTGGTCGGCGCGGACATGATGCCGAACTGATGGATTTTGCAGATGTGCCGCATCAGCTCCTTGGGACCCATCGCCCAGCCAAGGCGCCAGCCGGTCATCGCATAGGATTTGGAGAAGCCGTCCACAACGATGGTGCGCTCGCGCATCCCGTCCAGCTCGGCAAAGCAGACGTGCGGCGCGGCGCCGTAGGTCAGGCTGCAGTAAATCTCATCCGAAATGACGATGATATTGGTGTCGCGTAGCACGGCGGCGACGGCCTCCAGTTCGTCCCGCGTCATGATCGCGCCGGTTGGGTTATTGGGATACGGCAGGATCAGCAGCTTGGTGCGCGGCGTGATTGCCGCGCGCAGGCGGTCGGGTGTCAGCTTGAACTGGTCCTTCGCCAGCGTCGGCAGGGGGACAGGGGTGCCGCCAGCCATCTGGGTCAGCGGGGTATAGCAGACGAAGCTGGGCTCGGGGATGAGTACCTCGTCGCCGGGGTTGACCAGCGCGCGGATGGCGTTGTCGATCGCCTCCGAACCGCCGACTGTAACGAGGATCTCCTTGTCCGCGTCATAGCAGAGCTGATATTTGCGGCGGGCCAACCCCGCGATCTGGCTGCGCAGCTCGGCAAGGCCCCAGTTGGAGGTGTAGAACGTCTGTCCCTTTTCCAGGGACTGAATGCCCGCGCGGCGAATCTGCCACGGGGTCTCGAAATCCGGCTCTCCGACGCCGAGCGAGATCGCATCCGGCATGGCTGCCGCTGCGTCAAAAAAGCGGCGGATGCCGGAGGGCTTTACGATCTTGACACGGTCGGAGAGCAGCTGCTCGTAATCTACCATGCCATCATGACCTCTCTTTTATCGCGATCGGAGGGGTCGAATTCTACACCGTAGTCCTTGTATTTCTTGAGGATGAAATGCGTGCCGGTGGACAGGACGTTTTCCATCGGCGCGAGCTGCTCGGAGACAAAGCGCGCAACCTCGCGCATGGTGCGGTCCTTGATGATGACCGTCAGATCGAAGCCGCCCGACATCAGGTAAACGCTTTCTACCTGATGATGGGAATAGATCTGGCGGGCGATCTCGTCGAAGCCCATGCCTTTTTCCGGCGTAATTTTGACCTCAATCAATGCAGTGACGCTTTCCTTGGAGGTCTTGTCCCAGTCGATAACGGTTTTATAACCAAGAATGGTATCGTTTTTTTCAAAGGTGCGGACCGCGTCAACGACCTCTGCTTCGGTCGCGCCTGTCATGGCGGCAAGCTGCGCCGGCGTCAGGCGTGCGTCCTGGCTGAGCAGATCCAGCAATTTTTCAGGGTTTTCCATGATAACGCCCTCCTGTTTCAGATAAAGATTGGGTTTATTATAGCACCAATCCGGCGGCTTGTCCACTGTGTGTACACAGCCCAGGGCGGGAAAGCCGGGCAGACGGCCGGAACAAGGAGGGGAGCGGCGGGGCAGGGCAAGATGATAGCGCCGCCTGCTGCAGACTACAATATTTTGCGGCATACGCGGGATAAGTCTGCAAAATACTGTTGCGGAAACCGGTAAAACGCGGTACAATGATAAGCAGAAAGGTGGTACCCTTTTCCATGGCATTCACAGGCTTTCCTGCCGCGGGCATCGACCTGCTGCAGCTCAACCGTCTGCAAAACAGCAGAGAATTTTACGAATCGCATAAAGAAGAGATCAAACGGCTGGCGATCCAGCCATTTCATGAATTGATCGCGGAGATGACCCCAGCCATGCTGGAGATCGACCCGCTGTTTGTGGTCACGCCCTCGCGCATGGTATCGCGTGTACGGCGCGATACCCGCTATACCAAGGATAAGACGCTTTACCGCGCGAATATGTGGATGTTTTTCCGCCGCCCGCGTCGGGAGCATGAGTCCGTGCCGTGCTATTATTTCGAAATTCATCCGGAGTTCTGGGGCTTTGGCTGCTGGGGCGCTTGGGGGAAAGGCGAGATGGAGGCGCTGCGTGAGATGATTCTGAAAGAGGATAAGCTGTTTCTGGAGGCGTATGAAGCGGTCCGCGCCTGCCCGCAGGTGCGGCTGGATGGGGAATTGTATAAGCGTCCGAAATTTCCGGATGCAAAGCCCGCCTACCAGACCTGGTTGAACCGGAAAGAGATTGGTGTGGACTTTCGGGAAACAAACGACTTCTCCCCCGTGTTGGACGGGGCGTTTGTCGGGCCGATGGTGGATACCATGCGCCGGCTCGCGCCGCTGTACCGTTTCCTGCTCGCAGCAAAGGAAAGAGCGGGCGCCGCACCGCGGGAGGCGCTCGAATGAGGTATGTTGCGCTCGATTTTGAAACAGGAAACGCTTCCCCGCTCAGCGCCTGCGCGCTTGGCGTGGCGGTGTTTGAGGATCGCAGCCTGATCCGTGAGCAGGTATCGCTTATCAAGCCGCCCGCTTGCGTTGGGAAGTTCCACTGGGGCAATGTCAGGGTCAACCATATCAAGGAACGCATGGTGGCAGACGCGCCGGCGTTTGATATGGTTTGGAACACAGTGGCGCAGGAGGCGGAGGGTAGTGTTCTGGTCTGCCATAACGCGATGTTTGATACGGCGGTGCTGTGCGCATGCCTGAGCCATTACCAGCTGTCGGCGCCGGAGTGCCGCTATATCTGTACGGTAAAGGTGGCCCGGCGCGTATGGCCGGCGCTGAAAAATCATAAACTGGATACGGTATCCGCAGCGCTCGGTATTGAGCTGAATCATCACGAGGCATGCTCGGATGCACGGGCGGCCGGCTGGATTCTGCAGGCGGCGCTGCAGGAAACGGGGAGCACGGACGCGGATGCGCTCGCGGCGAAGATCGGGATGCGGCTGGGCCGGATCTCGTCCATGGGGACGACGCCCTGCAGCATCGCAAAGGATATACGAATCGAAAATACGGTGTGACCGGTTTCACATATTTGTCAAAAGGAGAGAAAAGCTATGAAAAATTATCTGGATTCCATCGACCGTGAGGCGTTGCGCAGCCGCGCCAATCAGGTGCTTGGCTATGCGAACGATGCGCGCGACTGTGCGGCCCGTTGGACGGACCACGCGGTGTCCAAGGCGCAGGGGTTCTCGATGTTTGATTTCGCGGTATTCAAGATCTGCATGCTGTCGTTCGGGCTGTGGCTCGGTGCCTGCTTTGCAAAGTTCTTCAAAAAGTTTCGGGGTGTCTTGTTCGTCGCGTTTGCTGCGACCTGGATGTACTTGTTCTGGCGTATTTTCTTTGATGATGAAGAATAACCAGCGGCCGGAAGGATAGGAGAGGAGCGTGTCCGTGCAGGAACCAACAGAACATCATAGGACGGAAGCGCAGAATCAGCCCCACTATTTCCAGTGGGGCTTAACGGCGTTCTGCGTGATCGTTTCCAGTGTGCTTGTTTTTTATTTTCTAGGCTGGCTGCCGATCATCTGGCGCATGATCAAAAAGCTGCTCGGCATTCTGAGCCCGTTTATCTACGGCTTTGTGATGGCATACCTTCTGATGCCGGTATTCAACGGTCTGTACCGCGTGCTGCAGCCCAAGCTGGCGCAGCGGATGAAACGGGGGACGCAGATCGCCAAGGGGCTTTGCAGCATCCTGTCCCTGCTGATTGGTCTTGCGGTCGTGGGCGTGCTGCTGTGGATGGTGCTGCCGCAGCTGATCGTAAGCGTGTTCTCCCTGCTGGAATCCATGGATACCTATCTGGACGAGATATCAACTTGGGTCGCGTCGCTGCTGAAAGACAATCCGGTGATCGAACGGAATTTTCTACAGTTGTATGAGCAGTTCTCCACACAGGTCGTCGACTGGGTGCAGAACAGCGCGCTGCCGCAGCTAGTCGCGCTGATGACCGGCGTTGTAACGACGGTTTCCGTCCTGTTCGACCTGCTGATCGGCATTATCATCGCGCTTTATATCCTCAACAGCAAGGATACCTTTTGCGCGCAGGCTAAAAAGACGCTGTACAGCCTGTTTTCCATCCAGCGTGCCAACCGTATCATCAAGCGTGTTGCTTATATCCACCGTGTATTCGGCGGGTTCATCACCGGCAAGCTGATTGATTCGCTCATCATCGGCCTGCTGTGCTTTGCTGGGCTGCGCATCCTGATGGGTTTCGGGCTGATGACGATGGACCAGTCGTATGCGCTCCTGATTTCGGTCATTATCGGCGTGACCAATATCATCCCGTTTTTTGGCCCGTTTATCGGGGCGGTGCCGAGTACCATCCTGATCATGGTCATCAGTCCGGTGCAGGCGGTATATTTTGTGCTGTTCATCCTGGCGCTCCAGCAGTTTGACGGGAATATCCTGGGGCCGAAAATACTGGGCAATTCCACTGGCCTGTCGAGCTTCTGGGTCATGTTTGCGATCCTTGTGTTCGGCGGTGTGTTCGGCTTTGTGGGGATGGCGGTCGGCGTGCCGCTGTTCGCCGTACTGTATACGATGGCGACCGAGGCGGTCAATAACCTGTTGAGAAAACGCGGCCTTTCGGTTGACACCAATGCTTACCGTGGGCCAAAACGTCTCGATCCGGAAACGCGGGCGTTTGTCGAGATCAGGGAGGAGGCCCCGCCGGTCAGCGCAAAGGAGCGGCGGGAAGCCGCACAGAAAGCGCGTGCGCAGGCGCAAAAGGAAAACGAAAAGGACTGACCGGCTGGTCAGTCCTTTTTTGCTTGATGTTTGCCGTGCGGTGTCGGGTTATTTCAGGCCGGCGGTGATGATCGCCATCTGATAGACCTCATCCGCGTTACAGCCGCGGGACAGATCGTTGATCGGCGCGTTCAGACCCTGCAGAATCGGGCCGTAGGCCTCGAAGCCGCCCAGACGCTGGGCGATTTTGTAGCCAATGTTGCCCGCGTTGATATCAGGGAAAATAAAGGTGTTGGCCTGGCCGGCAACCGGAGAGCCCTTGCACTTGGTCGCCGCAACGACAGGGGAGAACGCGGCGTCGAACTGCAGCTCGCCGTCTACCGCGAGATCAGGCGCAGCCGCTTTAGTTTTTTCGGTTGCATTCTTCATCATATCAACCGTTTCGCCCTTGCCGGAGCCTTTGGTCGAGTAGGATAGCATGGCCACCTTGGGGTCGATACCGAACGCCTTGGCGGTTTTTGCAGTTTCAATGGCGATTTCCATCAGATCGTCCTCGCTCGGATTGATATTGATCGCGCAGTCGCCCATCGCGTACAACTCGTCGCCGCCATCCTTGCCGTCGCGGCGCAGGATGAAGCAGGAGGATACGATCTTGTTGCCCGGCTTGGTCTTGATGATCTGCAGAGCGGGGCGGACGGTGTCCGCAGTCGAATAAGTAGCGCCGCCGAGCAGGGCGTCTGCCTTGCCCAGCTTGACCAGCATGGTGCCGAAATAATTGCCCTTGGAAAGCGCTGCGCGGCACTGCTCCTCGGTCATCTTGCCCTTGCGCAGCTCGACCATCCTGGCGACCATCGCGTCCATTTCCGGATAAGCCGCAGGGTCGATGATTTCCATGCCCTCGATGTCAAAACCGCCTGCGGCAGCGGCGGACTTGACTTCGTCCACATTGCCGACCAGGATAGAATCCAGCAGGCCGTCTTTCTTCAGGCGGGAGGCGGCTTCCAGAATGCGGGGGTCCGGCCCCTCGGTGAATACGATTTTACGCTTGTCGGCCTTGAGCGTGGCAATCAGATTTTCAAACATGATGCATTCTCCTCTAAATTTTTGTTCGTCTGTCAAACAGTTCCGATACCTCATTATACACCCAATGCTGATACTTCTACAAGTGTTATTTTGGGTATATTTTGGTTACTTTGTGGAGCGGTTTGGAAGAGCGTCCGAACGGTTGCAAAAGGGCAAACCTGGGCAGAATAAAGGGGAAAGGAGGTGGTCCGCATGCGCGTGGTGCGTTATTTGAACGGGAAGCGGCTTCACGGTGTGCTGCCGCCGCTGCTGCTTGACCAGGAAGGGATCGGCATGCTGCTGCGCGAGGCGCGCTTCCGGCAGGAACTTCCGTTGCCGGAGCCGCCGCCCTCTGCTATACTGGAAGCGGAGGAACGCGGTCTTGGAAAGGATATTTCATGAAACACACCGCATTATATCTGCGCGTATCGACCGAAGCACAGGCGGACGAAGGATACTCGCTCGCGGCGCAGGCCGAAAAACTGGAAGCGTACTGCCGGATGAAAGGGATCACCCGCTTCCGTCGGTATGTGGACGGCGGTTTTTCCGGCTCAAACCTGACACGGCCGGCCGTTACCGAGTTGGTGGAGGAAATCCGCGCCGGCGCGGTCGAGCGCGTCGTTGTCTACAAGCTTGACCGCCTGAGCCGAAGCCAGAAAGACACGCTTTACCTGATTGAGGACGTTTTTCTGCCACATGGGGTGGACTTTGTATCGATCAATGAAAATATTGATACCGGCAGTCCGTATGGGCGCGCGATGATCGGTATTCTGTCCGCATTTGCTCAGCTCGAACGAGAGAACATCTTTCTGCGCACCCGTATGGGCATGGTCGAGCGCGTCAAGCAGGGCTTCTGGCCGGGCGGCGGCAAAATACCGTTTGGATATGATTACGACGCGGGGAAGGGCATCCTGGTTCCCAACAGCGATGCGGATACCGTACGTGAGATCTACGCGCGGTATCTGGAGGGCCAGTCGGCCGGACGCATCGCGCGCGAGTTGGGGCTGAAATACGAGCATCTGGTGCGGCAGATATTGGATCGGGAGAGCAACACAGGCGTGATCGTCTATAAAGGCGAGCGCTACGCGGGGCGGCATGAGCCGCTTATTGACCGCGAAACCTTTGCGCGAGCGCAGCGCCGGCTGCACCGCCCCAACCGGCCGCGCGCTGCGGGGGCGGGCAAGCTGCTGGCCGGCCTACTGGTCTGCGGACACTGCGGCGCTAAAATGCGCTATCAGAAATGGGGCAACGCGGGGGATAAGCTGGTCTGCTACTCACGGGATAAGTCCAAGCCCCATCTGGTGCATGATGCCGCCTGTCCGAATCGGGGGGTGATGGCGCGCGAGGTGGAGGCGATTGTCATACGCGATCTGGCGAGGCTGTCCGCGCAGCCGTCGGTGCCACGCCAACGGCAGGGGGATGCGGCAGAGTGCCGCCGGACGCTGGAGCGGGTCCAGCGCAAGCTGCGCCGCCTGTACGAGCTGTATGCCGACGCGGAGGACGATACGCTGCGCGAATCGATCGAGCGCGTCAAAAAAGAGCGGGAACGGGCCGAGCAGGCGCTTTCCGCCGCGCAGCGGCAGGAGCAGCGGCGGGAGGATGAGGAAGCGCGGCGGGCGTTATATACCATCGGCGCCTGTTGGGACAGCCTGGCCGGTGAGGAGCGGCAGGCGCTGATACGCGCCTGCGTGGAAAAGATCGTGCTGCAAAACGGCAAGGTCGAAATATATTATGCCATTGAGGGCGCCAGCGGATACGGAACGGTAGCGGGATAGCTGTTTTCTCCTTTGTACGTTCATGCCGATGATTATAGGGGAAATCCGGCGCTACCTGCGGGACAACAGCGCGCTGCGGGTATCCCGCAGCCTTCGGGATACCGCCTATAAGGCGTTGCAGGCCAAGGAAGCCTTCATGCGCGAGCACCAGCGCGAGCCGGATATCGTGGAGCTGGCCAAGGCGATGGACGTACCCAAGGAGGAGGTGGTATTCGCGCTTGACGCGATTCTTGATCCGGTGTCCCTGTTTGAGCCGGTTTTTCATGACGGCGCGGACACGGTATGTGTGATGGACCAGGTGGGAGACAATAAAAATACCGATGAGAACTGGCTCGCCCGCATCGCGCTGCGCGAAGCGATCGACAGCCTGAGTGAGCGGGAGAAACGCATCATCCGGCTGCGCTTTTTCGAGGGGCGGACGCAGATGGAGGTGGCGGAGGAGATCCACATTTCGCAGGCGCAGGTATCCCGTCTGGAAAAGGGAGCGCTTGACCACATTAGGAAGCAGATCTAGCAAAAACGATGGGAAGGCGCGCCGCGGTTCCAAAGCGGCGTCCGGTAGGAAAAGAACACGGCACAGCTTTAAGCTGTGCCGTGTTTTGCATGACAGATACGCAGGTAGCTATCGGGTATCGGAAGTGCTGTTGATCGGTGTGGCGCTCAGTATGACGCGGGACGAGGGGATGCCCTGTCTCGACATATAGGCGGAAAGCGAGCGCACGGTCTGCGCTGTGGAGGCGCTGTGATGCAGGCGGACCACGACGGTCGCAGTCGTTGAGACAAAGTTCTGGGCGGTGGTGGCGTATGCCCTTGCCGCGGACTGGGTGGCGTCCCCGCTGTCAAAGGTGGAGTCCCACAGCCGGTAGCCGGCGCCGATCAGGGCGTCGCGCTGTGCCTGTGTCAATTTGACGCAGCCCGTATCGTTGGAAACGATGCGCGTGGATACGCCGGTGAGCAGCGTCAGACGCTCGTTTGCAGCGGTCAGGCTGGCAACCAGGTCGGCGGGCGCGGTCTGGGGGGAAGCGTTCAGCAGCAGTGCGGGGGTATGCCCCTCCGCAACGATGCGGCGCACGGTGTCGTCCGTCCAGGTGGACGCATCCACGGGAAGGAAAAACGTTGCCAGGCGGCCGGCGCTGTGGAGCGCGTCCAGCACGGCGGGGGTGTTGGTGGTCGGCGCGCCATAGAAAGTCAGGTAAACCCGCGCGGGCTTCTGCGTCGGTTTTTCTTCAACCGGTGGGATGGGAGGCTCGGCCGGCTGCTCGGTCGTTTGGCCGCTGCCGTCCGATGGAGTGGACGGCGTGACGCCCTTGTATGTATTGATTGCGCTTTGGATCGAATCTGCATTGGAGGAGGTGAACGAGGAGTCGCTTTGCGCCGAACCGTCGGTCACGCGCAGTACGGTTTCACCGGAAAAGGACAGCGTGGAATAGCTCAGGCCGAATTTGCCGCAGCACAGCTTGACCGGCACATAAACCGTTCCGTTCCGATGGTATGCAGGGGGAGAATAGCTGTTCAGGTTCTGGTCGTATACATATCCCTCGTCGGGGGAGAAGCTGAGCGTTTCCCCGTTTGCAGAGAGACTCAGCACGCCGCCCTCCTGCGAAGCGGAAACGCCAAGCATGGTGAAGACGCTGTACGGCACATACAGCTCGCCGCCGAGACGCGCGGGCATGGTGCCGTCGTCAAGCGGCAGAAGCGTATCATTGACCGCGGTCAGCGTAAGCGCGCGGGCGGGGACGGGGCAAGTAAACAGGACCAGCGCCGCGCACAGCAGCACACTGAGCAGCTTTTTCCATTTCTGTTTGATGCGCGGTCACCCCTTTCAGCAATTCATACGAACTTATTATATCAAAACACGGCGGGTTTGTCACCCTTTGTATCGAAAAACGCCTTGCTTTATCTTGGCAAAGTGCTATAATAAAAGAAAAAACAAATAGAAAGAGTGAATCCACCATGCTGCAGATCAAAAAACAGCTCACAGCCAACAAAAAGTCCAAGCCGGATGAAAACAGCCTCGGCTTCGGCGTCTATTATACCGATCACATGCTGATCATCGACCACGATGAGGAGCAGGGCTGGCACGACGCGCGCATCGTACCGTATGAGCCGCTTCAGATCGATCCTGCAGCCATGGTCCTGCATTACGCGATGGAGTCGTTCGAGGGCATGAAAGCCTACCGCACGCCCGATGGTTCGATCCAACTGTTCCGGCCGGACAAAAATGCGCAGCGCATGATTAACACCAATCACCGCATGTGCCTGCCGAGCCTGCCGGTGGAGGATTTTGTGCAGGCGGTTAAGGAAATTGTTTCGGTTGAAAAGGATTGGGTGCCGCATGCGGAAGGTACCAGCCTGTATATCCGCCCATTCGTGATCGCGACTGAGCCGCACCTTGGCGTGCGCCCGTCCAGAACGCACCAGTTCATCATCATCTGTTCGCCGGTCGGCGCGTATTATTCGACAGGTATCAATCCGGTCAAGATCTTTGTGGAGGATGAATATACCCGCGCCTGCCCGGGCGGCACGGGTTTTACCAAGTGCGGCGGCAACTATGCGGCCAGCCTGATCTCGCAGGTAAAGGCGCATGAGCTTGGCTATGAGCAGACACTGTGGCTGGACGGTGTGGAGCATAAATATGTGGAGGAAGTGGGATCGATGAACTGCTTCTTCAAGATTGGCGGCACGGTCTACACCGCGCCCTGTATGGGTACGGTCCTGCCGGGCGTTACCCGTATGAGCTGCATCGATCTTCTCAAGCACTGGGGCGTTCCGGTGTCTGAGGAGCGCCTGCCGATCGCGGACGTGATGCAGGCCTCCAAGGACGGGAAGCTGGAAGAGGTGTTCGGCACTGGTACGGCGGCGGTCATTTCTCCGGTCGGCGAACTGCGCTACGAGGGCGACGTTGCCTATATCAACAACGGTGAGATCGGCGAGATCACCCATAAGCTGTACAATACTCTGACCGGCATCCAGTGGGGTACCATGCCGGATGAGCTGGGCTGGACGGTCAAGGTTGATTGATCGCAGGATAAATTTGTGAAAAGAGGCTCGGAATCATTTCCGAGCCTCTTTTTAACGGCCGTGCTACAGCAAACATGGTCCGCGCGGCGTGCGCCGGTCAATCCAGCAGAGAGAGCTGCCGTTCCGCAAGGTTGACGATGCGCAGGCCCCGCTGCCGCGCCATGCGCACGGTCTGCGCGGTGCCGCCGGGCTGTCCGTCAAAGAAGCAGATCAGCAGGGAGGCCGCGTCCACCATGAACTGGTTGCGTGCGGCATAGCAGCCGGTATGATACTCCCGTGACAGGGAGTATACCCCGTCCGCCGCGAGCAGGCAACGATTGAACCGGCGCTTCCATTCCGCTGCATAGCGGGACGCCTGCCCGTCAAACGGGACCGCGCATAAAAGCTGCACCGGAAGCTGCGCGCGCGTCCGAAGCACGGCTTCCGCGGCCCAGAGGTCAAAACCGGTGGACATACCGGACAGAAAGCGGGTATAGCCCTGGCCGGCGGCATGGCGGATTGCCCGGTCAAGCGCCTCCCGTAAGGCGCTGGCGGCCGGGGAATCGTCCGTCCGAAACGGCATTTTTTCGATTCGATATCCGGAAAAACAACAGGTTTCTCCGCGCAGGCTATCCATGGACATCCCCTCCGACGAGAACAAATGTTCTGATTATGGACAGTATACACCGGATGCCGCCAAAACGCAAGTTGAAAATCAGAAAAAAGCTGGTACAATAGAAGTACCTTAGAGGAAAGGGGGATGGGGTCGTGAATGGGAAAAACCGGCTGGCATACCTGATAAAACGGATGGTTTACCGTTTTTTTCGGACGGGATCCCGCAGGCGGCGGCGGAGCTGTCGTATTTCCTGTTGTTTTCCATGTTCCCGCTGCTGATGTTTGTCAACTCGGTTCTGGCACAGCTCGATATTTCGATCGAGAGCATACAGCCCGTGCTGGAGCTGCTGCCCAAGAGCCTGCAGCAGTTGATCACCTCCTATCTGGCGCAGCTTTCCAACTCCCCCTCGTTCAGTCCCATGCTGATCGGCATTGTGCTGACCTTGTATTTTTTGTCCCGCGCGGTCCGCTCCATGATGCGCACGGTCAATGACATCTACCATGTCGAGGTACAGCGCGGCGTCCTGCGCGATGTGCTGATCTCGTTCGGCATTACGGCGGGCTTTCTGGTATCGGTCGTTTGCAGCTTTATTCTGGCGGTTGCGGGACGGACGATCATCCGCATCCTGCCGCGGCTGATGCCAGTGCCGCAGGCGGCGCTGGATTTGACACATGACGCGAGCTTTTGGGTGATGATTGCGTTTATTTTTGTATTCCTCATGCTGTTCAACCGTGTGGTCCCCAACCTTCATCTGAAATTTCAGGAGGTATGGCCGGGGGCGCTGTTTTCCTTGGTCGCTTGGCTGCTGGTATCGTGGGCGTTTTCGTTTTATGTGGATAACATGGCCAATTATTCCGTGCTGTACGGCTCGCTCGGCGCAATCATCGTTTTGATGCTTTGGTTGTATATCGTCAGCATGATCCTGCTGATGGGGCCGCAGCTCAACCATACGTTAGTCATTATGCGGCTGTACCGCATGGAGGCCGAGAAGCATTTTCAATAAAAGGAGGTTTACTCGCCTCCTTTTTTATTTGTCAAAATGCAATATATAATTGACATTATAAAAAATATATCGTATAATTAAGAAAGCAAAAGAGGGGTAGCGCATGAAAAATAAAAAACTCAAACTCGCTCGGGTGGAAAAGGATCTGTCTCAGGCAGAACTGGCAGAACTGGTCGGTGTAACGCGACAAACCATTGGTTTGATCGAGGCGGGCGGCTATAACCCGACGCTCAACCTGTGTATTGCCATCTGCAGGGCGCTGGATAAGACGCTCGATCAATTATTTTGGGAGGAAAACTGAGATGGAGCAGAGAAAACAATGGATGATGGGGACTGCTGGACGAGCGCGGCAGGGAAATGGAATGGCTTGGGCGGCTGTGATCGTAAAAGCCGTCTTAAGTTTGTGATACGGAGGTGGAAAAGATGAAGCTGATTCGCAAAGCAAAAGATGAACGGGTGGTTGCGGAGATCAACCGGATCTATAAAGTTGGGTTTTATTTCCTGACGGCTGGTATTTTGGCTGATCTGGTGCTGCAGGCGCTGGGGATAAGCGTACAGAACGAAACGATAGGCGGAGCGGTCAACTTGGTGGAATTTGCTGTCGTGATGCTGGCACAGCTCTTTTGCATAGTACTGATGGCGCGCAAAGGCATGATGGATGACAACGCGTTTGCCGAAGCGGACTGTTATCCGTGGAAGCACTACTTGGTGCAGGGGGCGCTGGCGGGAGTGGCAGCCTCCGTCGTAGTCTGTGTACTCCAATGTGCGACCGGCGCAGTCTGGGTAGGGATGGGGGTGCCGGCTATTCTTCTGGTGTTTGCTGCGCAACTGCTGTTAACGGTGCCGCTGACTACGGTATTGGTGCTGCTGCTTACTTACGCTTCGTTCCGATATGCAAAGCGGCGCCGCGTCGGAACGGAAGAGGAGTGAGCGGTGCTTTATGATGCTGCTATAGTAAAAATTCACAGAATTTTCACACTCTGTTACCGAAATGTCGTTGCAGGCTTGCGATTTTCCATATACAATATATACATCGGGTAGTATGTATTGGAAAGGGGAGGACACAAGATGACGGCAGACCACAACATTTTAGAGGTGACACCGCGCGTGGAGGCGCTGGCGGAGATATGCCGGACAAACAGCCGGATCGATCCCGCGCTGTACAAGCAATATGACGTGAAGCGCGGCCTGCGCGACTTGAGCGGGAAGGGCGTACTGGCAGGGCTGACCAATATTTCGGACATCATATCGCAAAAAGAGGTCAATGGAGAAACGGTACCCTGCGAAGGGGAACTGTACTACCGGGGCATCAACATAAATGATCTGGTGCAGGGCTTCATGAAGGAGGGGCGCAAAGGCTACGAGGAGGTCGCCTACCTGCTGTTGTTCGGCAAGCTGCCGGACGCGGGCCAGCTTGCCGACTTCAAGGGTCTGCTTGCCCAGGGACGCACGCTGCCGACCAATTTCACACGCGATGTTATCATGAAAGCGCCGCCGCATGATATGATGAACAGCCTGTCGCGCAGCGTGCTGACGCTGGCTTCCTACGACAATTATGCGGATGATATCAGCCTGCCGAACGTGCTGCGCCAATGCCTGATGCTGATTTCCGTGTTTCCTATGCTCGCGGTATATTCCTATCACGCCTATAATCACTATGAGTGCGGCGGCAGTATGTACATCCATTACCCCTCGGACAGCCTTTCCACGGCATCCAATTTCTTGCGCATGCTGCGTCCGGACATGCAGTACACGCCGCTGGAAGCGAGTGTGCTGGATCTGGCGCTTGTGCTGCATATGGAGCACGGCGGCGGTAATAATTCGTCCTTTACCACGCATGTGGTCACCTCTTCGGGAACGGATACCTATTCGGCGATCGCGGCGGCGCTCGGCTCGCTGAAAGGGCCTAAGCATGGCGGCGCCAATTATAAGGTTGTGCAGATGTTCGAGGACCTCAAGCGCAACGTTTCCGATGCCCATGACGACGAGCAGGTGGCCGATTATCTGGATAAGCTGCTGCGGCGCGAGGTGTTTGACCGCAAGGGGCTGATTTATGGCCTGGGGCATGCCGTGTATTCGATCTCCGACCCGCGCGCGCAGGTGTTCAAGTCGTTCGTCGGGCAGTTGGCCAAGGAAAAGGGCAGGGATGAGGATTTCGCCCTCTATTCTACGGTTGCGCGGCTGGCACCCAAGGTTATTGCAAAAGAGCGGCAGATTTACAAAGGCGTTTCCGCCAATGTGGATTTTTATTCCGGCTTTGTGTATTCCATGCTGGGGCTTCCGCCAGAGCTTTACACGCCTGTATTTGCCATGGCGCGTATCGTCGGCTGGAGCGCGCACCGGCTGGAAGAGCTGATTAATACGGACAAGATTATCCGACCTGCCTACCGCTGTGTACAACCGGAAATCGGATATACCCCCCTTGGGGAACGGTAAGAAAAAGCGCGGATTCCGGTCCGCGCTTTAGACACATATACGCAAGGAGGAAAAATGATGAAAACAGTTGGGTTTATTGGCGTGGGCGTAATGGGGCGCTCCATGGTGCGCAACCTGCTGGGTGCAGGTTACGAGGTCGCGGTTTATTCGCGCACCAAGGCAAAGCTTACGGATTTCCTTGCCGAAAATGAAGTGCGCTGGTGCGACAGCGTTGCGGAATGCGCGAAAGGGCGCGATGCGGTTATTACGATGGTAGGCTATCCGAAGGATGTGGAGCAGGTCTATTTCGGCGGGGAGGGCATTCTGGCGGCGGCGAAGGCCGGCGCCTATCTGATCGATATGACCACGACCGATCCGAAGCTTGCGGTTCGGATTTCCCAGGAGGGGAAGCAGCGCGGGCTGCGCGTGCTGGATGCGCCGGTTTCCGGCGGCGACACAGGGGCGAAAAACGGCACGCTGTCCATCATGGTTGGTGGGGCGGAAGCGGATTACAAGGCGTGCCTGCCGCTGTTTGAAGCGATGGGAAAGCAGGTCGTTTATGAAGGTCCGGCCGGCGCGGGACAGCATACCAAGATGGCCAACCAGATTGCGATTTCGGGGACGATCGCCGGCGTGTGCGAAGCGCTCGCCTATGCAGAACACGCGGGGCTGGAGCCGGATAAGCTGCTCGCCAGCATTTCCAAGGGGGCGGCCGGCTCGTGGCAGATGGAGAACCTGATGCCAAAGATGGTAAAAGAGGATTATGCGCCGGGGTTTTTCCTCAAGCATTTTATCAAGGATATGAAGATTGCCCAATCGCAGGGCGGACCCGCGCTGCCGGTGTTGGAGCGCGTCTGCGCCATGTACGGCGATCTGGAAGCGGAAGGCATGGGTGACCTTGGCACACAGGCATTGATCCGGCATTACCGCGAAAGCTGAAAAAAGAGGGCCGCTCCTGCGGCCCTCTTTTCCGTTTCCCGCGCGGGGCACGGAAACCTGACCCGACCAGAACAACCTGCGCTGGTCGGTTATTTTTCGCTGAACGCGTCCTTTACCTTATCCCAGAAGCCCTTGCGCTTGCTCTGATTTTCATCGGTCGCGGATTCTTCAAATTCGCGCAGCAGCTTTTTCTGCTTTTCGGACAGATTTTTCGGCACTTCGATATTCACGCGGACATACTGATCGCCGCGGCCACGGCCGCTGACGTTCTGGATACCCTTGCCTTTCATACGGAACACGGTGCCGGTCTGCGTCCCTTCCGGCACCTTATATTCCACGCGCCCGTCGATCGTCGGCACCTGAAGCGTGTCGCCCAGCGCCGCCTGCGCGAACGAAATCGGGATCTCGACGTACACATCCTGCCCCTCGCGGGTAAAGATGGGATGCGGACGGATGGACACGGTCACAAACAGGTCGCCCGCCGGCCCGCCGTTCACACCCGCGTTGCCCTGTCCGCGCTGCTGGATGGACTGTCCCTCGTCGATACCGGCAGGGATGTTTACCTTGAACTTGCGCGTTTTGCGCACGCGGCCCGCGCCGCCACACTTGGCGCAGGGTTTTTTGATGATCTTGCCGGTGCCGCGGCAGTTGGGACACGCGGTTTGCGTTTGGAACACACCGAGCGGGGTGCGCTGCGTCTGGGTCACAGAGCCAGTGCCGCGGCAGTTCGGGCAGGTTTCAGCGCTGGTACCCTTGGCCGCGCCCGTGCCGCCGCATTCGTCACAGGACTCGATGCGGTTTACCGAGATCTCCTTCTCGCAGCCGAACGCAGCCTCCTCGAACGAGAGGATGACCGTCTGCCGGATGGATTCGCCGCGCTGCGGCGCATTGCGGCGCTGTGAGCGACCACCGCCAAAGCCGCCGCCGAAGAACGAGCCGAACAAGTCGCCGAGGTCGCCCATATCGAACCCGCCGAAGCCGCCCGCTCCCGCGCTGCCTCCGTAGCTCGGGTCCACGCCCGCGAAGCCGAACTGGTCATACTTGGCGCGTTTATCCGCGTCGGAAAGGACCTCATAGGCCTCGTTGACCTCTTTGAATTTGTCGGCCGCATCGGGATTGTCTTTGTTCAGATCAGGGTGGTACTTGCGGGCCAAGCGGCGGTAAGCCTTTTTCAGCTCGTCCTCACTCGCGCCTTTTTGCACGCCCAGTACCTCGTAATAATCTCTTTTGTCAGCCATTATGCTCCCTCAAATAACGGAAAATGACATGCCGCAGGGCGGAACGGAGACCGTCCCGCCCCACGCGGCATGGAATTACTTGTTCTTATCGTCGTCGTCCTTGACCTCGGTGAAGTCCGCGTCGACGAAATCGCCCTGCGGGCCGGACTGTGCGCCCGGCTGGCCGCCCATGTTCGGGTCACCCTGCGGCGCCTGCTGCTGGTAGATCTTACCCGCCAGATCGCTGAACCTCTTGGACAGGCCATCGGTCGCCATCTTAATCATCTCGGTGTCGGTACCCTTGAGCGCCTCCTTAACCTTGTCGATCTCGGCCTGTACGCCGGCCTTTTCATCGGCGGACAGCTTATCGCCTAGGTCGGTCAGCGCTTTCTCGGACTGGAAGACAAGCTGCTCGGCGTTGTTGCGCACCTCGACCGCTTCCTTGTTCTTCTTATCCTGTTCCGCGTACTGCTCAGCCTCGTGCATGGCCTTGTCGATCTCGTCCTGCGAGAGATTGGTGGACGCGGTAATGGTGATCTTCTGCTCCTTGCCTGTACCCAGGTCCTTGGCGGATACGTTTACGATGCCGTTCGCATCGATATCAAAGGTAACCTCGATCTGCGGCACACCGCGCGGCGCCGGGGCGATACCGTCCAGCGTGAAGCGGCCGAGCGTCTTGTTGCCCGCAGCCATCTCGCGCTCGCCCTGCAGGACGTGGATTTCAACCGACGGCTGATTGTCGGCTGCGGTGGAGAAGATCTGGCTCTTCTTGGTGGGAATGGTGGTGTTGCGGTCAATCAGCTTGGTGCATACGCCGCCCAGCGTCTCAATGCCGAGGGACAGCGGGGTGACGTCGAGCAGCAGTACGTCCTTGACCTCGCCGCCAAGCACGCCGCCCTGGATGGACGCGCCAATCGCGACGCATTCGTCCGGATTGATGCCCTTGAAGCCGTCCTTGCCGGTGATGCCCTTAACAGCCTCCTGCACGGCGGGAATGCGGGTCGAGCCGCCCACCAGCAATACCTTGGACAGGTCGGAGGCAGACAGGCCGGCATCGCTCATCGCCTGCCGTACCGGACCCATGGTGCGCTCGACCAGGTCGGCGGTCAGCTCGTTGAACTTCGCGCGGGTCAGCGTCAGCTCGAGGTGCTTCGGGCCGGTCGCGTCCGCGGTGATATACGGCTGGTTGATCGAGGTCTGCGCCATGCCGGACAACTCGATCTTAGCCTTTTCCGCCGCCTCCTTCAGGCGCTGCATGGCCATCCTGTCGGCGGACAGGTCGATGCCGTTGGATTTCTTGAACTCCGCGACCATCCAGTCGATGATGCGCTGGTCGAAGTCGTCGCCGCCGAGATGGGTGTCGCCCGCGGTGGACAGCACTTCGAGCACGCCCTCGCCGATGTCGAGGATGGAAACGTCGAACGTGCCGCCGCCGAGGTCGTAGACCATGATCTTCTGCTCGGCTTCCTTATCCACACCGTAAGCCAGCGCAGCCGCGGTCGGCTCGTTGATGATGCGCAGAACCTCAAGACCCGCGATCTTGCCCGCGTCCTTGGTCGCCTGGCGCTGGGAGTCGGAGAAGTACGCCGGCACGGTGATGACCGCCTGGGTCACCGGCTGACCGAGGTAGGCTTCCGCGTCCGCCTTGAGCTTTTGCAGGATCATTGCGGAGATCTCCTGCGGGGAATAGGGCTTGCCATCAATGTTGACGCGGTAGTCCGAGCCCATGTGGCGCTTGATGGAAATAATCGTGCGGTCTGCGTTGGTCACAGCCTGGCGCTTGGCCACCTGGCCCACCATACGCTCGCCGTCCTTGGAGAACGCGACTACCGACGGAGTCGTGCGCGCGCCTTCCGCGTTGGGGATGACGACAGCCTCGCCGCCTTCCATAACGGATACGCAGGAATTTGTTGTACCAAGGTCGATACCAATGATTTTGCCCATGTTGATAGCACTCCTTTATATGATTCGATATTGTTTTCTCTGTATCAGGGATGCGCGGTGACGCGCGCGTTTATCAGGAACTTTCCGCAAGCGGAAAGTTCCATAAAATCCGAGAGCATGTATCTCGGATTTTATTCCTCGATTCAGCCGCCTTGGACGGCGGCATTCGGATGTCGAAAGCAAGTTTCAAAGGAAATTGCTTTCGTATAGGGGACTTTTGAAGTCCCCTATAGGGTTTTCAGTTTGCAACCTTTACCATCGCGTGCCGGATCACCTTGTCGCCTATCTGGAAGCCCTGCTGGAATACCTCGGCGATCACACTTTCTCCCAGCGCTTCATCTTCGACATGCATCACGGCGTTGTGGAAATTCGGGTCGAACGTGGTGCCGGCCGAAGCCTCGATCACGGTGACATTCAGGCCTTTCAGGCTGTCGGTCAGTTGGGTCATGGTCAGTTCCACGCCCTTTTTGTATTCCGCATCCGCGGTCTCGGCCTTGAGCGCACGCTCAAGGTTGTCATAGGTGGGGAGAAGCGCGGTCACCGCGCGGCTGACCGCGTCCGTATACGCCTGCTCGCGCTCACGCTGGCTGCGCTTGCGGAAGTTGTCGTATTCCGCCGCCATGCGGAGATAGCGGTCATTCAGCTCCTCGTATTTTGCTTTCCAGTTTTCGGCGGGCGCAGCCTGTTCCTCCTGTGCGGCGGCCTTTGCCGTTTCATCCTCGGACGGGGTTTCCGGCGCCTTCTGCTCGGCTTCGGCCGGATCGGACTGCTTTTTCTTGCTCATATTGTTTTCATGCCTCCATTTGCTGAAAATCCCGATGTTCAGGGATTTCCGTCTTTCTCGTCTAAAAAGGTCTCGGCAATCAACTGATTCAGCCCCTTGGCGAAGCGGCTGAGTTGTGCGGACAACTTGGCGTAATCCATGCGGGTCGGCCCCACGATGCCGATCGCGCCCTGACCGATTTTGCCGATATCGTATTTTGCATAAATCGCGGATGTATCGCTAAGCGGGTTCTCCCCGTTTTCCGGCCCGATGAAGAACTGGATTCCGTCAATCTTACGGGTCGTAGGCAATAGGTGCCGGCTGTCATCCTCCATATAGTCAAGCAGCGCCTGCGCTTTGTGCAGGTCCTTGTATTCCGGAAAGCGCAGCAGCTTGTTGGTCCCGTCCAGAAAGACCTTCTGATCCCCCAGCTCTTCGATCAGTTCGGCGACATATTCGGCCACGGGGGCCAAAAGGGCGGTCAATCCCGCGGCCCTGCGCACGATATCGAAACGCTCGGCCGTGATGTGGCTGAGCGGCAGGCCGGTCAGCGTCTGGTTGAGGACATAGGTGAGAAGCTCGGCCTCGTCCTTGGTGACGTCGGTCATGGTCCGCACCATTTTATTTTTGACCGAGCCGGAGTCGGTTACAACCACGATGACAAAATTCATTTTGTCAATGGCGATGATCTCGAACTGGCGGATGGATGCCTGGGTCATGGCGGGGGTGATCGCGACGGAAGCGTAATTGGTCAGGCTGGAAATCAGCTTGCCCGCCTCGCGTATCAAATGGTCGAGCTCGCGCACCTTGGTCTGCAGGATGCTCTGCAGCGGCGCGGCGTCGTCCGGCGTTTCAGCCGGTTGCTCCATCAGCTCGTCAACATAAAGACGGTAGCCCTGCGGCGAAGGAATGCGGCCGGCGGAGGTGTGCGGCTTTTCCAGAAAACCCATTTCCTCCAGCTCGCTCATCTCGTTGCGGATGGTGGCGGAGGAAAACGGAAGCGCATGCCCCTCGGTCAGTGCCTTGGAGCCGACTGGCTCGGCTGTGCGGATATAATCGCCGATGATGGCCTTGAGGATCTGCTTTTTTCGTTCCGAAAGCTCCACCTGAGCGGACTCCTTTCCTGTGTGAAAACGGGTTAGCACTCCGCCTATCTGAGTGCTAAAACTAATTTACCACCGCGTAGCGGCAAAGTCAAGTCTCGTTTATGAATATTTTGTTAAATGATAGGAAACGGGTTGTCACAGCCGGATAGGGACTGCTAATGTGCTGGAAAGAGCAGGGGAGCGGGCGGCCCGCTTGTGCAAAAGTATGCTTGTGGGGCGGCGTAAAACGTGGTATAATATTTCCATATTGCTATTAAGGAAAGGTAAGGAGCTTTCGGTGTGAAAAATCGCGGGCAAATACGGAATTTTTCCATCATCGCGCATATCGACCACGGCAAGTCGACGCTGGCGGACCGCCTGCTCGAACAGTGCAAGGCCGTGTCCCAGCGTGAGATGGAGGAACAACTGCTTGACAATATGGATCTGGAGCGCGAGCGCGGCATCACGATCAAGGCGCGCGCGGTGCGCATGGAATACGAGGCCGACGACGGCCAGACCTATGAGATGAACCTGATCGACACGCCCGGGCATGTGGACTTCAATTATGAGGTTTCTCGTTCGCTCGCCGCGTGCGAGGGCGCGCTGCTGGTGGTGGATGCGGCACAGGGGATCGAGGCGCAGACGCTGGGCAACACCTACCTCGCTATTGACGCGGGGCTGGAGGTTGTACCGGTCATCAACAAGATCGACCTGCCCGCGGCGGACGCGCCGCGCGTCAAGCAGGAGATCGAGGACATCATCGGTATCCCAGCCGAGGATAGTCCGGAGATCTCGGCCAAAATGAATATCAACATCCACGCGGTACTCGAACGCATCGTGTCCGACATCCCCGCACCGCAGGGCGACGCAGACGCGCCGCTGCGCGCGCTTATCTTTGACAGCCAGTACGACCCCTATAAGGGCGTTATTGTTTATATGAGGCTGATGGACGGCAGCATCCGGCCGGGCATGAGGGTGAAAATGATGGCCACGGGTGCGGAGTTCCAGGTACTCGAATGCGGCTATATGCTGCCGCTCGGCCTGTCGCCCCAGCAGGAGCTGTGCGCGGGCGAGGTCGGCTACTTTACCGCGTCTATCAAGACCGTGTCCGATACCCGTGTGGGCGACACGGTCACCGAGGCGGGACGGCCGACCGCGGAGCCGCTGCCCGGCTACCGTCCGGCGCAGCCCATGGTGTTCTGCGGCATCTATACCGAGGACGGCTCCAAATACCCCGACCTGCGCGACGCGCTGGAAAAGCTCCAACTCAACGATGCGGCGCTGTCGTTCGAGCCGGAAAGCTCGGTCGCGCTGGGCTTCGGCTTCCGCTGCGGTTTCCTCGGCATGCTGCATATGGAGGTCATCCAGGAGCGGCTTGAACGCGAGTTCGACCTCGACCTGGTCACCACGCTGCCCTCGGTCGTGTATGAGATCGTGCGGACCGACGGCGCGGTTGTCCATTGCGACAACCCGCACGACTACCCCGACCCCGGCCTGATCGACGAGGCGCGCGAGCCGTTCGTCAAGGCCACCATTATGACCCCGCAGGAATTTGTCGGCAATATCATGCCCATGTGCCAGGAGCGCCGCGGCGTGTTCAAGGATATGCAGTATCTTGACTCCAACCTGGTCGAACTGCACTACGAAATGCCGATCAATGAAATCATCTACGACTTTTTCGACGCGCTTAAGGCGCGCACCAAAGGCTACGCTTCGCTTGACTATGAGCTGCTCGACTACCGGCCGAGCGACCTGGTAAAGGTGGACATGCTGCTCAACGGCGACCAGGTGGACGCGCTTTCCTTTATTGTCCACCGCGAGAAGGCCTACGGCCGCGCGCGCCGCATCTGTGAAAAGCTCAAGGAGAATATCCCGCGCCAGCTGTTCGAGGTACCTATCCAGGCCGCGATCGGTGGCAAGGTGATTGCGCGCGAAACGGTCAAGGCGATGCGTAAGGATGTACTCGCCAAGTGCTACGGCGGCGATATCACCCGCAAGAAGAAGCTGCTGGAAAAGCAGAAGGAAGGTAAAAAGAAGATGCGTTCGCTCGGTACGGTGCAGATCCCGACCGAGGCGTTCATGGCGGTGCTCAAGCTGGACGAGGAATCATGAGTAAATTTAGTTATCGAAACAAGCCGCTCGGCCTGTACCTGCATATCCCGTTCTGCGTGCAGAAATGCGGCTACTGTGATTTTTACTCCGTGCCGGACAAGGAACTGATGAAAGACTATGTTTCGGCGCTGCTGACCCATATCCGCTCCTACGGCGCGCTGTGCAGCGGCTACACGGTGGATACGGTCTATATCGGCGGCGGCACGCCGACATGCCTGGGGCCGAAATACCTCGGCCGCATCCTGCAGGAGGTGCGGAACAAGTTTCCCCTTGCGGATGACGCGGAGATCACGGTCGAGTGCAATCCGGAAAGCACGGATAAAAAAATGCTGGAAATGATGAAAAAGCAGGGCGTGAACCGGCTGTCGTTCGGTGTGCAGTCCGCACATGACGACGAACTGAAGGCCATCGGCCGCCTCCATACGTTCCAGCAGGCGAAGGATGCGGTTGACCTGGCGCGGGAGAAAGGTTTTTCCAATATCAGTCTGGACCTGATGTACGGCCTGCCCGGGCAGACGCAGGAGCGGTTTCTCGACTCGGTGGAGCAGTGCCTTGCGCTCGGTCCGAAGCATCTGTCCTGCTACGGGCTGAAGCTCGAACCGGCCACGCCGATGGGGCGCGAAAACCCGACTCTGCCCGATGACGACGCGCAGGCGGACACCTATCTCGCCATGTGCGAGCTGCTCCGCAAGGACGGCTTTGAGCATTATGAAATATCCAACTTCGCCCGTCCGGGCTTTCGGTCGCGCCACAATCAGAAATACTGGGACCTGTCCGAGTATCTGGGGCTGGGGCCGGGCGCGCATTCGTTTATGAACGGGCGCCGGTTCGAGTTCGCGCGCGACATCAAGGCCTACATAAGCGGCGAGGATATCCTGCGGGACGAGGACGAGGTGCCGACGTTCCAGCGGCAGGGCGAATACCTGATGGTACGCCTGCGTACCTCGGACGGGGTGGACTTCCTCGATTTGGAGAAACGGTATAACATCGACTCCACACCCTATGAGGAAGCGTTCCGCGGCCTGATGGGAAACGAGCTGGTCGCCCATCAGGGTACGCGCTGGTACCTGACCGAAAAGGGGTTCCTGGTATCCAACAGTATTATCAACACCATTGTCGCGGCTGGCCAGCCGGACATGGGGGAACAATAATCAATTAATTTTTTGGAGGAATAAAACATGCGCGCAGTTATCACGGTGGTCGGTAAGGACCGCACGGGCATTATCGCTAAGATATCCGACACGCTGTACAGGCATCGGGTGAATATTGTCGATATTTCGCAGAATGTTATGGAGGACATGTTCGCCATGGTCATGCTGGTGAATATCGATCAGTGTACGGTGGATTTCACCGCGCTGGCCGACCTGCTCGATCAGGACGGAGAAACGCTTGGCATGAAGATCCATACCATGCATGAGGATATCTTCGACGCGATGCACAAAATATAAAAAACGACATTTTCCGCCAAACGGCGCTGCGCGCGGGAAGAGTGCGTGCGGAAGAAAAAATATCCTGTTATGGGTAAATACGGGGACTATTATTATGTCAATGATCAACACAAAAGATATACTGGAAACCATCAAGATGATAGAGGAGGAGCACCTCGACATCCGCACGATCACGATGGGCATTTCGCTGCGCGACCTGGCCAGCAGCGACATCCATGTGCTGGCGGACAAGGTGTATGACAAAATCACCCGCCGCGCGGAAAAGCTGGTCGCGACCGGCGAGCAGATCGAGCGCGAGCTGGGTATCCCGATCATCAACAAGCGTATTTCGGTCACCCCGATCGCGATGATCGGCGCAGTGACGGATGCGGACAGCTATGTGCCGCTGGCCAGGGCGCTCGACCGCGCTGCGTCGGCTACCGGCGTCAACTTTGTCGGCGGTTTTTCCGCGCTGGTGCAGAAAGGTTTTGCCAAGGGCGACGAGATCCTCATCAATTCCATACCCGAGGCGCTGGCTGAGACCAGTCTGGTCTGCTCGTCGGTCAACGTGGCCTCGACCAAGGCGGGCGTCAATCTGGATGCCATTGCGCTGATGGGGCGTATCATCAAGCAGACCGCCGAGCTGACAAAGGACAACGAATCCATGGGTTGCTCCAAGCTGGTCGTATTCGCCAACGCGGTGGACGACAACCCGTTCATGGCGGGTGCGTTCCATGGCATCGGCGAGCCGGAAACCGTTATCAATGTCGGCGTATCCGGCCCGGGCGTGGTGCAGTCGGCTATCCGACGCGCGGGCGACTGCCCGATTAACGAGGTGGCTGAAGTCATTAAAAAGACCGCGTTCAAGATTACCCGCATGGGCCAGCTTGTCGGCGCGCTGGCGAGCCAGCGTTTAGGCGTGCCGTTCGGCATTGTAGACCTGTCGCTCGCGCCGACGCCGGCAATCGGTGACTCGGTCGCGCGCATCCTCGAAGAGGTCGGCCTGGAGGTCTGCGGCTGCTGCGGTACGACTGCTATCCTGGCGATGCTCAACGACGCGGTCAAAAAGGGCGGCGTGATGGCGTCGTCCAGCGTCGGCGGGCTGTCGGGCGCGTTTATTCCGGTGTCCGAGGACGAGGGCATGATCGCCGCCGCGCAGGCGGGCGCACTCACGCTTGAGAAGCTCGAAGCCATGACTGCGGTCTGCTCGGTCGGCATCGACATGGTCGCCGTACCCGGCGACACGACCGCCGAGGTCATTTCCGGCCTGATCGCGGATGAAATCGCCATCGGCGTTGTCAACTCCAAGACGACCGCCGTGCGCGTCATTCCGGCCATTGGCAAAAAGGTGGGGGATATGGTGGAGTTCGGCGGCCTGCTGGGCAGCGCGCCCATCATGCCGATCGCCACCGGCTCGCCCGCGAGGTTCATCCACCGCGGCGGCCGCATTCCGGCGCCCATCCAGAGCTTGAAAAACTAAAACGAAACGCCGCATCAGGCCGATGCGGCGTTTTCCTTTGCGCGTTCGAGCAGAAAACGGCCCGCGGCGCTTAGATCCGTGCTGTGCTGCTTTAAGAAGCAGCCGGTGCGGGATACCGCCGCGAGAAACGTGTGGTTGTCCGCCGCGGGATCGGCCGGATAATGCACAAGCAGGTCGCAGAGGAATAAATCGATTAGTAGATCATCGGTCAACTGGTGCAGTTCTTCTTCCAGCTCTGCGATAGTTGGTTTGTGGAACATAAAAACACCCCTTTGCATATCTTTTGAAGTTATTATATAACGCATAAAATAACTTGTCAAGTTATAATAAAACTATAAAAGATATATATGGGCGTAATAATTGAAAAAAGTAACTTTTAATGCTAAGATTTTGATTATAAAGAGGTGATTTTATGCCGATTAAGATAAAGGTTTCCAACCTTTTAGGGGAACATAAAATGTCCATGAAGCAACTCTCTGAGATAACAGGTATCCGTCCCAATACGATTTCAAACTTGTACTATGAGGACATAAAGCGGATTGAAATTGCACAGATTGAAGCGTTGTGCAAAGCATTTCATTGCAGGGTGGAAGATATTTTTGAATATGTAGATGATTAAAAAGACCTGTTCCGACCGGAACAGGTCTTTTATATAATAGCTTTCTCTCATTCCCACGATGCCCAGACCTCGGGCTGGTATCCCACCGTCGCCTGCCGACCGTTGCGCACGACCGGCGTTTTCATCAGCGTCCCGTCCTCGAGCAGCTTTTCTTTTTTGTCCTCGTCATACGCGAGATAGGCGAGGGCGGCATAGCCCCTGCTTTTTTCGTCGAGCAGCGTATCCAGCCCGCCGACCGCCTTCAAAACGCTGTCCAGCTCGCCGCGGGACATGCCT
This sequence comes from Intestinibacillus sp. NTUH-41-i26, assembly GCF_032769475.1. Taxonomy (GTDB): domain Bacteria; phylum Bacillota; class Clostridia; order Oscillospirales; family Butyricicoccaceae; genus Agathobaculum; species Agathobaculum ammoniilyticum. The sequence continues at coordinate 1,337,758 of NZ_CP136477.1, forward strand.
TTCTGCGCCAGATCGATCATTTGGAATTTAATGCCGCGCTCCTTGAACCACCGCTGGGCCTTTTTGGTGTCAAAGCATTTGTTCTTGCCGAAAATCTGAATATTCATTTCGCCGCTCTCCTTTTTGTCTGCTATTATAACAAAAGCAGCCGGATAAAACAAGGGTTGACAAAACAATTGCATTATTGTATTATTTATACAGAACAATAACACGATGGAAAGGGAATCAACATGGAACAATCCGTATCACTGGAGCGGCGGCGGGGGCTGGACGGCTTCCAGCTCAAGCTCATGGCGCTTGTCATTATGACGATCGACCATATCCACTATTTCGGCTCGGCCTTAACCGATATGCCGCTGATTTTGACGCTAATCGGCCGTATTGCCGCGCCGGTTTTTGTGTTTTTCGTGGCCGAGGGCTTTGCCCATACGCACAGCCGATGGAAGTATCTGCTGCGTTTGTACATAGGCGGCGTGCTGATGTATATTATAAATACCATAGTGAATATCTATTTCCCGCTGCCGGGCGGGATGATTGTGATGAACGGCATTTTTACGACTATGGCGGTTATCGTCATTTACCTTTGGTGGATCGAGAACACGCGCAAGGCCCTGCGCGGACGCAGGTACGGCCTCGCGGCGCTGTACATACTGGCGATGGCAGCGCTTCTGCTTTCCATTGTGCCGGTGCAGATGCTTTTGCCGGTGTCGCCGCTGGCAGTGCAACTGGCAACCATTTTCGTACCCAGTCCGATCTGGTGCGAGGGCAGCATACTGATTGTGATGATCGGCATAGGCTTTTATTATTGCCGGAATAACAAACGGGCGCTTGCGATTTTCTATACGGTGTTCCTGGGGATCGTACTCGCCCTGCAATGCCTGGCTGCTTTTGACTGGGAGGTCGTTGCTTCGGTTTTCTTCATGTGGCTGGCGCTGCCGTTCCTCCTGCAGTATAACGGAAAGCGGGGGCGGGGCATGAAGTACCTTTTCTACCTCTATTATCCGGCGCATGTATATATTTTTGCAATAGCGGCCTCGCTGCTGGGGCGGCTGTAGCAAGGGGAGCGGGATGCGGAAGCATCCTGCTTTTTTGTGGGGCGGAGGCTTGAAAAAAGGAAGAAATATACTATAATAGATTCAGCCGAAACGATAAGGAGGGGCGGCAATGCGTATTTTAGTTGCGGAGGACGAGCGCGACCTGAACCGGCTGATCTGTCAAACGCTGGAGCGCGCCGGCTACAGCGTGGATACCTGCTATGACGGCGAGGCCGCGCTGGACAACCTGCTGGGTGCGGAATATGACTGCCTGCTGCTGGATATCATGATGCCGAAAAAGGACGGGCATGCCGTGCTGCGTGCGGTGCGTGCGCAGGGGAGTACGGTGCCGGTCATTTTCCTGACCGCGCGGGACAGTGTGCAGGACCGGATCGAGGGGCTGGACCTTGGCGCGGACGACTATCTGGTCAAGCCGTTTGATTTTGACGAGCTGCTCGCCCGAATCCGCGCGGCAACGCGGAAATACAGCGTGCAGAAAACCAGCGTGCTGACGCTGGCCGACCTGACGGTGGATACCAGCAGCCGCACGGTCACGCGCGGCGGGAAGGAGATCCGGCTGTCTGCCAAGGAATATGCAATCCTGCAATACCTGATGCAGCATAAGGGGACGGTCATTTCGCGCGCCCGCCTGGAGGACCATATATGGAATTATGACTATGCGGGCGGCTCGAACGTGGTGGACGTCTATATCACCTATCTGCGCAAGAAGATCGACGGAGGGTTTGATAAAAAGCTCCTCCATACGGTCCGCGGCGCGGGCTGGATATTAAAGGAGGAGCCGTGAAGCATCTTTCCGTCAAGCAGAAGCTCACGCTGTGGATCACGCTGCTCATGCTGCTGCTCAGCACGCTGGTACTGGGGTTCATGGTGGCGGTCAGCAGCTCGGTGGTGACAGAGAACGCTTACGACCAACTGACAAGCGCGGTGCAGAACAACCTGTCCGGCATTTCGCGGGAGAACGGTAGCCTAAAATTCAGCGAAGGGTTTTCCTTTACCAACAACGGCGTTTATACCGTCATATACAGTGACAGCGGCGCGCTGCTCGCGGGGCAGCTCCCGTTGGCTTTTCCAGAGGGGACGGCGTTGGAAAACGGTGCCATCCGACCGGTGCAGGGGGTGGACGACAGCTATTATGCGCTTGACCTGTGGCTTCCGTTCGGATGGCAGGATGGCGTCTGGGTGCGCGGTATCTTGCCCGCGCCCGATATTGCTGATGTACTGGACGACCTGGTCGGCATCGCGCTGCTGCTCCTGCCGCTGATGGTCGTGGTGAGCGGGCTGGGGGCGTATCTGCTCGCGCGCTCGACCTTCCGGCCAATCGGGCGCATCATCCAAGCGGCGGAGGCGATCGGCGAGGGGCGCGACTTGTCGCGCCGCATTGGGCTGCCGCCCGGGCGAGATGAGATCAGCCGTCTGGGACAGGCGTTCGACAATATGTTCGCCCGCTTGGAGGCTTCCTTTGAATCCGAGAAGCAGTTTACCTCGGATGCCTCGCATGAACTGCGCACGCCGACTGCGGTCATCCTCGCTCAGTGCGACTATGCCCGCAAGCACGCGGAGGACCCCGCGCAGTACGCGCAGGCGATCGAGGTGATCGAACGGCAGGCCGGCAAAATGTCCGTGCTGATCAGCCAGCTTCTGCAGATGACCCGCCTGGAGCAGGGGACGCAGCGCGCCTGCTTTGAGCAGGCGGATCTGAGCAGCCTGGTGGAAGTCGTTTGCACGGAGCAGCCCGAGTTTCCCAAGGATATTACCCTGCAGGCTGATATCCAGCCGGAGGTCGAAGCCTGCTTCGATGTCACGCTGATCAGCCGTCTGCTGCAAAACCTGATCGATAATGCCGCGCGGTACGGTAAGCAGGGCGGCCATATCTGGGTCACGCTGCGCAGGGAAAGGAAGGATATTCTGCTCGCTGTGCGGGACGATGGCATCGGTATCGCTCAGGAACAGCAGGAGAAGATATGGCAGCGGTTTTACCAGGTGGACGCTTCGCGCGGTAGCGAAGGGGGAACCGGACTGGGGTTGACCATGGTGCGCCAGATCGCCGCCCTGCACAGCGGAACGGTCACGGTGGAAAGCGCGTCCGGACAGGGGAGCTGCTTTACTCTCCGATTTCCTGCGGAGAGCCGTCCGGAAGCGGACGGAACGTCCAGCTGAAAAATTTTCAGAAAAATTCACTTTTTTAATGTTCTTTTAATGTTGGGCTGGTATGCTGTATATGAACTTAAACGAAAGGTGTGAGCAGGATGAAAAAACAGCTTGCCATTATGACTGCCTCGCTGGTGCTGGCCGCAACTTTGGCCGGCTGTGCGCAGCCCGCGCAAAGAAGCGCCGCTCATATGAACTATATCGGCGCGGACGCGGCGAAAAACATGGCGGCAGCGGACGCGCAGGTCGATACCGCGAACGCGAGCTTTTCCGGCGCCAACCTGGGCGAAAAGAACGGGCTTTCCTATTATCAGGTGGACTTTACCGCAAATGGCAGGGAGTACCACTATGCGATTGACGCGATGACGGGTACGGTCATTGAATCGAGCAGCGCGGCTTCGGCGCAGCAGACCACGGGTACGGGCCAGCAGACCGCAACGGCAGGTCAGCAGGCCGCTGCCGCGGGGCAGGTGGATGAAAACCAAGCCAAGCAGATTGCGCTCGACCACGCCGGCGTCGCGGAAAGCGATACGTCGTTTTTGTGGGTAAAGCCGGATTATGAGGATGGCGTCGCGGTCTATGAGGTGGAATTCTACGTTGCGTCAACCAATACCGAGTATGACTATGAGATCGAAGCCGCAACCGGAAGCATCCGCAGCTACGATTACGACGCGGAAAACTACCGGCCGGGGCAGCAGGGCGTGACCGGAGAGACGAAAAGCGAGCAAGAGATTCGCGACATCGCGCTGGCCAAGGTGCCGGGGGCGACGGAAAAGGATATCCGCCTGAAGCTGGACCATGATGACGGCCGCCTGCTTTATGAAGGCAAGATCGTGTACCAGGGGATGGAATATGAATTTGAAATCGACGCTTACAGCGGCGCTATCCAGGAATGGGATGCGGAGTCGATTTTTGATTAAACCAACAAAAATAAAAGGAGGACAATACAATGAAAAAACTGATCTGCACGATGACGCTTGCCGCGCTGCTCTGCGGTGCTGCCAGCGCAGCAAACGGCTCTTACACAGTGTCTGCGGAGCTGAGTCCGGATATCACGGTCAAAATCGACGGTGTGGAGCGCATATTCTATAACGCGCAGGGCAAAGAGATCCACCCGATCAGCTATGCAGGCACCACCTATGTGCCGATCCGTTCGATCGGCGAACTGATGGACAAAAATGTAAACTGGGATGAAGCGACCAGCACGGCGACGATCGGCGGCACGCGCGTCACACCGGATGCCACCGGCACGCCGGATCGGAATGCGAGGGAGCAGGAGATATCTCTGCGCATGGAGCCGGGCTATACCATTGTGATCGATGGGGTTAAGCGCACATTCTATGATGTGAATGGCAAACAGGTCGATCCCGCGCTGTATAATGGTTCTATCTATCTGCCCATCCGCGCGATCGGCGAGATCATGGGGAAAACGGTTTCCTGGAATGAAGCAACGGAAACGGTATTCCTTTCCGGCGGTTCGGCGGATGGCAGCGTGACGGATTTTGATACCTCTAACCCCACAAAGCCGACCAACCCCGTAAATCCCACGCAGCCTACCGGCTCGGTAACGCTGGAGCAGGCCAAACAGACCGCGCTTGACCATGCGGGCAAAACGGCATCGCAGGTCACCTTTGTCAAGGCCTATCAGGATTTTGACGATGGCCGATGGGTTTACGATGTCGAATTCATCGTCCGGTCCGGCAGCGGTTATCTGGAATACGATTATGAGATCGATGCCTCGACCGGCAAGATTATCAGCTATGACTATGATGCGGAGGGCTATCAGCCTTCCGGCAGCGGGAATTCCAGCGCAGGCGTATCAATCAGCGAGTCCACCGCCAAGCAGACCGCGCTGAACCGTGTACCCGGCGCGAGCGCATCCAATATCTACAAGTTCAAGCTGGATTTTGACGATGGCCGCTGGGAGTACGAGGGAACGATCATTTACAACCAGATGGAGTACGAGTTTACGATCGATGCGAACACCGGCTCGATTGTCGAATGGGATGTGGAATCCATCTACGATTAAGGAGCGGTAAAAGGCAGGGAGACGTATCAGTCTCCCTGCCTTTTTATCTATTGCTGCCGGTGCGCCGGGCGGTCGGCCTCTTGGCCGAGCCGGAGGACGCCGTAGGAGTGCGTGACCGGCAGAAGCAGCACACAGGCCAGAGCCGCGCAGCGTCCCAGCTCGCATAGCAGCAGGGGAACGGCGAAAAACACCTCGCCATGCCGTGCAAAATCGCCGATCGCGGCCAAGCCGGCCGCGGAAAAATTGGGGTAGGGCAGCAGCGCGGCGGTATGCGGGCCGAGCAGCAGGAGGGCGCGCAGGGAAAGCAGCGCGAGCAGCGTGCCGCCTGCGCTCAGTCCGCGGGAGGCAGCACCGGCCAGCCCGTCCGGAAGCGCAAGAGAAAGCGCTAGCGCTGCAGGCAGCAGGGCACGGAGGATTGCGCCGGCCTGCCCGAGCAGCGGGGCGGCGGGCGCCTCCCAATAGCTGATACGAAGCTCGCCGAGCGTGAGGATGCCAGACAGCGCCAGCACCGCGCCCGCAGCCCACGCCACCGGCAGCGCCCACATGGCGCACCGGTTCAAACCGGTCGTGGCGGTCAGGAGCGTACACACGGTCAGAAGCAGAATAAGGCTCCAAAGCGGGCGGGCCGGAAACACGGTGTTCCGCAGGAAAAGCCCCATGCGCGCGAGGGACTGGGTCAGCGGCCAGAGCGCGAACAGCGCGAGCGCCCACTGCAATATACGGTACCGGCACCAAAATGGCGCGATGCGCGCCCCGCCGGCACAGAGCAGTGCGCAGACCAGGCTGGCTAACGCGGCGGCATACATGGTCTGGCCATCGACCGGCAGATAAAGAAGTTCGCTGAGCGGCAGCAGCGCGAACAGCGCCGCGCCCCAGCGGGGAAACAGCCGCTCACGCATCTGCGCCGCCTCCGATCTCGCCGCCATCCAGGAAGCAGGAAAGGCGCTCCTCAGAAAAAACCGCCGTGCCTGCGGGGGCGGTCTGGCCGAATTCATCCAGATACAGCGCGGGTAGGATCGCGGTGCCGTTGGCGTGCAGCACCTCGGTGGCGCGGTAAAGCGGCATGTCGGGTAGTGTGCCGGAGCGCGCGGCCTGGTCCAGCATTTCGCTGAGAGCGTAGACCTCGTCGTCGTTTTCCAGCAGCACATCCGCCGCGCCGCCGCGAACGACTGCAACGCGCAGGGAAAGGCGGACGTTGTTGTCCTCGCAAAGATAGTCCGCCAAAGGCAGGATGCTTTCCGAGGCCACGTCTTCTGAAATCAGAAGCACCTGCGCATGGCTGAGATACAGCTCGCCCGGCAGAATGTTGCGGAGATTGCGCACCAGTTCAGGCAGGTCGTGGCCGGTAACGGAAAGATAGGCGGGCGCCGCGGCGTCGTCCAGGCTGTCCTGCCGGACGACCTCGGCGGTGAGGCGGTAGCCCGCGTCGATCCGGTCGAGCGCCAGAGCCGATACGGGCGATACCTCGCGCGAACAGCCGCACAGCAGCAGCAAAAGCAAGGGAAAAAGCAAGTTTCGAACGGTTTTCAAGGATTGTCCCCCTTTGCAGATTTTCGGCTTCGTTTGACCGGAAAACGATCATACCGCATAAAGAACCAGGGGGAGCGGAGCCAGGCGTCCTCCTGTTCGGAACGGATACGTGGGACCAGATTGAGCAGATACGGGATGGAGCAGGAGTGCATGCGGCAGAGCCAGGCAAGAATGAGCGCAAGCGCAAGCCCCACGCCGTACAGGCCGTAGGCGGCCGCCGCGGCCAACAGGGCAAAGCGTAGCCAGAGCGCAGCGGCCTGCAGCTTGGGGACCATCAATCCGGTCACGCCCGCGATAGCGACGACAATGACGGTGGGGGCGGCGGCGAAACGGGCGGATACGGCGGCTTGTCCGAGTACGAGACCGCCGACGATGCTCATGGTCTGCCCCATGGCGCCGGGGGTGCGCGCGCCGGCCTCCTTGAGCGCTTCCAGCACCAGCAACAGCAGCAGGGTCTCCCAGCCGATCGGCAACGGCACGCCGCGCTGCGCGGCCGAAACCGCGAACAGCAGGCGGGCGGGTACCAGCTCCCGATGGTACAGCATCAGCGCGACATAGACCGCGGGAAAGGCGATCGTAAAGAAAAAACCCAGGACGCGCAGTACCCGTGAGAGGTTGGCCTGTAGAAAGCTGATATAGTAGTCGTCATTGGACTGAAAGCATTCCTGAAACAGGAACGGTGCGGTCAGTACCACAGGGCTGCCATCCACCACGAGCGCGCAGCGCCCTTCCAGCAGGCGGGCGGCCACGACATCCGGCCGCTCGGTCGTACCCAGCGTCGGGAAAGGAGACCAGCGGTGGTCCCGAATACGCTCGGCCAGGTAGTTGGCATCCAGCACGCTGTCGATATCAAGCTCTTCCAGCTTGCGGCGCAGGTGCGCGACCAGCTTTTGTTCGCACACGCCGGACAGATAGCAGAGACAGACGACCGTATTGGTGCGCCTGCCCGCGCGCAGGAAGGTGAATTTCAGGCGCTTATCGTTCAGCCGGCGGCGGATCAGCGCAAGGTTGGGCATGAAGCACTCGGTAAAGCCCTCGCGCGGGCCGGAAAGCACCCGCTCGTTTTCCGGCTCGGAGGCGGACCGGACGGAAAAACCCTTGGTATTGACCACGACTGGCCGCGCGTCCCCCTCGGTGAACACGACCGAGTCGCCATAGAGGAAGGAGGCGAACAGTTTGCTGGCGTCGGTCTCCACGCGGCTGTCGTTTATTTGGAGGATGGTTTGGGAAAGCTCGTCGGCGGAGACGCGCTTGCAGTCCGAGCAAACGATCGGACGGATCACGCTCTGGTTGATGGCGATGGAGTTGACCATGCCGTCGAAGAAGAACACAGCGCAGGAAAGCCCCTTGTGACCTACGGCACGCCGGACCACAAAGGTATTATCTCCCTGGAAAATCGCCTGCATCAGGCGGATGTTGGTTTCAAGATCGGTGGAAAACGTTATTTTATCCATAGCTTCACCCCTTTGCCAGGGGTATTTTGCACCAAACCGCGAAAGCTTATGCACCGGTGAGGTCCTCGGCCAGCGTTTTGCCAAACAGGCGGATCGCCGCAAGCGCTTCGGGCATCGTATTGCCGGAGGAGCCGACCTCAATCAGCATCGAGCCCGGCCGCGCATGCTGGTTAAAGCGCTGGGTGCGCAGGTTGACCGGCCGCATCAGGCCGGGATAGGTGCGGTTGAGCTTATATTGTAAGCTGGCGACGTAATTGAGATTGTCGCGCCAGTCCGGATGGTTCAGGCCGCCGTCGTCCGTGCCGACAACGAACATCAACTGCGCCATTTCCTCTCCGTCGATCGTACAGGAGGTCTTATAGGCGCGTCCATCGTCTGTCAGAATGGAATCGCGGTGTACGTCGATCACGATCTGGATAGAAGGGTATTCGGTCAGCGCCTCCTCTATCGCGGCGAGGGAGCGGTCATAAGAGCCGGAATAGGCGGGGGAATCAAAAATATCGCGGATATGCACCGCCTGTACGCCGTTGGCCTCCAGAACCTTTTGCAGCTCGTCGCCGACGCGTACAACGTTGTATTTGGTATCGGTTGTGCGCTCGGTTTCGGTTGGCGTGTAGGGGAAAGCCGCGTCGGGCGTGTAGCTTTCGCTGCCATGGGTATGTACGATCAACACCTGCGGGCCTTCCCCATTGTCACGGATCGAGGTGTTGGCCGCGAGACAGGAGGAGACATCCACCTCATAAGAGGTTTCGTTGTTGATCGTTACGGTGGCCGCTTTATCGGCCGCGTGAAGGACGGGCGCGTCGTTTTCCTCCTCCAGCGGGATGTAGGCGCTTTCCGCAATCGGGTCCGATGCCTGTTCGTCGCGTGCCGCAGCCGCGGTGCGCGGGGCGAATACCTCGGTGGTTTCCGGAAAAAAGCCAAGCTCGAGGGAAACGGCGCGGGCGATGAAGCCTGTGTTGCCGGCCAAGCGGTCGAGTGCCTGCTGCGCCAACTCCTCGCCGCCCGCGCGGGCGAACATCAGGAGCGATACGGCCAGACACAGGGCGACAGCGGCGGAAAGCTGTATGCCGCCCCGCCGCTGGTGTTTGTGTCTACGTCTTCTCATATCCGCCACCTCCCTAAGTCTTGTCTCTATCATACGCGCGGCAACGTGCGAGTATGACCGAATCGTGACGATTGTTTCAGGACAGATACAGGTCGATATCCGAAACGGTGAGATGCGGGTGCAGAGCCATGTTGACCGCGTAGCCGATCATACGGGAGATATCCGCGACCTCGCGGTCGATATCGCGCGTGGTAATCATCACGGGACGGGAAAGGTCTTCCAGCGCTTCGCAGGTCGGCCCGCCGAGCTGCCCCGCGATCTCGTGCGCGAGCGTCGCGCCATCTACGACGGTTGGCACACCGATGGCGATGACCGGCACGCCGAGCGTCTGTTCGTTCAGCGCGGCGCGCGCGTTGCCCACGCCCGCTCCCGGCGTGATGCCGGTGTCCGCAAGCTGCACCGTGCGCAGCAGGCGTGAGAGGCGTCCGGCCGCTAGCGCGTCGATAGCGAGCACGGCCGAGGGGCGGATACGGTCGAGTACGCCGCAAACCACCTCGCCCGTCTCAACGCCGGTTTGTCCCAGGACACCGGGCGCCAGCGCGGAAACCGGACGCCAGGAAGAAAACACATCGGGTACCTGTTCGACCAGATGTCGTGTGGCGATCACATGGTCGGCCGCCTGCGGGCCGATCGCGTCCGGCGTGATCATGCGGTTGCCGAGTCCGGCGACCAGAACGGGGCCGTCCGGAGCTTGGGAGGGAAGTAGCTCGCGCAGCAGCGTACTCAGTGCGCGGCAGGCGCGGGGGAATGCGTCCTCCTCACGGCGGATCAGCGCGTCCAACTCCAGCGTCAGGTACCGGCCGCGCGGCTTGCCGATCTCCCGTGCCGCATGATCGGTGCGGATCTCTACCTCATTGACGGAAAAGCCCTCCAGCGTACGTTCGGTTTGCCTGACCTGCTGGTGATCAGCGGCCTGATCCATGTTTTCGATCGCCTCGACCGCAAGGTCTGTGCGAAAAGACATGTCGCTCCCTCCTTTTTTTGTAGTTTGCGAGAGGCGGCCGGTTTTATACAGGGCGCGCGGGAAGAAAGGGCGGCGTCGGGGCGCCGCTGTCAGTGAGGGAAAGCGGGTGGGAGAATTAAAATTCGAAAAAGAGGAAAAAATGCTTGCAATTTGAAAAAACTGATGGTAGAATAGAACTACTGACGAATAGAGAAAAAAGGAGGTGTTTTCGGAATGCCCAACATCAAGTCTGCAAAGAAGCGCGTCAAGGTGAACGCTGTCAAGGCGATGAACAACCAGATGGCGAAGAGCGCGCTCAAGACCACGCTGAAGAAGTTCGATACGGCCGTTGCTGCTGGCGATAAGGCGGAAGCGACTGTTGCTTATACGACTGCTGTCAAGGCGGTTGATCAGGCGGCTGCCAAGCACCTCCTGCATAAGAACAACGCGGCCAACAAAAAGAGCAAGATGACCGTTAAGCTCAACGGCATGGCGTAACCTGCCTTCCAAAATCCCAAGGCTTTTGCCTTGGGATTTTTTATTGTAAGCGAGAACCACCGGCTAAGCCGGTGGTTATGATTGCCGGGAAATAGCCTTGCGGACAATCATTTAGAAAAATATCAAAATAATGCTTGACATCTTGAAGAAGGGATAGTATCTTTTATTTAGATAATTATCTAAATAAAATGCAGGCGCGGCTATGCGCCGGAAAGAGGTGTGCGGGAATGGGGTTCCAAAAAAGCTTTAAGGCGCTCAGCGACCCGATCCGGCGGGATATCCTCGCGCTGCTGCGCGCGGGTCCGATGGCGGCGGGTGATATCGCGGCCCATTTTCAGGTTTCCGGAGCGACGGTTTCGCACCATTTGTCGATTCTGCGTGACGCGGGGCTGGTGCTGGACGATAAGCAGGGAAAGTACATCTACTATGAACTCAACATGTCTGTGGTCGACGAGATCCTGGAATGGGTCACGGCATTGAAAGGTGGAGATAAGCATGAAAAAAATCGGTAAAGCCCAAATTTTTGTCTGGATATTGGCGCTGGTGCCGCTGGTACTGGCCGCGGCGGTATACAGCAGGCTACCGGCGCGGATCCCAATGAGCTGGGATTTCGGCGGCGAGGTGGGCTATGAGCCGAAGTGGCACCTGTGGCTGGTTGCGGGCCTGTCGCCGTTGCTGGCGGCGCTGTTCTATGGTATGCCGGCGCTCGACCCGAAGAGACGCAATTATAATAAGTTTTTCGGGTCCTATATCGGCTTCCAGCTCATGATGATGCTGTTCCTGATTATCATGAACGGCATCTGTGTGGTTGAGGGACTGCGCCCGGGTACGGTCAATGTGGCGATGGCGGTATGTTTGGTGGTCAGCTTGGTCATGGTGTATGTGGGGAATATGATGCCCAAAATCCGCATGAATTGGTACTGCGGCATCAAAAATCCGTGGACATTGTCCAGTGAAGCGGTATGGACACGCACACACCGCATTGGCGGCCGCATGTTTTTCGCGGCAGGCGTGGTCGGTCTGCTGGGCGCGTTTATACCCAATAATACGGCGCGGATCGCGCTGCTGTTCGGGCCGCTGCTGCTGGCGGCGTTGGTGCCGACCGTGCTGAGCTACCTGTGGTTCCGCGCGGAGCAAAGGGGGCGGGCATGAAACGCATCCTGATTTACTTGGTCACGACCTTCGGGCTGACATGGACGTTTTGGAGCATTGGCATCAGCGGACCGGTTGTGATGGGGACGCCTGTTGCGGAGCTGGCTGCGGCAGGGCTGGGAATGTTCGGCCCATCCGCAGGCGTGCTGGCGGTATGGATAGTAACCCGAAGAGAGGGAGGACTGGACCTGCCGCTGCACCCGCGCTTTCAAGGGAACGGGCGCTGGTATCTGACGGCCTGGTTCGCGCCCGCGCTGGCGGTGCTGCTGGGAGGCATTTTGTATTTTGGCTTGTTCCGCAGCCAGTTTGATCCCTCAATGGGATATATGCGCGCGTTTAGCGGTGCGGCGGCGCAGGCTTATTCGAATGGCCAGATTCGCGGCATGGCAGCACTGCAGATCGCGGTGGCGGTTTTTATGGGGCCGTTTCTCAACGTGGCCGCCGGCGCGGGAGAAGAGCTTGGCTGGCGCGGGCTGCTCTATCCAGCGCTGCGGCGCCGCCTGGCTCCAGTGCCGGCCTGCCTGCTCGGCGGGGTTATCTGGGGCGTGTGGCATGCGCCGATGACGGTGCGCGGCCACAATTATGGTCTGGATTATGCGGGATTTCCGTGGATGGGGGTCGTCATGATGTGTGTGTTCTGTACGGCTGTCGGCACGCTGCTGCATGCGCTGACAGAACGCTGCGGCAGCATTTGGCCCGCCGCACTGGCGCATGGCGGATTGAATGCAATGATTTCGGCGCCGATGATGTTCCTGCCCTCGGCCGAGGCTGGAAGTCGCCTGCTGGGCCCCACGGTGGCTGGACTGGTGGGCGGAGTGCCGCTGCTCCTTGCCGCGGCGGCCTGGCTGACTGTAAAATGTCGTCCATCTGGGGAAAATGCAGGGAAAATAGCGGGAAATGGTGCGTGAAAAGCTGGTAACAAAGGCAGATGTGACATTTTTAGTCAAGTTATAACTTGTCAAGTGGGGAGCAATGTGTTATAATCTTGCAGTAAGTTTGCATGGGTGGTGAATACAACCCATGTTTTCAACCTTACAGCAAGGAGAAGATTATGACAAGAACGCGTAAGCTGGCAGCGTTGCTGCTGCTTGTTGCCGTCGTTGCGGTGAGCGTGCTGACTGCGGCGCTCGCGACGGACAACACAAAGACCTATGCGTATTTGCCCGATCACTCGGTTTATTTTTATGATGTTGCAGAGGGCTACGCATGGGCTCACCGCGAAATCGATACGCTGGCAATGAACGGCGTTGTCAAGGGCGGCGGGAACCATCTGTTCTATCCGGGCAACTCTATCACACGCGCGGATTTCATCGTTATGCTGGATCGGGCGTACGGCATGAGCGAGGCGTTGGACAGCGGTGCGATCGCGCCTCAGGGAAGCTTTGCCGATGTGCCGCAGGATGCCTATTACAGCAAGGCGGTGACAGCGGCCAAGGCCTTTGGCGTGGCGAACGGGACAGCGGATAACCGCTTCCTGCCCAGCCGGCCCATGACGCGCGAGGACGCGATGGTATTTCTCAAGCGCACGATCGACCGCACCCAGCTCGACCTGAGTGCTGGAACGCTCTCGGGCTTTTCGGATGCCGGCCAGGTTGCCGTGTATGCAGCGGATTCCGTCAGTGCGCTGGTGGCTGCAAAGGTGATCGGCGGCTCGGATGGCAGGCTGAACCCCAAGATGAACGTCACGCGCGCGGAGATGGCGGTCATGCTGTATCGCGCCACCCATTTGCGCGAGCAGGGCGGCGGCGCAGCCTATCAAGCCCGCGGCGATATTGTCAACGTCTGCATCGGCGCGCAGAGCTACTGCGACGTGGTGATTGAGAATTATGACCCGACCGTCCATTATGGCGAGCTGATGCGCTATTCCAAGCTGCGGCAGGAAAATGGCGTGATGTATATTACGCTGGAGGAGAACCAGCCGATCGATCGAACGGGTGTTTATACTGCCGGCCAGCTTGTACTGAATCATCAGGCCGGAGAGGCAGCGGGGACTACCGCTTATCCGGTCGCTGCGAGCTGCGTGGCAATTGATGTGTCGCAGCCCTATCATCAGATAAAATCGCCGGTCAGTACGGGCAGCATTTATAACTACTGCTATCCTTCGATCGTAAACGGAGAAGTGACCGTCATTTATTATACCCGCCCGTAAACAACAGATCCATCGGAAAAATCCGGTGGATCTTTTTTTGTTCAAGGGCTTGACTCTGACACGGTGTAAGGGGCTATACTGGCCGTGAGCTCAAGAAAAGACACGGATATCTGTGAAAGGAGAATAACCATGCTAAAGATCGGCGAGTTTTCCGGCCTTTCCCGCATCAGTATTCGCATGCTGCGGTATTATGATGAGAACGGCCTGCTCTGTCCCGCGTATATCGATGAAACATCCGGATACCGCTACTATGAGGAGTGCCAGCTTGTGGAAGCGGCGCGAATCGCGGCGCTGCGCGATATAGGGTTTGGTGTGGCTCTGATCGGAGAAATCATACGGGGTGGGGAGCGGACGCTGGAGCGCGCGCTCCGCCAGCGGAGAAAAGAGCTGCTTGAGGAACGGGAGCGGGCAAACAGCCAGCTTCTACGGCTGGAAAGCGCGCTGCATCGATTGGGAAAGGATGAATGCAATATGAAATACGAAGTGACGTGTAAAACCTTGCCCGCAAGATATGTCGCGAGCGTGCGGGATATCCTGCCGGCGTACAGCTATGAGGGACGGCTGTGGCATACGCTGATGAAAGAAACCGCCGCGCTGGGGCTGCAGCCGGACGGCCCGTGCTGCGCGGTGGGCATATACCATGATACGGAATATCGGGACCGCGATGTGGACGTGGAGATACAGTATTCGGTCAAGGGCAGGTATCAGGATACGGAGCATGTCAAATTCAAGACAGTGCCGCCGGTTTTCATGGCTTCCGCCGTTTACACGGGAAGCTACGAAAAGATCAGCGAGGTGAACGCCGCGGTTGCGGCATGGGTACGGGACAATGGATATGTGTTTGATGGGCTGTCGTTCTCGATCTATCATGTCGGCCCGAACGAAACGCAAAATCCGGATGAACTGGTGACCGAGGTGTGCTATCCGGTCCGCAAAAAGGGGGCATAAAAGAAAAGCAGCCGTACCGGTAGGTGCGGCTGCTTGCTTCTTATAACTGTGCGGCAAATACCCGGTCGAGCGCGGGCCAGCTTCGCTTCAGCGAGACGGGACGCCCCTCGCGCCCCATAAAGCAGTGCCGGCTTTCTCCCTCGCAGCGCAACTCGCCGGTCTGCGCGTCGCGCACCTCATACCGCAGCGCCATACGGACGCCGTTGTATTCGATGATATGCGCGGAGATTGACACCATATCTCCGAAATGCGCCATGGTTTTGTATTTGCAGCAGACCTCGAGCACCGGACTGCCGAAGCCCTCGGCCTCGATGCGGTCGTATCCGTAACCGAGCTGTTCGAGCAGGTCGACGCGGGCTTCCTCGAACCAGCGGATATAGTTGGAGTGATGGACGATACCCATACCGTCCGTCTCGTAATATTGGACCTTGTGTTCATAGGGGGTCATGGAAAACGCTCCTTTTGGGAATAAAGCGCCCCTTGCGGGGCGCTTTTCCGGTTGCTATCACTTGAAGTATTGCACGCCGCCCGCAAAGATCGGCTGGTACTTTTCGCCGTAGATATTTCTGCCGACGAACGGGCTGTAACGCTCGGTGTGGCCCATCTTGCCGAGCACGCGGCCGTCCGGACTGGTGATGCCCTCGATCGCGCATAGCGAGCCGTTCGGGTTCCAAGCGATGTCCATGGAAGGCTCGCCCGTCAGGTCGGTGTACTGGAACGCGATCTGCCCGTTCTGCGCAAGGCTGTCAATCACATGCTGCGGGGCAACAAAGCGGCCCTCACCGTGCGACACCGCGATCGAATGCAGGTCGCCCACCGCGCAGGCAGACAGCCACGGGCTCTTGACCGAGGCCACGCGCGTGGTGACATAGCAGCTTTGGTGGCGGCCGATCAGGTTGAAGGTCAGCGTCGGGTCGTCGCCGGTCATTTCGTCGCGGATCTCGCCGTAGGGGACAAGGCCGAGCTTAATGAGCGCTTGGAAGCCGTTGCAGATGCCGAGCATCAGGCCGTCGCGCTTTTGCAACAGCTCGTGGATGCTATCCTTGATAGCGGGGTTGCGCAGGAACGAGGCGATAAACTTACCCGAGCCGTCCGGCTCGTCGCCGCCGGAGAAGCCGCCCGGAAGAATGACCATCTGCGCGCGGCGGACAGCCTGCTCAAGCTGCTCGGCGGACTGGTGCAACGCATCCGCAGAGAAGTTGCGCACCACAACGATCTCGGCCGCGCCGCCCGCGTTTTCAACCGCGCGCGCGGTGTCATATTCGCAGTTCGTGCCGGGGAACACCGGAATAACGGCAAGGGGCTTGGCGGTTTTGACTGTCGGGGCCTTGCAGCTGCGCTCGGTCCAGGATACCTTGGCCAGATGCTCGTCCGCCGCGTCCGCGCGGGTCGGGAACACGCTCTCCAGGCGGCTCTCGAACGCCGCGGTCAACTCGTCCAGCGGCACGCGTTCGCCCGCGACTGTGACCGCGCCGTCGTCCGTCGTGCGGCCGACCAGCCAGTAAGCGGGTAGATCCTCCGCCGCTTCGATCAGGATGCCGCCGAAGTTCTTGAGATACAGCGCTTCGGTGGGGAATGACTCATCAAACGCAAAGCCGATCTGGTTGCCGAGCGCCATCTTGCCCACGCCCTCGGCGATGCCGCCCACGGACAGAGCCCATGCGGATACCGCCTTGCCGGCGGCGATAAGGTTCGCGACCTCGTTCCAGACGTGCTTCATGGTCTGGTAATCGGGCGAGCCGTCCTGGAAATACGGCGCGTCAAAGAAGTAGACGGGGTGGCCCGCAGCCTTGAATTCGGGCGAGATCAGGCGGGACGCGTCCTGCGGGGCGATCGCAAAGGAAACCAGCGTCGGCGGCACGTCCATATCGTCGAACGAACCGCTCATGGAGTCCTTGCCACCGATTGCACCGAGGCACAGCTCCTCCTGCGCGTTGTATGCGCCGAGCAGCGCGGAAAGCGGCTTGCCGAAGCGCTTGGGATCCTTGCCCAGCCGCTCAAAATATTCTTGGAAAGTGAGGTAGGCGGTCTCAAAGTCACAGCCCGCCGCCACCAGCTTGGCGACCGACTCGATCACCGCCGCCGACGCGCCGAGGAAAGGGTTGCGCTCGGTGTAGTAGGGGTCGAAGCCGAACGCCATCACGGAGGCAGTTTCGCACTGGCCGGAGAGCGCGGGCATGGTCGCGGCCATGACCTGCGCCGGGGTGAGCTGGTACTTGCCGCCAAACGGCATGAACACCGAGTTTGCGCCGATCGAACCGTCAAACCGCTCGACAAGGCCGCGTTCCAGGCAGATACCGAGAGTGGAAGCGTGGTTTAACAGCTTTTCCTTTTCGGTCTGGCCCTCCGGTACACACGCGATGGACGGCACAGGCAGGGCGGCGACCTCGGCGGTCACATGCTTGGCGCAGCCGTTGGTGTTTAGGAAGCCGCGGGAAATATCGACAATGGTGTTTCCGTTCCAAGTCATGCACAGGCGGTTTTTGTCTGTGACCGTCGCCACGGCGACCGCTTCGATGTTTTCCCTTGCGGCGGCGGCGATGAACGCATCCGCGTCTTTCGCACGCACGACGACCGCCATACGCTCCTGCGATTCGGAAATCGCCAGCTCGGTACCGTCCAGCCCGTCATATTTCTTGGGTACAGCATCCAGATTGATGTCCAGCCCGTCCGCCAGTTCGCCGATCGCGACAGACACGCCGCCCGCGCCGAAGTCGTTGCAGCGGCGGATCATGCGGGTGACCTCGCCGTTTCGGAACAGGCGCTGGATCTTGCGCTCTTCCGGCGGGTTGCCTTTCTGCACCTCCGCGCCGCAGGTTTCAAGCGATTCCTCGGTGTGCTTTTTGGAGGAGCCGGTGGCGCCACCGCAGCCGTCTCGGCCGGTCTTGCCGCCGAGCAGGATGACGATATCGCCGGCCTCGGGTACCTCGCGGATGACGTTTTCCAGCGGGGCCGCGCCGACAACCGCGCCGATCTCCATACGCTTGGCTACATAACCCGGGTGATAGATCTCATGCACCAGGCCGGTAGCCAGGCCGATCTGGTTGCCGTAGGACGAATAGCCCGCCGCCGCGGTTTGGCACAGTTTGCGCTGCGGCAGCTTGTGCTCGAGTGTTTCGGAGAGCGGCACCGTCGGGTCGCCCGCGCCGGTCACGCGCATGGCCTGATAAACATAGGAACGGCCGGAGAGCGGGTCGCGGATCGCGCCGCCGAGGCAGGTCGCCGCGCCGCCGAACGGCTCGATCTCGGTCGGGTGGTTGTGGGTCTCGTTTTTGAACATCAGCAGCCAGTCCTCATAGCGGCCGTCCACCAGCGCCTTGACCTTGATCGAGCAGGCGTTGATCTCCTCTGACTCATCGAGATTCTTGAGGTAGCCGCGCTTTTTGAGTACCTTTGCGCCTGCGGTGGCAATGTCCATCAGGGTGACCGGACGCTTTGCTGCCTTCTCCTCGCCGTAGACCTCGACGCGCGCCCTGAGATACCGGTCGAATGCGTCCTGCACCATCGGGTCGTCAATCTTCACGCCGTCAATCTCGGTCAGGAACGTGGTGTGACGGCAGTGGTCGGACCAGTAGGTGTCCACCATGCGCACCTCGGTGATGGTCGGGTCGCGCTTTTCCTCGTCGCGGAAGTAGGCTTGCAGGAACTTGAGGTCGTCCAAGTCCATGGCAAGCCCCATGTTCGCCAGCAGGTCGGAGAGCGCGGCCTCGTCCATATGGATAAAGCCGACGACCGAGGCGACCGTGGTCGGGATCGCATATTCGACCCTAAGGGTCGCGGGCTTGTCCATCGAAGCCTCGCGCGCCTCGACCGGGTTGATGAGGTAGCCGCGGATCTTATCCATGTCCGCGTCGGTCAGTGCGCCTTCAAATACATAGATTTTTGCCGCGGAAACCGCCGGCCGCTCGCCGCCGGTCAGGAGCTGGATGCACTGCGCGCACGAATCCGCGCGCTGATCGAACTGGCCGGGCAGCGGCTCGACCGCAAGCACGGTATGAGCGCCCGCCGGACGGGGGAAGTTCTCGTCGTAGCACACGTCCGCCATCGGCTCGGAAAAGACGATGCCCTTGGCTTTTTCATAGGCTTCGGGGGCGAGGCCCTCGGTATCGTAGCGGCAGAGATAACGGACGTGGGTCAGCCCTTTGATCTCCAGCAGGTCGTGCAGGCTGGCGAACAGGCTGCGCGCCTCAACGTCGAAGCCGGGCTTTTTTTCGGAATAACAACGATTGACGCTCATGGTATCGTGTCCTCTCTTTTTATTCTTAACAAGATACTATCTATTTTACCTGTTTTACCCGTATAAATCAATCGGTGAGGGCGACAAATTCCGGAGGAATTCAGGGTTTTCTCTGTATATCCTTGCTGCGCGGACAAATCCCAACCGGATAAATAGCGATGAATTTGCTTTCCGGTTTTCTTTGAAACTCGCGCGTATCAGGTCTTGTAAAACCCGCCGGATGCGGTATAATAAAATCAAAGGGGGAGCGGCGGAATCCCGCCGCTCCCGTATTCAAAAAGACGGGCCGCAGCGCTGAAAAGGGGAGGCGCGGCCGCGCCTGGTATCAAATTATGCCGCGCTTTCCCGCGCGGTTACAGGAGGAAAAACCAATGGAAATCAAGCTCTCACCGTCTATTTTGTCCGCTGATTTCGCAAATCTTGCACGCGATATCAAAATTGCCACCGACGCGGGCGCGGAATATGTGCATGTCGATGTCATGGATGGGCATTTTGTTCCAAACATCACGATCGGCGCGCCTGTTGTCAAGGCGCTGCGCAAGGCGACCGACAAGGTGCTTGACGTACATCTGATGATCAGCGATCCGGACCGGTATCTGGATGATTTTATCAAGGCCGGTTCGGATATCATCACAGTACACTACGAATCCAACGGGGATACACTGGAGCAGCTCAAAAAAATCAAGGCGGCGGGTGTCAAGGCTTCCTGCACGATCAAGCCGGGTACGCCGGCGAACGTGTTGTTCCCGCTGCTGCCATACTGTGATATGGTGCTGATTATGACGGTGGAGCCGGGATTCGGCGGCCAGGGCTTCATTCCGGAATGCATGGACAAGATCCGCACGGTGCGCGCGGAAATCCAGAAGCACGGCTATCCCTGTGAACTGGAGATCGACGGCGGCGCGAAGCTGAACAATACCGTGGATATCGTGGCAGCGGGCGCGGATGTGATCGTTGCCGGCTCGGCCGTGTTTGGCGGCGATATTGCGGCAAACGTCAAGGGCTTCCATCAGGCCTTTGCGGAGGGGGCAGCCAAAGCAGCTTGGACGAAATAATCCGGCGGAGCCGGAAAATACGGGCGGATTTTACTCCGCCCGTATTTTTTTGTTGACAAAAAGGACGGATCGGGGTATACTCAAAACAGAAATTAAAAAAGTATTAAAAAGTAAGATAAAAAGGAGGGGGGTAAATGGCGGACGCCGGACGTCTCAAGCAGGTCAATATGACGTTGATCCGAGAGGCTATGCGCGGGGGCGGCGAGCACAGCAAGAACGAGCTGGCGCGCCGGACCGGCCTCAGCTTTCCGACAGTCAGCCGCATCGTAGACGATCTGGTGGAAGCGGGAGAGGCGAAGGAAACCGGAACGGCGGCCTCCACCGGCGGGCGGTGCGCGAAGCAGTATGCGCTGGATCCGGCATACCGCCTGTTCCTGTGCCTGCGGCTGGAGGGGCGGCGGCTCAGCTGGTTTGTGTGCGATTTGAATGGAACACGTCTGGAGCAGGAGGAGGCCGAAAGCACAAACGGTATCCTGCCCGATATAGACACGCTGGCGATGCGTGTGAAAGCGCGTTACCCGCAGCTTGCGGCTGCTGCAATGGGCTATGACGGCCCGTTGCAGAATGGCGTGGCGGCCAGCTCGGTCGGCCATCCGGAGCTGCGGGGCGTGAGCTTGCAGGCGCATCTGGAACATAGCTTCGGCCTGCCCGTGGCGGTCGAACGGGATATGTATCTGGTGTCGATCGGCTGCTGCTGCCGGAGAAAGCAGGTGCCCAAAGCATTGGTATGCGTTTATCTGGGGCGGTCGGGCATCGGCGCGGGCGCCGCGATCGGCGGAAAGGCGTTTCATGGCGCGAATGGGTTTGCCGGGGAGCTGCATTATCTGCCGATCAAAAACAATTTGGAATATGCCAAAAGCCATTTTGCGGGAGCGGATATGGTGGCGTACTATATGCAGGTGATTCGGGCGTATGCCGCGCTGCTCAATCCGGACCGCGTGGTGCTGTACGACGACCCGCTGATTTCCGGCAAGGTGGAGCGTATCCGCAACGCCTGTGCGCAGACGCTGCCGCCGCAGGCGCTGCCGGTAATCGAGCTTTCGCGGGAATTCACACAGGATTATGAGGCTGGACTGTGCGCGCTTGCACTCGGATTGGTGGAGGAACGCCTATGAACTGTTTTGTTTTTGATATTGACGGGACCCTGATCGATACGGCAGCGGTTGACCAGCAATCCTTTCAACAGGCGCTGCGGGAGTTCGGATACCACTACTCGTTGGAGGAGCTGCGCTTTTTCGTTCGGCATGCCGGGACGAAAGTCCCTGGAAAAGCTGGCTATCCCGGCGGAAAGGATAGAGCCGGTCATGGCGCGCTGGGAGACGCTGTCGCGCGACCGCCTGCATGAGGTGGAGGTTTACGAGGGGATCATCCCCGTGCTCGAGGCGCTGCACGCCGCGGGGAAGCGTTGCGGGATCGTGACCTCGCGCACTAGGCTGCAGTTGGGGTACGGGTTTACCCCTTTGGGGCTGAACCACTATTTTGACGCGATCGTCTGCGCGGACGATATCGAGCATCCGAAACCCGCGCCGGACGGGCTGGTGGAATGCATCCGCCGCCTGGGCGGTTCGGCGGAGCAGGCCGTTTACATTGGGGACAGTGCCTACGATATGCAGTGTGCCGCGGCGGCGGGGGTCAAAAGCGGCCTGGCCCTGTGGGGCAGTGAAACGCCGGATGCGCTGCAGGCTGATATGCGGCTGACGCATCCATCTGAGCTCCTCCTGCTGTAACAAAAAACACCGGCTTTTTGCCGGTGTTTTGCTTTGTCAGTTGACTGCCTGTTCGTCCCTCGCTTCAGCCTGCGCGCTGAGCTGCGCTTCCAGCCAGCGGGAAATATCGCCGAACGCCTGCAGCCGGTCAAGCTCGTTGAAGATATCGTGCCGCGCATCCTTATAGAAAATCACCTCGATGTTTTTCAGACCCGCGCCGCGGTACAGGTTGACGACCCGCCGCACGCCCTCTCCATATTTTCCGACAGGATCCTTATCTCCGGACAGAAACAGGAGCGGAAGCGTGTTTGGCGTCCGGCGGAACGTGCTGTTCGCGTTGGCCTTGATGACCAGAGTGTACAGGTCGCGAAAGCCGGTTGCGGTGAAGATAAAATTGCATTTTTCATCCGACTGGTAAAGGGAAACCACATCCCTGTCACGGCTGATCCAGTCGAAGATCGAGTGCGGGTTCTTGATCCGGCGGTTATAGCCCCGAAACGTGATGGTGGATAGGAAGCCGCTGCGGTAGGTCACGCCGCGGCTGCGTGCGATCGAGTCGGCAAGGTGCGCGGCGCTGATCGCCGCCGGCTGCGGGCCGGCCGTGCCGGTCAGGATACAGCCGGATAAGCGGTCGCCGTACTCGGTCAGGTACAGGCGCACGATCAAAGACCCCATGGAATGCCCCAAGATAAAGTAGGGCAGGTTCGGGTATCGGTGCTGCATCAGGTCGGTGAGCTGCTTGACGTCTTCAACAAGGTACTTCCAGCCGTCCCGTACGGAAAAAAAGCCGAGGTCGGCATCGCGGGAAACCGAAGCGCCGTGGCCGATATGGTCGTTCCCGCAGACGATAAAGCCGAGACCGCACAGATATTTTGCAAAAGCGGTATAACGCGAAAAATATTCGCACATGCCGTGGGACAACTGCACGATACCGCGCAGCTCGGACTGTTCCGGCGTCAGGATATAGTATGTGACATTGGACACACCGTTCGCGCTTTTATAAATATTTTGGGTACACTTGATATTCATATAGCACACATCCGTTCGGCGGGTAGAGTTACTGCCAATATCATACCACAAAACAGGACGTGTGTGCATAGAATTTGAGCAAAATTAACAAAGCGTTTATAAATTTGTTTGCTTGTCACAGGGGCGGCAGGATGCTATAATAAAAGAAACAGTTGAAAACGGGGTGCTTATTATGCCTTATATTGGTATTTCTACGTCCAAAATCCTTTCCGAAGAGCAAAAAGACGCGCTCAAAAGCGAGCTGGGCCGCAAAATCAGCGTGATCCCGGGCAAGACCGAGGCAAAGCTGATGGTTGATATTTCGGATGGACACAGCATGTATTTTGCGGGGGGAAAACGGGAGTTGGCGTTCCTGGATGTGCGCTGCTACGGCTCTACCGAGTTTGAAAACAAGAAAGCCTTTACTGAGGCCGCGTTCACCGCGGTGCAGCAGACGACCGGCCTGCCGCAGGATGGCATTTACCTTTCCTATGGGGAATTTGCCAACTGGGGTACTCTGGGTAGCATGAAATAAGGCTTTTCGGTGTGCGGAACGGCCGCTCCCTGCGCTGTGGGGACGGCCGTTTTGATTTTGCAAATTGTTTACAAATAAATGGTTGATGCTGTTAACAAATTGAAGTACCATAGAGATAATGGAAGCATTCGGAAGGGAGGCCGTGGAATGCTCCACTGGGAAGACGATTTTTTGAAGGATACGGCCAAGCTGGAAAAGCTGTACCGAAGCTGCCTTCAGGATGCGGCCGCTGGATACCAGCTTTCGCCGAACGAAACCGCGGTGCTGCTGTTCCTGTGCCACTATGCGCCGGAGCAGGATACCGCAACCGACATCGCGCAGTCCCGCGGCATTTCCAAGGCGCTGGTCGCGCGCAGCGTGGATGGGCTGCACCGGCGCGGCTTCCTTGCCTGCGAGCGGGATGAAAGCGACCGCCGCGTCGTGCATCTCCGCCTGTGCGGGGAAGGCGCCGCAGCGGCGGCGCAGCTGCAGAAAAGCTGTTGGGAGGTTGCACGGCAGCTGCGGCAGGGTATCTCGGACGAGGAATTGCTGACCGTGCATCGGATTATGAAGAAAATGCAGCGCAATCTGGACGCGCTGCTGGAACAACGGGAAAGAAAGGTGAAATGATATGGTTGGACCTGCAAATGGTTCCAAAACGCCGAAAAAACCGCTTATTTTTTATTACGCGGTCACATTGGTCGTGCTTATGTTGCTCAATTGGCTGCTGTTCCCAATGCTGGCGCAGCGGCAGGTGACCGAAGTCGGCTATGATGAATTCCTGTCCATGGTGGACGATGGACGGGTGGAAACGGTTGCCTACGACAAGCAGGAGGAGCAGATCGTATTTGAAGGTAAAAACGAGGACGGGAAGGCTGCGGTCTATAAAACCGGCATCTTTCCGGATCAGGATTTGGTCGAGCGCCTGCTGGACGCAGACAGCGTAAAATTTGCTTCCGAGATCCCGACACAGGCCTCGCCGTTGCTGAGCCTGCTGCTTGGCTATGCGATCCCAATCGTCATTATCTTGGTGGTCGGCCAGTGGCTCAGCAAAAAAATGATGAAGAGTATGGGCGGGAACGCCATGAGCTTCGGCAAATCCAACGCCAAGATCTATGCCGAAACCGAAACCGGCAAGACCTTTGCGGACGTCGCCGGACAGGACGAGGCGAAGGAGGCCCTGCGGGAGATTGTAGACTTCCTCCACAACCCGGGAAAGTATGCGTCGATCGGTGCCAAGCTGCCCAAGGGCGCGTTGCTCGTCGGCCCGCCGGGTACCGGTAAAACGCTGCTTGCCAAGGCGGTCGCGGGTGAGGCGCATGTACCGTTCTTCTCGATCTCCGGCTCGGAGTTTGTCGAGATGTTTGTCGGCATGGGCGCGGCCAAGGTGCGCGACCTGTTCAAGCAGGCGAGCGAGAAAGCGCCCTGCATCGTATTCATTGACGAGATTGATACCATCGGTAAAAAGCGCGATGGCGCGGGCTTTGGCGGCAACGACGAGCGTGAACAGACGCTCAACCAGCTTTTGACCGAAATGGACGGTTTTGACGGGACCAAGGGCGTTGTGATCCTGGCCGCGACCAACCGGCCGGAATCGCTCGACCCCGCGCTGCTGCGCCCAGGCCGGTTTGACCGCCGCATCCCTGTCGAACTGCCCGACCTGCAGGGACGTATTGCGATTTTGAAGGTCCACGCTAAGGACGTGCATATGTCCGGTCATATCGATTTCAATGCGATCGCGCGGGCAACCTCGGGCGCGTCCGGCGCGGACTTGGCAAACATCATCAACGAGGCGGCGCTGCGGGCGGTCCGGCTGGGGCGGAACGCGGTCGAGCAGCCCGATCTGGAGGAAAGCGTGGAGACGGTTATCGCGGGTGCGCAGCGCAAAAACGCGGTACTCAGTCCCAAGGAAAAGGAGATTGTTGCATACCACGAGATCGGTCACGCGCTGGTCGCGGCCAAGCAGAGCAATTCGGCGCCGGTTACCAAAATCACGATCGTGCCGCGCACCTCGGGCGCGCTGGGTTATACCATGCAGGTGGACGAGGGCGAGCATTATCTGATGAGCAGGGAGGAACTGCTGAACAAGGTGACGACGCTTACCGGCGGCCGTTCGGCCGAGGAGCTGGTCTTCGGTTCGGTCACGACAGGCGCCTCCAATGATATTGAGCAGGCGACCAAACTGACGCGCGCGATGATCGCCCGGTATGGCATGAGCCGCAAATTCGATATGGTTGCGTTGGAAACCGTGACGAACCAGTATTTGTCGAGCGACGCTTCGCTGGCCTGCTCAGCGGAAACTGCGGCGCACATCGATCAGGAGGTCGTGGCGACCGTTAAGGCGGCGCATGAGAAAGCGATCGGCATTTTGCAGGAAAATATGGAGTCGCTGCACCGGCTGGCGCATTTCCTGCTGGAAAAGGAAACCATCACAGGAGAGGAATTTATGGGGATGCTGGAAAAGAAACAGGAATAAAAGGACTAAGGAGGGGCTGCAATGAAAGATTGGTTTGGACGTGGTATCTGGTTTCTAGTGGGCATGTTTCTGGTGATTATGGGGCTGTATTTCCTGATCCATCCAGATGCGGCGCTGGTGTCGATCGCGTGGCTGCTGGGGGCGGCCATGCTAGTGTCGGGTGCGTCCGACCTAGTGGTGTATCTGGCGCGGCATCGGGCGTATATCGCTTCGGGATGGTTTTTGGCGGACGGGATCATCGACCTGCTGCTCGGCCTCCTGTTCGTCTGCAACAGCTGGCTGGCGGCGGAACTGCTGCCCTATGCGCTGGCCGGATGGGCGATCCTGTCCGGTGTGATCAAATGCGTCGGCGCGGCGATCTATCGCCGGGCGGGCATGTTGTTCTGGGGCGCGCCGCTGGCGATCGGCCTGGTCATACTTATTTTCGGCCTGGCGACCTTTTTCAAGCCGGATATTGCTGCAATCGCGATATCCGCAGTGGTAGCGGTTGTTTTGATGGCGCAGGGACTGATGGCGGTGATGCGCGGCCTGTTTGCTTCCTCCCTGCATCGGTAAGGGGTGAAAAAAGAGCCTGCTCGGCTGAGCAGGCTCTTTTTTCACCGTCAATCGTGGTTCAGATCCCAGTCGATCGGCTCGACGCCGTTCCTTTCCAGGAAAGCATTGCATTTGGAAAAATGCCGGCAGCCAAAAAAACCGTTAAACGCCGACAGCGGCGACGGGTGCGCGCATTCGAGCACCAGATGCTGCGGCGCGGTAATCAGGCTCTTTTTGCTGCGCGCGTTGCCGCCCCAGAGCAGGAACACAACCGGCCGTTCATGCTCGTTAAGCTTCTGGATGACGTGATCGGTAAAGGTTGTCCAACCGATGTTCCTATGGCTGTTGGCCTGTCCGCGCCGTACGGTCAGGGTGGTGTTGAGCAGCAGCACGCCGCGCTCGGCCCATTTGGTCAGCGTGCCGCCCGCCGGAGGCGTGATGCCGAGATCGCTCTGTAGTTCCTGAAAAATGTTCAGCAGGCTCGGCGGCGGCTGTACGCCCGGCTGGACGGAAAAACAGAGGCCGTGCGCCTGCCCTGGGCCGTGGTAAGGGTCCTGCCCCAGAATAACAGCCTTTACCTCGTGATAGGGCGTGTAGCGCAGGGCGTTAAAAATATCCTCCATAGGGGGATAGACTGTCTGCTCGGCATATTCTTTCTTGAGCCAGTAGCGTATTTTCTTATAATATTCCTGCTGGAATTCGCCGGCAAGCAGCGTATCCCAGTCGTTTCCCAAATGTACCATGTGCGGCCTCCTGAACAGTGTTTGCAACCAGTATAGCATACATCGCGCAAAAAAGCGATTGACAAGGGGAAAAAGATTTGCTATACTCCAAGTGTATTAGAACGAATAATACAGATAGAACATGTGGAACACGACTGGAAAGGAGGCGCGCGATGTGATAAAAATCGATTATCGGGATCCGCGGCCCATCTATGAACAGGTGGTGGACGGTATTGAGGAGCTTGCGCTGCGCGGGGCGCTGCCTGCGGATACGCAGATCCCCAGCGTACGCCAGCTTGCGATGGAGCTTTCGATCAACCCAAACACGATCCAGCGCGCGTATGGAGAGCTGGAGCGGCGCGGCGTGATCTACGCGGCCAAGGGACGGGGGAATTTTATTTCGGATAACATGACGGTGCTGCGGGAGCGGCGCTTGGAAGAGATCGGCGCACAGATCGGCGCGCTGGCGGCGCAGGCGCGCACGCTTGGCGCGGACGAGGATCGGTTGCGCGGCTGGCTGCAGAAGAAAGGAGTGGATGGGGCATGATTACGGCTGAAAACGCGACCAAACGCTTTGGAAGCATCACGGCGGTCGACCATATATGCGCAGAGGTGCGGGACGGTTCGGTGTATGGGCTGATCGGTTCGAACGGCGCGGGCAAATCGACGTTCCTGCGCATGCTGGCGGGCATCCTGTCGCCGGACGAGGGTGCGGTACGCATCGATGGGGCGGATATTTTTGAAAATGTAGCAATCAAGGCACGGTTTTTCTTTATTTCCGACGAACAGTTCTTTTTTCCGAACAGCACGCCTGCAGAAATGAAGAACTATTACAAGCGATTTTACCGCTATTTTGACGAGGCGCGCTACCACAAGCTGATGGACGGCTTCGGCCTGGATGAGAACCGAAAGATACGCACGTTCTCCAAGGGCATGAAAAAACAGGTTTCCGTGATCTGCGGCATCTGCGCGGGAACGGATTACCTGTTCTGCGACGAAACGTTCGACGGGCTGGATCCGGTCGTGCGGCAGACGGTCAAAAGCCTGTTTGCGGAGGATGTGGAAAGCCGCGGCATGACGCCGGTTATCGCCTCCCACAATCTGCGCGAGCTGGAGGATATCTGCGACCATGTCGGCCTGCTGCACCGCGGCGGTATCCTGTTCTCGCGCGATCTGGATGAGATGAAGCTCGGAATGTTCAAGCTGCAGTGTATTTTTACCGGCACGCTTCCGGAAAACGCATGGCAGGAGTTTGACCTGCTGCGCCTGGAGCAGCGCGGCTCTCTGTATACGCTGACTGCGCGCGGCAGCCGCGAGGAGCTGCTGGCGCGGATCAACGCCATGAACCCCAGCTTCTGCGAAATGCTTCCGCTGACGCTGGAAGAAATATTCATCAATGAAACGGAGGTGGCCGGTTATGACGTCAAAAAGCTTCTCTTCTAAAGGGCTTGCTGGGGACAGCATGCGCCGCAGCCTGTGGGCGCTCGTCCTTTCCGGCGTGGGCTTTTTCCTGTCCCTGCTGCTGCCCGTGCTGATGACGATGCAGCGGGCGCTGGAGCAGAAAGCGTATAATCTGAATAATTCCCCGCAGTATATGGAGGATGCCTGGCAGGGCGCGCTTGACCAGGTGGCCGTGCTGCTCGGCTACAATCCTTTTGTCAAGGTAACCTTTGTGGTCATGGCGGTCGTGTGCGGCGTCGCGCTGTTCGCCTACCTGCACAACCGGCAGAAGGTGGATTTTTACCACTCACTCCCCCTCTCGCGCACACGCCTGTTCGCCAACAACTTCCTGACCGGCGCGCTGTGTACGCTTTCCACCTATTTTGTCATGCTCGCCATTACGCTGGCCTGCGCTTATGCGATGGGCTTTGGCGAAGCGGCCGATTGGGGGGCGATCGGCGGCACGGTGCTGTGCAACCTGATTTTCTTCCTGCTCATTTATGCGCTGGCCGTGCTGACAACTATCGTCTGCGGAAATACGGTCGTCACCCTGCTGCTGCTCGCCTGGGTGTACTTTTCGCCCCTGCTGGTGCGCATGCTGCAGATCGCGATGCTCGGCAAATTTTATGAGACGTATTCGTCGGAAGGCGGACTGGATGGTACGATAGCGGCGGTACGGCTTTGCCCGGTGATGGAGTACTTCACGGTGGACGGTATCCGGTACGGCGGCGTTGCCACACTCGGGCAGACTGGCTCGGCGGCCGGCCTGCTGGCGGGGTATCTGGCCGCTGCGGCGGTAGTGACCGCGCTGGCGGTATTTCTGTTCCGCATCCGCAAAAGCGAGCGGGCGGGAACGGCGCTTGCGTTCGACCGGTCAAAGCTGCCCATCAAGGTATATATCTGTCTGATTATGAGCGTTGCGTTCGGCACGCTGTTCAACCTGATTGCGGGAGATTTCTGGTTCTGGCCCGGCCTGGTGATCGGCGCGGTGCTGTTCCATTGGATCGTTGAGATCATCTATGCCTTTGATTTCCGCGCGATCTTTGCCAAACCGTTGCACTTGGCGGTGATGCTGGTCGTTCTGGTCGGGGGGATACTGCTGATGAAAGCGGATGTGACCGGCTATGACACTTGGCTGCCGGACGAGGGCGAGCTGGAGGCGGTGGATGTTGCCGCATACAGCAGCAGGGAGATGCTGAGCGAGCCGGAGAATATCGCGGCGGTGTGCCGGCTGGCGGAGATCGGCGTTGCCATGACGGCAGCGGAAGACGCCGCGCCGGAGGGCGAGCTGCAGGCGCAGTTCGGTTCGTTTGACGACTCTTTCGGTATTACACTCAAGTTCCGCCTTAACGGCGGGCGCATGGAGGCGCGCTACTATAGGCTGCCGCAGACCGAAGAGGTGGAGGCGCTGCTGGTGCAGCTCCAAACCTCAGCGGAGTACAAACAGAAAAAGTGGGACCTGTTCTGCCTCGATAATATGACTGAGGACGAGGTCGCGGTGCTTATGTTTACGGATAATGCCGGCGCCTTTCTGGGTAACCTGTATGACGAGCCGGAGAAAATCAGTGAAATACTGGAAACGCTGCGCGAAGAAGAACTGGCGCGTCAGGAAAGCAGTATGCCGGTGTTCCGACTGGAACTGGCGTACGAAAACAGGCAGGACGGCATTCGGTCCGCAAGCTGGAGCAATATTTATGTGTGTGAGGCGGATACCAGAACGCTGGCGCTCATTAAGCAGTTGACCGGCTATGAGCCGCAGCCGCAGGCGCTGACCGCAGATCAGATCAGCACGGTAGAAATCGGCTATGTGGTGCAGCGCGATGAAGAAGGCACAGCTTGGAGCAACGTGACCGTGACCGATGCCGGGGATATTGAGAAGCTGCTGGAAAATGCGGTTTATGCCGACGCAATGAATATATACAACAGTGTGTTTTATCTCGGCAGCGGAGCGCCCCTGATGGAAAGCACAGATACGGTCAATGTATATGCAACGTTAAAAGACGGCGGTCGCACGACAGAGCTGCGCTACCTGCTCGGCACGCAGCCCACGGACGTGATCGAAAAGTACCGGCCCGACGGGGCGGCGGATGAAGCCGCGGCAGTCATTGGCGCGGCGGCAGCGGCTGAGATGCCGTCGGTCGGATGAGACGGCGGGATTTCTGCGGCGCTGCGGTACTCCTGCTGTACCTGCTGTGCGTCGGTCTGGTAACAGGGCCGTCGCTGTACCAATTGCTGGCAGGCAGCTTGCCCGCGCCGCGGCTGGAGCTGGTCCCGTTTGCGGATATTGCGGCGGTATTGAACGATCCTGCTTCGCCCGGCCTGGGGGTGTTCGCCAACATCGCGGGCAACGCGGCGCTGCTCGCGCCGCTGGGGTTCCTGCTGCCGCTGTTCTGGCGGTATTTTGGGCGCGCGAGGCGCACGATTCTGTTCGGCTTCGGCGTATCGCTCAGCATTGAACTGATCCAGCTTGTTGCGGGCGGCGTGACCTCGGTGGATGACCTGCTCCTGAATACATTGGGCGCGGCGGCCGGATTTGCTTTGGCAAAGCTGCTACTGTGCGCGTGTCCGCGCCTTGCGCCGGCGCGGCAGGGGCGCGCCGAGTGGGCGTATCCGCTTGCGTGCTGGCTGGCGGTGATTGTGTCGGCCACGGCTTCCGACCTGCTTCTGCTGGGCGGGCTTTGACTGTAAACGCGGCGTACCGGACAACTGAAAAGCAAAGGGAAGGGCTTCCGCTGTAGGGCGGAAGCCCTTCTGCCGCATTGACAAGCGGAAACGGACATTTTATAATAATAAGGTATGCAGCCGAAGACTTGGCCGCAGCAGGGGGATAAAATGAAGACACTCAACCATTTAAAAACCGGCGAGAGCGGCGTGGTGGACTATATCACGGCGGATGGCGCGCTCAAGCGCCATTTTCTTGATATGGGCATTACGAAAGGCGTGGTCGTGACTATGGAGCGGATCGCGCCCTTTGGCGATCCGGTCGCCGTGCGCCTGAGGGGATACAGCCTGTCGCTTCGGCGCGAAGAAGCGAAAAAGATTGTGCTGGAGGCGGGCGGATGAACGGGGATAAAAAAACCATTGCGATTATTGGCAATCCGAACAGCGGCAAGACGACGCTGTTCAACCGACTGACCGGCTCCAACCAGCATGTCGGGAACTGGCCCGGCGTGACGGTCGACCGCAAGACCGGTCATATCTGCCACGACGGGGCGGGCATTGACATCGTGGACCTGCCGGGTATCTATTCGCTTTCGCCCTATACACAGGAGGAAATTATCGCGCGCGAGTTCGTGCTGTCGGACGAGCTGGACGGCATCCTTAATATCGTGGATGCGGCCAATATTGAGCGCAACCTGTATCTGACGCTGCAACTTGTTGCGCTGGGGCTGCCGATGGTGGTCGCCCTCGGCTTTATGGATGACGTGCGCGCGCAGGGCATCGAGATCGACTGCGAGGAGATGAGCGCGCGGCTGGGCGTGCCGGTCGTGCCGATATCGGCCAAAAAGGGCGAGAATATGCATGATCTTCTGGACGCGCTGGCGCACGGGATGCGCGCGCCGGCACAGCAGCCGGCCTATCTGCATGGCGTGGGGGCGGCGATCCGACGCGCGTCCGGCCTGCTGCGGCCGCTTCCACTGCGTGCGTGTAGCCTACCGTTTTACGCGGCCAAGCTGCTCGAGGGCGATAAGGCGATGTGGGAGCAGATGGACCGGCGCGGCATGCCGCAGAAGATACGGGAGGAACTGAACACGATCGCGGCAGGCATGCAGAGCCACGCCAACCAGACGGATAAGGAAATGGTGTTGGCGGACGCGTTGTACGACTATATTGAGGAGCTGGTGCGCGCCAGCTACCGAAGGCCGGCGGTGCATAAGGCGACCGTGACCGAGCGCATCGACCGGATCGTGCTGCACCGTGTCTGGGCGCTGCCGATTTTCGCGTTTTTCATGTTTCTGATGTTCTGGTGTACGTTTGGCCCGTTCGGGTCCTGGCTGGGCGACGGGATGGAATACCTGATTCAGGAGGTACTCTCGCCTGCCATACGCGGACTGCTGACAACAGCGCAGGCCGCGCCGTGGATGATCGGGCTGGTGTGCGACGGTGTGATCGGCGGCGTGGGCGGCGTGCTGAGCTTTTTGCCGCAGATCGTGATTCTATTTTTCTTCCTCTCTGTTCTGGAGGACACCGGCTACTTGGCGCGCGTGGCGTTTATCATGGATACGCTGCTGCGGCGCATCGGACTGTCCGGCAAGTCGTTCGTACCCATGCTGATGGGCTTTGGCTGCACCACGCCCGCGGTCATGGCGGCACGCACGATGGAAAATGACGACGACCGCCGCATGACCATCATGCTCACCCCGTTTATGTCGTGCGGTGCCAAGCTGCCGGTTTATGCGCTTGTCGCGGGCGCGTTGTTTGGGGAGAACCAGGGGCTGATCGTGATCAGTCTGTATGTGCTGGGTATCCTGGTGGGGATCGCCGCGGGCTTCATTCTCAAAAAAACGGTGTTCAAGGGCGTATCCTCGGGCTTTGTGCTGGAACTGCCGACCTACCGTATGCCGAGCTTCAAGGGTACAGTACTCAACATGTGGCAGAAGGCGAAGGATTTCATCACTCGCGCTGGCACGGTCATCTTTTTGATGAGCGTGGTCATCTGGCTGCTGCAGAACTTTACGCCGA
Source organism: Intestinibacillus sp. NTUH-41-i26 (assembly GCF_032769475.1). Taxonomy (GTDB): domain Bacteria; phylum Bacillota; class Clostridia; order Oscillospirales; family Butyricicoccaceae; genus Agathobaculum; species Agathobaculum ammoniilyticum. The sequence continues at coordinate 1,371,147 of NZ_CP136477.1, forward strand.
CGCTTGCGGTCGCGCAGGACGCGGGGGAAAGCATCCTCGGTGTGTTTGGAACGGCGATCGCGCCGGTGTTTGGCCCGCTGGGCTTTGGGAACTGGCAGGAATCGGTGGCGCTGCTGACCGGTCTGGTCGCCAAGGAGGCGGTAGTTTCCACAATGAGCGTGCTGTACGGCGCGGGCGGGGACAGTGCGGTGCTGTCCGGCCTGCTCGGTTCGGTGTTCACCCCGCTTACGGGCTATTCGTTCCTGGTATTTACGCTGCTGTACATGCCCTGCATGTCCGCGTTTGCCACGATCAAGCGCGAGATGGGCGGCTGGAGATGGGCGTTCGGCGCCGCCGCGTTCCAGACGGGGCTGGCGTATTTGGCCGCGTTGGCGGTGTACCAAATCGGCAGCCTGCTGCTATAAGGACGGAAAATAGGGGCTGCGCTGTTCAAAGCGCGGCCCCTGTGTTATACTGGAAAGGAAATCTGTCGGTATGGAGAAAGAGGAGGAGACCTGTCATGTCCATCAAGCTGATTGCCGCAGACCTGGACGGAACGTTGCTGACAAGCGAGCGGAAGCTTTCGCCCGACCTGTTCCCCCTGATTGGGGAGCTACGCGGGCGCGGCATCCGGTTTGCTCCAGCGTCGGGACGGCAGTATTACAACCTGCGCGAGCTGTTCGCGCCGATTGCGGACGAACTGCTGTATATCAGTGAAAACGGCGCGATGGTCTGCGACGGGGCGGAGCTCCTCTCGTTCGAGGCCATGCCGCCGGACGAGGTCGTCCGAGCGGTGGTGGCGGCCCGATCGATTCCCAAAACCCACGCGATCCTGGCCTGTCGGGAGGGAGGCTATTATGAGAATCGGACAGATACCGTGTTTCTGGAAAACATGTCGTATTACTATGCGCGCCGGCACTATACGGACGACCTGCTTGCGGTCGCGCGCAGCCAGCCTGTGTGCAAGGTAGCGCTGTTCTGCTCGCGCAGCGCGGAGCGGGTGCTGATGCCGGCGTTCCGGCCGTTTGCGCAGACCAGCCAAGTCGCGCTTTCCGGCGAGGATTGGATTGACCTGATGCGCCCGGGAATGAACAAGGGACTTGCGGTCCGGATAATCTGCGGCCGCTTGGGCATCGCGCCGGACGAGTGCATGGCGTTCGGAGACTACCTAAATGACCTGGAACTGCTGCAGGCGGTCGGAGAGTCCTACGCCATGGCGAACGGACACGAAGCCCTTCGGTCTGCGGCAAAGCATATCTGCCCCTCTAACGATGACGACGGGGTCTGCCGCACGATCCGGCGGACACTTGGTATTGACAAGACGTAAAAGCGTGATACAATAGAACAGGAAAAAGCAGAGTAGGTCACAATGCGTTAAGTGCCGCTGAGACGGGGAGTTGTTCAGCGGACGAAAGGGACGAAAATCCCCCTGCGGTATTGTGGCCGCATCCCGCTGCTGCAACTGTTTAGGCATCTCCTAAATCGCTGTGGCAACAGATGAATTTTTTACAGGAGGTGTCTTTTTCTATGCAAAAAAAACAGAATATTTTCGTCCAGTCTCTCCGAGAGCTGAAAAGTACGCGCTGCCTGGCGCTTACCGCGCTGTTGATCGCGGTCAACATCACACTGGATCTGCTCGGACTGACCATCAAGCTGCCGCCGAACCTGCGCATCGGTTTTGGCTTCCTGTGCAACGCGGCGATCGGCATGCTGTTCGGACCGGCGGTCGCTATGATGGCGGGCATAGGTACCGATGTGTTGGGTTATTTTGCCGGTAACCTGACGATGGGCGCATATTTCCCGGGCTTTACCGTTACCGCGATCATGGGCGGCTTATTCTGGGGGGTGTGGCTGTATCCCCGCCGGCTGACAGTCGGCCGCGCAATCGGAGCCAAGGTGTGCATCAACCTGTTCTGTAATATCGGCCTGAACTCCCTCTGGCTTTCCATGACAGGCGGCGAAGCGATGAATGTCCTGCTCGCGCTCCGTATCCCCAAAAACCTGCTGGTGCTGCCGCTGGAGGTCGTGTTGCTTTACTTCGGCATGAAAATGGTCCTGAAGATTTACATGGCGCTGCCGGGTACTGCAGGCGATGCGTGTGCGGTCAAAGCGGATACGACAAGATAAAAAGCACACCCCGAACCGGAAAGGGTTCGGGGTGTTTTTCTGTTTATAGGCTGCCGTTCTGCGCCGCCTGCCGAAGGCCGGGGCAAAGGTCAGCCATTTGGTGCCGTGGAAACGCGTTGTAAAGCAGATTGCGCGGCAGATCCAGTCCGCGACCATGGCGATCCAGATGCCGATCGCGCCGAGGCCGAACTGCACGGCAAGGATGTAGCCGCCGCCCAGACGCAGCAACATCATGGAGGCGATCGCGCAGAACATGGGATAGCGCACATCGTTGGCCGCGCGCAGCGCATTGGTCAGGGTAAAGGAGATCGGCCAGAACAGGATAGCGGAGCCGTTATGGATGAGCACCAGGATGCGCGCGAGGGAAAGCGCTTCGGGAGAGAGGCTGTAGATCCGCAGGACGAGCGGGCTGAACAGCATGCACAGCAGGCAGGTGCTGCCCAAAATAAGATATGTGATCTTGACCAGCTTTTTCGCCATGCGGCGTGCCTGCTCCGCGTCCCCAGCGCCGATGCATTGGCCGACGACCGTGATCATGGCGAGATTGATCGCTTGGCCGGGGATGATTCCGATCGAATCCAGATTGTTTGCGACCGCGTTTGCGGCGATCTGCGTTGTTCCGAACAGTGCAATAATGCTGACAACCAGCACGCGCCCCAACTGGAACAGGCTGTTTTCCAGGCCGTTAGGGACGCCGATCTGCAGGATGCGGCGGATCAGCCGGTTATCCGGCCGGAATGCCGTGCCGCGCCGCAGGGACACGGTGTGCGCGGGATTGAACAGCAGGATGGTAATAACTACCGCTGCGACAATGCGCGCGAACATCGAGGCGAGCGCCGCGCCCGCGACGCCTGTGTGAAAGCCGTAGATCATTGTTGCGTTGCCAACTATATTGACAATATTAATCAGCCCCGCGATCATCATGGAAACATTGGAATTGCCCTGCGCGCGGAACAGCGCCGCGCCGGCATTATAGATCGCTAGGACCGGATAGGAGAATATGCTGATGGTCAGATAGGTCAGCGCGCTTTGCATAACGTCCGGTTCGATCGAGCCGAACAGCAGGCGGAGCAGCGGCTCGCGCAGGAGCATGACGATCGTGGCGATGCCGATCGAGATCAGCGTGACGACGAAATAAAGCTGCTTGGCCGCGTCGCATGCGCGTTCGCGCTCCTTGAGCCGAGCAGCTGCGCCACCACGACCGCGCCGCCTGTTGCCAGGGCGGCAAAGATATTGATAATCAGCACGTTGAGCATATCGACCAGGGAAACGCCGGAAACAGCGGCCTCCCCAACCGAGGATACCATAATGGTGTCGGCCAGGCCGATGGTGATGGACAGGATTTGCTCCAATATCAGCGGCCAGATGAGTTTTTTCAGCGCTTTTGCTGAGAACAGATCCTTTTTCGTTTGCAATACGCCCTCTTTCTATAAAATGACGCGGTATGCTTCAATCAGGCGCTCCAACGACCACGCGGCGTTGGCCGGACTGGTGGAGGGGAGCTGTGTGATCGGCACATGGGTCTGCGGTTCGATAAGCTTGCGGTACAGCTCTGCAGATTTGCCGCCGGTGGCGAAAATACGCTCTATTTTGCTTTCCCGCAGCAGGCGGCCGATGTCGTTCGGCACGGCGTTTTTGATGCTGGTATCTGACGCGCCGGCGATATCGCATCGGGCGATAGTATCCCACAGCGCGATATGGTGGCGCAGGCACATGGCGCGTTTTTCTTCGATGGTCTGCGGAGGCTGCTCGCCTAATACGGCGGAAAGCACGCGCCAAAAGCGGTTTTGCGGATGGCCGTAAAAGAAACGGAGCTCGCGTGATTTGGGGCTGGGAATTGAGCCGAGCAACAGCACGCGGGATTCACTGTCATATAGCGGCGGGAAATTGTGGACAACGGTCTGGGTTTTCATAGTTCCTCCTCGATCACGTTGAGAAAGGCGCGAAATGCGCTGGGCAGCGCGTATGTGGCGCGCAGCGCTGGAGGGCTGACAAAGGTAAGCGGTTCCGGCTGGTTATCCAGCTCGATGTAATAGCCGTTCATATGCCACTCCACATGGGTGAAAATATGCCTGGCAGGACGGAGGGAAAGCATCCGGCGGAGCTGCCAGCCGAGTCCGGCAAGCGCGCTCCGCGTTTCCTCGGGCGAAAGATGCCCGTCGAGCGAGGGAAGCTCCCACAGGCCGGCAAGCAGGCCGGCGGAGGGGCGCTGCCGCAGGCCGACGAGCGTGCCGCAGCGCACGAGCAGTACGGTGCGGTTTTCGATGCGCCGCGCCTTTTTAGCGGCACGTAGCGGCAGGGAGGACGCATTTTTGTGGTGATAGCCCAAGCACAAGTGCTGCAGCGGACAGTCCCCGCAGCGCGGCGCGCCGTTGGGCAGGCATATGGTTGCGCCAAGCTCCATCAGCGCCTGATTGAGATCGCCCGGCCGATCCGCGGGCATCCATGCGGCAAAGCGTTCGCGCGTCTGCTTTTTATACCTGGCATCCGTGATCGGTGTGAAATCGTTATCCAGCCGCGCGGCAACGCGCAGCACGTTTCCATCCACCGCGGGAACGGGAATCCCATAGGCGATCGACGCGATCGCGCCGGCCGTGTATTCGCCGATGCCGGGAAGCGAAAGCAGCTTGTCATAATCCGCGGGAAGCTGGCCGCCGTATTCCTGGCAGAGTACGACAGCGGCGCGGTGCAGGTTGCGCACCCGACTGTAGTAGCCGAGCCCTTCCCACAGCTTCATGTAAACGGACTCCTCCGCTTCCGCCAGCGCGCGGATGTCCGGCAGCGCATCCATCCAGCCGTCGAAGTATCTACGCACAGCCTCAACGCGCGTCTGCTGAAGCATGATTTCGCTGATCCATACACGGTAAGGCGTGGGCAACGTGCGCCACGGCAGGTCGCGGTGTCCTTGGTCATACCAGCCGAGCAGCGGAGGAACAAGCGCGGGGGAAAGACCGTTCAACTTGTCTTGTCTCCCAGCGTTTCCCCAGTATAGAACATGGTGAAAACGGCGTCCGCGATATGGCGCCGCGCTTCGTCATGCACCTCTACCATATAGACGGCCGTCTTGCTGCCGCGCTTACGCTCATAGGCGACCGCGGTAAGCGTCGTACCCGCATGCCCAGGCCGGTAATAATGGATATTGCTGTCCAGCGTAACGGCGACGATACCGTGCGAAGCGGCGGCTGAGCCTGCGGCGATGTCGCAGAGCGTGAAAATCGTGCCGCCGTGCGCCATGCCGAGCGGATTGAGCAGCTCGTCGGTCAGGTCAAGCTCCACCGTCGCGCCGCCGTCCTCATCGAGGGTGATGACGCGCATATGCATCAGCTTGTTCAGGCCGTTTGCTTCCTGACGTAGTTTCAGGATTCTTTCGATTTCAGTTTTCATAAGCAAGGCTCCTTTGCATGGACATGGTGCGGCAATGCGCAGGCAGCCGCACCATGGAAGAATTGTTGAATTACTTTTATTATAATAGACCGCGAGGGATGCAGTCAAGCAAAGCGGCGGTGGATTCCATTACGAAAATAAAAAAGAATTGTTAAGGAAATGGAAAAACAACGGCATACAAGATGTAGTTATCACGGCACGATAGTGCAACAAAATAACGTGAAAATGATAAAAACAGGACGAAATGAAAGCTGAAAAGGACGAAAAAGGTTTTTTCGGTGCTTTACAAACGCTAATACAGCGAGTATAATAACAATAGTTTTATGATGGGGTAACAGAGATATGGCCAGTGATTTCTCTCGCACGCTCGCGCTTTTGCGGCGGGAAAAGAAAATAAGCCAGCGTACTGCTGCCGCCGACTTGGGGGTATCGCAGGCATTGCTCAGCCATTATGAAAATGGCCTGCGCGAACCGGGGCTGTCTTTTGTGGTACGCGCGGCGGATTACTATGGCGTATCCTGTGATTACCTGTTGGGGCGCTCGATGGCAAGAGACGGTTCGGCCGTGCCTGCTGGCAGGATGGATGGCAGGGAGGATGCTGAACAGGAAAAGAACCGTGTTGTGGAAGCGGCGGCGCTGCTGCTTGACTTGGCCGGCCAGACCGGAAGCGTGCAGCTCCCGCGCGAAGTGGAAGCGTACCTGTCGATTGCCGTTTATAAGGCATACCGATATATCTATATGGCCGATCCGGCGGGCGTAGAGGCTGTGTTCCGCGCGTCGCGGGAGCAGTTTGAGTACCTGTGCGATGCGCGCCTGAAGCAGCATGAGTTGCGCATCCGCACAGCAGCGCAGGGGGCGGCGGGCTTCGGCCTTTCGGCAGAGGAACTGCATCGTTTTCCGATGTCGCCCAACGAGATCAGCAAACGCTATCCGGAGCAGGCAGGGGCTTTCTTGACGATTTTGCAGCAGGTATCGGATTCAATTGAAGCGCTTGGAAAAAATGTGAGTATAAAATAAGAAAATTGAAAAAAACTGTTGACAGGTGGCGGTGGATTGTGATAATATAAATAACGTCGCTAAGACAGACAAAACCTGCGAAAACGCTGGTGTAGCTCAGTTGGTAGAGCAGCTGATTTGTAATCAGCAGGTCGGGGGTTCAAGTCCGTCCACCAGCTCCACCCTTTTAAGGCGGCATGCAATCGAATATGGGAGGTTTCCCGAGTGGCCAAAGGGAACAGACTGTAAATCTGTCGTCTATGACTTCGGTGGTTCGAATCCACCACCTCCCACCAGTTATGAAAAAGCACTCCAAGCGGAGTGCTTTTTGCATTAATATATCATTTTATTTAGTCTCCCGCTTAAATGCGTGAGCGGCAAAGCGTTGCCAGGTACGGAAGGCTGTAATCAGATAAGGCGGAGCGGGGACACAGGACAGCCCTCGGGCAATTCTGCTTTCCCAGAATTGCCCGAGGGTCATATGCAGGGAACGTGCCTACGATCCGGCCCACCAGCTCGGACAGTTCCCTAGAAGTCAGGGTGCGGTTGAACTCAATGACCGCGGGCCTCTCGGCGTTATCCCTAACAATTTGCTGAAAAAGAGAATCGATCGTATCCATCTTGCTGTTCCTCCATTGTGCTAATGTTGACAGGCTGGACACTTCGCCCGCCGAGTACGACGCGGCGCAGCGGCGTCCCGCAGATGGGGCAAGGCTAGCCCTAATGCCTGTAGACCTGCAAAAACGGTGTGTTGCGTTAGGCCTGCCCCTTGGTTTCATGTATTCCTCGGGCGTGGTCGCGTTTTTTTTCGATAAAGTAGGCGAGCCCTTCCTGGATGGCGGTCGACAGCCGCGCCCACTCCCCGCCGGTCAGGCTGCTTGCAGCGCGCACGGGTGCGATGCGCGCCGCGAATAGGATCTCGTCCGCATAGATATTGACGATGCCGGCGATGAATGCCTGGTTCATCAGGCATTCCCTGACGGTCTTTTCCGCCTTCCCAGGAGGGCGCGCAGGTAGTTTGCGAAAACGTCCGCGTCGAACGGCTCCTTGCCCAGCTTTGCGATGCCGCTGTAAGTATCGGCTTCCCCGTCTTGGAGCAGCCAGAAACGTCCGAACCGACGCGTATCCGAAAAGTGTGGCTCCCTGCCGCTGCTGAACGCTAGGATCAGGTGGGTGTGCTTCTCTTCCGGCATTTCGGCAGGGGGCAACAGGCAGCCGGTCAGCCGCAGGTGAAGAATTGCGCAGCCGCCGAGCGTCAGCCGGAAACGCAGGAATTTTTCCCAGCGCTCCAAACCGGATACCGTCTGTCCGGCCAGTTTCCGGCAGAATACCTCCGTGGCGGGGGGTGCGACCACCACCTGCCGTCGTATCTGGACGCGCTCGATCGTCAGCTCTTGTATCTGGGGCGCTATGACCCGCTTGATGGTTTTAACCTCCAACAGTTTCGGCATGGCGGCTCCCGTCCTTTCTGGCAGAGCGCTTGATCTGCTCGTGATAGAAATGGTTGACGACGACCGGCGGCGCGTCGAACGGCCACTGCATGCTGTCGTCGTTGGTCATATAGTCCAGCCCGAGCGAGGCGGCGTCGGCTTTGAGTTCTTGGTCCAGCATGCGCCAATAGCCGCGGTTTCCCTGTACATAAATTTCCTGATACAGCGGCAGCAGGTGAGGGTGTTTTTCACGGATATAATCCAATATTATCGTCTTGTAGTCGCCCCGCAGGTTGAGGTTTTCTAGCCAGATCAGGTTGCACTGCCCCTTGACCCGCCGGATGATGGCCGGCATATCGGTGATGCCCGGGAAAATAGGCGAGATAAAGCAGGTGGTGCGCCTCCAGCGCTATGAAAGGCTTGCATCGCGGCCAGCCGCTGTTCGATGGAGACCGCACCGTCCATGTCCTGCTGAAAGCACTCGTCCAGGGTGTTGATGAACCAGCGGGTGCAGAATGATATCGACCGGTTCCATCTGGTGCAGGACGTGCTGATGCGCCTGCCGCAGTTGGGTAATCGGGGGGACGCACCTTTGGAAGGAGATGGAGAAGCGCCTGATCGAGCACAAGCGATATATTACCCAGTACGGCGTCGATATGCCCAAAGTGAGAGGGTGGGTGTGGAGCGGCACAGAAAAATAACAGTGCCTTTGCGCCATAAAGCCCGTGAAACTGTTAACGGTTTCGCGGGCTTTTGATATAGGGAGAAGGGCGCAGACGATACCCGTCCAGCCTGCAGCCAATACGGCGCTGCCTTGCCGCATCAAACAATATTCCCCGCCAGCACGATCGGACAGGAAATGCGCAGGGAGGGTGATACAATGATAATCCGCGGTTCAGGGCGGGGAAGCCATGCTGACAGGGCAGCTCCCGCATAGGCGGCAAATAATGTGAGAAATGGGGAGGCGCCATACATGAAAGCAACGATATTTGCGCAGAGGGAACAGGTGGAGAACGCGGAAACGGGGAGAAGAGAACTGCCGGCTGCGCGGGAGGTACAACTCATAACAGGGGAAACGGTCGTCCTGTATGCGCTCGACACCGGTGAGATGCCGCTTGCCGACACCAATCAGATTACCTCGGTCCGCGCAGGGCTGGTGCTGAACAGTACGGCGGTCCGCTTGGGCGAGCACGGCACGGTGCGCGAACTGGCGGAGAGCGAGCTGTACCACTGGACGGATGCGAACGAATTTGACCGGTTTCAATACACACGGCCAGTGAGGATCAATAACCGGCGATACGCCGTTCATCTTCGGTTTGAAAATACAAAGGTAGGGATGGAGCAGGTGGTTGTTTATACGGATACCGGAGCGGGGACAGCCCGTGTAGACCGGTTGTGGCGCGCCATTCCGGATATTCGTATCGATCAGGGATCGAGCATGCTGGAAATGACCGCCGCCTATCTGCTTTCGGAGGAAACTATGTAAAAAGGCTGCGGCGGACCACTTTTTTCGTGTCTGCCGCAGCCTTTTTATAGGAAAATATTTGCTGACAGGGAAAGAAACCGCAGGCCTTTTCGCACGGAAATCCCTGTTCGGCGTCGTCCAGCGTGGATTATTCCACGCGGTAGAACACCAGGGACTCGTATGGCTGCAGGTGCAGATGCTTCTGTACCGCAGCGTCTTCATAGTTGAAAGGCAGGCAGCGGAAGCCGGTCAGGTCGACCGGACAGTCTTACTCGGTTTCCCTGCGGTAAAAGTTGTTGACCACGACCAGCGTTTCGCCGGCAGTACGGCGGGTGTAGGCGAGTATAGACGGATGCCCGCTGTCAAGCGGTGCAAAGTCGCCGTTGGCGGCCACATCATACTGCTTACGGAGCGCGATCAGCTTCTGGTAGTGGGCGACGAACACAGAATCGGGATCGTCTATCTGGCTGGCAGCATTGATCGCCGTATGGTTGGGATTCATTTCGATCCACGGCACGGCGGCGGAGAAGTCGCCAGTTTTGCTGCCATCCCATTGCATAGGCGTGCGGCTGTTATTGCGCGATTGTACGCGGAGGATATCATAGGCGCTGTCCTCATGCAGTCCACAGCCGCGCAGGATGTGGAAATGGTTGATGCTTTCCACGTCGCGGTATTGGTCGAGCGAGGAAAAGCCCAGGGTGGTCATGCCGGTCTCCTCGCCCTGATAGATATAGGGCGTGCCGTGCAGACAGTGGATAACCGTACCCAGCATCTTGGCCGACAGTTTCCAATATTCGCCCTTGTCGCCAAAGCGGGATACCACGCGCGGCTGGTCGTGGTTGCACCAGAAAACCGCGTTCCAGGCGTTGTGCTCGCTCATGCCAGTCTGCCACGAAAACAGGATATCCTTGAGCTTTTGAAAATCAAATGGCACAAGCCACCATTGCTTACATAATCCACCTTCTTGAGGTGATGGAACGAGAATACTATGCTCAACTCGCCGGTATCCGCCCCCGCATATTGGTAGCAGTTCTGCATCAAAGCGGAAGCCCTTGTTGAGGTCAGCCTGCGTGAGGTCGAACAGGTGCAGGTACCATTTGCCCTTTTCCGGAAGATACTTCCAAGCGTTGCCACCGAATTTGCTTTCCCAGTTGTTTGGCGGCGTGCCGTCGGGACCGCCTTCGCGCCAGATATAATAATCCTCGTAATTAGGATCGCCGGAAAGCGCTTTCCGAAACCATTTATGTGGTTGAACCCCATAAGGAGAAGATCGAATCCGGCCAGTATCCGCCGCAGGAACTGCTGCCATCCGAGCATACGCTGATCGCTGGGCTGCCCGCGCAACACGCTGCGCCGTGCGGTCGGCGAGTTGGCGCGGGCCGGTTATGTGCGGACTATGCGGGGAAAAGGTGTGCGCAATATTTTTGAACCCGCGCGGCAGGCCACATTTACCCTTGGTACGATCGAAACCTTTGCCGAATCGGCCGCGCGCAATCACTGGAAAGGAACGAGCGGGGTGCTGCGCTTTTCAGAGGTGGCGACCAATCCGGCGCTGGCGGAAAAGACCGGCTTTTCGGAGGGGACAAGGCTGTATTCTATCCAGCGTCTGCACTATCTGAACGGACGGCCGTTGATCCTGAACCGCAGCTCCTTCCGGCAGGATGTGGCATGAAACTTGACACGGGAGGTTGCTTCCGGCTCGATTTACCGTTATCTGGAACAGGAGCTGCATGTTTCGATCGTCAACAGCAAACGGGTGGTAACGGTGGAAAAGGCGACGCCACTTGACTAGGAGTATCTGAATTTGGGGGACTGCAACGGTCTTGCGGTTGTCATCAGCCAAACCTATAACGGCGATGGCGTCATGTTTGAATATACCCGGTCCCGCCATCACCCGCAGTATTTCCGCTTTCAGGACAACGCTGTGCGTAAGACGGGGAGTGCGTCCTGACGAAAGACGCGCGGAGCGGGTTGGGAAAAACGCTTCAACGAACGGTGCCTGACCGGCGTCTAACTATATGAAAGGAGGACACAGGATATGAGGCTGCTGAAAAAGAAATCAAATGTCGACGAAGAATAATTCATGGAGTTGATTGATGCGCGGAAAGACTCGTTTTACTGCGTGGCCTATAGCTATACCAGAAACCGAGAGGATGCGCTCGACGTCGTCTCGGAGAGTGTGTGTAAGGCATATACGCATCTGCACCGGCTGGAGGATGTTGATGCGTTCTATCCGCAGTGTCCAACACGGCGCTGTCTTTGCGGCGGAAACGGAAAAAATCATGTATTGCTCGAGTATATATCCGAAACCGCCGCGGAGCCGGAACCTGTAGCGGATATCATTGCTCTGCTCAACTAGTCGACCGATATCCAGCCAGTACAGGCGTTTTTGGAGGAGCATTTTACCGCCGCTGATGAAGAGGTGCGGGAGCGCTTCTGACCGGCCTGACCGGATGGCTGGCTACCGAATTAGAAAACGTTGCCTAAACAATAATTATTGTAAACCTAAAAATAAAATAGGTTGACGGTGGAGTGTGGGTATGTTATACTGATTCTCGATTAAAAGGCAGGAAATGCATCCACGGGAAAAAGGCGCTTGCGGAAAATATGCGATAGATCGGAAGCGTACCATAGGAGAGAAAGAATGAGAACGGCAAAAACGAAAAACTTGATTCTTTGCGGTTTGTTTACCTCGCTGATCGTTGTAGGGGCGTTTATTCGGATTCCCATTCCAGTGGTGCCGTTTACGCTGCAGCTTTTATTTACCATGCTGGCAGGGCTGCTGCTGGGAGGAAAATGGGGCGCTGCTTCGGTCTGCATCTACATTGTGCTTGGGCTTATGGGGCTGCCGGTATTTGCGGAAGGTGGCGGCTTGGCCTATGTGCTGAAACCGAGCTTTGGCTATATTATCGGGTTTGCCATTGCATCCTATGTCACGGGACGCATCGCAAACAAAGCCGCCAATCCGGGATATAAGCGGTTGCTTGTCGCTAACTTTATCGGGCTTGGAATCGTGTACTTATTCGGAATGGTATATTATTATCTGATAAGCAATTTCTATTTGGGCACTCCAATCGGTTTGTGGCCCTTGTTCCTGTACTGTTTTATTCTGGTCGTGCCTGGTGATATTGTGCTGTGCATTCTCGGCGCCATCCTGGGAAAACGGCTGATCCCTATCATGAATCGGATGTGATGTGATGATGAAAGCTTTACAGCAGTTGACGGAAAAAGTTCTAAGCGGCGAACCGATCACAAAGGTGGAAGCGATGTGCCTTTACCAGCAGCCACTGGACGAACTGTGTAAAAGCGCGGATGCTATCCGGCGACATTTTTGCGGCAACCGGTTTGATATCTGCACGATTATCAACGGGAAGAGCGGGCGCTGCTCGGAAAATTGCAGGTTTTGCGCGCAGTCCGCGCATAACCATACCGGCGCCGCACAGTACCCTTTGCTGCCGGAAGAGGAGATCATTGCGCAGGCAAAGCGCAATCAGGAACGGGGAGTACTCCGTTATTCCATCGTCACATCGGGCAAACGGCTGTCTGATGGGGAGGTGGAGCAGATGTGCTGGGTTGTGCAAGAAATAAAAAGGACGGTTGGCATTTCGGTCTGCGTATCCTTTGGCCTGCTGGACAAGAGGCAATTCCGCAAGCTGAAGGAGGCGGGCGTAACGAGAGTACACAACAATCTGGAAACCTCCCGCAGGAATTTTCCGCATATTTGCACGACGCATACCTTTGACGACAAGGTGCAGGCGATCCACGCGGCGCAGGCGGCAGGGCTTTCGGTATGCAGCGGGGGGATCATGGGGCTTGGCGAAAGAGCTGAAGACCGGATCGACATGGCGATAGAGCTGCGCAGGCTGCAGATCAAAAGCGTTCCGGTCAATATGCTCAACCCCATTCCCGGTACACCGATGGAAAATAACCCTCGATTGACCGTGGAGGATATGCGGCGGATCGTTGCAGTATACCGTTTTATTCTGCCGGACGCTTCGATCCGGCTGGCAGGCGGCAGGGGGCAGCTGCCGGATAAGGGCAGGAGCTGCTTTACCTCCGGCGCTAACGCGGCGATTTCCGGCGATATGCTGACAACTGCCGGCATTACCACGCAAACCGATATGGAGCTGCTGAAAGGTCTGGGATACGAGGTGGGCCTTTGCAATGAGTAAAAAAATATTTATTACAGGCACGGGAACCGATGTTGGTAAGACCTATGTAACGGGTCTGATCATCAAAAAGCTTTGGGGAAATAAAAGGAACGCCGCCTATTACAAGGCGGCGATGAGCGGGAATGACCGCAGGGCGGACGGCAGTCTGCTTGCGGGCGACGCCCTGCATGTAAAGGCGGTTTCCGGTATTGCGCAGCCGATAAGCGAGATGTGTCCCTATCTCTATGAAACAGCGGTTTCTCCGCATCTGGCGGCCCGCATGGAGGGCAATCCAGTGGAGCTGAAGCGGGTGCTCCATGATTTTGATAAAGTGTGCGGCCGTCATGAATATGTTACGGCGGAGGGTTCAGGCGGCATTGTCTGCCCGCTCCGCTTCGACGGACAGGAACTGCTGTTGGAAGATTTCATCAAGGCGCGGAAGCTGAGCAGCCTGATAGTGACGGATGCGGGGCTGGGTACGATCAATGCCGTGGTGCTGACCACGGAATATATGAAGGCGCATCAGCTTCCGGTCAAAGGGATCATTTTTAACCACTTCGATCCGGAGAGTATGATGCATCAGGATAATCGATCGATGTGTGAATACATGACAGGGTTAAAGGTGCTGGCCTGCGTAAAAAACGGGGACACGGATTTGGATATCCCACTGGAAACGCTGGAATCCTTATATGAATAAAACAGGAAGGGAATAAAATGATCTGGTATCCATATCAACAGATGAAAACCATGAAGCCGCCTTACCAGATTGTAGATGCGGAAGGGGTTTACCTTTATACAGAAAACCGGAAGCTGATCGACTCCGTATCTTCCTGGTGGAGCGTTATCCATGGGTATAAGCATCCGGAGCTTAACCAGGCGATCACGGAGCAGTTGGGGAAATTTGCTCACGTCATGCTGGGAGGGCTGACCCATGAACCGGCGCAGAAGCTGTCTGACAAGATGCAGGAATGGCTCCCAGGCGATCTGGACTGCTGCTTCTTTTCGGATTCCGGCAGTGTCGCTGTGGAGGTCGCGCTGAAGATCGCCCTGCAGTATTACGTCAATCGGGACGAAACGCAGCGGACCATGGTGCTGGCACTGGAACACGCCTATCACGGGGACACGTTCAAGGCCATGGAGGTAGGCGACGACGAGGATTATCATTTTGTTTTGAAGGCCTATGGGAAAAGAGAAAAGGTCATCCATATCCCGACGGAAATCAAAGCGCTGGAAAAAGCCTTTGCGGCGTACCATGAGCGCCTGAACTGCTTTATTGTCGAACCACTGCTGCAGGGGGCGGGCGGCATGCGGATGTATGATATATCTTTCCTGAAGCGCGCCAGGGAGCTTTGCGACCGCTATGGCGTACTCCTGATTTTTGATGAGGTCGCTACGGGCTTCGGCCGTACCGGAAACCGTTTTGTTGCGGATCTGGTCCTGCCGGATATCCTTGTGCTTGGAAAAGCGTTGACCGGCGGATATATCGGTCATGCCGTCACGGTTACAAGCCACAGGGTATACGAAGGCTTTTATGACGACGATCCCGCCCATGCCTTGATGCACGGGCCGACCTTTATGGGGAATGCTTTGGCCTGCAGTGTAGCGCTGAAATCCATTGAGCTGTTTGAAAAACAGGATTATATGTCCAAAATACACAGGATAGAGGCGATCACACGCAGGGAAATGAGAGGCTTTTCCGATCCGCGGATCAAGGAGATCCGCATTATGGGTGCCTGCGTGTGTGTTGAGGTATACGATCCCCAGACGATTGCGGGATACCAACAGTTTGCCTTTGAGCGGGGCGTGTTCAGCCGGCCTTTCCTGAATTATATGTATGCGATGGTACCTTATGTGATTACGGAGGAAGCGCTTGTCAGGGTTTTGGATACCATGAAAGCATGGTTTGCCGAGGGATGAAACAAAACGGGAGGAACGGCGATCGGCGTTCTCAATGCCTATGAGCGGACGTGCAACTGCAATAGAGCGACCCGAACAGGAGACTGTTAATGAAACGGGTAAAAAGGGCATGATTGGCAGATCGGGGCCGCTGTTGTTTATGATCCCTCCGAAAGCTGCTTTTGGAAAGAATGTATTCCAGCACAAAAACAAATTCGCCCATATCTGCCTGCGCGACAGGCTTTTGCCGTTTCCCATGAGAAAAATCTTGCCGGAGACGGTTTTTTTTTGCTTTCTGGCATATTGCAGCAGCTTGCGGCACAGTTTAGCAGGCAGCAGGGTGGTGCGTATCTTCCCCTTGAGGGGGATTCCCGCGCGGCTTCGACAGTGATATACCATGCTTCGGAAACGCGGATGCCGGTGGCGCAGATGGCTTCCAAGAGCAGGGAGAGACGTTCTCGGCCCTGGGCGCGGGCGGCGTCCAGCAGGTATTTTTCGAACGTGCCGGTACCGCGCTCCTCCGCGCGTAAATAGCGGATGTAGCCCGTGATCAGCTTTTCTGCTAATTGGTATTGTTTCATTCTGATTTTCCCCCCCCGTCTGCAAAAGTAGTGCTTTTATTGTTCTTTGCAGACATGTACTTATCCGAAAAAGCCGGGGCAGATACGATACCTTTTCATATCGGACATGCCATGCTCCGGTGGATAATACAGCAGAGGCTCACAGCATGATTTGCTGTGAGCCTCCGCTGTTTGAAAGGGAAAATCGGGGGGATAACCGACGAGGGATCAGCCGATGCCGCCCCATGCAATGCCCAAAACAAAGCAGAGGACACATAATGGGACGAACACATATTTACCAAACGGGATAAACCACTTCATGACCGGTTTTTCCGAGCCAAGCTGTGCTGCAGCGATCGCCGTATCTTTCTTCATGATCCAGAAGAACATGATGCCAGCGGTCACTGCACCAAGCGGGAGGATGTAGATCGAAACCATATCCATCCACTGAGAAGTCCAGGGCTGGATCATCAACGCGATAGCCAGGGAAACCGCATGTACAATCACCGTCGGGACCCAGCGTTTCAGTTTGAACTGATCCTGCAGGAAGTTGATCGGCACCTCGAGCAGGTTGATGACCGACGAAACGCCTGCGAACAGGATCGCCACATAAAAGAAGATAACGATCAGTCTTGCGACGCCGCCCATGCTGTTAAATACAGGCAGCACGGAGACGAACATCAGACCGGGGCCGCCGTCGCCGAGATCGCCGCCAGCGGAAGCCATAGCGGGGATAATGACGAACATTGCCAGCAGCGCCGCGGAGGTGTCCATGATCGCGCAGATGATAGCGGACTGGCGGATCTTGACATTATCGCCCAGATAAGAGCCGTATACGACCGAGCCGGAGCCTGCAACGGACAGCGAGAAGAAGCACTGCCCAAATGCGTAAACCCATACTTCCGGACTCTTGAGCCCTTCCGGATTCAGCGTAAAGATATACTTGTAGCCTTCCGAGGTACCCGGAGTGAAGATCATCAGGACTGCCAGTGCGATAAACAGCACATACAGTGCCGGAATCATGATCTTACAGGATTTTTCGATGCCGCCCGCAACGCCCATGACCATGATCAGCAGGGAAACGATTACGCCGACGATGATCCACAGGTTATTTGCGCCGCCGGTAGCGAAGGTCATCTTGATCGCTTCGCCAAGGCTATCTGCTTCCGGAGCAACTGCGCCGAACGCGCCGCCGATAGCGCTCATATCCTGCCCCATCGCGGTGAGCTCGCCAGTGATCGCCATTTTGGTCCAGTAGAACACCCAGCCCATAATAACCGCGTAGCCGGTAGCCAGGCAGAAAGCGCCGATAATCGGAACTGCGCCCAGCCATTCGCCGACCGATTTTGATTTGCCGCCGTTTTCCATAGCCTTACCGAACGCGCCGGACGGGCCGCTTTTCGCCCAGCGGCCAAACGAAAATTCTTCCATCATACCGGACTGGCAGATGATAAATGCAAATATGAAATAAGGGATCAGGAACGTTAATCCCCCGTACTTGGACACCAGCATCGGGAAGCGCCATACGTTTGCCATACCGACGCAGGAACCAACAGCGGCCATGATAAAGCCCCACTGGGACCGAAAGCCATCCTGATTTTGAAGCTTGCCGTTATTCTCCATTCTTTACACCCCTTCATGACATGAGCCAAACATGAACCGGTAAGGCCGCGGAAACTATTCAGTTATCCGCGGCCCGATTCATCACACTTGCCCTGCGCGCTTTCCACGCGGCGCAGGTTACGCCCAGATTTTCATACGGATGAGCTTACTTCTCTTCGTTGGGGTAGGGCTCGAGGAAGGCATGGAAGTGACGCATCGGCAGCTTGTGGCCCCAAACGATGCGCATGTTCGGGATGGACTCGCGATCCTCATACAGCGCCTTGACCGCCGCGATGACGTAATCCAGATGCTCTTGGGTCAGACGGCTGCGGTCGATCGCGAAGCGGACCACGTTCGCCAGCTCAGCCTGCTGCTCAGGGGTCTTGAGGTCGTATTCCATGGAGTAGTCGCCCAGTTCGGAAACACGGATGCCGTAGCGGCGGATCAACTCCAGCGAGAAGCCCTCGCCCGCGAAGGTATCGTGGCCGCGCTTGCCGTCGAAGAACTCATCCATGTTGATGTACACCGCGTGGCCGCCGGCCGGCAGCACGACGCCCTTGACGCCCGCCTTGTAAAAGCCCTCGGCCAAGTAGTTGCACTGTGCAACGCGCTCGTTCAGGTAGTTGAAGTCGCAGCTCTCGTACAGGCCGACCGCCAGCGCCATGATATCACGGCCCGACATGCCGCCGTACGAATCGTTGCCGTAGCAGGAGATCTGCTTGACCTTCAGCGTAACGCCGACATCGGTGATGATGTTGCCGTTCTCGTCAAAGTCGGAGAAGTTCTTCCAGAACAGGCCCTTGTCGCGGAACGCCAGCATGCCGCCCATGTTGGCGTGGCCGTCCTTCTTGGCAGACATGGTGAACGCGTCGCAGTACTGGAACATCTCGGTCGCGATCTCCGCGATGGACTTGTCGGCGTAGCCCTCTTCGTTCATCTTGATGAAGTAGCAGTTCTCCGCCCAGCGCGCTACGTCGAATACCAGCGGGATATTGTACTTATGCGCAACGCGGTTGATCTCCTTGATGTTCGCCATGGAAACCGCCTGGCCGCATACCGGATTGTTCGTGATGCAGCAGAATACCAGCGGCACGTTTTCCGGACCGACGCCTTGGATGAGCTGCTCGAGCTTCTCGATGTCCATATTGCCCTTGAAGGGGTTCTTCTCGTAGCGGCCGCCTTCGGGTACTTCGTACAGCAGCTCCTTGTTGTACAGGTTGCGCGGGATCGAGCCCATCTGCTTGATGTTGCCCTCGGTCGTGTCAAAGTGGCCGTTGGACGGGATGGTGAACTTCTTGCCCGGGTATCGGCGAGCCAGAATATTGCGGACAATCTCCATCAGCACGGACTCCGCCGCGCGGCCCTGCTGGATGATAAAGGCGTTCGGACGCTCCATTTGCTTGGCGCCGCCGTTGAACAGCCCGCCCTCGTACTCGCACAGGTATACCTCGTTCATCATCTTCTCTACGTCGCGGCAGTCCGTGCGCACCAGGTCGATGATCTTCTTCCAGTTCTTCTCGCCCCCGCGCTCAAAAATGTCGCGGAAGGTATCCAGCAGTACATAATACCCCGTGTTGCGGCCGTACGCCTCGTCGCCCAGAAACAGCGACGCCCACTGGTGGTTGGTCATCGCGGTGGTACCCGAGTCGGACAGCATATCGACCGTCAGCATAGCGGCCGGAAACGCGAACTCGTTCCAGTGCGTCGCGTTCAGCGCGCGCTCGCGCTGCTCGATCGTGACTTCGGGGATGTCACGAACAGCGAACGTATAGTGATGCGGTGCAGGTACATCCAGCGGATAGTGAGCCATTTTTTTGTCCATATTTATTACCTCCAATTGATCACGGCGCGGTATGCGCCTTTTGTTAGAGGATACCCCGGTCATCGTATGCCGGCCTGCGTCTCCGGCGTCGCGACTGGCGGACAGTACCTTACAAGGGGAACAGGGGGAAAACGCTTACAGGGCCGCGATGACTTCGATCTCTACCAGGGCGTCCTTCGGCAGGCGCGCCACCTCGACCGCCGAACGGGCTGGGTAACCGCCTTCACCAAAGAAGGTGGCGTATACCTCGTTCATGGCACCGAAGTTGTTCATGTCGCTCAGGAACACCGTGGTCTTAATCACGCGGTCCATCCCGACCCCCGCTTCCGCAAGTATCGCCTTGACGTTCGTCAGAGACTGTCTCGTCTGCTCTGCGATCCCTTCCGGAAAGCTTCCTGTCGACGGGTCGATCGGCAGCTGGCCCGATGTGATCACCAGCCCATCCACCGCTACCGCCTGTGCATACGGCCCGATCGCCGCCGGCGCCCGTTCCGTATTTATCTCCTTTTTCATCTTTCACCCTCCTCCTTCGTTTTTTCTGAGATTATTTTATTATGAGGAGAATTATTTGTCAAGGTGTTTTATGCAATTTGTATAAATATATAAAATTTTTTTGTTTATTTAGTGATATATTGCACGTAATTGGTGATCTGCGATAAAAAAAATTTGTTTGTTTGCGCAAAACTGTAAAAGGTTGGGCAGCCAAGTGGTGCTTGCAGGAAAGGGAAGGCGTTTACTGTTTCACAGCGCGATGAAAAAAGAGGGAAAAACGGTCGTTAAGATACCGTATAGAAATGCGGCTAACCTGCCAATTTCCTTAAGGTCGCTTGACTTGCTGTTTTATTGATGCTATTTTTGTACCGCTGGGATAAGCGGTGGAGTCTGTCATAGAACCCCTTTGCGGTTTCTATTTATTCGCAGCAGTTTAGATGATTGGGGAGGGTGCGCCGCCTTTCCTGATAGAATGAGCAGGCCCTCCCACCTTGAGGTCCTGCTCATTTTTTGCAACTGGATAGAGCGGTGCAAATGCGGCCGCATACTTCAAACCAGTGTTGTGTCAGGAAGCGGATATCCGCAGTCTGTTCGGAATATTAGAGAAGCGGCTGCCGGTGTTAAGACGGCGTTTGTGGAATCAGCCCCTCTTTTGTGCGGCTGCGTGCAACTATCTGTATTAAGAAGAAAAGCTAAGTCGAAAGGGTGGTCGTATGGAAAAGGGAAGAAAAACCACGTTGGAAGAGCGGATAGAAATTGTAAGCTACTGCATCGCGCATGGAAAAGACTATGCACTGACAATAAAAGAATACCATGTTTCCTATTATCAGATTTATGGATGGCTGCGGAAGTTTGAGGCCGAGGGTCCAAAAGGCTTGCTTGACCGACGCGGCAGGCGGAAGGATATGCTGCCGGTAAGCGAAATCGCGCAGCTCTCCGAGCGTCGCCTGAACACAGGAACGGGAAAAACACGGGGCAGCGCGGAGGCGTCTGCCGCCGATGGAACGGCAGCAGGCGGCGAGGAACTCTCCCAGGAAAAGCGCGGCGAGATAATCGATATCCGGCTGCGCATCCAGTCCGAGCTTTTGGAAAAGCTCTCGGAGGTATAAAATAAAAAACAGAAAACCACGGTTTTCCGCGGTTTTCTGTTTTTTTCCGTTTATAGCAAGCCGGCGGCCATAGGCAGTCCCAAACTGATGAAAGGAACATAAGTGACCAGCAACAGGCCGACCAAAATAGCGACGTAATACCATAGCATATAGGGCATGACGCCGGATAGCGTCGATCGTCCTACCTTGATTGCGACGAAAAGCGTGTTGCCGACTGGCGGAGTGATATTGCCGATGCACAGGTTGTAGACCAAAATCAGGCCGAACTGTACAGGATCCATACCAAAGGTCTTGACAACCGGCAGGAACAGCGGCGTGAAAATCAGGATCGCCGGCGTAACGTCCATGAACGTACCGGCAATGAGCAGGATGACGTTCATGATCAGCAGGATGATGATGGGGTTCTGCGTCAGGCCGAGCAGGGCCTCGGAGATTGCCTGCGGGATCTGGGTGAATGCCATGACCCAGCCGAGAATGTTGGATACGCCGATCAGGAAGACGACCATGCCGCTCATTTTCGCACTGTCCACAACAATGTTCCAGAAGGATTTTAAGGTGATGTTGCGGTAACAGATGCCCAGGATCAGTGCGTAGACGACCGCGATGGCCGAGCCTTCGGTTGCGGTGAAGATGCCGCCGACGATACCGCCGATGACAACAACGATCAGAGAAAGCGAAGGAATGGCGCGTAATGTCGCAACGCCAAGGTTTTTCCAGTCAAATTTTCCTGGGATGCCTTTATAACCTTTTTTGGTAGCGATGATTACGGCAACAACCATACAGCAGAGCGCCCAAATGATGCCGGGGATATAGCCCGCCAGGAACAGAGCGGCTACAGAGGTGCCGCCCGCGGCAAGAGAATAGGTAATCAGTGCGTTGGACGGGGGAATCAAAAGGCCGGACGGGGCGGAAGCGCCGTTCGTGGCGGCGCAGAGCGCCTTGTCGTAGCCCTGCTCCTCTTCGCCTTTTTCCACCATGCTGCCGACCGCAGCGGCCGCCGCGGAAGCGGAACCCGAGATCGCGCCGAACAGCGCGTTGGCGCCGATATTGGTCACGAGCAACGCGCCGGGTAGCTTGCCCAGTATCGCCATAACAAAATCCACCAGGCGTTTAGCGATGCCGCCCTGGTTCATCAGGTTGCCGGCGAGGATAAAGAAAGGAATTGCGGTCAGGCTGAATTTACTCATGCCGACAAAGATACGCTGTGCGCCGGTAACGACCGATACGTCAAGCGAAACGGTCTGCAAAATCGCGACTAGGGACGCGATACCAATGGAATACGAGATCGGTACGCCGACGATTAGCAGTACTGCCAGCACGCCGATGATAATCAGCAAGGATTCAATAGCCATAGTTTATGCTCCCTCCTGTTTTGTTTCTGTGCCGTTTTTGCAGATATCGGCAATATTCAACACGGTATAGATCATGTTCAACACGCCGCAAAGGGGAAGCACGACATAGAATACGCCGACAGCGACGCCGAGCGACGAGGTCATCTGTCCCAAGGCAAGCTGGGAGATCTGCACGCCGCCATAAACCAGAATGATGGCGGAGAAAGCAAAGGCGACCAGCTCGCCGAGAATACCGAGCGTTTTCTGCATGCCCGCGCCCACGCGCTCTACGACGATCGGGATATTCATATGGCCGCGCTCGCCCGTAATTAGGGACGCGCCCAAAAGGCTGGCCCAAGCAAACAGGTAGGAAACCAGCTCCTCAGACCAGGGAGAGGGATCCTGCAGCACATAGCGGGTGAAGACCTGCCAGCAGGTCAGGACGACCATTGCGATAAAGCTTACGCCGGCAAGCACATTGAGCAGTTTGGTGAGTACATTTCTCAGCGCTTTCATTTTTCTGACACCTCCCTCAGGACTCAGTCGACGGGTATTGCTTGTTATAAGCCTGTATTGCGTCATAAATAGGCTTCAGGTCAGGGTATTGCTCGAGCATGGCGTCGTGCATCGGCGCGCAGGCCACCTGGAATGGCGCCGTGTCGGGATAGATGAAATGGACGCCCTGCTCGTTTTCCGCGCGGTCCTTAGCGTTTTCGACCGCGGTTACCCACTCTTCCCGCTGAACTTGGTTGACCAGCTCGAAGCCCTCGTCGAAGACCGCGCGCTCCTCCTCGCTCAGCCCGTCAAGGAATGCGATATTGCCGATCAGGATATCCGGTATCATCTGGTGCATGTCGTAGGAATAATATTTGCACACGTCGCCGTGACCGTTGTCGGTCAGGGCCATTTCGTTATTTTCCGCCCCGTCGATGATCTTGGACTGGAGCGCGGTGTAAACATCGCCGAAGCCCATCGGGGTGGCGGAGCCACCCAGCAGGCTCATCATCTGCACGTTGGTGGGGGATTGCTGCACGCGGATCTTCAGGCCTTTCAGGTCGTCGGGGGTCTCGATCGGCTTATCGACCGTATAGAAGTTGCGTGTACCCGCATCCAGCCAGGTCACGGCCTCAAAGCCCGCCTGTTTGGTGGATTCGAAAATCGGGCCGGTAATGGCTTCGTCGTCCATAGAGGCGTGGTACGCTTCGCTGGAGGCGAACAGGTAAGGTAGGTTGAACAGTGTGTAGTTATCGCTGAAGGTTTCCAGCAAGGAATTGCTGGCCACACAGAAGTTGATGGCGCCCGTCTGGGTCAACTGCACCATTTCGTTCTGCGAGCCGAGCAGCTCGCTGGGGAAAACCTCGACGTCATACTTGTCGCCGAGCTTGCTTTCGATGAACTCCTCAAAAGCAACAAGCGCAAGATGCGTCGGATGGTTGGTGGATTGGTTGTGACCAATTCGGATGATTTCCCGCTGGTCTGCGGCCGAACTGTTACCGCAGCCTGCGAGCGCGCCGAGCATCAGCGTTGCAGACAATGCCAGCGCCGCCGCACGAAATCTTTTTTTCATAAGCGTCTCCCTTTTATTCTTTCAGTTGCCGCAAGATAATGCACTTATTCCAGCCCGATATACTGCCAGATATTATTGAAGCAGATATCCTCAATGATTTTGCCGATACCGTCGTAATCCGCGGGTGCCATGCCGGAGGCAATCCATCCGCCGACCAGCTCGCACAGCACGCGGCGGAAATATTCGTGGCGCGGATAGGAAAGGAACGAACGGCTGTCCGTGAGCATGCCGACAAAGCGGCTGAGCACGCCAATATTGGCTAGGCTCTTGAGTTGGGCGGTCATACCGTCGAAATGATCGTTGAACCACCAGGCGGAACCGAACTGGATTTTGCCCGCCGTGCTTTCGTCCTGGAAGCAGCCCGCTGCGGCAATGAGCTTGTCGTTGTCCGCTGCGTTGAGCGTGTAGAGGATGGTGCGGGGCAGCTTGCCGCGTACCGCCATACGGTCGAGTAGGGCGGCGAGCGAAGCGGCGGGGATGGTATCGCCAATCGAGTCGCAGCCGATATCCACGCCGATCGAGCGGAAGCGCTGCGTGTTCAGATTGCGGATCGCGCCGATATGGAGCTGCATAGCAAAGCCCTTGTCCGCATACAGGCCGCCCAGGAAGTCCATGATAGCCGACTGATAGGCCGCGACCTCGTAATCGAGCAGCTGCTCGCCGGCCAGCGCCTTGGACATGGCCTCCTCCGCCGCGCCTTCATCCCAGACGGTGAAATCGGGCGCGCCGAACGAATGGTCGGATAGGCGGCAGCCGCATGAGGCAAAATACTCTACACGGGCGGCCAGCGCCTGCTTGACGTCGTCAAGCGTGCGGACGTAAATTCCGGACGCGGCGCCCAGCTTCTGCAGATAGGCGGGATAGCCAGCGGAAAGGATATCCAGCGCTTTTTCCGGACGGAAGGTAGGCAGCACCTTGGTTGTAAAGCTGTTGTCCTCCGCCAGCAGACGATGGTAGCGCAGGTCATCAACCGGATCGTCCGTCGTACAAAGGGCGCGTACATTACTTTCAGAGATCAGGGACCGTGCCGCGCCATCCGGACTTTTCAGCTTGCTGTTCGCGCGCTCCCACACCGAATCGGCGGTTTGGCTGCTCAGCAGCTCGTCAATGCCGAAGAAGCGCTTGAGCTCCAGATGGGACCAGTGATAAATGGGGTTCCCAATGAGGCAGGGCATAATCGCAGCGAAGCGGTCGAACTTGTCCCGATAGCTGGCGTTTCCGGTGACGTATTCCTCCGGCACGGCGTTTGCGCGCAGGACACGCCACTTGTAGTGGTCCCCCGCAAGCCAGGCCTCGCCGATATCCGAGAACTGCTTGTTTTCGTAGATCTCTGCCGGGCTGAGGTGGCAGTGATAATCGAAAATCGGCATGCGCTCCGCATGCTCGTGATACAGCCTGCGCGCGGGCTCTGTGGTCAGGAGGAAATCGTCGTGAATGAAACCTTGCATCTGTAAAACCTCTCTTTCTGAATATAATATCGGGGAAATGATTTCTTTTTCCCTCTTTTTGTACTCTTATTATACCGTTTTGCAAAAGTCGATTCTCGGGATATCCTGCTTGAAATATGGTGAATATTGCTATATAATATAAACACATACAAAAGAGGGGAGGAGAAATTGTTGGATTTGCATAAAGATATTTTTACTCAAAGACAAACGATGGAGCGGACGGATTTTGAATGCTATCACTATCTGGACGTTGTTCCTCCCGAGGTGGATTTCCATGAGCATGCGTTCTATGAGATTTTCTTTTTCCTGTCCGGCGAGGTGTCCTACAGCATCGAAGGCCGCACCTATCAGCTGCGGCCGGGGGATATCCTGCTCACGGATAATCGGGATATTCACAAGCCGGACATTCGAAAAGGCAGGCCGTATGAACGCTTTGTGATCTGGATTCATCCGGATTTCCTGGCGCAGACTGCGGGGAAAGGCGCGGACCTGACCGCTTGCTTTACGGATGCGAGCCAGAAAAAGTACAAGCTGATCCGGCCGGAGAGCAATGTGCTTTCGCGGCTGAAAGGGATCTGCGAAAAAATGCTGCACAGTCGGGACGAGGAGGAGTTCGGAAGCGGCACGCTTTCGGCAATCTACCTGCTGGAATTTCTGGTTTACCTCAATCGCGCCTATTTTGCCACGCCGGACGCTATTCGAAAGGATGTCACGGAAAATGAAAAAATAAACGAGGTTGTGGCCTATATTAACGATTATTTTTCGGATAATTTGACACTTGACCGTTTGGCGGACGTGTTTTTTATCAGCAAATCCTATCTGGCGCATCAATTTAAGCTCTATACGGGGCTGACGCTCTATCAATTCATTATAAAGAAGCGCCTGACGGTTGCGCGCAACATGCTGTGCGAGGGGGTGCCGGTCATGACCGCCTGCATGCAGTGCGGGTTTAACGATTACTCCAATTTTATCAAGGCGTTCAAACGGGAATTTGGGCGCAATCCTAAGGAGTTTATCCGGAAAAAGTGAGGAAGGAACCGATCGGTTCGTTCCGCAATAAAATGCCTTACGGAAGCGTATTGCGTTTTTCGGGAAAGGGTGTTTTTGTGCGGATACAGATGCTTTCGGTTTTGGCTTTTTCCGCAGCGGCAAGCGCGGACAGCCTGGTCGTGGGGTTATCCTATGGGTTGCGGAAAATAAAGGTCGACTGGAAATCCAATCTTGTGGTGGCTCTGCTGTCACTCGCGGGGACAGTCTGCTCCATGATTTTAGGGCGGATGCTCCTGCCGGTGCTGCCTGACCGGTTTGAAAATGTATTGGGTGGCGGTATTATCATGGGCATCGGACTGTTCAGCCTACTGCGGCCCTGGTTTTCCCAAAAGGGAAAGGATGGCAGGGAGCGTGTTCCGCGTGCATTGACGCTGAAAAGCACCCTGCTTTTGGGCGCGGCGCTGGCGGTAAACAACATTGGGCTTGGCGTGGGCGCCAGCATTACCGGCATGCGGCTCGTTCCAACGGCGGCCTGCGCCTTTTTATGCAGCCTGCTGTTCTTTTTCGGCGGGAATTGGATCGGCGGCCTGCGGGAAGGCGGCATAATCGGATGGTTAGCCGAACCCGTGGCTAATCTGCTGATGGTCGGGCTGGGGATATTTGAAATTCTGGTGTGAACGGACATATGGGCGCATATTACCATGAAGAAGCAGAACAGAGGGGACTTTCGTCCCCTCTGTTCTGCTGTATGGAAATGCTGCCTTACAGGTAATGGTATTTGTGCCGCTGCATCATGAAAAAGCACACGGCAATGCAGGCGCCGAGCGCCTCAGCGGCGATGACCGAGGTCCATACGCCGTCCAGGCCGAGCCAGATCGGCATGAGAAGAACCAGGCCGCCGCGCAGCACCAGGGAGCGCATGAACGAGATAAATGCGGAAATGATGCCGTTGGAGAGCGCGGTAAAAAACGCGGAGGCGTAGATGTTGATGCCGCAGAAAAAGTAACAGAGTGCAAACAAGCGGAAGCCATGTACCGTCATATCAAGCAGGTCGGCGTCGTACCCCACAAAGGCAAAGGACAGGGGGCGGCTGAGCAGTTCGGAAATCAGCACCATGACGACCGAGGTGACCGCGATGATGGTGATGCTTTTGCGGAAAACATTTTTCAGCTCGCTGTGGTTGGCAGCGCCGTAATGATAGCTGACGATTGGCGCGCTGCCGACCGAAAAGCCGAGGAACGCAGCAATAAAGACGAAATCCACATACATCATGACCGAATGCGCCGCTACGCCCGCCTCGCCGATGATCCGCATGAGCTGGATATTGAACAGGATACCCACGATGGAGGCGGAGATATTGCTCATCAGCTCGGAGGAGCCGTTGGTGCAGGTGTGTAGGAACTCCTTGGGATAAAACTGCGTTTTGGACAGACACAGACGGTCGGGAGACGCACGGAAAAAGTAGACCAGCGGGATCAGACCGCCGACACAGTATCCTGCCACCGTGGCCAGCGCCGCGCCTACAACGCCCATCTGAAAAACGGCGATAAACACATAGTCGAGCACCATGTTGGTCAGGCCGGCCGAGATGGACAGCACAAGCCCCATGTGCGGCTTTTCCGCAACGACCAAAAAGCTTTGGAACGAAACCTGCAGCATAAACGCTGCACTGCCGAGCATCATGATGCGGCCGTATGCAATACAATCGTCCATCAGCAGGTCGCTGGCGCCGGACAGCCGCGCGATCGGCTCAATAAAAATCGCGCAGGCGACGGACAGGATTACGCCTAAGATGATTACGCTGTAAATAATCATGGAGAAATAGCGGTTGGCCAGCTCATGGTCGCCCTCGCCCAGCGTGCGCGCGACGATCGCGCTGCCGCCCGTGCCGAGCATGAATCCGGCCGCGCCGATGATCATGGTGGCGGGGAAAATAATATTGACCGCTGAAAGCGCCAGATCCCCTACAAGATTGGAGACAAAGAGCCCGTCGACCACGCTATAAATGGAAGCGACGATCATCATGACGATGGATGGAAGGGTGAAGCGCAGCAGCTTTCGGTAACTGAAGTGATCGGAAAGTCTGATTTGCATAAAAGTTATCCTCCAAAAGATTTTCCGGATAAAAGCCTGCATGCCTCCTCGCGCAGCAGGTTCAGGTGTTTTTGCCCAAGGGAAAGGATCGCGGCGCGCTCTGATGCCGAAAGACGAAGAAAAGCCCGTTCCTCCATCTTGAACACATTATCGACCGTGCGCATGGCAAGCGCAAGACCGGCTTCGGTCAAGTGGATATTTTTGCTCCGGCGGTTGCCGGACGCACATTCCAGACGGATATAACCATCCGCTTCCAGAGATTTGAGCGCGGAGTTGACGGTCTGCTTGCTGAGATAGAGGGTATTACATAACTCGGTCTGGGTAAGGGGGCGGCCCTCTTCCCGCAGCACATAAAGGATCCAGCACTCACTGTCGGAAATACCGTAATGCTTGGAAAGCAGACGGTAAAGCTGGTTGCTTTCCTTTTGCAGGCCATTATAGATTCGGCTGAATTCCGGATAAGAAATCGAGTCCATAGGGCAAGCTCCTTTCATGTCCGAAACCGGACTGTTTGTTATTATAGTCCGATTTCGGATAATTGTCAAGGAAATTTTTCAAGTTTTTGCAGGCGAAAATAAAAAGCAGCCTTTCCGCACTTGTTTGTGTGGAAAGGCTGCTTTTCTGTTTAACGGGTGGGCCTTATTTCTGCAGGCGCCGGTACAGTTCGATCAACTGCTCGGCAAGGATGCGAGTGGATTCCGCCATGGCAAGTTGATCCTCTGCGTGGACCAGCGTCAGACGGGTCAGCAGGCCGTTTTCGCTGTTGACCTCTTCCTGGATCAGATCAAAATGGGCGTTGTGCGCCTGCAGGTATTCTTCGTTTCCCCGTTCGACAGCGGCCTCAGCCTGGGGGAAATCGCCGCTTTTTGCGTACTCAACCGCTTCGAGGAAATCGCTTTTCGCCGCGCCGCTGAATGAGATGAGCTGGAAACAGGCCTGCTCAAGCTGCTCCTGTGTAATTGCCATTTACTTGTCTCCCATGTGCTTTTTGATATCGTTATAAACTTTTTTGCCGTCCATCGTGCCGTAAGCCATCATATCGATGACCTCGACCGGCTTGCCCTCCGCCATTTCCTCGATGCGGCTCTTGAGATAGCGGACCTGCGGCCCGAGCAGGATGATGTCGGCCTTGCCGACATGCTCGCGCGCCTTGATTTCGCTGGCGGCCCATACGGTCATTTCGCAGCCGTCCTCCTTGGCAGCGGCCGCAATCCGGTCGCATAGCATGCCGGTCGACATGCCCTGCGAGCAAAGCAGTAATACGTTCATAAATGAAAAGCCTCCTCTGTTATTTTTCGACACAATATGTTATACTGATAAGAACAGCAGAATAATGAAATGGGGGTGCTGTTGGTGAATTTGATCGATCTGTCCAAACGGCATTTGCTCAACGAAACTGAGCATAGGGTGCTGGAGCAGATACTTGACGCGGTGGAACATGATACGAAAATCAATATCCGTTCGGTCGCGCAGCAGTCCTATGTGTCCACGACCACGGTTATCAAGCTTTCCAAAAAGCTGGGATACCAAGGCTACAGCGATATGATCTATTCGCTCCGCCGTCATGCGGAGGAGGAGCGGAATGCCGCGGCCGGAATCGACCTGACAAGCATTTTGGAAACCGTGGATGAAGCGCGCATTGAAGCCTTTGCAAATGAGATTCTGCGGTGTCGGGACAACTGCATTTTTATCGTGGGGCTTGGCTTTTCAACGATCGCCTCGTCATACTTTATGCGTCGGCTGGCGACACTGGGCATTCTTGCGTACGACGGCGCGCCGGTTGATATGATGCGGGGCGGATTCCACGCTGGGACGCATGAGCGACAACTGCCTGGTGATACGGACCGGAGGATCGGTAGCGTATAACGTTCCTGATTTCTTTATCGGGCGGACGATCATCCTGTTCGAATATATCCTGTCCCGTCTGGTGGATCGGCTGCAGCAGGAAAGCTGACCGATATGACTGCTATTTCTATTTTAACAGGCGGGAACGCGGGCTGCAACCGCGGCGGAAAAATCGGAAACATGTTTTTTATACAGTTGACAAATTTTTTATTCATTTGAAATACTTGAAAAAAAGCCCGTATTCTTTATGCTTAAAGACATGAAAGGAATACGGGCTTTTTGTGCCCTAATATAAGGATATAAAAGGAGGAGTGGCTGTCATGAAGCAATTTTCGATTGTGATCGCAGGCGGCGGCAGCACCTATACGCCGGATATGCTGGAGATGCTTTGTCTGGTGCGGGAGCATTTTCCGCTTCGCCGGGTCGTGCTGTATGACAACGACGCGGAAAGGCAGGAGCATATCGGCCGTTTTGGCGAAATACTTTACCGCGAATACTATCCGGAGGCTGAATTCGTCTATACAACAGATGAGGAAACCGCGTTTACGGATATTGACTTTGCGCTTGTGCAGATTCGGCCGGGCGGCTTGAAAATGCGCGAAATGGATGAGAAAATCCCGCTGAAATACGGCGTGATCGGCCAGGAGACCTGCGGCCCCGGCGGTTTTGCCTACGGGATGCGTTCGGTCCCTGCGATGATCGAGCTGGTGCGTGCGATCCGCCGCTGGTCGCCGGAGGCATGGATCCTCAATTACTCCAATCCGGCCGCTATTGTCGCGGAGGCGACCAAGCGCGTTTTTCCGGATGATTTCCGCCTGATCAACATTTGCGATATGCCGATCTCGATCATGGATATTTTTTGTCCGCTGGCCGGCGGGCGCAAGCGGACCGATGTGGAACCGCGTTATTATGGGCTTAACCATTTCGGCTGGTTTACCGCTATGTATGATAAAAAAACGGGCGAGGATGTACTGCCGGAGATACTGGAAAAGCTCAAGCGCGGCAACTGCGACGATGAGCTTGGCTTTTCCGGCAAAAACGACGCCTACTGGAATTTCACGTTCAAGCATCTGGAAAAAATGGTGCAGGATTTTCCGCACTCCCTGCCGAATACCTATCTGCAATACTATTTGTACCCGCAGACCATGGTTTCGCATACCGATCCCAATTATACCCGTGCGAACACCGTTATTGACGGGCGGGAAAAGCGCGTAAAGGCGTACTGTGACGAGATTATGTCCCTGGGGAAGATACGCGGTACAAAATTTGACCTGGATCGGAAATACAGCGCGGGTTCGCATAAAAATGCAGACGGCGAATTTGAATCCGCGACGATCGCGCACAATGACGCGCATGCGACCTACATTGTGGAACTGGCAATGAGCATTGCCTATAACCAAAACGAAGTATTCCTGCTGATGGTTGAGAACAACGGCATTGTCCCCAACCTGTCGGATGGGATGATGTTGGAGGTCGCCTGCCGCGTGGGGGCGCGGGGCGGCGAGCCGCTGCGGATACAGCCTGCGGGGACTTTCGAAAAGGGCCTGCTGGAAGGGCAGTACGCCTATGAAAAGCTGACGGTGGACGCGGCGCTCGAAGGCTCTTACCAAAAGGCGCTACAGGCGCTTGTCGTCAACCGCACGGTGGTAGATACCGACTTGGCGCGCAGGATTTTGGACGAATATATCGCGGTCAACGGGGAGCATTTCCCTGTTTTGAAATAGATATAAACCAGAAAACCGAGGGGGAACAAAAATGAGTAAAATGACGGGATTTATGGAGACGCATCTGATGCCGCTGTCGCAGAAGCTCTCCAGCAATAAGTATCTGGTCGCGCTGCGCGACGGCCTGATGCTTTCCATGCCGCTGTTGATTATTGGATCGATCGCCGTTGTCATCGGCGACTTCCCAGTGCAGGCTTTCCATGATTTCATGGCCTCTATCGTGGGTGACGTATGGTATTCCTGGTGCTGGGATATGGTCAATCCGGCGACGATGGGCCTGGTAGCCCTGTTTGCGGTGGTCGGCGTATCGCACAGCCTCGCGTCGGAGGAGGAGGTCGAGCCGCTGCCCGCAGTCGCTATCTCGATCTCGGCCTACTTCCTGCTGCTGCAGCAAATGGAGGAGGGCGGCTATGCCGCGTCGAGCTTTGAATCGGGCGGGCTGTTTACCGCCATGCTCACCGCGTTGCTGGCGACCAAGCTGTATGCGGTGCTGCTGAAAAAGAATGTGAAAATTAAGATGCCCTCCACGGTGCCGAGCTTTGTGTCCCGGCAGTTTGAGGCGCTTATTCCGGCAACGGTGATCGTTGTCCTGTTCCTGTTTATCCGCCTGGTCTTTGCAGCGACACCGTTCGGCACTGTGACGAACTTCATCGTGACCATGATCCAGATGCCGCTGACCGATATCGGTACGACGCTGATTGGCACGCTGTTTATCACCATACTGAACTCTATCCTGTGGTTTTTCGGCATCCATGGCACGGCGGTCATCGACTCGTTCATGGGACCGCTGTGGTATGCGGCGCGTTTTGCCAACTTTGATATGTTTCAGGCTTCTGTTACTGCGGCGCGCCAGTATATCGTGACGCAGGATTTCGCCAACCACATCATCTTCCTAGGCGGCACGGGCAACACGGTGTCGCTGGCGGCGATCATGGCGTTCAAATGCCGCTCCAAGCGCATCAAGTCGTTGGGCAAGCTCAGCTTGCTGCCGGGCATCTTTAACGTCAACGAGCCGGTTATCTTTGGTCTGCCGATGGTACTCAACCCGATGATGGCCCTCCCGTTTTTCATTGTGCCGCCTGTCACTGTGCTGATTTCCTTCTGCGCCATGTATTTCGGCCTGGTGCCGTATCCGACGGGCGTGACCGTGCCGTGGACGCTGCCCGCGCCGTTCGGAGGCTGGATGATGTGCAACGACTGGCGCGGCGGCGTGCTGCAGTTGGTGGTGCTGCTGATCGGCGGTCTGATCTATTACCCGTTCATTACGGCGCTGGATAAGCAGTATCTGAAGGAAGAACAGGCTGCGCCGGCCGAAGAGATCGGGGGATAAGATGCACGCGGTGCTGTTTGCCAGCGATTTTGACGGTACTCTGTCCCATGGACAGGAGATCGACGCGCAGACCTTGGCTGCGGTCAGCCGGTTCCGTCAAAAAGGCGGACGCTTCGGCGTATGTAGCGGGCGGGACCCGGGAACCCTGAAAGACGAGCTTTCCCAGCATGGGTTGGCCTGTGATTTCCTCATCCTGATGAACGGCGCGCGGATAGAGGCGGGCGCGGACTGCCTGCAAGAAAAGCTGCTTTCCGGCTGGGAGAAAGCTTTGCCTCTGCTGCGGGCGCGGTGTCTGTTCTTCACGATGCTCGGCAGGGAAGAAGCGTATATGTTCCGCAGCGGCAAAGTGCGCACCGCAGAGGTGTCCGCAGGGGAGCAGGCTTACATAGATGCGATCGGGCGGATGTACGCCATGCGCCGGTGTGCGGAGGAGCTGGCGGCGGTCTATCAGATTAGCTGCCGCACACAGGACGGCCGCGTAGCGGTCGCGCTGGCGGATGAGCTACACAGGTTCGGCCTGTCCGCCTGGCCGAACTGCGAATATGTGGATGTGGTGCCGAAGGGCGTAGGCAAAGCGCCGGCTGTTGCGGCGGTTGCCGCGCATTTCGGGGTTGCGTCCGGGCGGGTTTATACAGCGGGGGATGGACGGAACGATATGGAGATGCTGTCCCGCTTCCGCGGCTTTGCCATGTCCCGCGCGGAGGAATGCGTCCGGCGGGCTGCCTCATGGACGGTGAAAACAGTAGGGGAAGCGCTGGAACAGGTTTGCGGGGAGGCGTTTGCATGAAAACCAATGCAGTCGGGCCGTTTCGGCGGCTGGCCGCTTACGCGGTGGACTGGTATCTGGCGACGATGGCATGCGGCGCGCCGCTCCTGCTCGTCAATTCCATGCGTACCGGCTCCACAGCAATCGACACCTCTATCCCAGACGGCGCTGCCGGCTGGCTTTGGGGAACGGTCGCGCTCCTGCTGGGCATGTTGTATTATTGGCTGATCCCGCTCCTCTGGGATGGACGGACGCCGGGAAAACGGCTGTTCCGCCTGCGCATTGTTCGCGCAGAGGGTGCGGGTAGAGTGGGGGCGGGCGCGCTCGCCCTGCGGCAGATCGTCGGAATTTTGCTGGTGGAGGGCGCGATCGCGTTCCCCAGTCAACTGCTGCGGGAACTGATCGCCCGCGCGGCGGGCGACAGCGCCGCGAACGCGTTGCGGATCGTGATGGTGGCGGTGACGATCGTTTCGATCATGCTGGGCATGTATACGCCGAGCAGGCGTATGCTGCATGACCGGCTTTCCGGCACCAGCGAAATCTTCGAGGAAAAAAAATAAGGAAAAGCAGCCGGCATGTTCCGGCTGCTTTTTATATGGTTTTTGCATTGCATGAGAACGTCCGGTGTGATAAAATAATCATAATCTGGGCAATTATACCCTTGCAGGAATATTGGAGTGAATATCATGGACTATCATCTGTTGGCGGAACGTCTGTTTCCGCATATCCATACCACGCCGGAGGAGATCGAGGCGCGCTACCCGAAGCGCCAGCTTCCGGAGGGCGCGAAGGTGACCCGCATGGGGCCAAGCCCCACGGGCTTCATGCACCTGGGCAACCTGTACGGCGCGCTGGTGGACGAGCGTCTGGCGCATCAGTCGGGCGGCGTGTTCTACCTGCGTATTGAGGATACGGACAAAAAGCGCGAGGTAGAGGGCGGCGTGCAGACCATCATCGAGGCGTTCTCCTCGTTTGGCCTGCCGTTCGACGAGGGCGCGTCGCTCGATGGCGACAACGGTGTTTACGGCCCCTACCGCCAGTCCCAGCGCGCGGAGATATACCAGACCTTTGTCAAGTCGCTCGTGCAGCGCGGCATGGCCTATCCGTGCTTCTGCACCGAGGAGGAGCTGGCCGCGGCGCACGCCGCACAGGAAGCGAACAAGGAGAACTTCGGCTACTACGGCAAATATGCCGTGTGGCGCGACCGGCCGATGGAGGAGATCGAGGCCGAACTGAACAAGGGTACGCCCTATGTGGTGCGTTTCCGTTCGGAGGGCAGCATTGAAAACAAGGTTCGTCATGAGGATCTGGTCAAGGGTAAGATGGAGGTCACGGAGAATGATCAGGACGTGGTCATCCTCAAGTCGGACGGTATCCCGACCTATCATTTCGCGCATGTGGTGGATGACCACCTGATGGGTACGACGGTCGTTGTGCGCGGCGAGGAGTGGCTCGCAACCCTGCCAGTACACCTGCAGTTGTTTCGTGCTATGGGCTGGAAAGCGCCCAAGTACGCGCACACCGCACAGTTGATGAAGATCGATCCGGAGACTGGCGGAAAGCGCAAGCTGTCGAAGCGCAAGGACCCAGAGCTCGCGCTCACGTTCTACGCGCAGGAGGGGTATCCGGTACCTGCGGTGCTGGAATACCTGATGACGCTTTTAAATTCCAACTTTGAGGAGTGGCGGCGCGCCAATCCGGACGCGCCGATGAACGACTTCCCGTTCTCGACCAAGAAGATGAGCGGTTCGGGCGCGCTGTTCGATATCGAAAAACTGCGCGACGTGTCCAAAAACGTTATCTCCCGCATGGATGCGGATACCGTATACAGCTATATCGCGGACTGGAGCGCGGCAAACGATCCCGCGTTCCACGCACTGCTCACGCGCGATCCGGCGCGCTCCAAGGCGTACCTCGCGATCGGCCGCGGCGGCAAAAAGCCGCGCAAGGACCTGGCGCTTTGGTCGGATGCCAAGGGCTATATGGACTTTATGTTTGACGAGCTGTTCCGGCCGGACTACACTATGCCCGAGCGCGTGCCTGCGGAGGATGCCAGGATCATCCTGACTGACTTCGCGGCCGTGTTTGACGAAGACGACACGCCGGACAGCTTTTTTGAAAAAATGAAGCAGATCGCGTCCCAGCACGGTTATGCAACGGACACCAAAGCGTATAAGGCCGACCCGTCCGCCTACAAGGGCGCGGTGGGCGACGTGTCCATGGTGGTGCGCGTGGCGGTCGCCGGACGGCAGAACGCGCCCGACCTACAGACGGTCATGAGCATTATGGGGCGCGAAAAGGTACTCGAGCGCCTGAAAAAATGTGCGGATGTGCTTTGATCCGCTTTTGGGGGAATTAATAACGCTATGATGGAAAACGTAAGTAACTTTCTGACCGAGATCATTGACGCAGACCTGGAGGCGGGGCTGAACGAGCAGATCCATACCCGCTTCCCACCCGAGCCGAACGGCTATCTGCATATCGGTTCAGCCAAGGCGATCTTTATTAACTGGTCGATCTCGAAAAAGTATAACGGAAAATTCAACCTCCGTTATGACGACACCAATCCGGTTAAGGAGGACACAGAGTATGTGGACTCCATCTGGGAGGATATCAAATGGCTGACCGGCGAGGAACCCACGGGCGGTGTGTTCTATGGATCGGATTATTTTGAAACCTGCTACGACTGCGCGGTGGCGCTCATCAAGGCTGGCAAGGCTTATGTGGACGACCTGACGCAGGAGGAGATGCGCAGCTACCGCGGCTCGCTGACCGTGCAGGGCAAGCCCAGCCCCTACCGCGACCGTCCGGTGGAGGAGAACCTGCAGCTGTTCGCGGATATGCGCGCGGGCAAGTTTGCGGATGGTTCCAAAACGCTGCGCGCCAAAATCGATATGGCCAGCCCGAACATGAACCTGCGCGATCCGGCGATTTACCGTATCGTGCGGGCGCACCACCACCGTCAGGGGGATAAGTGGTGTATCTATCCGCTGTATGACTTTGCCCACCCGATTCAGGATGCGATCGAGGGTATCACGCATTCGCTCTGCTCGATCGAGTTTGAAAACCACCGCCCGCTGTACGAGTGGGTCGTGGACAACTGCCCGCTGCCGCATCATCCCAAGCAGCGCGAGTTCGCCCGTCTGAACATGACGCATACGGTCATGAGCAAGCGTTACCTGCGCCAGCTCGTGTTCGAGCACCATGTGGAGGGCTGGGACGACCCGCGTATGCCCACACTGTGCGCGCTACGCCGCCGCGGCTACACGCCGAGCGCCATCCTGGATTTCGTCCAGCGCGCGGGCGTGGCCAAGGCGGATTCGTTGGTGGATATCAAGCTGCTTGAGCACTGTATCCGTGAGGAGCTGAACGACACCGCGCTGCGCCGCATGGCGGTCACCGAGCCGGTCAAGCTGGTTATTACCAACTATCCGGCGAACCAGTGCGAGGAATTTGAGGTGCCGAACAACCCGCGCGACGAGGCCGCTGGTACACGCAAGGCGCCGTTCACGCACGAGTTGTATATCGAAAAGAGCGACTTTGCCGAGGTGCCGCCCCCGAAGTTCCAGCGCTTAAAGCCGGACGGCGAGGTGCGCCTGATGGGCGCGTATATTGTGAGATGCAACGAGGTTATCAAGGACGGGAACGGCGAGATCGTCGAGATCCGCTGCACCGCCGACCTTGAGACAGGGAACGGGATGCCCGCGGACGGCCGCAAGGTCAAGGGTACGATCCATTGGGTGTCGGCCGCGCATGCGGTCGATGCGGACCTGTACCTGTACGATAACCTGCTGACGATTGAGAACGCGAACGATTTGCCTGAGGGGAAAGACTATTTGGATTACCTCAATCCGGACTCCCTCAAAAAGCTGACCGGCTGCAAACTCGAGCCCGCTCTCGCGGACGCGAAAGAGGGCGAGCGCTTTCAGTTCGTCCGTATGGGCTATTATGTCAAGGATCGGGAGTCAGGGCGGTTTAACCGCATTGTCACTCTCAAGGACAGCTTCGCCAAGACGCTGCAAAAGTAAAAAACAAGCAGGCGGCGGGAATTTCCCGCCGCCTGCTTGTTGTGATTCAGACCTGCTGCCATTCCTCGGCTTCAGTATGCTTTTGATAGACAGGATAATAGCTGTGGCCGCCGCCGTAGGTGAAAATTCTATCGCATTCTGCGGGCAGGGCAATGGTAAAAGTATCCCGTGCTCCATTTGGATTGTTCAGACCATAGGTAGAGTAAAAGGTCAGATACAGCCCGTCGTCACGCGTATCAATGCGGCAGTCGCGTACATAGCCCACACTGGAAACCACCGATACGCGGACGGTTGCCGTGCCGTCGGGCGACACGGTAAATTCTGTCGGGATTGCGCTGGAAAGCGGGTAGCTGGTAGAGGGGAGCGCGACGCAGAGCAGCGTCGCAGCCAGCAGGAAAACACAGGGGAACAGGCGTTTTCTCATTAGGGGGCTCCTTTCATTTCGCGCGGTGCTGTCGCTTCCATTCCTTGATTTGTTCCAGACGGGCCTTGTATTTGGCTTCCAGTCCCTGTTCGGTCGGGCGGTAGTATTCCCGCCCTGCAAGAGAGTCCGGCAGGCATTGCATATTGGTCAGCTTATCGGCGGCGTCATGGGCGTATTGGTAGCCTTTGCCGTAATCCAGCTCTTTCATCAGGCGGGTGGGCGCGTTGCGGATGACCAACGGAACTGGTTCGCTGAGCTGGGTAAGCGCGTCCTTTTTCGCGCTTTCATAGGCCATATACAATGCGTTTGACTTGGGCGCGAGCGACAGATACACCACCGCATGCGTCAGATGGACCGAGCATTCCGGCATGCCGATAAAATGGCACGCCTGATAAGCCGCGACCGCGACCTCGAGTGCGCGGGAATCCGCTAGGCCGATATCCTCACTGGCAAAGCGGGTCACGCGGCGCGCGATATAGAGCGGGTCCTCGCCCGCTTCGAGCATGCGCGCAAGCCAGTAGACCGCCGCGTCCGGATCGGAGTTGCGCATGGACTTATGCAGCGCGGAGATCAGGTTATAATGCTCCTCGCCGGTTTTGTCGTACAGCAACGATTTTTTGGAAATGCACTGCGCAAGCGTTTCGGGCGTTACCGTGACCGTGCCGTCCGCCTCGTCGCCGTTCAGCACAACCATTTCGAGTGTGGAAAGCGCGCTGCGCGCGTCGCCGTTGGCAAAATTCGCGATCGCCTCCAGCATATCGGGCGCAATGTGGATTTTCTGTCCGCCAAAGCCGCGCGGGTCAGTGAGCGCGCGGGAGAGCAGGGAAGTAAGATCGTCCGTACCCAACGCCTGCAAAACGAACACCTTGCAGCGGGATAAAAGCGCGCCGTTGACCTCAAAGGAGGGGTTTTCGGTCGTCGCCCCGATCAGGATGATGCTGCCTTTTTCGACAAAGGGCAGGAACGCATCCTGCTGTGCTTTGTTGAAGCGGTGTATCTCGTCCACGAATACGATCGTACGCTCTCCAAAACGGCGATTGTCTTCCGCCTGCTGCATGACCTGCTTGATTTCCTTGATGCCGCTGGTGACTGCGGAAAAGTCGATGAACGACGCTCGAGTATGGTTCGCGATGATGCGCGCGAGCGTGGTTTTGCCCACGCCGGGCGGCCCCCAGAAGATCATCGAGCTGATGCGGTCGCTTTCAATCAGGCGGCGCAGCACCTTGCCCGGCCCAAGCAGGTGGGATTGCCCAGCGAATTCGGAGAGCTCCTGCGGCCGCAGCCGCGCCGCGAGCGGACGGGTATCGTCCCCGCCGAAAAGTGTCTGCTGCTCCATAGCGCGTCTCCTTTCCGTTTGGTGATGATTCTGTGGTACTGCCGATGCCTGGCGTGCAGCGGTGCCGGACGTTCTGTGGCTATTATACCACCGAACAAATGTTCCTGCAAGGAGGACGTAAAAAATCCCCTCTGAAAAGAGGGGATTTTTTTACAACAGGCTTACTGCAGGGGAACGGTCACTCCGTCAAAATTGAGGGAAGCGATGCTTGCAGGGTCGATCGGCTCGTCAAACAGCCATTGGTCGATCGCGTGGCCGGCTCCACTGCTGCCATTCCAATCGTCAATGCACCAGCCGCTTTCAATACAATTATTCGTCAGATAGAGCTTTTTGCCGTCCTTGGTCATGGCAAAGGTTGGACGATACCCTAAAATCGTACCTTGGCTGGAGGAGAGCGCGTAGAAGCCGATTTCAGAGACGCGAATCTCCTTCACCAAAGCGCCGCCTACCTGAACGTTGGGATAGTAGGTGATCTCTTCAACCGGCCGGATGGTGATATCCGTGGACCATTCGCCGGTGACCGCGGGCAGGACAAGCAATGTGCCAGCTAAATCGTCAAAGGTAACGTCGCCCAAATCCGAGGGAGACACGCTGAAAGACATATCCTGATACCAGATCCCGTTTTCCTCAAACATACTGTTGCCAAGCTCCTGGTTGTAGACGGCATCGTCTTTCCCCCTGAAATGCTGCGCGCGGTCGTGATCAGATAGCTGTCTTCCCTGTTCGCAGCGTTGAGGAAAGCCAACTGCAAATGGAGTCGTCCATCGTTGGCAAAGCCGAAAGAGGACAAACGAACAGAATCGGTATGCTCCAGCGCGACAGGCGTTTGCTCAGGGACCAGGACGACCGAACCGTCAGGGGCGGTGGTGCTGGCCAACGTCTGCGCCGTTACCAGCTCGATCGGAACCGAAACGTCGGAAATCTTCTGCCGGGGCTGGAACCGATCAAAGCAAATAGAGACAGGGACGTTTTCCGTAACGCCATAGCCGGTGCTGGAAAATTCGATCAATGCGGTGTGGGTTTCTTCATCATACGAGATGACCTGCGGCAGACTGAACTGCGATATGCCCAAAGTGGGGACATCGGCGACATACCCGTCAATATCCATATCCGCGCGCAACCGGTCGCCCGTCTTGTCCTGCACCTCGGCCCAGATGCGGACATAGGTGCTGCTGGAGAGTGCGGACACCGGCCGCACCTCGATGCCGTCGTATTCCATAGCGATGCCGGTAAGGCTTTGGCTTTGTCCGGCGAAGCTGCCAAGCGCGTTCTGTAGCGCTGTGCGGAGCGCAGGGACAGCGGCGGCGAACGCCGAGAAGGTCAGCAGCACCGCCAGAACAGCGGCCACCAGGATGCGGCCGGTCGTCCAACACAGGGCCTTTCCGCGGCGTGGCCGGACGCCGCGCAGGATTTGGGCGCGCCGTTCGGGTGAAAGTGTGATATTTGCCATGGTCATATCGAGATCCCTCCTCATATTGCGCTTATTCATCATAGTACCATCCTTTCAGGCTCTCGCGCAGCTTGTTGCGGGCACGGGACAGGCGGGCGGTGACGGTCGAGATATCCACATGGAGGATATCGGCGATCTCGCGCGCCTTGAGTTCCTGATAATAGTGCAGGATGATGACTTCGCGGTAAGGGCGGGAAAGCGCCAGAATGGCGCGGGGCAGGGTATCGTCCACATGAGGGTCATCTGCGGGGGCAAGCAGCGCGTCCAGTTCTTCGGCGGGCGCGCGGCGGCGCTTCCAAGGGGAGCGCAGATAGCTTTTGCATACGTTGATGGCGATGCGGGTGATCCAGGTCGTTTCGCTGCCCCCGCCGTGGAATTGTCCGGCGCTGCGCCACGCCTTGAGCATTGTCTCTTGTACTGCGTCCTCGGCTAAATGCACGTCTTTCAGATAAAGCGTACATAGGCGCAGCAGCTGGTCGCCCCAGTCGTCGAGCAGGCGCGCAAAACCGTCCTCGTCCTGTAGGTATGAGGGGGCGTTGCTTTCGACAGCTTCCACAGCGGCTCCACATCCTTTCCAAACATTTGACGCGTGAAAGGAGCGGATTACTGCAAGAAAAAAGAGACTTTTTTGAAAAGCCTCCTGAAAGCGGAAAAACGGTAACGCGGTCATAGCAGGCAAGTCTCGACCGCCGCATCGGGGGCGAGCGTGCGGATGTAGCCGGAAAGCCGGTTCAGCGCGTCCCGCAGCAGCTCCCGCGGCGTGTCCGGCGTGCCGAAAACAGGGTAAAACACATGAAAGCTTTCCGGACAGACACAGGTGCGCGTATCCGCGCCCGCGATCATGCTGAAGATGATCCCGCTGTGGTCGCGGCCGCACAGGTCGCCGGGATAGGTGTGCGTGCTGTCGCTGCGCATGCCGGCAAACGGTAGCCTGGCGTCAGGAGAGAACAGGGTGAGGGGGCCGTCCATACGGTCGATATCATGCGTGCCGGACAGGACAAACGTACACAGTTCGAGCAGGAATGGGACCTCAGTGATCGGGTTGACCTCCGGAAATGGGCGTCCCTTGAACAGGACGGATTCAAACTGCTGCATAACCGGATAGGTTTTCCGAAATTTCCGGAAAAAACGGAAATAAGGGTTTTCCCCAAAGACTGCCTTGCGGTTGTAATCTGCATAACAGGCCTTGCATGCGGAAAGTTCTTTTTCGGCAAGCGCACGGAACGCGGCTTCCTCCCATTCGCGCCGCGCGGGATAAACGACCTCGGCGATGCCGAAAGGAATGCCGCGAGCGGAAAAGGAGGCGTCTTGTATAATGTCTATCATACTTAGATCACCTTGATGGATGAAGATGTGCAGGGGAGTCGTAGCTGACAGGCGCGCCGGTCAAAACGTCGTAATAGTACCAGCGGTCGCCGTCCGCGAAAAAGTAAACGCCGAGCGGATTCTGTGACCGGTCGCCGGTGATGCGGCCTATAAAGCGCCCCCTCGGCTTCGCCGATGGGCGTGATTTGCTCCACGCTGACGGGATGCAGCACGGCAAGATAGAGCGCAGTGACAAGCGCTATGGAGAGATACAGCAGCAGCACCACGATGGCTACCCCATGCAGAGGAGTCTGTGTTCGCTGCTTCTTTTGGGGATGGCGGCATGGGATGTGCCGGTACAGTGCCGCAAGCAGCAGCAAAAGGAGCAGCAAGGCAAGCCACCAGACATACAGCAGATAGGGCAGCCGCCGCATCCCGCCCGGCTGATAAAAAAGCAGGAAAGCAAGCCCTGTGAAAACAAAAAAGATCAGCACATCGCCCGCGCGGGATGGTTTTCGCGGCGCGGCTTTGCCGCTGTTTAGGCAGCCTGCGATCAGCGCCGCCGGCGCGTAAAACCAAAAATAGTAGGAATTGGAAAGGACGGCGTCGTCATACTGGACGGAAACTTCAGTCAGATACAGGCTGGCAGCCAGCCATACAACCACTGATAAGGAGACAAGCAGAGGTGTAACATAGCGTTTGGTCATATAGGTTCCCTCCCCTTGAAAATAAAAACAGGCAGAGCCTGGCGGCTCTGCCTGTTTTCGGCATTGTTTCGCGCAGCAGAGCGCGTATTTTTGTTTTACGCTTCCGCCTTGATCTTCTTGAGGTTGGCAAAGCGCGGCAGGCCGTTCACTTTGGGGCCTACGTTTTCGCCGTTGATCAGCGGCATTGCGTACTCGATAAACTTTTCGTTTACGCCGTTGCCTTCTTCGTTGATCCAGTCGCGCGGCACCTTTTTCTCGGTGTTGGCAACCTGGCTCAGCGGCAGCAGCTCGATTTCGCACTTGTAGCCGTTCTCGTCGCGGGTACACTGGAAGCCCGGCATATAGTCGGTCTTGCCTGCTACCGCGTTTTCAACCGCAGCCTTGCCCGCCATATAGGACTCGTCCACGTCGGTCTTGGAAGCGCAGTGCGCCGCGCAACGCTGCAGCAGGGACAGCTCGATGCCGCGGACCTTGCAGCCAAGCTCGTTCTTGACCGTATCGGCCAGCATGGAGGCCAGACCGCCAAGCTGGGCGTGGCCAAAGCCGTCGGTCGCGGAGGTCTTTGCCTCGGATACGAAAGAACCGTCCGCATAGTGGATGCCTTCGGAAACCGCGACCAAGCAGTTGCCCTTCTCTTCATAAATGCGCTTGACGTCGGCCAGGAACTTCTTCATGTCGAAGTCGGTCTCCGGCAGGTAGACCAGATCCGGACCCGCGCCCATAGCGGTAGCCAGACCGGCCGCACCGGCCAGCCAGCCGGCGTGGCGGCCCATGATCTCGACGATGCAGACCATGCCGGTGTCATACACGCGCGCATCCTGGTAGATTTCCATGCAAGAGGTGGCGATATATTTGGCGGCGGAAGCGAAGCCCGGGCAGTGGTCGG
The DNA here is from genome assembly GCF_032769475.1 of Intestinibacillus sp. NTUH-41-i26. Taxonomy (GTDB): domain Bacteria; phylum Bacillota; class Clostridia; order Oscillospirales; family Butyricicoccaceae; genus Agathobaculum; species Agathobaculum ammoniilyticum. The sequence continues at coordinate 1,415,391 of NZ_CP136477.1, forward strand.
TGCCGAACAGGTCGTTGTCGATCGTCTTCGGGATACCCATGACGCGGCACTCATAGCCGGACTTCATCATATACTTGGAAACCTTGTTGCAGGTATCCATCGAATCGTTGCCGCCGTTATAGAAGAAATAACGGATGTCGTACTTTTTGAAGATTTCAAGAATGCGCTTGTAATCGGTGTCGTCCACATCGGGATCGGCCAGCTTGTAGCGGCAGGAGCCGAGGGCAGAGGACGGGGTGTAACGCAGGAGCGCCAGCTCCTCGCGGTCTTCCTTATCGATATCGTACAGTTCGTCGTTCAGCAAGCCCTTGATGCCGTGCGCCATGCCGAAGACACGGGTGATGGACGGGTTGTCCAGCGCGGTTTCCAGCGCACCCAGAACAGAAGAGTTGATGACCGAAGTCGGGCCACCCGACTGGCCGATGACGCAAGCGCCTTTCAGTTCACTCATAATGATATACCTCCTAACAAAGTTGAGAATCAGGGCGCAATACTCTGCATTCTCTTTCATTCTAAAGGGTATCATAAAAACGCAATAAAATCAATGCAAATCCGAATTTTTTGGACAGGCTGCCGGACACGGGAACAGCAAGCAATTTTTGGTTGGTTTTTTGTGCGCTGGACTTGATTTTATGAATGTACCCTGCTAAAATAAAGGGAGAATTCAGCTTAGGCTAATTTGTTTGTTAGGAAAGGAAGTTTACCATGCCATTAGTTACTACTGCTGAGATGTTTAAGAAGGCCTATGACGGCGGCTACGCTGTCGGCGCTTTCAACGTGAACAACATGGAAATTGTTCAGGGCATCACCGAGGCCTGCCAGGAGCAGAAAGCCCCTGTTGTTCTGCAGGTTTCCAAGGGCGCGCGCGCTTATGCGAACCACACCTACCTCGTCAAGATGGTAGAGGCTGCGGTTATTGAGTGTCCGGATGTCCCGATCGCGCTGCATCTTGATCATGGTCCGGACTTTGAGACCTGCAAGGCCTGCATCGACGGCGGCTTTACCTCAGTTATGATCGACGCCAGCAGCAAGCCGTTTGATGAGAACGTTGAGATCACCAAAAAGGTCGTTGAGTATGCGCATGCGCACGGCGTTGTCGTAGAGGCTGAGCTGGGAACGCTGGCCGGCGTTGAGGACGACGTTAAGGTGTCCGCGGAGGATTCCTCCTACACCCATCCGGAAGAGGTTGAGGAGTTCGTCACCCGCACTGGATGCGACTCGCTGGCAATTGCGATCGGCACCAGCCACGGCGCTTATAAGTTCACGCCCGACCAGTGTACCCGCAACGAGCAGGGCATTCTGGTTCCGCCTCCGCTGCGCTTCGACGTTCTGGAAGAGGTATCTAAGCGCCTGCCGGGCTTCCCGATCGTACTCCACGGTTCCTCCTCGGTTCCGCAGGATTTCGTCCAGATGATCAACGCGCATGGCGGCAAGATGCCGGATGCGATCGGTATTCCGGAAGAGGAACTGCGCCATGCCGCACAGCTTTCCGTCTGCAAGATCAATATCGATTCTGATATCCGTCTGGCGATTACCGCTACCATTCGCGAGTACTTTGACGCGCATCCGGATCACTTCGATCCCCGCCAGTACCTCAAGCCTGCGCGCCAGGCTGTCAAGGACATGGTCACCCACAAGCTGATCAACGTTCTGGGCTGCAACGGCAAGGCGTAAGCTGTAAATTGCAATAAGAACAGGCCGTATCCGTCAAGGATGCGGCCTGTTTTTCTCTTGAGGCAGCCTGTGCAGCGGTCAGGAGGGGCGGTTCGCTTTTTTCATACTTTACACTATGAAAGCGCTGTGCTATAATAAATACATCATAATGAGAAAGATTTTTCGAAAGGAGGAAATGGGGTTGAACCGGAAATTGAAAGACGAGGATATGGATATCCTTTTTCGAGGGATTTTGAAGCTCAAAACGGTAGAGGAATGCTACGACTTCTTTGAGGACCTGTGTACGATCGCTGAATTGCGCGCGATGGTGCAGCGCTTCCAGGTGGCGCGCATGCTGGATGAGGGGCGCATTTACAGCGACATTGTGCAGGAAACCGGCGCATCCACGGCGACGATTAGCCGCGTCAATAAATGCCTGGTGTATGGCTCGGATGGCTACCGCAGAATGCTGGACCGCCTGAAAGAAGACCATGAATAGTTATCAAACCCTGTCGGCATACTACGACCGGTTTACCGATGACGTGGGCTATGCGCGCTGGGCGGATTTTTTTGAGCGCCTGTTCGCGCGCGAAGGGATGCAGCCGAAGCTGGTGCTCGACCTGGCCTGCGGCACGGGAAGCCTGACCGGCATACTCGCCCAGCGCGGCTATGAGATGATCGGGGTGGATGCGTCGCCCGATATGCTGATGCAGGCCATGCAGAATACGATGAACTGCGATCCCAGGCCGCTGTTTCTCAATCAACGGATGGAGGCGCTCGACCTGTATGGTACGGTGGACGTATGCCTGTGCTGCTTGGACAGCGTTAATTATGTGACCGAGCCGGAAACATTACAGCAGGCGTTCGATCGGGTGCATCTTTTTCTCGAGCCGGGGAGCGGCCTTTTTGTGTTCGATATCAATACACCGGAAAAGTTCGCGCGCATGGACGGAAATTGCTATGTGCGGGAGGACGAGGATGTGTTCTGCGCATGGCAGGCCGCGGTGGAGGACGGATTGTGCGCCTATCAGTTCGATATCTTCGAGCGCAGCGGGGAAAACTGGACACGTGCGCAGGAAACGCATGAGGAGCGAATCTATACGGCTGAAATGCTGACCGCGATGCTGGAACGAGCCGGTTTCAGCGAAATCAAAATCTATGGGGATCAGGAATTTGCGCCGGTTCGTGGCGGCGAAGACCGGATTTATTTTACAGCACGAAAGAGAGATTAAAAATTTATGAGCGATTTATTACTCCGCGCGCTTGCCCGCGACGCAGGCATTCAAATTTCCGCAGCCAGAACGACCGGTCTGGTCGAACGCGCGCGGCAGATTCACAGCGCAACGCCGCTGGCGACCGCCGCGCTTGGGCGCACGCTGACTGCGACTGCGATCATGGGCAGCCAGCTTAAGACGCCGGACGGCTCCGTGACCGTACAGGTCAAGGGAAACGGCCCGCTGGGCGCGATCGTCTGTGTGGGCGATGCGGATGGGTATGTGCGCGGCTACCTGCAGGACCCGTCGGCCGACCTGCCGCTGCGGGCGGATGGCAAACTGGATGTGGGCGGCGGCGTGGGTCGCGGCTACCTGATGGTTATTAAAGATATTGGACTGAAGGATCCGGTTACAGGGACAGTCGCGCTGGTAAACGGCGAGATAGCCGAGGATCTGACGCGTTATTTCGCGGAGAGTGAGCAGATTCCTTCCGCTTGCGCGCTGGGCGTGCTGGTGGATACCGACCGGACAGTAAAGTGTGCGGGCGGCTGGCTGGTGCAGCTAATGCCGGGCGTGCAGGACAAGGATATCGACCGGCTGGAGGCCAACCTTGCCAAGCTCCAGCCCATGACTGCCATGCTCGAACAGGGGATGACCTTGGAGGAGATTATACAGGCGGTACTCGATGGGTTTGATGTGGATTTTTTGCAGACCGATGAGATCGGCTACCGCTGTGCCTGTAGCAGGGAAAAGGTCGAGCGTGCGCTGATCAGCATGGGGAAAAAGGAACTGTCTCAAATGGCGGCGGAGCAGGAAAAAAGCGAAGTGACCTGCCAGTTCTGCGATAAGATATATACCTTCAGCCGCGGGGAATTGCAGCAGCTTTTGGCGCACGCGGAAAAATGAAAAAATAGCAAAAAAACTGTTGACATTTTGCGTAATCTTCGATATAATAAATCTCGCCGCTGGTGAGTACGGCGGCGGCGATCCGGCCCGGTAGCTCAGTTGGTTAGAGCGCCAGCCTGTCACGCTGGAGGCCGTGGGTTCAAGTCCCATCCGGGTCGCCATTTCTTTGGTCGGAATCGGCTGAAGAAGATTTGCCTCTGTAGCTCAGTCGGTAGAGCAGGGGACTGAAAATCCCCGTGTCGGTGGTTCGATTCCGCCCGGAGGCACCATTTATATGCGGCTGTAGCTCATCTGGTAGAGCGCCACCTTGCCAAGGTGGAGGTAGCGAGTTCGAGCCTCGTCAGCCGCTCCATTACAATCCTTATACTGGAATGGTACCATAGCCAAGCGGTAAGGCGTGGGACTGCAACTCCCTGATCCCCAGTTCGATTCTGGGTGGTACCTCCAACTGAAAGAAGAGACGCCTTGGGGCGTCTCTTTTTTTGTATCCGGAAGAAAGCAAAATCTTAATAAAATCTCAAGAATTTTATAACGGAAATCAACAGAAAGCTCTGATAAGATAAAACGCAGAGGAGGGGGAAAGCATGGAGCAATTGAAAATACTGGTGGTGGACGACGATAGGGAGATCGTGGACAGTATCGGGATATTTCTGAAAGCAGAAGGCTATGCGGTGGAAAAGGCATATAACGGCTTGGAAGCGCTCGATATCCTGATGAGCCGCACGGTGCATCTGCTGCTGCTTGACATTATGATGCCGGAAATGGATGGGATCAAGACGCTGCTCAAGGTGCGGGAGAGCAAAAATATACCAATCATTTTAATATCCGCAAAAAGTGAGGACGCGGACAAGATACTTGGCCTCACGGCGGGCGCGGACGATTATATCACAAAACCGTTCAATCCTTCCGAGATGGTTGCCCGCGTAAAAAGCCAGCTTCGGCGGTACACCCAGCTGGGCGCGATGCAGGTAACGGAAAAGCAGATTGCGATTCGCGGCTTGGTGCTGGATATCGAGAGCAAGATTGTGACGGTAGATGGGGAAAGCGTCCGGCTCACGCCGCTGGAATATAAAATACTGGAGCTGCTCTGCCGCCACCCGGGCAAGGTGTTCTCAACCGAGGAAATATACCGGCAAGTGTGGAACGACGAGATCGTGTCGGACAATGCAATTGCGGTACACATCCGTCATATTAGGGAAAAAATCGAGATCAACCCGAAAGAGCCGCGATACCTCAAGGTTGTATGGGGCGTGGGCTATAAGATAGAGAGGAGCGAAGGAGCATGACGGTGAAAAAGATATTCCGCAGCACAGCGGCAAAGCTGGTCGCGTTTCTGGTTGTTGTTGGCTGCGTGGCGGGCGCGGTCACGCAGGCCGAATATGGGATAATGAATATGCTTCGCTGGTCGAACGACAGCGAGCTGGTATACCGGCTGGAAGACCGGTTTGAGGATTCCCAATTGGTGAATGGTTTGGTCAGTACCACGGTAGCGGATTTAGACTACGCGCTGCACGAGGGGCTGGATCAGGAGACTTTCGACCGGCGGTTCAGTGGGGCGAATTTTATCGGCGACTATTATGGACGCATGGGCGACCGTGTACTGAAAAACAGCGATTTAACGGAGGAAGAGGCCGCGTCGTCCCTGTTTTTTGCCGTGGCGCAGGCGGACGGTACCTTGTATTTTAGTGGGGATTACATGTTTATGCCATTGCAGTATTCCTATGTCGATCCGTCGTCGGGAGTATACAGGGAAGAGGATGTGCCGGAAAACAGCGTGATCTATGTGCGCATCACAGAAGAACAGGCCGCGGAATATGCGGCGCAATGGTCGGCGCAGCGCGGCGCGTTGATGGGGATACTGCGTAACCTGGTCGTTTTGTGCCTGCTGGCGGTGATCGCGTATATCTGTCTGCTGTTTGTTACCGGACGCACAGGGGAGGACGAAGCTGTCCATCTGGTCACCATTGACCGCCTTTTTATCGAGCTTAATTTGCTGCTGCTGTTTGGACTGCCGATCGCGGCAGGGGCGTTCAATATCTATGTGATATTTGAAGGGATGCAGCAAAGGGACATGGGCGGCATGTGGTGGTTCCTGCTGCCGAGCATCATTTTGTTTATCGGCGCGTTCGCGCTGGCAGTCGAGCTGTCGCTTTCTCTGGTGCGGAATTTGAAAAACCGGAGCTTTGTACAGCACTCGTTCATTCTTAGGGCCTGCCGCTGGTGCTGGAGGACGGTTAAACGGCTCTGGTTCTGGCTGGCCGACCTGCTGCGCCGCGGCTGGCATGCCATTGGCCGCGGCGGGAACAGCGTATGGAGAAAAATCCTGAAAAATTACAAGACCCGCAATGTACTGCTGATATTTTTGGGATATTCGGTCATACTTTCCCTTCTGGCGATGATGTTCGGCCTGATGATAGATTACGGTGAGGGCGTTTTGGTCTTTATCCTCGGCGTGGTCTGGTTTGCGGCGGCGGCATGGTTCCTGCTCAGCCGTATCAATGGCTTTGAATGTGTTGTGGAAGCGTTGCGGCGTCTGCGCGGCGGCGAATTGGAATATAAGTTGGAAAACATGCCGGCCGGCGTCTTCTCCGAGATGGCGGAGGATATCAACTCCCTGGGCGACGGGATGCAGACCGCGCTGCAGAACGAGATCCGCGCGGAACGGATGAAGAGCGAGCTGATTACGAATGTCAGCCATGACCTGAAAACCCCGCTCACCTCTATCCTGAATTACGCCGACCTGCTGTGTCAGGAGCATTTGACGCCGGAGGAAGCAAACGACTATGCAAAAATCATCCATCAGAAGGGGCTGCGGCTCAAAAACCTGACGAGCGACCTGTTCGATATCTCCAAGGTACAGTCAGGCGCGGAACAGATGGAGTGCGAACGGCTGGACGCCTGCACGCTCGTCCGGCAGGCGCTTGGCGAACAGGACCAGTCGATCGTGGGAGGCAAACTGACGCTCAAGGTGGATATACCGGAGCATGAGGTGCCGGTCTGGGCGGATGGCAAAAAAATGTCCCGTGTGCTGGAAAACCTGATCGGGAACTGCGTGAAATACGCGTTGGCAGGTACGCGCGTCTTCGTTTCGGTTTACGAACGGGAGGAAACCACAGTGATTGAAATCAAAAACACCGCAAACTATGCGATGGATTTTGACGCGAGCGAAATCACGGAGCGGTTTGTCCGCGGCGACGAAGCGCGCTCGACTGAAGGGAGCGGCCTGGGGCTTGCGATTGCGAAAAGCTATGTGGAGGCCTGCGGCGGCACGCTGTCAGTCGATGTGGACGGGGATTTGTTTAAGGTCCGCATTCAATTCCCGCTCTATGCTTTACGCGGAGGAAAATAAGAAAGAGAAAAGGCAGCCGGTTTCCGGCTGCCTTTTCCTGTAAAAAGTAAAAAAGAAAGGTAAAAGGAGATAGCAAATTGTAAAAAATGTAAGTTGTCCGGTAACGCGGACGTAATGCCTGTATCGTTTGAAATCGGGACAATCCTGTCCGCGTTAAATAGTATAACGTGCTTTTTGCACAAACACAAGAAAAAGATTTCGTCATTTCAAACAAAAAATATTTTGAAGAACCCTCTTGACATGGCGTGACTATTGTATATAATGAGTATATACAAAACGGGAGGAGAGGATGGAATGGAGATAATCCTGTCCAATATGGATGGAACGCCGATTTATGAGCAGATCGTACGGCAGATCAAGGCCAAGATCGTCGGCGGGGAGCTGACTGCGGGGGAGGCTTTGCCCTCCATGCGCCTGCTGGCAAAGGAGCTGCGCATCAGCGTGATCACAACCAAGCGCGCCTATGAGGAATTGGAGCGGGAGGGTTTTATCATTACCCAGACCGGCCGCGGCAGCTTTGTCGCGCCGTGCAATACCGAGTTGCTGCGCGAGGAGCAGCTCCGCGTGGTGGAGGAACACCTGATAGCGGCGGTGCGCGCCGCCCATCTGGGCAATCTGGATAAGGCGGAGTTCCTGGGGATCGCGGAAACATTGTTTGAGGAGGAAACATGATGGAAAACGCATTGGAGATAAATGGGCTGTACAAGCATTATGATGGGTTTGCCCTGCAGGACGTGAGCTTTATGCTTCCGCGCGGCGTTGTGATGGGCTTCATCGGGGAAAACGGCGCGGGTAAGACCACCACGATCAAAGCGGTGCTCAACCTGATCCGGCGGGACGCGGGTGCGATCAAGGTGCTGGGGCTGGACAATATAGCAGAGGAGCGCGCGGTGAAGGAGCGTATCGGCGTGGTGCTCGAGGACGGCTGCTTCCTGAACACGCTGACCGCCCGGCATGTGGATGTGCTGATGGGCAAGGCCTATCAAAGCTGGCAGTCCGAGCAGTTCTTCCGCTTTATGGAACGCTTTGGGATCGACCGTAATAAAAAGATCAAGGATTATTCCAAGGGGATGCGGATGAAGGTTTCCATTGCGGCGGCGCTGTCGCACGGAGCGGAATTGCTGATTATGGACGAACCGACCAGCGGACTGGACCCTGTGGTGCGCGACGAGGTGCTCGACCTGTTCTACGATTTTATGCAGGAGGACAGCCACGCGATTTTGCTGTCCAGCCATATCACGAGCGATCTGGATAAGATCGCGGATCATATCACTTTTATCCATCAGGGGCGCGTTCTGCTGAGCGAGCCGCGTGACGAGCTGCTGGATACTTTCGGCGTGCTGCGCTGCACGGCGGAGCAGCTTTCCGCGCTGGAGCCGTCGGCCATGCGTGCGAAAAGGATTGGGGCGTTTGGCTGCGAGGCGCTGGTGCGCAGAAATAGTGTGCCGGCAAACTGGCCGGTCGAGGCCGCCAATATCGAGCAGATTATGCTGTTCCTGACCAGAGGGGAGGAGCAGCGATGAAAGCGATGCTGTATGCGGACTGGATGAACTTCCGGCAGTCTATCCGCTCGATTCTGTTCGTCTTGGTGGTGTTTGCCGCGACCGCGCTGGTGTGGAACAAGCTGATGTTTTTCAACTTTATCGTAGTGATGCTCAGCATCATGATACCGACGACGCTGTTCGCCGCAGATCAGGCGTATGGATGGAACCGCCTGAGCCTGTCGCTGCCCATCCTGCGGCGCGATGTGGTCGGCAGCAAATTTTTGATCGGCGTGCTGATCAACTTGGCACTGCTGGGGATCGGTTCGGCGCTGGCGTCGGCATACTGCGTGTTTTATGACTCGTCAACCAGTCTAGCCGAGGTTTTGGCGGGCTTGCTCGTGTGCGAGGCGGTATCCCTGCTCCTGATGGGGGTGCTGATGGCGGTCACCTTTCGGTTTGGAATCGAAAAAGGCCGGTATATCGTTATGGCGTGCGTCTGGGTGCCGGTTTTGGGGATGTTTGTGCTCGAAAAGCTGCCCGGCTTTGGCGAGGTGTTCGAGGCGGCCGCCCGATGGCTGGATGCGGCGGAAGAAACGCGGCTCGGCCTGCTGATTACGGCGGCGGTAGCGGTCGGCGTCGCCGTATACCTTATCTGCTATCTGATCAGCCTGAAAATCTATCAAAGGACTGAGCTGTAAAGGAGAGAGCGCTCGATGAAAGCGATATTATATGCGGACTGGATGAATTTTCGCCTTTCCATCAAGTCCATGCTGCTTGCGCCGGTGATTTTTCTGGTATGGGCGGTCATAGCCGAGCAGCCGATTTTTTTCTTTTCCATGCTTGTCGTTATGGGGTATATGTTCCCCAGTACAGCTTTTTCGGCGGAGCAGTCCGCCGGCTGGGACCGTCTGAGCCTGTCGCTGCCCATCCTGCGGCACGAGGTGGTGGCAAGCCGTTTTTTGCTGGCGCTGGCCGTCAATCTGACGCTGTTTGCGTGCAGTCTGGTATTTGCCACGTTTTACTGTCTGGCGCATGGGCAGCCGCAGGCGTTGATGGAAAATTATGTGTCCGTGCTGGCCTGTGAAGCGGTCGCGGTTATTATGATCGGTGTGGAGATGGCGGTAGCGTTTAAATGGGGCATCCAAAAGGCGGGGTATATCATGCTGGCTGCATTTTTTCTTCCGCTGGCGCTGGTGTTTGCCGCAGTAAGCCTGGAAATCCGGATACCGTTGCTGGCGGCAGCGGGACGCTGGCTTGCCGGAGTGGATGAAAGGCGCTTTGTCTTTTTGCTGCTGGGCTGTCTGGCGGTCGCGCTGATGGTATACCTGTTGTGTTATCGGGTCAGCGTGCGGCTTTACCGGAAAAAGGAGCTTTGAAATGAAGTTTTGCGAATACTGTGGAAAAGCCTGCGACACGGATGCGGAAACCTGTCCGGTTGCGGAGTACGAGGAGGATAGGAAGGTTACGGACGACGCGCTGGAGGTAACGAAAATGCTGCTGCTTGGCCTGCTCTGAGGGAAGGAGGGAACCGGTATGAAAAACGGCGCAAAATGCCCGAAGTGCGGCGGGACCCACAGCATCCGCATCTCTGATAATCCGTACCGCTATGCCAGCGGAAACAATATTTACACGACAAGGGCGACGCTGCTCGGCAAGGTACCGGTGATCCGCTATGTCTGCTATGACTGCGGCTATGTTGAGAACTGGGTGGAAAAACCGGAGGAGCGGGAAAAACTGCGGCGCACCTTTGGATAGAGAAAAATACATAAACGCCGGAAAAGCTCCATACCCTGAAACAGCAGGGGAAAGGAGCTGATGTAAATTGCTGGTTGCCAGTATTTTGCTGCCGCTTGCGGTCGGCGGGCTGTCCGCATGGCTCACCATAGGCAGCATGGACCAGTATGGGGCTTTGATACAGCCGCCGCTTGCGCCGCCGGCATGGGTGTTTCCAGCGGTATGGACGGTGCTATATATTCTGATGGGGGTCGCGTGCTGGTTGGTCTGGAAATCGGACGCGGCGCGTCAGGACAAGAAGCGCGCGCTGACACTGTACGGTGGACAGCTTGCGGTAAATTTTGTCTGGCCGTTACTCTTCTTTGGCCGCGGCTGGTATGGGGTGTCGTTCCTGTGGCTGCTGCTTCTGCTTGCGCTGGTACTGGCTGCCGCGGCGGCGTTTGGCAGGATACGGAAGTTGGCGGCATGGCTGCTCGCACCCTACATCCTGTGGCTGTTGTTTGCCGGATATCTGAATTGCGCCATCTGGCTGCTGAACTGATAGGGAAGAAAAGGAAAAAGCGCTCCGTATGGAGCGCTTTTTTGACGTGTCATGACTGGTGCTGTAAGCCGGGTTCTGTATTGGACGGTCATCTATCTGGGACGCGCGTCGCCGCGCGCCTCAAGCCGCCAGTCGGGACGGACGGGCCGCCCATAGTCCCTGTCGGCGTTGCTGCGGATAGAGTTTACAGGCCCCCCATGTTGCCATGGGGCGCGGTGAGCCCTTACCTCGCCTTTCCACCCTTACCGAGTCTTCATTACGGAGACGCGGCGGTATTTCTCTGTTGCACTATTCCTGGGGTCGCCCCCGGCGGACGTTATCCGTTATCCTTGCCCTGCGCAGCCGGACTTTCCTCATGCGTAACGCACGCGACCGTCTGCACCAGTCACGGTATCCAGTATACCCCAAAAAAGCGTTCCCGTCAAACCTGTACTTGCAAAATTGGATGAAATCGGTTATACTGTACATCGAGAAAAAGGCGGTGGACGCATTATTATGACAGCTTTGGAACAATATCTCGGCGGCCTGTCGGATAAACGGGTCGGCGTAATCGGCGCGGGCGTTAGCAATATGCCGCTCATCCGCATGTTGCGCGCGGCGGGAGTCTGTGTGACGGTACATGATAAAAAGACCCCGACAGAGCTTGGCGACGGCTATGCAACGCTGGCGACGCTGGGCGTGGACTTCGTGCTGGGCGAGCATTACCTGGAAGCGCTGGACGAGGACGTGATCTTCCGCACGCCGGGCGTGCATCCGCGTTTTCTGGAAAATGCGCGGCAGAATGGCTCGGAGATCACAAGCGAAATGGAGCTTTTCTTCGCGGTCTGCCCGTGTCCGATCATCGGTATCACAGGCTCGGACGGCAAAACGACCACGACAACATTGGTGAGCGAAATGTTAAAGCATGCGGGCTACACCGTGCATCTGGGCGGCAACATCGGCACACCGCTGTTGCCGCGCGTAAATGAGATGCAGGAAAGGGATCTTGCTGTTGTCGAGCTTTCGTCGTTCCAGCTCATGGGGATGCGGCATTCGCCGCACATTGCGGCGATTACCAATCTGACGCCCAACCACCTGGATTACCACAAGGATTTTGACGAGTATGTGCAGGCGAAAACGGCTATTTACCTTAACCAGAAAGCGGATGACCGTTTGGTGCTCAATCTGGATGACGAGGTTACCCGTTCGCTGCACGCTTCCGGCAACCTGTTCTGCACCAGCAAAACGCAGGAGCTTGCGAACGGTGTGTTTCTGAAAGATGATATGCTGTATATTTCGGAGGACGGTACGCGCCGTGCGCTGATGTCGGCGGCGGATATCCGTATTCCCGGCGCGCACAACGTATACAACATGATGATGGCTGCGGCCGTTGTGCAGGGGTATGTGCCGGACGACGATATCCGCGCGGTTGCGACGACCTTTGGCGGGGTGGAGCACCGGATCGAATTCGTGCGGGAAAAGGACGGCGTCAAATATTATAACGATTCGATTGCTTCCAGCCCAACGCGCACGATCGCTGGCCTGGAATCCTTTCAGCAGAAAGTGATCCTGATTGCGGGCGGCTATGATAAACACATCCCTTATGATGTGCTGGGCGGGCCGATCTGCACCCATGTCAAGACCCTGATCCTGACCGGCGCGACCGCACCAAAGATACGCGACTGCGTGCTGGCGGCCGAAGGGGAACACCCGCCGATCATTGAGGTTCCGGACCTCGAAACCGCCGTGCGCGAAGCACAGGCGCAGGCGCAGTCGGGCGATGTGGTCATCATGAGTCCAGCCAGCGCGTCATTTGACCGGTTCAAAAATTTTATGGAGCGCGGCAAGCTGTTCAAATCACTGGTGGAAGCGCTTTAAAATCGTATGTGAGCAAAATGAAAAGACAGCCTCCGGTTATCCGGAGGCTGTCTTTTTACGCAGTGCGACGGAACGCTTTCGCAGCGCATACGGCGGTGAACAGGAAAGTGAACAGCTCGGTTGCCGGAAAGGCGACCCAAACGCCCGTGATACCGAACCATGCGGTCAAAAGGAAGAGGAACGGCACAATTGCGATTACGCCGCGGAGCATGGAGAGCAGGAATCCCTGTGCGGAACGCCCTGACGCGCTGAAAAAGATAGAAGAGACGATATTGCAGCCGGCGAACCAAAAGCCGCAGAAATAGATGCGCAGTCCGGTGACCGCGTAGCCGGCGAGGACCGCGTTGTTTTCGCTGTTGAACACTGCGGTAATGGGGGCGGCAAATACGAAAACCAGCACATAAAGCAGCGTGGCAATCGCGAGCGATGACGTGATGCCGTACCGGTAGAAACGGCGAAGCGCGCCGTGGTCGTTCAGGCCGCTGCTGTGGCTGACAAGGGGCTGCATGCCGGTCGACAGGCCTTGAAAGATCGCGATGGCCACCAGAGCCAGATTGGCGACGATACCGTATGCCGCAACGCCGGTATTGCCGGAAATCCGCAGCAGGACGAAATTGAATAAAAACAGCACGACGGCGGAGGAAAGCTCCCCGACGAAAGAAGAGATGCCGGACGCGCAGATCGAAGCGAGCAGGCGGCCCTGCGGCCGCACTCGGCACAGATGAAAGCCGCGGACAGGGCTGCGCAGATGGCCGGAAAGGATCAGCAGACTGATAATTGGGGAAAGCCCAGTGGCGAAAGCCGCGCCAAACATGCCCCAGTCGCAGGGGAAAATGAATACATAGTCCAAAACAACATTGGACAGGCTGCCGACTATCATACCGCACATAGCGCGCCCAGGCGCGCCGTCATTGCGGACAAAGGAAAGTAATACATTGTTCATCACAAAAAAAGGCGCGAAACTAAGTAGGGTGCGCAGATAAACGCTGGTCAGGGGAAATGTGTCGGCATCTGCGCCTAAAAGACGAGAAACCGGCGCCGCGCCAGCCAGCCCGATCAGCATAAAAAGCAGGCCTACTGCAAGGCCGAGTCCGACGGCATGCGTAAACGCGCGATCCGCGGATATGTTGTCGCATTGGGCGCAGCTGACGGTATAGCGGGTCGCGCCACCGACACCAATCATCAACCCCAGGCCGTTGAGTAGATTGTAGGCGGGGATAGCGATGTTGAGAGCGGCAAGCCCGTTCGCGCCCATCCCGCAGGAGACGAAAAAGGTATCCGCAAGGATATAGCAGGAAAGCCCCAGCATGCCAAGCACGTTCAGTGAGGCGTAGCGCCCGAAGGAGCGCAGATCAGCAGTATGTTCCATTTTGATGTTCTCCTTTAACCAATAAAAAACGCCAGCGCTTTCTATCTTCTAAGGCCTACGATAGAAAGTCTGGCGCAGCAATTTTTATCCGGCGATAAAAACGCGAGCATATTTGGTTTGCAGCTTTTTTAATATAGCACCCTGCGAAAAGCTTGTCAAGATAAATTGAGAACCCCAGCGTCAGGGCGAAGGAAAAGCGGTGAAATGCCGCTCATGCCATGCGTAATCAGCGTATGGAGCAGTTCCACGGTTTGCTCGGCTGTCATATCAGGCGCGTCGCCGCGCAACCAGGATGACAGCAGGGATATGACGCCGGGGAGAGTATAGGAATAAATCAAAAACTTATAGCTGCGGGAGCTCTCCGGCATGAGCAAGTCCCATCCCTGCTGGAAAGCGTTGAAGAGCAACTGCTGCAGGCGGCGGATAAAGCGGGGATCACCCTGCTCGCCGGTAAGCGCATACAACAGCTTGGGAATGCGCGGTGTTTGCTGTAGAAGCTTTAGAAAGGCTACCAGCTCCTCGAACACATGCTCATGAGGCGCACGGGAAAACTCCTGCTCGATATGGTCGATGATATTATTTTCAATTTCGACCAGAAGCGCATCGACATCCCGATAGTGAAGGTAGAACGTGCTGCGGTTGATATCGGCCCGCGCGCAGATATCGGTCACGGTGATATCGGATAACGGCTGTTCGGTAATCAAATCAATAAAGGCGTCGCGCAGCGCGTTGCGCGTATAGAGCACACGGCGGCTGACTTTCTTTTCTGGCATGATGCGGTTCCTCCTGACTGTTGCTATTCTATCAGGATGAATAGGAAAAGTCAACGCTGTGTTGAAAAGAAGACGTAGCGTGGATGAAATTTAACGGATTTTTAGCACACAGAATTCTTTGTTGTCTGGGAAAATTTTTGAAAAAAGCTGTTGACAAACTTCGTTCTATTCGATATAATACATATTGTCGCTGACAGTGAGGCGACTCGATGAGAAAGCAAATGCGAGTGTGCTGGAACTGGTAGACAGGCACGTTTGAGGGGCGTGTGTCAATCGACGTACGGGTTCAAGTCCCGTCACTCGCACCACTCTCTCAGGTGCGAGACAAGAGAATATGCGGATGTGGCGGAATGGCAGACGCGCTAGCTTCAGGTGCTAGTGTTCGCAAGGACGTGGGGGTTCAAGTCCCCCCATCCGCACCAAAAGACCACCGACGGCTGTCGGTGGTCTTTTTCCTTTGCTGCCTTGCGAATACGGATGAAATAAGGTAAAATAAAAGTGGAAGCGGCTGAGAAATATTTTCCGGCCAAGCATATCCGGACGGAAAATCCGGTCGAAGCATGTCGGCTGGCAAAAAATTTCGTCGGTATATTCTTTCCGAACCGCGGGGAAAATCCTGATAGAACGCACAACCTGTGCATGAGGCAGGAGGATTTTCCATGCAAACCAAAGTAGAGATCTGCGGGGTAAATACATCAGGGCTGCCGGTGCTGTCGGCCAAAAAGACCGACCAACTGCTGCTGCGCGTGAAGCAGGGAGACAAGCAGGCGAGGGACGAGTTGATCCAAGGTAACCTGCGGCTGGTTTTGTCAGTCGTGCAGCGCTTTCAGGGCCGCGGTGAATCGCCGGATGATTTGTTTCAGGTGGGCTGTATCGGGCTGATGAAATCGATCGATCATTTTAACACCGATCTCGGCGTGCGTTTTTCCACCTATGCCGTGCCGATGAACGTTGTTTGGGGAAACCTCCAACCAAATGAAAAAAGACCGCGCCATACATACCCAAGGTAAAGGAGAAAACAATGCTGTTCTGTAACATTGATGTACTGGATGAAGGCTTCATTTTGAAAAGGGGGCAATATGTAGGAACAAGGGATGGTATGATAGATTATATCGGGCCGGCCGCGCCGGACGCGGATTATGGTGAGCGGTACGATGGGCGTCACCGTTTGCTGCTGCCCGGCTTCTACAATGTACACAGCCATGCGCCCATGACCCTGCTGCGCGGCTATGCGGAGAACCTCCCGCTGCAGCGCTGGCTGAATGAAAAGGTCTTTCCATTTGAGGATAAGCTGGATGATGAGGCCGCTTACCACGGCACACAACTTGCGATTGCTGAAATGCTGGCCTGCGGCACGGTGTCATTCACGGATATGTATTTCTTTCTGGATGGGATGACTAGGGCGATTCTGGAAAGCGGCATCAAATGTAATTTGAGCAGGGGGCTTACCGTGTTTGACGACAGTTCTTACGAAGCGCTGCCGGCATATCAGGATAACCTGCGGCTGCTGGGCGAGTGGAACGGCGCGAATCAGGGTCGGCTGCGGGGCGACCTGTGCATCCACGGAGAGTACACCTCGACCCCCAAGGTTGTGGAGGCGGTTGCCGCGCAGGCCGGGGCATGCGGCGCGCGGATGCATATTCATCTTTCGGAAACACAGGAGGAGCATGAGGCGTGCAAGCAGCGGCACGGCATGACGCCGGCGGCCTATATGCAGGCACACGGCATATTCGACGTGCCGACCACAGCGGCGCACTGCGTTTGGCTGGAGGGGGAAGACTTCGACATCCTCAAGAAGCATGGCGTTACCGTTGCCTGCTGTCCGGCCAGCAATCTCAAACTCGCGTCAGGCTATGCCAATGTACCCAGGATGCTCGATATGGGTATTAACGTCGCGTTGGGTACGGATGGCGCGGCCTCCAACAATAATCTTAATATCCTGCAGGATTTGTACCTGTTTGCTGTGGCATATAAAGGGTATTATCGCGATGCGACGTTAATTACTCCCGCGCAGGCGCTGTATGCGGCGACACGCGCAGGCGCTTTGTCACAGGGACGGACGGACAGCGGCCTTCTCAAAGTTGGCTGCAAGGCCGACCTGTGCGTCATCAATACGGATACGCCGCAGTTCACACCCATGACGGATGCGGCCTGCAACGTGGTATATGCGGCGCAGGGGGCGGATATCCGGCTGACGATGGTGGATGGCGAGGTATTATACCGCGACGGTTCGTATACCACGATCGATCTGGAAAAGGTTAAGGCAGAGGTACGGTTACGTACCAGCCGGATTTTGTCCGCACTGTAAGGGGGCATATCGTATGAAAAAAACAAAAGTGGATGAATCGACGGATTATTTGAAAAGCAGGCTGCCGTTTGTGCCGGAAATCGGATTGGTTCTTGGATCCGGACTCGGCCCGATGGCGGAGGAGCTGGAAGTTGCGGTGTGTATCCCGTACGGAGAGATACCGCATTTTCGGGTATCCACCGCGCCGGACCATACCGGACGTTTGATCTGCGGTATGCTGGAGGGGAAAAAGGTTCTTTGTATGCAGGGGCGCCTGCACGGCTACGAGGGCTATGCGCCCGAGGAGATCGCGTATCCGGTCTATGTAATGAAAGCGCTTGGCGTGCGCGCGCTGGTGCTGACGAATGCGTCGGGGGGGATCAATACATCGTTTTCGGTCGGCGATCTTATGCTGATTGAGGATCACATCAATATGACGGGAAAAAGCCCGCTCACCGGACCGAATGACGACAGCTTGGGCGTGCGCTTTCCGGATATGACGTTTGCGTATGCACCTGCTTTGCGGGATACCGCACGAAAGGCCGCATTATCCTGTGGTGTGACGCTCCGGTCCGGCGTTTACTGCGGCGTGAATGGGCCGCAGTTTGAAACACCTGCGGAAATCCGGATGTTTCGCGCGATGGGAGCCGATGCGGTTGGGATGTCCACGGTATTTGAAGTGGTCGCAGCGGCGCACTGCGGCTTGCCGGTAGCTGCGGTTGCAATGATCACCAATATGGCGGCGGGGGTTTTGATGCAGCCGCTTTCTGGCGCGGAGGTCAATCAGATTGCGGAACAACGCGGGGGAGAATTCCGGCGCTTCATGCACTGTCTGATAGCGGGATTATGACCGAAGCACCGTGTGAAAAAAGCGGGTCCATTCTGGACCCGCTTTTTCCTGCGTAAAACAAAAAGGTTTTGCAAGATGCAAAACCTTTTTATGGTCGAGGTGACAGGATTTGAACCTGCGGCCTCTTCGTCCCGAACGAAGCGCTCTACCAAGCTGAGCCACACCTCGAATTATATCCGTCGCAATGTTTTCCAACCGTGACAGCTTTTATATTATATCTCGGATAAGCAGATATGTCAAGACTTTTTCCACAAGTTTTAAAAAACAGGAAGAGCGGGACAGAGCGAGGAACTAAGCGGGAGGAAATGCGGCGGCCGCTGCCGCTCACAGCTTGGCGGCGGTCTTTGAGCTGCGCCATGCGATGAGTTGCGCGGCAATCGATACCGCAATCTCTGCGGGGGTCTGCGCGCCGATAGCAAGTCCGATCGGCGTGATGACACGCTGCCGCACATGGAGGAAGCCCTCGCTTTCCAATAGGGAAAAGACTGACTCCCGCTTGCGACGGCTGCCCATTACGCCGATGTAGGAAGCGGGGGTGGAGAGGGCGAAACGGAGCGCGTCCGTATCCCCTTCGTGGCCGCGCGTCATGATACAGAAGGCATCGTCGGCGGCAGGGGAAAGCGGACCGGCCAATGTTTGGGTGAGTAGGGAAAATGGGATGCAAAGGGTATGCTCGGCATGAGGGAAACGTTCCGGCGAGCAGAACGCCGCGCGGTCGTCAATGACAATATGGCGAAACTCCAGATGATACAGGAGCGGGGAAAGGGCGAGTGACACATGCCCGCCGCCCAGCACAAACACCCGACCGGCATCAGATAAGGGGATCGCCAGGACTGGACGCTCTTCCAGAAGGACGACAGCGGGGCAGGAGAGGATGGACTGCACCTGCGAGAGTAGAGGCGCGGAGCCGTCCAGCGGCAGGCAGAATCGGACAGGCGGGACAGCACGGAAACTGTCCACGGCCTGCTGCAGCGGCGCAGCGTCGGTAAGCGGGGTAAAAAGAACCTCGGCAGTACCGCCGCATACCATGCCCAAGCTACCCGCCTGCCGGTTGTCCAGCACAAAGGCTTCACAGCGCGGTACGGTAAGGGCGGACGAGGCGATCGCAAGGCAGCGATGCTCAAGCAGTCCGCCGCCGATTGTGCCGCACAGCAGGCCGTTTTCTCCAACGAGCATCAGGGCGCCGGCCTTGCGCGGCGTGGAACCGGTGGAGCGGACGATGGATACCAGCATCGCGGGCCGGCCGGCCTGTATTTCACACAGCGCGGTTTGCAGCAGTCGTTCGATCATGCGGGATACCCTCCGTTTTCAAGTCAGCAGCAATACATGCTCAGGCGCGATGCCGAGCGAATCAGGGAGCGCGGCCGGCTTCCTGTCCTTGGGGAAGCGCCACCAGAGCGCAGGCGCGCTTGCGGCTTGGCTCTGGTAGCGGAACAGCAGGATCCATTCAAACGGCTCTTCCAACTCGTCTGCCCATAACACGGGCAAGCGGTTGGACGGAACCTGCGGTTGGAAAGCATGCGCGCGCAGGCCGACCGCTTTCAGGTTGTCCGGCACAGGCTGCGCGGCAGTCAGACAGACGCCCCAGTCGAGCGCCTCGACGGTATATGCGCCCGCTTTGACCGCGCGGGAGATATTTTTGCAACCGGTCAGACGTGCGGCGGCCTCGCTGCCAGGGGCGGCAAAAACCTCTTTAGTGCCGCCCGCGCGCAGGATACGGCCATCCTCCATAATGCACAGACGGGTGCAGAGGTGATAGGCTTCGTCACGGCTGTGCGTCACCATCACCGCCTGCCGCCCGTAGGAGCGCAGCAGGGACATGAACTGGGGCTGGAGCTGGTCGCGTAAATGGCTGTCCAGCGCGGAGAACGGCTCGTCCAGCAGCAGCAGGCGCGGCTGGCTGACCAGCATGCGGGCAAGCGCTGCCCGCTGCGCCTGTCCGCCCGAAAGCTGGGCTGGGCGGTGTTTTTCCAAACCGGTGAGCTGCAGCATTTCGAGCGTTTCCCGCAGGCGCCGCTGGCGGGTGGCCTTATCCTTTTCCGCGTGCAGGCCGCACAGGATGTTTTTTTCCACCGTCATATGGGGAAACAGGGCATAGTGCTGGAACAGATAGCCAACCTGCCGTTTTTGCGGCGGCAGGTTGATGCCGCGAGCGGAATCGAACAGCGTTTCACCGTCGAGCACGATCCAGCCTTCGTCCGGCTTTTCCACGCCGGCGATACATTTGAGCGTCATGCTTTTGCCGCAGCCGGAGGCGCCCAGCAGGCCGGTAACAGCGTCCGCAGTCTTAAACGAAGCGTTTAATGTGAAGGAGCCCAGCCGCTTGCGGATATCGACAAATAAGTTCACCCGACATGTCCTCCTTTCCGCTGGCGACGCTCAAGCAGGCTCACGGTCAGCAGCACCGCTGCCGAGATCGCAAGGTTGACCAGTACCCAGTAAAATGCGTGCAGCTCGTCGCCGGTGCGCCACAGCTGATAGACGGTGGTGGAGATGGTCGCGGTACGGCCGGGCGTATAGCCGATCAGCATACTGGTCGCGCCATACTCGCCCAGCGCGCGGGCGAACGCCAATACGACGCCCGCGAAAATCCCCTGCCTGCAGGCAGGCAGCCGGATACGCCAGAATATGTAACAATTGGAGAGACCAAGCGTCTGCCCAGCCTGCGCTAAGGTCTCGTCGAACGCTTCAAACGCGCCGCGCGCGGTGCGGTACAGTAGGGGAAACGCGACGACCGCCGCCGTGATTACACCGCCGTACCAGGTCATCACGAATTTTATTCCGACGCTTTCCAGCGCCATGCCCAGTGGCCGCCGGCTGCCGAACAACAGCAGCAGAAAATATCCGACGACCGTAGGCGGCAATACGAGCGGCAAGGTCAGTATCATGTCCAAAACGCCTTTGAGCGCACGGGGCAGGCGCACGGCGTAGTATGCCGCCGCGATGCCTGTAAAGAATACCAGCACGATGCTGATCGCCGCGATGCGCAGCGAGTTCCAAAGCGGATACCAGTCCACCCGCGTTACCTCCTCAGATACCAGTGTGGGACTGGATCCCTTTCTCTGTCCGAACCCAGCCTGCGCCGTTAGGCGACTTTAGAGAATCCCACCGCTTCGAACACTGACATGGCCTCGTCTGCGGCAAGGTAGTCCAGAAAAGACCGCGCCGCATCCTGATGCGCGGAGGTTTGCAGCACGGCCGCCGGATAAATGACCTGTCCGCACATTTCGGGTGTCGCCTCATCGACAACGGTCAGGCCCGCGCTGTAAGCGTCCGTGCAGTAAATAACGCCCGCATCCACGCTGCCCTCTCTGACCTGAGTGGTGACCTCTTTGACGTTGCTGCCGTAGGTGATACACTGTGCATTGGTGAGCGCTGATTCATCCAGGCCATAGTAGGCAAGGATTTTTTGCGTATATTGACCGACCGGCACATCGCTGTTGCCCATGGCGAGCAGGATATCCCCCGCTTCCAGATGCGCGGCCAGCATGTCAAAGCTGTCGATGCCCTTGGGGTTATTTTCCGGCACGGCGAGCGTCACCTTGTTTTCCAACAGGTCGACACGGCTGCCCGCCAGCAAGAAATCCAGCCCGTCGGTGTTGACCGATGGGTCAGCCGTCGCATCCAACTGATCCATCTGCTTTTGGCCGGCGGAAATAAACAGGTCGCACATCGCGCCTTCCTCGATCTGGGTCTTGAGTGTACCGGAGGAGTCAAAGTTAAAGGTCAGCGTCACGTCCGGAGCGACGGTTTTGTAGTCCTCGGCGATCTGGTCCAGGGTTTCGGTAAGGCTGGCCGCTGCGAAAACGACCAGTTCAGTTTCCTGCCCTGCTGCGACGTCGCCGGATGCGGCTTCCGTGCCGTCGCAGGCAGTCAGGCTGAGCGCCGTTGCTGCCGTGAGCAACCATACAATGTGTTTTTCCATAGGGGATTCTCTTTTCTTTTTCATGGATTTCTTGGTGGAATATAGCATACGGACAAGATTACAGATGCTTTTCAACATAGTGCGCATCATAAAGGTTCCAGTATTTCCGGTATACGCGGTCGTCCTGTCCGTCAAAATTCAATTGATACATTCTGAATACGACCCGAATATTTTTAGGCTGCCACTGCTCCTCGTAAGAATAGCAATATCGCATGCCGATCTGTCGCATCACTTTTCCGCTTCTGGGGTTGTTTTTATCGTGCGTTGCCGTGATGTAAGGAACACCGTCCTTTCGCAGATACGCGACAAGCGTCTTGCCTGCCTCGGTCGCGATCCCTCTGTGCCAGAACTCACGGCGGAGCGCATAGCCGAAATCATGGCTGTCGTCCGTATCTGCTTTTACATAGCCGATCGGAATGTTATCACTTTGTAGACAAATTGCGAAATGATATGCCTTGCCTGCAAAATGCGTTTCGTAAAATGTCCTGGTATCCTCCAGACTTTTGACGGGGAACCAGGGTAAGAACGTGTTTACCGTTTCATCCATCAAAAGAAGATGCAGAGGCTGCATATCTTTGTCTTCAAATTTGCGCAGGATTAGCCGGTCTGTTTCAAGAGGTATGGTATGCATCAAAGCCTCCTTTTTTGATGTAGAGAACTCAGCGCCCACAGTCCTGCGGCATGCCACGCAGGAGGTCAAGCGCATGGGGGAGCTGGTCCAGAAATACGTCCATGCCCTCCATACACGCCCTGGGGCTGCCGGGCAGATTAATAATCAGCGTCTTGCCGCGGATGACCGCCGCCGCGCGGCTGAGCATGGCGCGCGGCGTGATGCGCATGCTCGCGGCGCGGATCGCTTCCGCGATGCCGGGCGCGTCGCGTTCCGCGACAGCGCGTGTCGCCTCAGGTGTGATATCGCGCGGGGCAAAGCCTGTGCCGCCCGTGGTCAGAATCAGGTCGAGCTGCCGCTGGTCGCACAGGCGGATAAGGCTGCGCTCAAGCAGTTCGCGTTCGTCCGGCCGGACAAGCTGCTCGACAACCACGAATCCGGCCGCGGCCAGCCGTGCGGCGACCAAAGGACCGCTTTTATCCTCTCGCTCGCCTGAAGCGCAGCGGTCGGACAGGGTGACGACCGCCGCCTGATATGGTAAGGGCGCGGTGCGCGGCTCGACTGTCATTTCATCGCCTGCGGAGATTTGCCCGCCTGCGAGCACGCGGGCGAACACACCTTCACGCGGCATAATGCAATCCCCCATTTTTTCGTAAATCGCACAGTGGTGATGGCATTCCTTGCCGATTTGTGTCAGCTCAAGTAGCACATCCCCGCAGCGCAGCAATGTGCCGACCGGCAGGCTGCGGAAGTCGATGCCCTCCACCACGAGATTTTCCCCAAACGCGCCGGAGCGCACATCCGCGCCTTTTGCGTTAAAAGCAGCAACCTCCTCTGCGGAAAGCAGACTGACCTGCCGGTGCCAGTGTCCGGCGTGTGCGTCACCGCGGATACCCCAATCCTTTTCCAGCAGAGCTTCCTTTCGGCTTTGCTTTTGTACGCCGCGCGTTTCGCTCGTACATACGGCGATTATCTTTCCCATTGACTATCCTCCGATCTGGTTCATGCTTCTTTGCTCGGCGGGGTACTGCGTTCGGGTAAAACAATGGGCGGCAGGTTTTGCCCAAACTGCCTGTTCGATGGCCGTACTCAACGCGTTTTCCGCCGCGCCGCCGCGCAGGAGCGGCTTCAGGTCCGTACCTTGCGGATAGCAAAGGCAGGGCTTCAATATGCCCGTACTGGTCAGGCGCACGCGGTTGCAGTCTGCGCAAAACGAATGGCTGACCGCTTGGATGAGTCCGATGTAGCCCTGAAGAGCGGGCGCGGAATAATAGCGTGCAGGTCCGTTGCCGCGCCGCTCCCCAAAAGGCGCAAGCGTCGGCCAGACTGTGCGCAGGCGGTCAAGAACGGAAGAAGACGCGGCGGAAAGCGCTTTCCTGCCGCCAATCGGCATATGTTCGATAAAACGCACGTCTACAGGGAGCTGCTCCGCCAGCCGCGCGAGTGAGATGAGTTGATCTGCTGTTTCCGGCAGAAGCACAGCGTTTATGCGGGTAGGGAGCCGCCCCGCGCATTGGCGTACGGCGGCGAGCACGTCGTCTGCTGTGTGCATGCGGCGGGTGATGCGTTGATACTGCGCGTTATCGAGGGTGTCCAAGCTGATGTTGACGCTGTCGAGACCGGCTTGGCACAGCTCGTCCAGCAAAGGCGGGAGCAGGAGGCCGTTGGTGGTCAGCGTTACCTGACGCACGCCGGAAACTGCCTTCAGCGCGCGGATAAAATCCGTACAGCCCCGGCGGACAAGCGGTTCGCCGCCTGTGACCTTGAACCGGTCAATGCCCAGCGCCGCCGCCGCACGTGCGACGCGCAGCAGCTCCTCATACCGAAGCAGAGCGCTGTGCGCGGAAAGCGGGATGCCTCCGGCTGGCATACAGTAGCGGCAGCGCAGGTTGCACCGGTCGGTAATGGATAAGCGCAGGTAGTTAATCTCGCGGCCGAGCGCGTCACGCATGGCTGTTGTCCGCAAAGCGGAAATCTCCGCTCTTGCCGCCCTGCTTTTTCAGCAGATGGATGTCCGAGATCACCATGCGCTTGTCGATCGCCTTACACATATCGTAAATGGTGAGCAGCGCGGTGGAAGCGCCGGTCAGGGCTTCCATTTCCACACCGGTCGGGCCGGCGCAACGCACGGTGCAGACAGCCTGGATGCTCCGTTCTTCTTCCAAAAACGTAAATGCGATTTCGCATTTGGTAAGGTTCAGCCGGTGGCACAGCGGAATAAGGTCGGCGGTGTGTTTAGCAGCCATGATGCCCGCCACCTGTGCCACGCCAAGCACATTGCCTTTTTGGGATGTGCCGCTTTGAACAGCTGAAAAGCATTCCGCGCTCATGCGGATGCGTCCAGAGGCGGAAGCCGTGCGCACAGAGGGCTGCTTCGCGCTTACATCCACCATCACGGCATTGCCGTTTGCATCAATATGGGTAAAAGCCATAACGTCCTCCTGTTCCCGACGATGAAGCCGATGCGTCATATGCCCTTGCCGAAGCCGCAGTTCGGGAAATGGCAGTCCGCGCAGTTCAGGCACAGCCCACCATGCCCCAGACCGGCGAGCCAGTCTGCAGTGACAGGCATGTCTGCCAGCAGACGAGGCAGGACCAGATCGAAGATGGTACGCTTTGCGTACATCACGCACCCCGGCAGGCCGCAGACCGGATGCCCGTCCGGCAGATAGGAAACAAGGAACATCGCGCCCGGCAGCACGGGTGCGCCGTAGCTGATCACTTTCGCGCCCGCATTCCGTATGGCAAGCGGAGTGCGGTCGTCCGGATCGACGCTCATGCCGCCGGTACAGAGAATCAGCTCCACGCCGCTGGCCGCCATCTGACAGATTGCGTCCGTGATCTGTCCCGCGTTGTCGCTGCAAACCGTATGTGCGGTCATTTTACAGCCGTATTCGGCCATTTTCCGCACGAGTACCGGCGTGAATGCATCCTGAATCAGGCCATGATATACCTCGTTTCCAGTTGTGACCACGCCGAAAGAACGGGGACGGAATGGAAGCAGTCGGAGGAGCGGTTCGTCTCCGGTTGTTCGTGCAGCCCGCTCCATTTTTTCTTTTTCGATCACAAGAGGGATCACACGCATGCCGCACAGCTTGTCGCCCGCCTTAACGGGAAAGCCCGAGGCGCGCGTGGCGATTATCATTTCGCCCAGCGCATTGACCGCGCGCAGGCGCTCGATATCGACCAGCAGCAGGCCGTCGGCTTCAGCGATCAGCTCGATTTTCCCCTCTTTAGGAGGGGTGGCGCGCATATGCGCGTTTTGACAGATTGCACGCAGGATATCCGCTGCATCGTTTTCGTGCAGCATGGTTTCGTTATTTTCCCAAATATAGATATGCTCCTTGCCGACGCTGAGGAGGATAGGGATATCCTCCTCGCGGATGATATGACCCTTGCGGAACACCGCGTCCTTTGTGATGCCAGGGATAATCTGGGTGATATCATGGCAGAGCACCTGCCCGACCGCGTCCTGCGTGCGTATCAATTTCATAGGGAAAGCCTCCTGCGGTAAGCTGCGGACTGCTCACAAAAGCGTCCAGCGGCATTTGTATAACACGATTATACCATACTGCAATCTATTTCGGCAACAAATAAGGAATAGAAAAGCGCAGGGCGTTTTTGTCGCACCTTTCGTTATATTAATTAATATATAACGAAAGGTATGCAAAACGGGTGGGCCGTTGCGTTTGAACAGGGGACATGCTATAATGATGGCATATTGGCGGATGGAGGAAAACCTAATGGCGGAGCGGATTCGGGTGAAAGCAAGCCTGCGCCTTGTGCGGGAGGGAAAGCTTTTCGGGCCGGGCGCGGCGCAGTTGCTCGAGGGCGTCGCGGAACTGGGATCCCTGCGGCGCAGCGCCGCACGCATGGAGATGAGCTACAACAAGGCATGGAGCGTGGTACATGCTTGCGAGGAGCAGCTTGGCTTTGCGCTGTTGGAGCGCCGCATCGGCGGAGCGGGGGGCGGCGGCGCGTCGCTGACTGAAAAAGGACGCGCGCTTCTGGCGCGGTACCGTGCGTTCGACAGACAGGCACATGAGATGCTCGACCAGATGGCGCAGGAATATTTTACGGATCTGTTGGGGCAGGAGTGAACTGGAATGTTAAAGCGTGAAGTGCGGCCGTGGGTGCTGGTGCGGGGAGCAGGAGATCTGGCAACCGGAGTGATCGTTCGCCTGTACCGCTGCGGCTTCAGGGTGATCACGACTGAATGTGCGGATCCTTCCGCGATTCGGCGCAAGGCGGCGCTGTGCGAGGCTGTTTGGCGGGGGACATCCAAGGTGGAGGGCGTGCGCTGCCGCTGCGTTTCTGGTGTGGCGCAGGCGGCAGCGGTATCCCGCACGGGCGAAGTGCCGCTGCTGGTGGATGAACGCGCGGCTTGCATCGGGGTGCTGCGGCCTGCCGCAGTGGTGGATGCCATTTTGGCCAAACACAATTTGGGTACCGACCGGAGCTTGGCTCAAATCACGATTGGCATTGGCCCAGGCTTTACTGCGGGCGAGGATGTGGACGCAGTGGTGGAAACCATGCGGGGACACCATCTGGGGCGTGTGATTCGGCAGGGTGCGGCAATACCAGATACGGGTGTGCCGGGGGCGATTGCGGGTTATACGGTGGAACGGGTCATTCACGCGCCGGCGGCAGGGCGGATGCGCTTTGTTAAGGATGAAACTGGTGCGGCAGTGGATATCGGCGCGATTGTCCGCGCGGGGCAGACCATCGCCCGTATTGGAGAAACGCCGGTTTCCGCGACGATAAACGGCGTTCTGCGCGGCCTGATTCGGGAGGGCTATCCGGTATCGGCGGGGCTGAAGATCGCGGATATCGACCCACGGCCGGA
The DNA here is from genome assembly GCF_032769475.1 of Intestinibacillus sp. NTUH-41-i26. Taxonomy (GTDB): domain Bacteria; phylum Bacillota; class Clostridia; order Oscillospirales; family Butyricicoccaceae; genus Agathobaculum; species Agathobaculum ammoniilyticum. Next base: position 1,442,789 of record NZ_CP136477.1, read on the forward strand.
ACAGGCGGCCTATTGCGATACCATATCGGATAAGGCGCGTGCAATCGGCGGCGGTGTGGTGGAAGCGCTTCTCGAGCTATCCGGAGAAAAGGGGATCGAGTTACTGTAAGCAACGACAAAAACGGGCTGGTATCAGCCCGTTTTTTAGGTCAAGGGAAGCAGCCAGTCGATGAAGTGGGCAGGGGTGTCGTGTAGACTTCCCATGCGGCAGTCCAGGCCGTCAGAGGAAAGCGCCTGCAAAATTTCCTTCGCCTGCGGCCGAACACCGGTAAGATCCGACTGATTTAGGAAGACGCGCAGCTTGTCAGGGGGAAGTCCGACCGCGGCGACGGTTTCCCGAATGCAGGATATCATGGTCTGCGGACCGATCCGCTGGCTGGGAGCCTGCGCCCAGACGGGGTGGAGCTGGTAACGGTGTACCGCTGCCCCGACCGGTCGCCCAAGCGCGGACAGGCCGGCAACAATCAGGCAAAGGCTGGTTTGCGGCGGGAGTACCGGTTCATCCGGACGGTGCAGCTTGAGCGGTAAGCCGTGCGCGCCGTCCGCTTCGCAAAGCGTAATATCGGAAGCGCGGATGGATTGCTGCAGCAAGGCAGCGGGAAGCGCCCCCATTTTCCCGTCTGTAGAACGCGTACCCGCACAGGTAACTCCGGTCCGGCGAAGCTGTTCCTGCAGCTGGATGGGGGGGGATCGAGCTGCAGGCTGCGGCACAGCGGCGGACGGACTGGAAACATATGGGTCGTGGTGGTCAGCAGGACAGCACGGTGGGAGAGGGCGCGTGCCAGATGAAGCAGGGCGGTCGTTTTCCCGCCGGCCCCTACGGCGGCAATTACGAAAGGTGACATGGGTGTCACTCCTTTCAGGTTTCGCTGCGCCAAAGCAGAATATAACCAGTGGTTCCCGCAAGGTAAATTGCCTCGGTATCCGTATCCAGCAGCGCGCGGCAGTCAGTTTCGGCGGAAAACTGGACGCAGGTGCCGCAGGACGAACTGAGCGTGCGCGGGACTGGCAGCATCCGGACGGGAATATCCGCGTTTTGCAGGGCTTGGAAGCTTAAAAGAGCGCTCAGGTGGGTGTAGAACGTCGCAATATATCGATTCATGGCAGTTTAGTCAGCAGAAGAGAGAATTCATCATCCGCAACCTCGCGAATCTCTACCGCATAACCGCTGTGACCGGCAAAGCGGGAAATATTTTCGACCGCGCAGCGGTCGTCCACCAGCACCTCAAGTTGGTCGGGCGCGCTCCGGCTGACTTCCTTCTGCACCATGACCACCGGCATGGGGCAGGAATATCCTCTTGCATCAACCATTGTTTTTTTCCTCCTTGTGCAGATTCACGACGGATATGATAAACAGCAGGATCAGGCCGATCAGTATCCCGATCTGTCCGGGCGTTCCCACACCTCCAGCGACAAAGGTGCCGCCCGTCATGGCGTCCGCGTTGCCGGCCATGCCGAAATTGTGGGAGAGCGCCGCGCCGGTCAGCATGCCGAATACGGTAACCGCGCTGTCCCCGTTGCCTTCTCCGGCCAAAATGAGCTGGCGGAGCGGGCATCCGCCCAGAAGAACGGCGCCCCAGCCGACCGCTGCCATCCCGAGCAGGTTCCACAGATAATCATGATGGGCAATCGGCTGCACGGCAAGCGTGGGATGGAATCCGCCCAGCAGCAGGTTGCCGATCAGCACGGTGGCGAAGATCGCCGCAAAGCCGCTCACTAAATGGAAGTCGCGGAACAGGAATATGTCGCGGATGCCGCCTGCCATACACAGCCGGCTTTTCTGCGCCAGCCCGCCGACGATCAGCCCGCCGGCGAGGGAAACCAGCCAGTAGGCATGGCTCGCGCCCGGCCCTTCCTCGGAGAAGCGCAGCACAGAAGGTACGGCAAGCAGAAGGACAAGAAGGGCGGCCATAAAACAGGGCAGGACGAAGCCGTTAGACCGCTTTACTTTATAGGCGCGGCCCAGGGAAAATCCTTTTTTCAGGCACAACACACCGATGCCGATGCCGAGCGTGAAGCCGGCAAAGCCGGAAACGGCGGTAAGGTCGCCCCCGGCCAGCCGAAGCACCATGCGGAGCGGGCAGCCGAGGAAAGCGAGCGCTCCGACCATGACAATCATACCCAGTACAAAGCGCAGCGCGGGCGCGGAACCGGCGCGCGCCTCGAATTCACGGCCGGCCGTGGCGGACAGGAGCGCGCCCAGTACGAGCCCGATTATTTCCGGGCGTATGTATTGGACCTTTGCGGCGCTGTGCATACCAAGCCCGCCCGCGATATCACGCAGGAAGCAGGCGATGCAGAAGCCCATATTGGCGGGATTGCCTGCTGCGGTAAGCCCCAGCGCAGCGAGGCCGGTGATAAAACCGGCCAGAAGGATGAGACGGTGGTGTTTGCTCATAGGGAATCTCCTTTAATAAAATGAGGTCGAAATTTTACTTTTGCTGCAGGCTGTGCTACACTGGTCAAAACAGAGCCCTGTACAGAGAGGGCAATGGAGGGATGCCGATGAGAACCATATATCTGGATCATGCCGCGACGTCGTTCCCCAAACCGCCGGCGGTAGGGAAACGGATGCAGGAATATGTGGAAACCGTGGGCGCGACGGTCAACCGGTCGTCCTATGGCGCCGCGCAGGAGGCGGGTATGGTCGCGCTGCGCCTGCGGCAAAGGCTGGGTGCGCTGTTCTCTTTTCCCGACCCTGCGCATGTGGTGCTGACGCCCGGCAATACTTGGGGGCTGAATATGCTGCTGCACGGCGCGCTGCGCCCGGGCGATCACTGTCTGGTTTCCGCGATGGAGCACAACGCGGTCATGCGTCCGCTACAGCAGATGTCGCAGCACGGCGTGCGGTTTGAGCGCGTGCCGTGCGACGCGGAGGGATGCCTTGACTTGCGGGCGCTGGAGCGGATGCTGCGGCCGGATACGAGGCTGGTGCTGCTTTGCCACGCCTCCAACGTTTCCGGCACGGTGCAGGACGCCGAAAGGGCGGGACAGGTCTGCGCTGTGCATGGTGTTCCGTTTGCGCTGGATGCCGCGCAGACGGCCGGACACCTGCCGATTGATTTCGGCAGGCTGGGGCTTGCGGCGCTATCCGTTCCCGGGCATAAGGGCCTGATGGGGCCGCAGGGCATCGGGGCGCTGATTCTGCGGCCGGATTTCGCGGCGGCTCTGGAGCCATTTGTTTCCGGTGGGACGGGAAGCGCGTCAGACAGCGAGGAACAGCCAAGTTATATGCCCGACCGGTTTGAGTCGGGAACACCGAATGTGCCAGGGATTTACGGCTGGGAAGCGGCGCTGGAATACCTGCAGGGCGTTACGGTGGAGACGGTCGCCGCACATGACAGGGTGCTGGCCGAACAGTTCCTGGACGGCTTGCAGGGAGTGCCGGGCGTCGTGCTGTACGGCCCCCGAACCGCCGCGGGGCGGGTGGGGGTATTCAGCCTGGATTTCCCTGGAAAAGATAATGCGGAAGCGGCGTACCGGCTGGAGTGCGAATATGGAATTTTGACACGCTGCGGTTTGCACTGTGCGCCGTCCGCTCATAAAACGCTTGGCACGTTCCCAAGAGGAAGCGTGCGGCTGTCTTTCGGTTGGTTCACGACCGAAGAAGAGGTCGGGCGTGCGCTGGAAGCCATTGCCGCGGTCAGCGCAGGATGATTCTTGCGCCTCCGGTATAGTCGGCCGCTTTGCCGATACGCTGCGCGCTGGGTACGGATGGCCGCAACTCGTCCCAAAGCGCGTCCGCGTCCGCCGGATCGACGGCGATCAGCAGCCCGCCGGAGGTCTGCGGGTCATACAGCAGGTCCTGTACAGCCAGCTCGGTCTGTCCCGCATCGACAAAGGGCTGGGCAAAGGTGCGGTTGCGATACATCCCTTCCGGCAGGATGCCGGTGCGCGCCAGCGCGAGGGCTTCGGGCAGCAGGTCGAACCCTTTTGCGTCAAGCGTCAGCGCAACCCCGCTTGCCTGCGCCATTTCAACCGCATGGCCGAGAAGGCCGAAGCCGGTTACATCCGTGCAGGCATGGACGCGATACCGCACCATGATATCGCGCGCGGCTTTGTTCAGGGTTGCCATCAGGCGATAGGCCTGCGCGAGCGCGGCAGGGGGACAAAGCTCCGCTTTGGCGGCGGTAGTGAGGACGCCGGTTCCGAGGGGCTTGGTCAGAAACATAATATCCCCGGCCTTGCCCCTGCGTTTGTCAGCAGCCGCTCGGGATGGACAAAGCCAGTGACGGACAGGCCGTATTTTGGCTCCTCATCCAAAATACTGTGTCCGCCGGTGATGAGCGCGCCGGCTTCATATACCTTGCCATAGCCGCCCCTGAGAAGCGCATGGACCGCGCTCTGGGGCATCTTCTCCGGTATACAGAGCAGGTTAAGCGCGAGCTTTGGTTCGCCGCCCATGGCGTAAATGTCAGACAGGGCGTTGGCGGCCGCAATCTGGCCAAACAGAAACGGATCGTCCGCAATGGGTGGAAAAAAGTCCACGGTCTGCACCAGCGCAAGCTCGTCCGACAGCCGGTAAACCGAGGCGTCATCGCTTTTGTCAAAGCCCACCAGCAGATCAGGATCGCGGTGGACCTCTATGCCGTCGAGCAACTGTGCCAAAATACCGGCGCCGACCTTGGCGCCGCAGCCTGCGCAACGAGTAAGTTTGGTCCATTTAATATTTTCTTCCATAGCGGCAGCTCCTTGCTTTGCAGAAAAAAAGCGATTGAAAGCGTGCTTCAATCGCGGTGCCTGCGTGCGTTATCCTAATCAAAAGATAACATGGATGGGGAAAAAGGTCAAGAAAAAGAAATGTCTGGACCGTTCCCGAAACGGGTTTTCTGCCGCCTTTCAAGGCATCGACGTTTTACGGTATATGCCTTTTCAGAAAAGCGGTTTCATGGTATACTGGAAACAAATGATGGAATGATGAGGAATGTTTTATGGTTTCATATGCGCTTACCTGCTGTTCGACAGCAGATCTGCCCGCCGAATTCTTTCGGATGAGGCAGGTACCCTTCGCCAGCTTTCATTTTCAGTTGGAGGGGGAAGATTACCTGGACGATCTCGGCAAAACCATACCCTATGAGGAGTATTTTGCAAAAATAGCCGCGGGGGCGCAGCCCACCACGGCGCAGGTAAATGTGGAGGAATACAAGCGGCTGTTCGAACCGCTGCTGCAGGAGGGGAAAGAAATCCTGCATCTGTCATTTTCTAGCGGACTGTCAGGCTCCTGCGCGTCCGCCTGTATTGCGGCCGAAGAAATGCGGGAGAAATATCCGGAACGGAAGATTTATGTGGTGGATACGCTGGCGGCATCCTCCGGCTATGGGCTGCTGGTGGATGCGGCCTGCGATAAGCGCGACGCGGGTATGTCGCTTGATGAATTGCACACATGGGTGGAACAGAACAAGCTCCGGCTCCACCACTGGTTTTTTGCGACCGACCTGACCAGCTTTAAGCGCGGTGGCCGAATTTCACCCGCTGCAGCAACCTTTGGCACGCTGCTGGGGATTTGTCCGCTGCTCAACGTGGATTTTGAGGGCCGTCTGGTTCCCCAGAAGAAAATACGGGGCAAAAAAGCGGTCGTTTCCGAAATTGTTAAAATGATGGAGCAGCATGCGGAAAATGGACTGGATTACAGCGGAAAATGCTTTATTTCGCAGTCCGCATGCATGGAAGATGCGCGCGCGGTAGCGGATATGGTAGAGGCGCGATTCCCGCATCTGAACGGCAGGGTCTCCATAAACAGTATCGGCACAGTAATCGGTGCGCATACCGGCCCAGGGACGGTTGCGCTGTTTTTCTGGGGAGATGAGCGGGACGACTGAAATGGAAAAAGCAGGGAGGATGGTAGCACCATCTCCCTGCTTTTTTAATCTCTGCGGCCGGACGGCGTTCTGGTAGGGGCAAGCACATAAACATGCGTCGCGCCCATTTCGCGCAGCAGCTTGACCGCCGCGGCAGCCGTCGAACCGGTTGTGATAATATCGTCTACAAGGACAACGGATTTACCGGAAAGGTCGATGCCGGCGCGTATCCACAGAGCGCGTTTCGCGTTCTTCTCCCGCGCCGCCGCGTCCTTTCGGCCAGACTGCTTGGGGGTAAACGGCCGCTTCCACAGCGTGGCGGCACAGGAAAGCGAAAACGGGGCGGCGATCCGCTGCGCGAGCAGCTCCGCCTGGTTATAGCCGCGCTGGTACCAGTGGAGCACACCGATGGGGATAAATGTGACAAGATCAGGCATCCAGGTGTCCAGTCGCTCCGCTAAGACCGGCAGGGTCTGCGCGGCGAACCAGTCTGCATAGTGCTGGCGGTGCTTGAATTTGAAACGCTTGACCGCGTCCGCGACCGCACCGGTGTAAAGAAGCGGTGCGGCGGCATCATCGGCTCCGTCGATCTGGAACCGCTCGGTGCATCGGTACTGCTCCCGCACGGCCTTTGCGCAGGCAGGACAAAGCATGGCGGCTTTCCCAGCGTCAGCATCCAAGGTTTTGCAGCAAAGTACACAGGTTTTTGTAAAAATAAGACCCATAACACCCCTCCGATCAAAGGATAAAGGACTGACTCCGAAGAGACAGCCCTTTTTATCTTATCCAAGCAGCTTTTTCAGGCGCTCTGCCGCCTCAACCGTTCGCTGCTGGTCGCCGAACGCGGTCAGGCGGAAGAAACCGTCGCCGTTCTTGCCAAAGCCGGCGCCGGGCGTGCCGACCACATGGGCGTGTTCCAGCAGGTAGTCAAAGAACGTCCAGCTATCCATGCTATTCGGGCATTTCAGCCAGAGATATGGGCTGTTTTTACCGCCCGTGTACCAGATGCCGAGCGAATCGAGCGTTTCGCTGAGCACTTTGGCATTCTGCTTATAATAGCCGAGCGTTTCCCGAATCTGCTGCATGCCCGCTTCGGTAAAGCAGGCCGCCGCACCTTTCTGTACGATATAGGGTACGCCGTTGAATTTTGTGGTCTGGCGGCGCAGCCACATTTTGTTGAGTTTTCCATCAGCCAAAGCCTTAGGGACGATCGTCCAGCCACAGCGCGTTCCGGTGAAGCCGGCCATTTTGGAGAACGAACAGAACTCGACCGCACAGGTTTTGGCACCCTCGATCTCATAAATGGAGCGGGGGAGACCGGTGTCTTCGATAAAGCATTCGTAAGCCGCATCATATAGGATAACAGCATGCTGCGCGTTGGCGTACTCCACCCATGCCTGAAGTCCGGCACGGTCATATGCGGCGCCGGTCGGGTTGTTCGGGGAGCAGATATAGATGATATCACACGCTGTGCCGGCATCCGGCAGCGGGAGGAAGCCGTTTCCCGCGTTGGCGTCCGCAAAAATCACCTTGCGGCCGGCCATGACATTGGTATCGACATAGACGGGATAGACCGGATCGGGAACCAGGACGGTATTATCTGCGCTGAACAGGTCGAGGATATTGCCGAGATCACTTTTTGCGCCGTCCGAAATAAAGATTTCATCGGTATCAAGCGAAACGCCATGCGTCCGGTAATAGCCGGCCAGCGCTTCGTGCAGAAAGCTGTAGCCCTGCTCGTCGCCATAGCCGTGGAAGGTTTCCTGCCGGGCCTGATCCTCGACCGCCGCGTGCAGCGCGTCGATCACAGCAGGAACCAGGGGACGGGTTACATCTCCGATGGACAGCTTGATCACATCCGCTTCCGGATGGGCGGCCTGAAATTCGCGCTGCTTTTTGGCTACGGTGGAAAACAGATAGCTCTGCGCGATATTGTCAAAATTTTGATTAATCTGCATGTTTTTTGCTCCTTTCCAGCGATGCTGCAACAAACGCCTTGAACAGCGGATGCGCGCGGTTGGGGCGGGACTTGAATTCGGGGTGGAACTGTACGCCGATATAGAACGGATGGTTTGGGATCTCGACTGTTTCAACCAGCTCGCCGGTGGGCGAGGTGCCTGTAATCAGCATACCCTGTTTTTCGATCTGCTCACGGAAATTATTATTGAATTCATAACGGTGGCGGTGGCGCTCGGAAATCATTTCCGTGCCATAGGCCGCAGACATGATGGTGTCCGGACGAATTTTACATGGATAAGCGCCCAGACGCATCGTACCGCCTTTTTTGGAAACGCCCTGCTGACTTTCCATCAGGTCGATGACCGGATGCGTGGAATCCGGATCAAACTCGCTCGAATTAGCGTCTTCAAAGCCCAGCACGTTGCGCGCATAGCTCATGACCGCAATCTGCATGCCCAGACAGATGCCGAAATAGGGGATGCCCTGTGTGCGCGCATAATTGGCGGCGCAGATCATGCCCTCAATGCCGCGCGGGCCGAAGCCGCCGGGGAGGATGACGCCGTCGACCTCGCCGAGCAGCTTGTCCACGGTCGAGTCGTTGATCTCCTCCGAATCCACCCATTCAATATCGACAAAGCATTCATTTTCATAGCCACCGTGCTGCAGGGCTTCCGCAACGGACAGGTATGCGTCGTGCAGCTTAACGTATTTGCCGACCAGCGCGATCCGGACATGCGCCTTGCGCGCTGCGATGCGCTCGAGCATGGCGACCCACTCGCTCATGTCGCCCTTGGGCGCGCCGATGGCCAGCTCGCGGCAGACGATATCGGACAGGTGGCTTTCCTCCAGCATCATGGGCGCCTGATACAGTACGGGAAGCGTACGGTTTTCAATTACGCAGTCCTCCGGCACGGTGCAGAACATGGAGATCTTCCTTTTGATGTCGTCATCCATAGGCTGATCGACGCGCGCTACGATAATATCCGGGGAAATGCCGAGGCCGCGCAGCTCCTTGACCGAATGCTGGGTGGGCTTGCTTTTCGGCTCGTTCGAGCCGGAGATGTAGGGGACGAGCGTTACATGGATAAACAGGCAGTTGCGGCGGCCGACCTCGGTCGCGACTTGGCGGATCGCCTCAAGGAACGGCTGGGATTCGATATCGCCGGTTGTACCTCCGATCTCGGTAATGACAACGTCGGCCGAGGTCTTCTTGCCGACCGAATAAATGAAAGACTTGATCTCATTGGTAATATGGGGGATGACCTGCACGGTTTCGCCCAGGTATTCCCCGGCGCGCTCCTTGTTGAGCACGTTCCAGTAGACCTTGCCGGTGGTCAGGTTGGAGAATTTGTTCAAGTCCTCGTCGATAAAGCGTTCATAGTGGCCGAGGTCGAGATCGGTTTCCGCACCATCGTCCGTTACATAGACCTCGCCATGCTGGAACGGGCTCATCGTACCCGGGTCGACGTTGATGTAGGGGTCGAGCTTCTGCGCGGCCACCTTGAGGCCGCGGCTTTTCAGCAGGCGTCCCAGCGACGCGGCCGTGATGCCCTTGCCCAGACCAGAAACAACGCCGCCGGTTACGAAGATGTACTTTGTCATATCTCGATTTCCCCCTCAAAAATTGTGGTTGCCGCGCCCGTCATGAACACGGTTTCGTCGGTATATTGAATGTTCAGATCACCGCCGCGCAGGCGGACGGTGATATCGCTGCCTTTTTCCGCGCGCCCTGTAAGGCAGGCCGCGACGCCCACGGCGCACGCGCCGGTGCCGCAGGCCCAAGTTTCGCCCGAGCCGCGCTCCCACACGCGCATTTTCAGGCTGCCATCGGATTGGATATTGACAAATTCCGTGTTGATGCGCGCAGGGAAGAGCGGGTGATGCTCGAATTTGGGTCCGATCCGCGCGAGGTCGAGACTATCGATATCCTCGGACAGGAAGATTACGCAGTGCGGATTGCCCATGGAGACACAGGTGACGTGATAAACCCTTTCATCCACCACAAGCGGCGCGCCGACGACGGAATCGCCTTCGAAATCGGCCGGTATATCGCGCGGCAGGAGAATGGCGGCGCCCATATCCACGCGGACAGACTGAACCCTGCCGTCCCGAACGTCGAGTTTGAGCCTTTTGACACCGGAAAGCGTATCGACCGTGACCGCTGTCCGTCCGTTTACCATGCCGTTGTCATACAGGTATTTGCCGACGCAGCGGATGCCGTTTCCGCACATCCGGCCCTCCGAACCGTCCGCGTTGAAAATCCGCATCTGCGCGTCTGCCCGGTCGGATGGAGATATCAGGATGATACCATCGCCACCGATGCCGAAATGCGGCTCGCTCAGCCGGATGGAAAGCGCCTCCGGATCGGGTACAGCCTGGTCGAAGCAGTTGAAATAAATATAATGATTGCCGCAGCCGTGCATTTTGGTAAAAGACAGCTTCACGCGGTTTCCCCTCCTTGAAGATCATTTTTCGAGGCGTGCATACGCGTTTCACGCACCGCAACCCATATGTAATTTAGTATAGCATAATTCCTTTCCGATTTCTCTACCCAATTGAAAAAAACCGGAAAAATTTTGTCGTATCCCGAAGGCTGGTTTTGGGTGGTATCATACAAAAAATGAAGAAATCGGACAATGCGACGGAAAGGGAAGAAGCGGGCGCTTTGCGGATTCTGAAAAATACGGACCGCCCGCGCGTAAGATACCTGTACAGATTAAACAAAGAGGAAAAAGACGAGGAGGAGGCCTTGACAAGCCGGAAGCATGCGGATTATAATTCTTTTGTAAACAGCAGAACGCGCTGTGGGAAACCATCCCCGCAGCGCTTGTTTTATATGGTTATATGGGCAGCAAATAACAGGCTGATTATTTATTGTTATCACGAAAAATCTATATCAGAGTAGTAAGGAGCGATATGTGTATGAACACGGCAAGGAACGTCCCCGAGCTTTTTGGCAGCATGGTCTTTAACGAGACCGTGATGAAGGAGCGTCTTCCGAAGGATGTTTACCGCAAGCTCAAAAAGACCATGCGGGAAGGGACTGCGATCGATGCGGACGTTGCCGCCGTTGTGGCGACAGCGATGAAAGACTGGGCGCTCTCCAAGGGCGCAACGCACTATACCCACTGGTTCCAGCCGCTCAACGGCATTTCGGCCGAAAAGCATGATTCCTTTATCTCTCCGACGGACGACGGCGGCGTGATGATGGAGTTTTCCGGCAAGGAACTGATCAAGGGCGAGCCGGACGCGTCTTCGTTCCCCTCTGGCGGCCTGCGCGCGACCTTCGAGGCGCGTGGCTACACGGCCTGGGATCCGACGAGCTACGCCTTTGTCAAGGATGGCTCGCTGTATATCCCGACTGCGTTCTGTTCGTATACGGGTGAGATACTCGATAAAAAGACGCCGCTGCTGCGCTCGATGGAAGCGATCAGCGCACAGGCCTGCCGCGTGCTGAAGCTGTTCGGCAAGGAGGTCCGCCACGTCACAACGACGGTCGGGCCGGAGCAGGAATACTTTTTGATCGATAAACGGGACTACGCCAAGCGCAAGGACCTGATTTTCACCGGCCGCACGCTGTTCGGGGCAAAGCCGCCGAAGGGACAGGAGATGGAGGACCACTACTTCGGCTCCATCCGCCCGCGTGTGGCGGCGTTCATGCAGGAACTGGACGAAGAACTGTGGAAGCTCGGCATCTTTTCCAAGACCAAGCATAACGAGGTCGCGCCCTGCCAGCACGAGATGGCGCCGGTGTTTACCACAGCCAATATTGCGACCGACCATAACCAACTCACCATGGAGGTCATGAAGCGGGTCGCGCAGAAGCATAATTTTATCTGCCTGCTGCATGAAAAACCGTTCGAGGGCGTCAACGGCTCGGGCAAGCACAACAACTGGTCGCTTTCCACGGATACGGGCGAAAACCTGCTCGAGCCCGGCAGGACGCCGAGCGAAAACGCGCAGTTCCTGCTGTTCCTGACTGCGGTTATCAAGGCTGTGGACGAATATCAGGACCTGCTGCGCATCTCGGTTGCGTCCGCGGGCAACGACCACCGCTTGGGCGCGAACGAAGCGCCTCCCGCCATCGTTTCCATGTTCATTGGCGACGAACTGCAGGCAATCCTGGATGCGATTGAGTCGGATGCGGACTATACGGATATGACCAAGACCAAGATGGATCTCGGCGTATCCGCGCTGCCGGACATTCCGAAGGATACAACCGACCGCAACCGCACCTCCCCGTTCGCCTTTACCGGAAACAAGTTTGAATTCCGCATGCTGGGCTCGGCGATCAACATTGCCTGCCCCAATATCATGATTAATACTGCGGTCGCGGAGGAGCTGCGCCTGTTTGCGGATGAGCTTGAAAGCGCCGCCGACTTTGAGAGCGCGCTACATGAGCTGATTAAGCGCGAGATCAAGGCTCACAAGCGAATTATTTTCAACGGCAACGGCTATGACGACGCTTGGATTACAGAAGCGGAAAAGCGCGGCCTGCTCAACCTGAAGTCGACTGCCGAGGCGCTGCCGCACTACACGGATGAGAAAAACATCCGCCTGTTTGCAACGCATGGCGTTTATACCCGCATCGAGATGGAATCCCGCGAAGAGGCGCTGCTGGAGGAATATTATAAGACGCTGCATATCGAAGCGCTGACAATGGCCGATATGGCGCGGGAAGAGATACTCCCCGCCTGCACAACGTTCCAGAATGAGTTGGCGCAAACGGCAAGGAACAAAAAAGAGGTCGGCGTATCCAATACGATGGAGGTTGACCTGCTGCGCAAGGTCTGTGGGTTGACAGAGGAGTTGTACAGAAAATGCGGCGAATTGAGCGACGCCATTGCACAGGCGCCGCAGGCCGATGCCAAGCGCCTGTCGAATTACTATCATGATATGGTCATCCCGATCATGAACGCAGTGCGTCAGCCTGCGGACGATCTGGAGTTGCTGGTTGGCAAGAAATACTGGCCGTTCCCGACGTATTCCGATATCCTGTTTTACGTCTAAAGTTACAACAAAACAGTACGCATTGCCGGCCGGCGGTGCGTACTGTTTTACTTTGGAGAGCGGCGCGCTTGTGTTTTTTTCATGATTGTATTATAATGATACATATTTTGCATGCGGGAGAATGGTATTGCGATGAAACGGATAGCTGCGCTGCTTGCGGCGCTTTTGTGCCTGTCAGGGTGCTCCGGCAGCGGAAACGTCTGCAGCACAGATTTTTTTGCCATGGACACGTTTATGTCCATAGCGGTATGCGGGGAAGGCGCGGAGGATTCCGAAGCGGCGCAGGAACTGGCAACGGAGTTGGAACAGCGTGTAAACGTACTGGAACCGGCGCTTTCCCGCACAAGAGAGGACAGCGACCTTTACCGTTTGAACCACGCGGAGGGGGCGGTCTGCACGGTGGCTGAGGATACCTATGCGGCAATCGCTGATGCGGTGGAGTACGCGAAGCTGACCGGCGGCGCGTTTGACCCAACGATGGCTGCGCTGACCGATCTGTGGGGTATCAATACGGAGGACGCCAGGGTACCGTCCCAGAATGAGATCGAGCAGGCGCTGTCCGGCGTAGGCTATGAGAATATCGAGCTTCTAGGAGACGGACGGGTGCGCCTGCTGAACGGTGCGCAGCTTGACCTTGGCGGCATTGGCAAAGGGTTTGCAACGGACGAGGTTCAGGCGGCTTGGGAACAACGGGACCGTTCGGGGACATGGAGCGTGCTGGCCCGTCTCGGCGGCAATGTTGGGGCGTTCGGCGAGAATCCCGACCGCGACGGAGGGAACTGGGTTGTCGGTATTGCAGATCCGGATAACAGCGCGGATTATTTGGCAACGGTCGCGGTAAAAGACCTGTCGGTTGTCACCTCGGGCGACTATGAGCGCTATTTTGAGCAGGATGGGAAACGGTACCACCATATTTTTGACCCCGCTACTGGTTATCCGGCGGAAAGCGGCCTGCGCAGCGTGACCGTGATCGACGAAAGCTCTACCCGTGCGGATGCGCTGACGACCGCGCTGTTTGTCATGGGGCTTGAGGAGGGAATGATGTTTTGCGCCGAAAATCAGATCGCCGCTGTTTTCATCACAGCGGACCGGCAGGTTTACACGACGCAGCAGGTCGGCGAGCTCTGTACCTTTTCGTTTTTAGGTGAGGAAAAAGGGTATACCTATGCGCAGTAGAATGAAGTGGGGAGACGCCGTGATTATCGGCGCGGTGCTGCTGGTGGCGGCCGCGCTGGCCGCTGTGCTGGCAATGCAGGCGGTGGGCGACCGGCTTTATGCGGAGGTCTGGAAAGACGGCAGTCTGGTGGAGCGGGTCGCACTGGAGGAACAGACCGACCGGACGATCGAGCTTGATGGACATAATACAGTGGTATTGCTTGGCAAAACGGCAAAAATGCAGTATGCGGATTGCCGCGACCAGGTCTGCGTCAGGACCGGAACATTAACGCGTGCCGGCCAGGTGGCGGTCTGTCTCCCGAACCGCGTTGTGCTGAAAATCACAGGCGGGCAGAGCGATATTGACGCGATCGTAAGTTAGAGGGGAGTGTGCGGAAGGATGAAAGCGAAAAAGGTATCGTTCTGCGGCCTGCTGACCGCGCTCGCGATCGTACTGTCGCTGGCCGAGCGGCTGTTTCCACTGGATGCGGTCGTGCCGGTACCCGGCGTCAAGCTCGGCCTTGCAAACGTGGTGACCCTGTTTGCGCTGACAAGACTTTCGGTGCGGGACGCGTTTTTTATTTTGGTATGCCGCGTGACGATTTCCTCGGTACTGATGGGGAGCGTGACCGCGTTTCTGTTTTCCCTGCTTGGGGGGCTGCTTTCCTTGGTTGCCATGTACCTGCTGCTGCGGCTGGAAGGGCGGTTCTGCTCTCTGCTGGGTGTCAGTGTGGCCGGGGCGGCGGCACATAATATCGGGCAGGTGCTTGCGGCAATATTCTGGATGCAGACAGCGGCAGTTGCGGCGTATCTGCCTTTCCTGCTGGTGATGAGCGTCCCGCTTGGGCTTGTGACCGGCCTGACTTGTTCCGTTGTGCTTGCGCATATGAAAAAAATCGAGTTTCATGTATAAATTTTTTTGCATCCTCCTATACTATGAGCAAATATAAAGGAGGAAATGCAATGAAAAAGCTTGTTGCGTTACTGGCCATGATGACAATGCTGATTGGCTGCGGCTGCTCCAATACGTCCGACGACCAAAATAAAGACGATGCGGATAATACGGTTACGGACAGCCAGAATGATCAAAACGACACGATGGATAACAGCATTGGAAATGATGCGGATAGAGTCGGAGACGACATAGTCGATGGCGTGGACGACGCGGGCAACGCCATCAAAGACGGCGCCGAGGATGTCGGCGATGCACTGACCGGAAACGATAACAATAACAACAACGGCGCGGCTGTGGATAATGGGACCGGCGTAACGACCTCCCCCAATCCGTAATCGCAAATAAATAAAGCTGCAGACTCAATGTCTGCAGCTTTATTTATTTCTCCTTTAAATCTGTGAGGTGAAAACCTGATAGCCCTGCCTGCTCAAGTCGTCAAGCAGACGCTTGGCGTGCTCAACGCCGCCGACCTCGCAGACGACTTGGATGATCGCTTCGCCGATATCCAGATCAGCCTGCACTCGGTCATGCTGGAACAGAATGATGTTGGCGTTCTGCTCGGCCACCAGATGTGCAAAACGTTCGAGCGCGCCGGGTACGTCTGGCATCAGCACCGAGAATTTCAACTGGCGGCAGCGAGTGACAAGCCCCTTTTCCACGATCTTATGGATGAAAGACACATCAATATTGCCGCCGGAAAGCACGCAGACGACCTTTTTGCCCTTGACATCCACCTTGTTGTTGAGTACGGCCGCCAGGGGCGCCGCGCCGGAGGTTTCCACGACCTGCTTGCAGCGTTCAAGCAGCAGGAGTACGGTGGAAGCAATCTCCTCATCGGAGACCGTGACAACACGGTCGACATATTGCTGAATATACCGGAACGTGTTTTCACCGGGACACTTGACCGCGATACCGTCCGCGATGGTCCGGACCGTATCCGATGGCTGGAGCGTACCCGCGCGGAAAGAATTGGCGATGGCCGGCGCGCCCTCTGCTTGTACACCGACAATCTGGATGCGCGGATTGATCTGCTTGGCGCAGGCCGCGATACCGGAGATCAGCCCGCCGCCGCCCGCAGGGACAAAAATGATATCGACGAACGGAAGATCGCGCAGAATCTCGAGTGCGATCGTACCCTGACCGGCCATAACATCCTCGTCGTCAAACGGATGGATGAACTCGGCTCCGGTTTCCTCGCAGATCTCACAGGCCTTGGCATAGGCTTCGTCATAGATATTGCCGGCAAGCACAACTTCAGCGCCGTAGCCCTGCGTCGCGGACACCTTTGCAATCGGTGTGGAACGGGGCATGACGATGGTAGACTTTACGCCGACCGAACTGGCTGCGAACGCGACGCCCTGCGCGTGATTGCCTGCGGACGAGGCGACGACCGCATGGAGGTCGCCCTCGGCGTAGCGCTTCATAATCTTGTTGTATGCGCCGCGCACCTTGAATGAACCGGTTTTCTGCTGGTTCTCGTACTTCAGATAGACTTCCGCGCCGCTCATGGCAGAAAAGGTGCCGGAAGTGGACAGCGGGATGTTATGGATCACATTCTTCAGGCGGTCGGCCGCCGCTTCGAAATCTTTCAGCTCTAACATAATATCTTTCTCCGATTTAGCGTGATGAACTTATCATAGCACTTTTGCTTCGGGATTGCAAGCGGAAATCCGAGGATGCGCGTCTGTTTTGCCCGATAAAATGGGGAAGAACGAGGGGGGATGATCTTTTTATTGCCAGAAAGGTCCGGCTTTGCTATACTTAAAGAAGATCGTATAGTGGAGGATAATGTCATGGATGAGCAGAGCAAGGGGTTCCGCGGCGTCGTTTTCGGTGGGTTTAAGCGGGAAGACGTGCTGCGATACATAGAGGAAACAGATACCAGGTACTTTTCGGAAACCGAGGAGCTTCGCCGGCAGCTGGCGGAGGCGCAGGCCGCGATGGGGGAGTTGCGCGGGCAAAATGAAAAGCTGACGGAGAAAAACGCGGAGCTGCTGGAACGGCTAGGGCAGATGACGCTGGATACCGATAAAATCAGAGCGAAGCTCGATGAGATCGAAAAGGGCTTTACCCTGCAGACGACCGAAATCGAAGCACAGAACGCGCGGGCGGAATCGCTTGCGGCGGAAAATGACCGCCTGACTGCGGAAAATACCAAGCTGGCGCAGAAATGCGGGGAGTACGATGCCTCCAAGGAGAAAATCGCAGAGATGGAGCTTTCGGCTTACCGGCGGGCGAAGCAGATCGAGGAGGATGCCAAAAGCGAGCTGCAAAAGCTGCGCCGCCAGTCGCTTGAGATGATCGAGCAGGTCAAACGCCAGCTCGATACGGCGAAAGAGAACTATCGGACGGTTTTGGCGCGCAGTCAGCAGGAATCGGCGGAAATGGCGCGCAAAGCGGGGGAAGTGCTGGGAGAGATCGACCGCATTACGGCCGCGCTTGGAAAGAGCGAAGCGGACAAAAGCAAATCCGGCCTGCGCGATGTACTGAGTAATCTGCGGATCAAGACGGAGGAATGAGCAATGGCGCACTATGACCTGAAAACAGAGGAGCTAAAGCAGATGGCTTCCAAGCTCCGTGCCGGCGATACGGTCTCCCTAACCGGAACAGTGTATACCGCCCGTGATGCGGCGCACAAAAAAATCGTCGCGGCTATGGATGCGGGAGAAGCGCTCCCGTTTGCGTTAGAGGGAGCGGCAATCTACTACGCGGGGCCAACGCCGGCCAAGCCGGGGCAGGTGATCGGTTCGGTCGGACCGACAACATCGGGCCGTATGGATCCCTTTGCGCCGCGACTTCTGGATGCGGGCCTTTCCTGCATGATCGGCAAGGGCATACGCTGCCAAGCAGTGCAGGATGCGATGGCGCGCAACGGAGCGGTGTATATGGTCGCGATCGGCGGCGCGGGCGCGGCCAAGGCGGCGTCTATCAAAAGGGTGGAAGTGATCGCCTATGAGGAACTGGGCTGCGAATCGGTCAAGCGGCTGACGGTGGAAAACTTCAGCGCGATTGTTTCACAGGACTGCGTCGGCGGTAACCTCTATACGGAAGGCGTTGCAAAATATAAAAAATAGCGCGTGGCGCGGAGCGCTGCGGATTCATAAAATTCCCCCGGCGGGCATACGCTGTGCTGAGAAGCATGGAAGCGGTCCGAGGGGGGATTTTTTTGAAGCTGGGCTTTCGTCACACAGCATTTCAGGCGGTGTGTACGGTTATCGTGCTTTGCTTTGCGCTGGTGTTGCTGCAGCGCGGCGACACAAACGCGGTGTTTGGGGAGCAGAACGGCGTCAGGCTGCCGATCCTGATGTACCATAGCATTTTAAAAGACAGCGCCCGTCAGGGGAAATATGTCGTTTCGCCATCCGTGCTGGCAGAGGACCTGGATGCGTTACAAAAACGGGGCTACGAGACAGTTACGGTTTCCGACCTGCTCGCCTATGTACATAAAGGTGAGCCACTGCCGGAAAAGCCTGTGATGATCACGTTTGACGACGGGTATTATAACAATTATGTTTACGCATATCCGCTGCTGCAGCAGCGGAACATGCGGGCGGTCGTTTCGATCATAGGCTGCCAGACCGACCAGTATACGGAAAGCGGCGTGGAAAACGCCTACTGGTCGCATTTGACGATCGACAGGCTGCGCGAAATGCAGGATGTTTTTGAGGTGCAGAACCATTCCTGGAACCTGCACGAATACGGGGAGCGCCGCGGCTGCCTGCGCAGGCGGGGGGAGGACCAGACCACCTATGAAAGCCTGCTGCGGGAGGATACCGGTCAGACACAGGAACTGTTATCCGAGAATGGGCTGCCGGAGCCGCAGTGCTATACCTATCCGTTTGGCGCATGCTCGGATGAAAGCGAGCAGGTGCTGCGCGAAATGGGGTTTCTATGTACGCTCGGATGTGAGGAACGGATGAATTTGGTTACAGGCGATCCATCATGCCTGTATGAAATGGGGCGGTATAATCGTGCGTCAGGGGAAAGCACAGAAAGCTATCTCAAAAGGGCGTTGGGAGAGTGAAGGGATGGGAGCGATGCGTTTTTCCGAGCTGCATTGCAGGGAAGTGATCAACCTGTGCGATGGAGCGCGTTTGGGGGAAGTATGCGATCTAGTGTTCGATCCGGTCTGCGGACAGATCACGGCGATCGTTGTCCCAGGGCAAGGCGGCATCATGAGCCTGTTTTCGCGCGACGACTGTGTGATCCCCTGGAACTGCATCGAAACGCTGGGAGAGGATTATATCCTGGTCCGCTGGAAAAAATAAGCGGGAGCGCATGGAAAGATGCGTGGGGATAAGCGTATAGACCGTATTGCTTTTGGAAAAAATAAGCGAAAATCAGTAAATAATGTTTGACATTGGATGCGTACAGCGCTATACTATTAGAGCATGAATTCGCACATCCTGTGATGAAAGCGGCCGGTGACGGGCCGAACGGCCTGTTGCCGCTGTCAGATGATCAGGGATGGAGGAAACAACCAAGGAGGAAAATGAAAATGGCAGTAATCTCTATGAAGCAGCTTTTGGAGGCCGGTGTACACTTCGGCCACCAGACCCGCCGCTGGAACCCGAAGATGGCGACCTACATCTTCACCGAGCGCAATGGTATCTATATCATTGACCTGCAGAAAACTGTAAAGAAACTTGAGGAAGCATACTTCTTCGTGCGCGATATGGCCGCTGCGGGCGAGTCTATCCTGTTTGTCGGCACCAAGAAGCAGGCGCAGGACGCGATCAAGGAAGAGGCGGAGCGTTGCGGCCAGTTCTATGTCAATGCGCGCTGGCTGGGCGGCATGCTGACCAACTTCAAGACCATGCGTACCCGTATCGCGCGTCTGAACCAGTTGCAGAAGATGCAGGCGGACGGCACGTTCGACCTGTTGCCGAAGAAGGAAGTCATCAAGCTCCAGCTCGAAATCGCCAAGCTCGAAAAGTACTTGGGCGGCGTTAAGGAAATGAAGAAGCTGCCGGGCGCGCTGTTCGTGGTCGACTCCCGCAAGGAGAAGAACGCGATTGCCGAGGCTCGCAAGCTGGGTATCCCGATCGTTGCGATCGTTGACACAAACTGCGATCCGGACGAGATCGACTATGTCATCCCAGGCAACGACGACGCCATCCGCGCGATCAAGCTGATCTCCCAGACCATGGCGAACGCCGTTTTGGAAGGCAAGCAGGGCGAGCAGCTTGAGGTTGAAGCAAAGGCGGAAGAGACTGAAGCGGCTTCCGCGCAGGCATAAGCATAACTGCATAGAAATTAGTGAGTTGTTCGTAGGGCGCGACGACCCGGCGCGCCGAGGTCGTCGCGCCCTACGGTTTTGTTTTGAAATAGAATGATGGAGGAATATAAAAATGGCTTTTACTGCTGCTGACGTAAAAAAGCTCCGCGAAATGACCAACGTGGGTATGATGGACTGCAAGAAGGCGCTGACCGAGTCTGACGGCGATTTTGACAAGGCGATCGAGCTCCTGCGCGAAAAGGGCTTGGCCAAGGCTGCCAAGAAGGCGGACCGCATCGCGGCCGAGGGTGTTGTCTGCGCGACCGTATGCGATAAGTACGGCGTGGGCGCGATTATCGAGGTAAACTCGGAAACCGACTTTGTTGCCAAGAACGCGGACTTCCAGCAGTTCGTTGCTGATCTGGCTGGCGTTGTGACCAAGGAGGCGCCCGCTGATGTGGAAGCGCTGAAGACCTGCAAGATGGGCGACCTGACCGTTCAGGAAGTCCTGCAGGAGAAGGTACTGACGATTGGTGAGAACATCCAGATCCGCCGCTTTGAGCGCTTTGACGAATCCACGGTCAACGTAGCCTATAACCATATGGGCGGCGTGATCGGCGTGCTGGTCGGCCTACAGGTTTCGGACAATCTGAAAGATAATGCGACTGTTAAGGAGCTGGGTAAGGACATCGGCATGCAGGCGGCTGCGATGAACCCGTCCTTTATGGATAAGTCCCAGGTGGACGAGGCGACTCTGGCCAAGGAGAAAGAAATCCTGTTGGCGCAGGCGCTTGAAGAGAACAAGACCGCTGCCAAGCCGAAGCCGGAGCAGATTATTCACAAGATGGTCGAGGGCCGTATCGGCAAGTACTATGAGGAGAACTGCCTCCTGCAGCAGGCATTTGTCAAAGAGAACAAGGTTTCTGTAGAACAGCATATCGCGGCTGTGGCCAAGGAGCTCGGCGGCGAGATCAAGCTGGCCAAGTGCGTGCGCTTTGAAAAGGGCGAGGGTATTGAAAAGAAGCAGGACGACTTCGCGGCGGAAGTCGCTTCCATG
The DNA here is from genome assembly GCF_032769475.1 of Intestinibacillus sp. NTUH-41-i26. GTDB lineage: Bacteria > Bacillota > Clostridia > Oscillospirales > Butyricicoccaceae > Agathobaculum > Agathobaculum ammoniilyticum. Next base: position 1,463,941 of record NZ_CP136477.1, read on the forward strand.
GCCAAGTAAGCTATAATGCGAAAAAAGGACGCAGGATAAGCACCCTGTGTCCTTTTTATTGCAATGCCTGCTTTTTCTTCCGATACAGCAGTTCGCCGACCAGTGCGGCCAGACAAAGCCCGCCAAAGGAGAGCAATAGGACCAATGCGCCGGTCCTTGCCCAGAAAGCTTCCGGCAGGATGAGGATGATTTCATCCAGGCGCGCGTCGAATACCCAGTTGGTCTTGCCGGGAAAAAAGACCTGGTGGAAAACAGTAAACATGCTGTTGAAATCGCAGAACGCCCAAATCGCAATGATAAGGTAAACAACGCCCATGGCGGCAGCCGACCAAAATGCAGGCCCGCGCCCGCGGAACCGGTAAAACCGGAGCCCGCAGCGGTGGCCAAGCAGCGCAAGCAAAACCAACGCGGCGGCTGAGCCGCCCAGCAGGACAAAGTCCTGCTGGAACAATATCTTACAGTCCGCAAAATGCGCTTGGCCATCCTCCGACCAGACGAGGTCGCCCGTGCCGAATGGGGCGTCGAACACCAGATAATCCATGACCTCATCATAAGCCTCACGGATCGTCTGCTCGCTCCAGCCAGTCCGCTCGGTGAGCTGAAGCAAGTGGATTTGCTGATAATAGAACGGGCGGCACAGGATAGGGAAAGCGATTGCGGCAGACAGAAAGAATACCGCCAATACAACTGACAGCAGGATAGACAGGGATTTTGATGGTTTCATTGTTTTGTTGCTCCTTGTGGATAGGATGAAAGGGCGATACAGACCTGTGAAGGCAAATAAAAGAGCCACATGCCAAAATGCGTGCAGGACGGGAAGATCCCCAGATTCCATGCGCCGACGCAGAGGTCGCAGCAGACAAACAAAAGCAGCCCGCAGGCAAACAGACGATGCTTCCGGCCGCAGGACCGCAGAAGCACACCTTCCCATGCGTTGACAGCCAGGTTGGAAAAATAGAAGACCGAAAGCGCGGAAAGCGTATCGATACCGAAAAAGAACGCCGACAAAGGCAGTATGCGGAATGGAAGCGATGCAAAGCACAGCCTGCCCCGCAGTCGGTACAGGCGAATACTGTAGATAAACTGCACGATGCAGAAAAGCGATACGCCGAACAGATAATTCCGGTTTTGGACCAATAAAAACCAATCGGCGGCGGCGGTAAATAGCAGGGCGAGTACGACAAGCCTCCCATCCTGACAGGAATGGTTGAGCAGGGCGGCGGAAAAGCAGAGCAGTATGGAAACGTATTTGATCCAAGTGCTGTCGGCCAACGCCGTAAGGTCAAGAACCAGAAAGCAGGCGTACAGCAGGCAGACGAGCGGCAGGAATATGCGAGGGAAAACGCGCTTCATGGAACATCTCCTTTCCGGAAATAATACTATGCCAATATTCTGCGTCTGTCAAGCGAGCAGACATACAGACTGCGGAGAAAAGGCCGCCGCTTTTACTTGCATTTGGCGCAGATATTCGGTACAATAAGAGCAGAATGTAAAAGGAGCCCGCTTTATGGAACTTCATTATGATATCACCAAGCAGGACTATATCGACTTCAATTTGAATTACTATACCAATAACGCAGTCGTACAGCGCAGCATCCTGACGACGCGGATCGCTTCCGCAGTGATCGTCGCGCTGGGCGGCACGGCGCTGATGTATTGGCTCAAGGCGCTGAGCGTGGTATCCGTTGTCGGATATTTGGCGCTTGCGGCGGTCTGTTTTTTCGGCACGCCGTGGTATATGAAGCGGAAGGTTGTAAAAAATGTGGAGCGCATCCTGCAAAGGGCCAACAACAAGCAGCTTTGCGGACCCAAAACATTGACCCTGCGGGAAAATGAATTCGAGCTTGCGGGGGAAAACGAGGATACGACCTATCAATATGAAGCGGTCCAGCGCACAGCGTCGGATGCTGCCCATTACTATATTTTCGTAGATGAATTTTCCGCGGTCATCGTGCCTTTTTCTGCTTTTACGGACGAGGGACAGAAACGCGATTTTTATGAGCGGATCACGGCTCATATCACTGACGAGGCGCTCAAATGTTAAACAAGCTCCCTATATAGGGAGCTTTGACATTAAATATGGGAACTACTTGGAAGAGGCGGTCGTCTAACCAGTAAACTGAAAGAATGGGAGGGATTTCAAGTGAAAAAACGGATAATGGCCTGGGTGCTTGCGTTGTGCATGGGGGTGCCAGTATGCGCCGGTGCAGCGCAGGAGCAGGAGGTGTACGGCTACCCGACAGAGGATGCTCTGCGGAAACTGCCAAAAACGGTCACGCGCGGCGACTTTTTGGAAGCGCTTGCGTCGGCGTCCGGCGAGGACGTGTCAGACAGCGCGTGGATCGACATGGAGGAATACTTCACCGACGGCGTGGAAGCATCCGACGAGGTCAAGTGGACGTTTGCAAAATGGATCCTGAACGGAGCGGCGCAGGACGGGGAAAAAGCGGTGCTGCGCTTGGACGACCTGATCACGCGGCAGGAAGCGGCGGCGCTGCTCGGACGGTATTTGGATTATCGATACACCGCGCTCCCCGCGGGCTGCGGCACCGGTTCGCCCGACCCGTATAATATTGCGGAATGGGCGCAGAACGGTGTGAGCAAGTGCTGGATGTACGGTGTGATCGATATGTCGGATGAAAGTAATGTCAGCTATCCGGATGGCACGACATCCAGCGCATTGGATTTCCGGCCGAATGATCTGGTTGCCGGCAGCGAGGCGGCGCAGTGGATTGCAAACGCAAATGCGCTTGATATGAGCGCGGTCGCCGCACCGGAGAAGCCGGGTTTCGCTGACGCCCTTATCCGTGCGGTGGATGCGGAGGGCAACTGGTCGCTGTCGCCTTATTCCATCCGGATGTGCCTGGCCATGCTGGCGAATGGTACGAAGGGGGAAACGCAGCGGGAGCTGCTCGATGCCTTGCAGATCGAGGATCTGGAGGCGTTTAACCAGACTGTGAAAGAGCAGCTTGCGACCTATGACGGCTACGCGCGCATTATGTCGCTCGAAACCGCCAATTCCCTTTGGATCAATCAAAGCTGGTTTGACGGGGCGGGCGAGTTCCTGCCGGACTATGCGCGCGAAATGGACGAATATTTCCGCGCCGTGGTGGAGGAGGTCACAAATGCGGACTCGGTCGAACGGGTCAACGCCTGGGCGGACGAGAAAACGCATGGCAAGATCCCGACCATCCTGACCGAGGACAACCGCGAGTTTGTCACCGCGCTGATCAACGCGGTGTACTTCAAGGCCGCTTGGGAAAAAGAGTTTTCCCCCGCACATACGGAAAAGGCGGACTTTACGAATGCGGATGGTACGGCCGGCACGGTAGACATGATGCACCAGACCGATGTCTTCGGCTATTATTCCACCCCGGGTGTGGAAGCGCTCAGGATGGATTACCGCAAATACGCGGTGGACAATTGGGAGGGCGACAACTGGAAATACTTCCGCGACGCGGATTTCAGCATGTACCTGATTAAAGCGGACGATGAGCTGGACGTGCAGAACCTTCTGGACAACGCAGAATTTACCCATAGTGACGTACGGGTCTCCATACCCAGATTCAAGGTGGAGTACGGCGCACCGTTGGACGAAGCGCTGCAGGCGCTCGGTGTGCGGACAGCGTATGAGCCGGAAAAAGCGGATCTGACCGCGATGCTCGACCCCTCCGAACTGCCGGCCAGGCAGCATTTCCTGGACACGGTGGTACACAAAACATACGTCGCAGTGGATGAAAAAGGCACGGAAGCCGCGGCGGTGACCGCCGCGATGGATGGTGCGGGCGCGGCGCTGCCGTCCCGCCCCGAACTGGTGCGCACGTTCACCGCGGATGAGCCGTTCTGGTTTGTTATCCGTGATAACGCAAATGGCGAGATTTTGTTTGCCGGCCGCTATGAAACGGCGAATTAACGGTTGACAAAGCAAGGATTGGGGTATAATATAAATGTATTCATAAGCAAAAGCGATGACGGAAATCCCGTAAGTATCTAACAAGCGTCTGGCAGAGAGCGGACGACGCGGCTGAAAGCGTCCGCAGGCGCGGAGAAAGCGGCACCGATTCCCGAGCCCCGCGGCGGAAAAGCGCAGTATGCCGCGGCGTGTCGTCCTCGTTACGGACTCCAGAGCGGTAAGCCCGAAAACGGGCTTGCAAGCAGGGTGGAACCGTGGGTTTATGCTCACCCCTGATTTTATGTCGGGGGTGGGCTTTTTCGTTCTCCCCCCAAAATACAAAAGGAGGAACACTGTTATGTCCGAAGAAAACAAGTACACGTTTGAAAATCCGGAATACCGCGACACCTACCGTCATACGGTATCCCATATCCTTGCGCAGGCGGTCAAGCGCCTGTATCCCGAGGTCAAGCTCGCCATCGGCCCGTCGATCGAAAACGGCTTCTACTACGATTTCGACGCACCGTTCTCCTTTACGCAGGAGAATTTGGACGCGCTCGAGGCCGAGATGAAGAAGATCTGCAAGGAGAAGCTGCCGCTCGAACGCTTCGAGCTGCCGCGCGCCGAGGCGCGCAAGCTGATGGAGGAAAAGGACGAGCCATATAAGGTGCAGCTCATCGACGACCTACCTGAGGACGCGACCATCTCGTTCTACAAACAGGGTGAGTTCACCGACCTGTGTGCCGGCCCGCATCTGGATACCACCGGCCGCGTCAAGGGAAACGGCATTAAGCTGATGAGCGTCACCGGCGCATACTGGCGCGGCGACAGCAAAAATAAGATGCTTCAGCGTATCTACGGCACAGCTTTCCCCAAGAAGGACGAACTGGATGCCTACCTGAACATGCTGGAGGAGGCCAAGAAGCGCGATCACCGCCGTCTGGGCAAGGAACTTGGCCTGTTCATGCTGACTGAGGAAGGCCCAGGCTTCCCGTTCTTCCTGCCGGGCGGCATGACGCTCAAGAATACCCTGATCGACTACTGGCGCGAGGTACACAAGAAGTACGGCTATGTCGAGGTTTCCACGCCGGTCATCCTCAGCCGCAAGCTTTGGGAGCGTTCGGGCCACTGGGAGCACTACAAGAACAATATGTACACCACGGTCATTGACGACGAGGACTTTGCCATCAAGCCCATGAACTGCCCAGGCGGTATGCTGGTCTACAAGTCCCAGCCGCACTCCTACCGCGAACTACCGTTGCGCGTGGGCGAGCTTGGCCTTGTCCATCGCCACGAGTTGTCCGGTGCGCTGCACGGCCTGTTCCGCGTACGCTGCTTCACGCAGGACGATGCGCATATCTTCATGACGCCAGACCAGATGAAGGATGAGATTAAAAACACAGTCAAGCTGTTCGACGAGGTGTACTCGGTGTTCGGCCTGAGCTATAAGATCGAGCTGTCCACCATGCCGGAGGACCACATCGGCACGGTCGAACAGTGGGAACACAACCAGGATATCCTCAAGGAAGCCATCACCGAGATGGGCAAGGACTATGTGGTCAACGAGGGCGACGGCGCGTTCTACGGCCCCAAGCTGGACTTCCATCTGGCCGACTCGCTCGGCCGCACTTGGCAGTGTGGCACGATTCAGCTGGACTCCCAGCTTCCCGAGCGGTTTGAGCTGGAGTATATCGGCGCGGACGGCGAAAAGCACCGCCCGATTATGATCCACCGCGTGGTGCTTGGCTCGATCGAGCGCTTCATCGGCGTCATCACCGAGCACTTTGCAGGCGCGTTCCCCACCTGGCTCGCTCCGGAGCAGGTGCGCGTCATGCCCATGACCGACCGCAATATCCCCTGCGCGCAGGAGGTCGTGGGGCAGCTCACCGAAGCGGGCTTCCGCGTGAGCATGGATGACCGCAACGAGAAGATCGGCTACAAGATCCGCGAGGCGCAGGTGCATAAGGTGCCGTATATGGTCGTTATCGGTGACAAGGACGAGGAGAAAGGCATCATTTCAGTGCGCGAGCGCAAAACCGGCGAGACCACGCCGATGGAGCTGGTGGAGTTCATCGAAAAGCTGTCCTATGAGGTGAAAGAAAAGCTGCGGTAATCCACTGAAAGGGGATAGGGCTATGAAAAAGCTGGCTGCCACTTGTTTTGCAGTATTGTTGATGACGTTTGCCGCAGGGGCGGCAAACGTCGGCACGATCGACAACGCCTATCCGGGCGACACGGAAGCGCAGGCGCAGATGCTGTACGACCTCGGCCTGTTTCGAGGGACGGAAAAGGGGTTTGAGCTGGAACAGCCCATGACGCGCGCAGAGGCGGCTGTGATGCTGACGCGCTTCCTCGGCGCAGAGCAGACCGCGCTGGAAGGAGCGTGGACGCACCCCTTTACCGATGTACCCGAATGGGCGGCCCCCTATATTGCCTGGCTGTATCAAAGCGGTCTGACGCGCGGCGTATCCGCAACCAGATACGGAGCGGAGGAAAGCGTGACCTATGGGCAGTACTGCACATTTCTTGCGCGCGCCTCAACGGATGAGGAAAACTATGACCTTCTGGGGCTTTACGGCATAGATGAGGAGGGCAACTGCGACAGGGCGGGGTTTGTCCGCGGGGACGCGGTATCGTTGTCCGCACGCCTGCTGGGAGAATACTATCTCAAATGCGAGGACACAAACGGCATTACAGTCGCGCAGAAGCTGATCGACCGCAGCGTATTCTCCTTGGAGCAGTTCAAGAAGGCGGCGTGGGACGTTTTGCCGCGCGCATACATGCAGGATACATTACACGGATTCAATGATATGGATTACCGCCTGTCCTGTGTGATTGCGGGCGTGCCGGTGGTGCGTTGTGCGGATGCTGAAATCGATGTAATTTATTATTACGAATCCTCCTTGAATCAACTGTATGGCGAGAAAGCGTCGGAAGGGCAGAACTATGTATGCTTCCGTCTCGATGAGGAGACGCTGGAAGCGGAAGAGCTGCTGCGCGGTCCGGAGGGCAGCACGGCGAAAATCATGGGATACGCGGGAGAGACAGACTACCTCCTGTTCCGCGAGCCGGAGGGGGATACGGTCTATGCGGTCCGCGGCGCGGAGACTGAAGCGGTGCTTTCTCTGACAAAGGAAGAAGGGAGCGACGCATTGCTGTCCTGCCTGCAGGGGGATGATGGCTGTGTGTTCCAGGCCGGTGAGCATAAATTCTACCGTTTGGACGAAAACGGCGCCAGCGCCTTGCCGCTTGCAGCAGGGGATCGGCTGTCCGTTGTCCTGAGCAGCGGCCTGCTGCTGACGGAAAATATCACGGCCGAACACACGGTGATCTCGGGCTGGAGCTGGGACGGTGAGCCGGCCGGAAGCTACACGGTAGAAAACCTATATCCCCTGCCGAAAGATGCGGCACAGTGGACAGAGGAAGAATTGGCTTACTGGCAGGGCGAGAATGCGCCGAAGCTCTTGTCAGATAACGGCTCCTGCGCCTGGGGTACGGCGGGGCTGTATCGGGCAGAGGATGGCAAGCTGCTGCAGATCACAGACAAGCCGGTATATGACTGTGAGATCGACCCCGCAGACGGCAGCTATGTGCTGTTGGCCTCGCCGGCAGACGAACGCCCAGGGTATTATGGTGCAGGTGTTTTTACGCTGGCGGGTACCGAAGCGATACGCATTGCGGCGGACGGTACGGAAACCGTGCTGCTGGCGAACCAGCCCGCGCATGGACTGACCTTTGACCGGATCACCTGTGCGGAGGCGGGTGTGGTGCGTGTACAGTACACCTATGTGATGGGGATGGCGGATTACCACTCCTACGAATATGCGATTGAGAACGGCCGGCTGCGCGCGCTGGTCAACACGCCGGGCATGGGATTTTCCGGCTATACGGAAGAGGAATGCGCGGTCGAGCAGGCACGGCTGGATGCGCTCGGCGTCGGGGTCAACTCATAGTCTGGCGCATCGGGGGTAAAGGATGAAAAAGTTTTTTGTACGCGATACGCTGCTTGGGGGGACGGCGGTAGGGCTTAGTTCCCCTGTTCCAGAGCGCGGATCGCGTCGGAACGCTTGAAAACTTTCACGTGGTAAAGCTGGCCGGCTTCCAGCGGGCCGAAGGTGAAGCGGCCGAGCTCGTCGGTATACAGTGCGCTCACAGGCGTGGCGGGCGCGTCTGCGCGGTAAAAGGTTACAAGCGCTTCCTCAACCGGTTTCCCGTTCTGATCCACTACTGTCCCGACAACCGCGGGACGCTGATCCAGATATAGGGATACTGTGGTATCGACGACCTCATGAGCCGCAGGCTTGACATAAAAGGACTGAGAAAGGTTCATAGTGATTACCCCTTTGTTTGATACATAAGAATCTATTGTTATTTTATGAAATCTATTTGGAAAAGGTGAGGGAATACAATTATGGCAGAACAGAAGAAGCTGGTCAGCGAGATCACATCCATGGATGTGGATTTTGCGCAGTGGTACACCGATATCGTGAAAAAAGCGGAGATGATCGACTATTCCTCGGTCAAGGGCTGCGTTATTATGCGCCCGTACGCGCAGGCGCTGTGGGAAAACATCCAGCAGGCGCTGGACGGTATGTTCAAAGAAACCGGACATGAAAACGTCGCGATGCCGATTTTTATACCGGAAAGCCTGCTGCAGAAGGAAAAAGACCATGTTGAAGGCTTTGCGCCCGAGGTGGCTTGGGTCACGCATGGCGGCTCGGAAAAGCTGGAAGAGCGTCTTTGCGTCCGTCCGACGTCGGAAACGCTGTTCTGCGAGCATTACGCGAAAATCGTTCGCTCCTGGCGCGACCTGCCAAAGCTGTATAACCAGTGGTGCAGCGTGGTCCGGTGGGAAAAAACCACCCGTCCGTTCCTGCGCAGCCGGGAATTCTGGTGGCAGGAAGGGCATACTGTCCATGCAACGGCGGAAGAAGCGATGGAGGAGACCCTCCGTATGCTGAATATTTACGCCAGGTTTGCGGAGGAATGGCTCGCTATTCCGGTCATCAAGGGGGAGAAAACTGAAAAGGAACGCTTTGCGGGCGCAGAGAAAACCTACACCATCGAGGCCATGATGCATGACTGCAAGGCGCTGCAGTCCGGCACCTCGCACTACTTCGGCGACGGATTTGCGCGCGCGTTCGGAATGCAGTACACGGATAAGAACAATACGCTCCAATATATGTACCAGACCTCATGGGGCATGTCTACGCGCATGATCGGCGCGATTATTATGACACATGGCGACAACGAAGGTCTCGTACTGCCGCCCCGTATTGCGCCGACACAGCTTGTTGTCATTCCGGTGGCAAGCCATAAGCCGGGCGTGACCGAAAAGGCGCAGGAGATTTATGAAATGGTAAAAGCAGCTGGTGTGCGCGCAAAGATCGACCTGTCCGAAAACAGCCCCGGTTGGAAGTTCGCCGAGTACGAGATGAAGGGCGTGCCGCTCCGGCTGGAGGTCGGACCGCGCGATATCGCAAACGGGCAGTGTGTTTTGGTACGCCGTGACAACCGTGAAAAGACCGTTGTGAAATTTGAAGAGCTGACGGAAAAAATTCCGGCGCTGCTGCAGGAAATTCAGGATGCCCTGTTCCAGAAGGCGCTGAAAAACCGTGAGGAGCACACCTATACCGCGAAGACGCTTGACGAGATGAAGTCGATCCTCACCGAGCATACGGGCTTTATCAAATCCATGTGGTGCGGCGACCTAGCCTGCGAGGAAAAGATCAAGGAGGAAACCGGTATGCCGAGCCGCTGCATGCCGTTCGAGCAGGAGCATATCGCGGACGTATGTCCGGTATGCGGGAAACCGGCGCATAAAATGGTCGTTTGGGGTATTGCGTACTAAAGATTCGGTGGAAGGAGGGATGCTTGGGTGAGCTGGCAGGAAAACTTGATAGAGAACGGCTTGCCCGGCATCGCGCTGACCGCACTGTTTATCGCGGCCACAAGTATTGTGACGCTGGTCTGCGTGCGGGTGGTTAACCGGATTATGCTCCGGCTGATCGACCGGCAGAAGCAGGTCAGCAGCGGCAACGCGACGATATTGGCGTTCTGCCGGTATCTTGCGATCGCAGCCTTATATTTTACAGGTTTTGCGGTGATCGTTTCCAACATACCGGCGCTCAGCGCGGGTATGAACAAGCTGATGGCCGCGGGTGGCGTGCTCGCGGTGGTCGGCGGTCTGGCATCGCAGGAGGCGCTGGGCAGCATAGTCAGCGGGATGATGATTCTGGCGTTCAAACCGTTTGTGATTGGAGACGTGGTGCGCTGTGTGGATAACGACATTTCCGGTGTGGTCGAGGAGATCACCCTGCACCACACCGCTATCCGCACCTACGAAAACAAGCGCGTGATCGTGCCGAACAGCGTGATGAACAATTCGATTATCGAAAATGCGGACTATGGCGACAGCCGCGTCTGCGCATTCCTCGAAATCGGTGTGACCTATGAATCCGATATCGCCCGCGCAAAGGAGCTGCTCGCGCAGGAGATCGCCCGCCAGCCGGACTTCCTTGATGTGCGTACGCCCGAACAGGTTGCGGCCGGCGTGTCGCTGGTACAGGTGGTCGTTCTGACGCTGGCGGAATCCGCAGTCACGCTGCGCGCGTCGCTTTGGGCCAAGGACAACGGTACTGCGTTCAGTCTGAAATGCACGGTGCAGGAAAATATCAAGAAAATCTACGAGCAGGAAGGAATCGAAATCGCCTATCCTCATGTGGTCGTCGTGCAGAAAGGAAAAGGCAGTCCGTAAAAATTCACGCAGTACAAGCAGCAAAATAGCAGAAAGGGGGCATATCGCTATGATGTGGCCCTTTTTATTTTGTTGCAATGCGACTTCCATTTCTTTTTGAATAAAAAATGAATTTTGGAGGGAGGGCTTGATTTTTCCTTTCCATGGTATTATCATTACAGTGTTGGCACTCGAAGTGTTAGAGTGCTAACATCATTTCATCAATAGAGGTGCATCGATCATGGCAAAGAAACAATTTAAGGCGGAGTCCAAGCGCCTGTTGGACTTAATGATCAATTCGATTTATACACATAAAGAAATTTTCCTGCGGGAGCTGATTTCCAACGCTTCGGATGCAACGGATAAGCTTTACTATAACGCAATGAAAGATGGCAAGACCGGCATCACGCGCGACAGCTTACCGATCGAGCTGACGCTTGACAAGGAAAACCGCCGCTTTGTGATTGAAGACCACGGTTGCGGCATGACAGCGGAGGAGCTGGAAAGCAACCTGGGTACGATCGCCCGTTCCGGCTCGCTTGCTTTTAAGAAAGAGAACCAGGATCAGGCGGATATTGATATTATCGGCCAGTTCGGCGTTGGCTTCTATGCGGCATTTATGGTCGCAAGCCATGTTGAGGTTGTATCCCGTGCGATCGGCAGCGACCAGGCAAACCGTTGGGAATCCGACGGCACGGCTGGCTATACCGTAACGCCGTGTGAAAAAGAGGAAAACGGCACCCGTATTACGCTTACAATCAAGGAAAATACGGAAAACGAAACCTATGACGAATTCCTGGAACCATACAGGATACAAGCATTGGTAAAGAAGTATTCGGATTATATTCGGTATCCGATCAAGATGGACATGATACGCTCCCGTATGAAGGAAAAGCCGGCGGATGCAGGGGAGGATTACCAGCCGGAATGGGAGGAATACACGGAAAACACAACCCTTAACTCCATGGTCCCGATTTGGAAAAAGTCCAAAAAGGATTTGACGGAGGAGGAATACAATTCGTTTTATACTTCCAAATTTTACGATTACCAGCCCCCGCTCTGCCATATCCATTCCAGCGTGGAGGGAGCGGTGACCTATACGGCGATGCTGTTCATCCCTGCGCACGCGCCGATGGATTACTATACCAAGGACTATGAGAAAGGGCTGCAGCTTTATTCCAATGGCGTCCTGATCATGGATAAGTGCGCCGACCTGCTGCCCGACCATTTCAGCTTTGTGCGCGGTATGGTGGATACAGCGGATCTTTCGCTCAATATTTCCCGTGAGATGCTGCAGCACGACCGTCACCTGAAAGCGATTGCGCAGAGCATTGAGAAGAAAATCAAGAGCGAGCTGCTCAAAATGCAGAAAGACCAGCGCGAGGAATATGAAAAGTTCTGGAAGGCATTTGGACGCCAGATTAAATATGGTGCATATGTGGACTACGGCGCGCATAAGGACTTACTGCAGGATCTTCTGATTTACCATTCCTCCACCGAAGATAAGCTGGTCACGTTGGAGGAATATGTTTCCCGCATGAAAGAGGAACAGAAATATATCTACTATGCCTGCGGGGAAACGATCGATAAGATCAAACTGCTGCCGGCGATGGAGACGCTGCGCGACAAGGGCTATGAGGTTCTGTGCCTGGATGATAACATCGATGAGTTCTGCATAAAAATGCTGGCAAGCTATCAGGAGAAAGAATTCAAGTCGATCGCTGACGCGGATCTCGGACTGGAGAGCGAAGATGAAAAGGCGGAAATCAAAAAGCTGACCGAGGAGAATGAGACGCTTTTGGCTGCGTTGGGAACAGCACTGGAGGGTCAGGTAAAGAAAGTGGAATTAACCGGCCGCCTGAAAAGTCATCCGTGCTGCCTGCGCGCGGAAGGGCCTGTGACCTTGGAGATGGAAAAGGTACTCAACCAGCAGGCGCTCGACGATAGCCAGCGCGTACACGCGGAGCGCATTTTGGAGCTGAACGCGGAGCATCCGGTTTTCAAAAAGCTTTGCGAGCTGCAGCAGCAGAACTCGGATAAAGTTGCGGTCTACGCGGAAATACTCTATACGCAGGCGCTTCTGATCGAGGGCCTGCCGGTTGATGATCCGGTGTCCTATGCCAACGCGGTGTGCGGTTTAATTTCATAAATTAGAGGAGAGGGTATGCCTGGATGAAAAAGCTGCTTTGGATCGTCAACCCGCATGCGGGACGCGGCGCGATCGCTGGCAAGGTCGTCGATTGCGTGAGTACGTTCCAGAAAGCGGGCTATGACGTTACCCTCTATGCCACGCAGGGGACGAAAGATGCAACCCGCGTTGCGCGGGAAAGGGCGGCGGAGTTTGACCGCATTGTCTGTGCGGGCGGGGATGGAACGCTCAACGAAGTGGTCACCGGCCTGATGGAAGCGCAGACCCGCCCGCCGCTTGGTTATATCCCTGCGGGTACGACAAACGATTTTGCACTCAGTCTGGGCATACCCAAATCTCCGGTGGAGGCGGCGGCTGTCGCAGCCAGCGACAATTTGCAAGCGCTCGATATCGGGATGTTCAACGAACGGTATTTCAACTATATCGCGGCGTTCGGCGTGTTTACCGAGGTATCCTACGCAACGCCGCAGCAGACTAAAAACGTCTTTGGCCGCGCAGCGTATATCATAGAAGGTGTCAAATCACTGACCAGCATCAGGGAACACCATATGTGTGTGAACAGCGCGGAAATGACGGTAGAGGACGATTTTATTTTCGGCATGGTGTCCAATACCGTCTCCGTCGGGGGCTTCAAAACAATTTCAACGGATGATGTGGCGCTGGACGATGGCTTGTATGAGGTGCTTTTGGTCTATCCGGTAGAAAACCCCATGGAGCTTCAGTGGCTTGCCAATGACCTGCTGACGGGAAATGTGGACTCCAGCCGCTTTGTGTATTTCCGGACGTCGCAGATCACGTTTGATGCGAAGAACGATGTCCTGTGGACGCTGGACGGGGAGTTTGGCGGCGCGGTAAAGCACGCGGACATTACAAACTTCAGTCGGGCGATCACATTTATCGCCGGCGATACAAAAAATCTTGAAAACGCAGAGGAAGCCTGATATAATAACAAAAGGGAATGAAGTTCTCCCTTGGCGCATACTGCCTGAACCGCTTGAAAAAGCTGATGACTTCTGCACGAAAAAACGTGCGGGGCATCAGCTTTTTTTATGCTCCGCCAAAAATGGAGGTAAAAGTTAATGTTAACAAGTTTGGCGTATGTGTTCCTGTTGGGGATGCTGCTCGGATGGGTGTTTAGCCGGATCGGCCTGCCAAGCCTGCTCGGTATGCTGGTTACAGGCATCCTGCTCGGCCCCTGTGTACTCAACCTATTAGACCCTGCGCTGCTGGGAATCAGCGCCGACCTGCGGCAGCTCGCGCTGATCATCATCCTGACAAGGGCTGGACTGTCGCTGAATATCGCGGATTTGAAACGCGTGGGGCGGCCGGCCGTGCTTATGTGCTTTGTGCCGGCCTGCTTTGAGATATGTGGCATGGTGCTGCTGGCGCCGAAGATGCTGGGGATTACTGCTCTGGAAGCAGCGGTCATGGGAGCGGTAATTGCGGCGGTATCGCCCGCGGTTATTGTACCTAAAATGCTCCGGCTGATGGAGGAAGGCTATGGGACAGCCAAAAGCATACCGCAGATGATTCTCGCGGGTGCATCGGTGGACGATGTCTTTGTCATTGTGCTATTTACCGCTTTCACAGGCATTTCCCAAGGAGATACGGTTGCCGTGATGGATTTCTTACAGGTCCCGCTGTCGATCCTGCTCGGCATAGCGTGCGGCGCAGCGCTGGGGCACCTGCTTGCATTGCTTTTTCGAAAAAAGCATATGCGCGATACGGCAAAGGTGCTGATAATCCTGAGCGCCGCATTCCTGCTGGTGGCATTGGAAAACCGTGTGAAAGGCATTGTTCCGTTTTCCGGCCTGATCGCTGTTATGTGCCTTGGCATCTTGCTGCAGCGTAACAGGCCTGAAGTCGCGGTGCGTCTGTCGGCCAAGTTTTCCAGGCTATGGGTCGCGGCAGAGGTGCTTTTGTTTGTGCTGGTGGGTGCCGCTGTCGATATCCGCTATGCAGCGCAGGCTGGCCCTGCCGTTGTATTACTGCTATGTTGTGTGCTTTTATTCCGGATGGCCGGCGTATTCTGCTGTATGCTGGGAACTGTGCTGAACGCAAAGGAGAGGCTGTTCTGTATGATAGCTTATATGCCGAAGGCAACGGTGCAGGCCGCGATCGGCGCCGTGCCGCTTTCTATGGGCCTGGCGTGCGGACAGATTGTTTTGACCGTCGCGGTGCTGTCGATCCTGATAACCGCCCCGCTCGGCGCATTTGGCGTTGAGCGCACATATAAGGTTTTGCTGCGAAAAAAATAAATGGAAAGGAGCGGGCACCAGTCGGCATCCGCTCCTTTCCATCGGGAAATCGAGATCAGCAGCACTTTCTCTGGAAAGATTTGCAGTCAGTACACTGATCGACCGTCGGGTTGGCCTCATGCGTGCCTACGGTGATGCAGTCCAGCGCGCAATACTCTGCACCGTCACTGTGATTGGCGCACTGATTGACAGTGCAGCGGATTGCCTTGTTGCAGTTTGAACGATCCATAAGAAAGACCTCCTTTTTTGATTTCCCCATTAGTCTCTCCGATCACGGGCGAAATATACATTGACAAAATCGAGCAAACTGGGGTATACTTTTTTCAAGGACTTCCTTTCCCGAAAGCATGCGCTGCCGGGCGAGCGTCTGCATAAAATCAGTGTCTGCTGTCAAAGATTCGATCTGCGATGAAAGAGCGAAAAACCATAAAACGGGCGTTCTGTGTCGTGTGGATGCAGGACGTTTTTTGTTGCAGGAGGAATAAAATGGAAAACCGTATTGCGATTTTGGGCATTATTGTCGAGGACCGCGAATCCAGCGGCGAAGTCAACGCCCTGCTTCACGAATATGGTGCCTCGATCATTGGGCGCATGGGGCTTCCGCATTATCGTGAAAGCTGTTCGATTATTACGATCGTGATGGACAGCACGATCGATACGATCAACGCACTGTGCGGCAAGCTGGGCCGGCTGAAGCATGTTCAGGTCAAATCCATGATGGCAAAATAAGGAGAGAATGGAAATGAAACGTATTTTATCCGGTTTAGTGGCGTCAGTGATGGCGTTATCCCTGCTTGCGGGCTGTGGACAGGGCGATACGGCGCTGCAGGAGCCTGAGCAGCAGCAAACAGCGACGGTGGAAGCTGGTTACGAAGACGGGGTAAGTATCCGCGTCGCCGCCTTGAAAGGACCTACAGCCATGGGGCTGGTTCAGATGATGAAGGATAACGAGGGGGACGAGACACATTACCAGTTCGATCTCTATACCTCTGCGGACGAGATCGTCCCGTTGATCGGTAAAGACGAGGTGGACATCGCGCTTATCCCGACCAATCTGGCGGCAACCCTGTACCAGAGGACCGAGGGCGGCGTGCAGGTGTTGGACGTCAACGCCGGAAACGTATTATACGCGGTTTCTCACGACGAAGCCCTGAATACGCTTGAGGGCTTAGCGGGCAGGACCATTTATATGACCGGCAAGGGGACTACGCCGGAGTGGACGCTGCGTTACCTGCTTGACAAAAGCGGTATCGAGGAAAGCGATTTGACGATTGCATTCAAAAGCGAGGCGACCGAGGTGGTATCCGCACTGTCGCAGGATGCAGAAGCGGTCGGCATCCTGCCGCAGCCTTTCGCAACCGTTGCATTGATGCAGGATCAGGAACTATCAATTAATTTCCCGCTGGAAGACGCATGGAAAACGTACAGCCCGAATGGGCAGGGGATCGCGACCGGCGTCACGGTCGTCCGCAAGGCGTTTGCGGATGAGCATCCTGCGGCGGTGGCGCAGTTCGTGCAGGATCATCAGCAGTCTGTTGAAACGGTTGTTTCCGATCCGGAGGCAGGCGCGCAGTTGATCGAAGCATACGGTATCGTCAAGGCGCCAGTAGCACAGCTCGTGTTGACCAATTTCAACCCTGTGGCGGCAGCGTCGGGACAGGAGATGAAGGGCTGGGTTTCGGATTATCTGGAAATGCTTTACGGGATCGCGCCGGACGCGGTAGGGGGAACGCTGCCCGATGAAGGTTTCTACTATTTGGGCTAAGCGCTGGTTTCGCATCGGTGTGACCGCGCTTTTCTGGCTGGCTGTTTGGCAGGCGGCGGCTGTGCTTTTGCCCAAGCTGTTATTTGCAGGTCCCGTACCGACGGTGCGGAGCCTGCTTTCCCTATTGCGGAACAGTGAATTCTGGTTTTCGATCGCGCATTCGTTGGGGAAAATCGCATCGGGTTTTTTGCTGGCCTTTAGCACAGGCTGTCTGCTTGCCATCGCCTGCCGCCGGATGCCGGTTCTCCGTATGCTGCTCGGGCCGCTGATACAGGTGATGAAAAGCCTTCCGGTGGCGTGTTTCATCGTGGTGGCGCTGATTTGGGTCCGTTCGGAATGGATTTCCGTCTTAACCGCATTTTTTGTTGTTTTTCCCGCTGTATACATCAATTTGGGCGAGGGTCTGCAGCAGACCGATCAGGGGATGCTGGAAATGGCGCAGCTTTTTCATTTGACGCCAGCCAAACGCCTGCGGGCCGTGTGGCTGCCCGCCTGTCTGCCGTATTTGCTGTCCGCCTGCCGTGTATCCGTCGGTATGGCGCTGAAGGCTGGCGTTGCGGGTGAAATCATCGGGCTTCCGCGCTGGTCGATTGGGGAGCAGCTTTATTTATCCAAGCTCTATCTAAATACGGCGGATTTGTTTGCGTGGTCGCTGGTGATCATCCTGCTCAGCCTGGCGCTGGAGCGGCTGCTGGTTTTCGCGCTTGCCACTGTGCAAAGGAAATGGGGGATCGCCGCATGATGCTGCGGATGGAGCATATTGATAAGGCGTTTGACGGAAACGCGGTGCTTCATGACCTGTGCTGGACGCTCGGGCCAGGGGAGTGCTGGCAGGTAACCGGCGCTTCCGGCATTGGAAAAACAACGCTTCTGCGGCTGATGATGGGGCTGGAGCAACCCGATAGCGGAAAGCGGATCATACCAGCTGCGGTTCGCTTTTGCCCAGTGTTTCAGGAGGACCGTCTGGTCGAAAATTGGAGTGCTTTGCAGAACGTAGCGCTGGTCTGCGACGACAGTCCATCCGCGTTCCGCATTCTGAACACGCTGCTTCCCGACAGTGCTCTGGAACAGCCGGTCTGTACGCTTTCCGGCGGGATGCGTCGACGGGTCGCGCTGGCACGGGCGCTTGCGGCGCAGGGAGATATCCTGGTGCTTGATGAACCGTTTGCCGGTCTGGACGCGCAGACCCTCTGGCATGCGGCAGAAGCGTTGCGCCGGTACCGGAGGGGGCGCGCGGTTGTTCTGGTTTCCCACGAGACCGAAAAGCTGTTTCCAGATTGGCACACATTGTCGTTGTGAAACGGTTTTCAGCGTGGCAAAAACCAGCGTGATATGTTATATTAAAACAATGGAAAACACCGCCGGCCAGGGCGGGCAAGAGGTGCGAATAGTATGCAAAAAGGCGATCAGGCCAAGCTGAAGCTGTTATTGACCGGTATTGCGGCGCGGCTGACAAAAAACAGGGATTACTTTGTGCGGGCAGACTGCATATTCCTATCTGGGAAAAAGAAATTTGACGCCAGCCTGGCACGGGCGGAGACAGGCTATACGCTCCGCTTCCAAGGGACGGAGACGGCGGTCGACTCCGTGGCTTTCTGTGCTTTTTTCTCCCAGCAGGCGGAGAAATTCGACGAAGCACGTTTGTCCTACACCGAACGCGGTACCGTCGTGTCGCTGACGGTAGACGCGCGCGGCGTACAGATGAAGCAGGCGGAGCGGGAAGCGACAACCGAAGAGCAGGCGACTGCGGCGAATCCCCTGCTGGACAGCGGTCGGCAGTATTTGATCCGCGTTGACCATGCAGCGCCGCTTTTACGGGAAATAGGCATCCTCACAGCAGACGGAAAGCTCAAAAACGATATGATCCGTAAATATAACCAGATAGACCACTATGTTGAACTGGTTGCCCCCATGTTCGAAAAAGACGACGGGGAGGAAATCGTCCTTCTGGACTGCGCCTGCGGAAAATCTTATCTCAGCTTTGTGATGAATTATTACCTGCACAATGTGCTGCGGCGGCGGTGCCGCGTGATCGGCGTTGACATTAATGAGCATGTTATTGAAGAAAGCAGGGCAATGGCAAAGCGGCTCGGTTATCATAATATGGTATTCCAGTGCGCGGATCTGAGAGCCTACCAGCCGCCGAAGAATGTAACGGCGGTGATTTCACTGCATGCGTGCGATATCGCGACCGACCTTGCATTGGCGACCGCGATACGCGCGCGGGCAAGATATATTGCCTGTGTGCCGTGCTGCCACAAGGAATTGCTGGATCAGTACCGTCTGCCCGACCTCGCCCCCCTGACCAAACACGGGGTATTCAAAGCACGATTCAACGATGTTTTGACCGATAGTATGCGCGCGCTCAAACTGGAGGCGGAGGGCTACCGCGTTTCTGTGGTTGAATATATTTCGCCGCTCGATACGCCGAAAAACCTGCTGATACGCGCGGTACGCACAGGGAAAGAGAATCCCAGGGCAAGGCAGGAATATGACGCTGTGCGGCGGCGGCTTGGCACGACCTCCGAGCTGGACCGCCGCTGCATGGATATGGATCAGGAGTTCTTTGTCACAGACGAGGATTTGGTGCAGTAACACACGGCGTACCTTTGAATAGACTGGTATTGAAGTCTCTTCAATCACTATTTGGAGGTAATATACATGGCTGATAAAGTCTGCTGCCCCGGCCCGATCTGCGGCAATGGTAATAATAACGTTGCCGGCGGTATCCGTGAGGCGGTTTGTGTTCACACCAGTAAAGTTTATGATTCCTGCCGCAGCAAGGAATGCCTGCGCGATATTCGGGTATATCTGTGCCGCGATGCGCAGGAACTGCTTAATTCCGGCGGCATCGTATCGGTGAAGCCGCGTTCCGCAGAGCTGCTTTGCGTCAAGATCGATGTGGAGAAGGTGCAGTTCAACCGCGGGTTCTACACGATTGATATTCGATTCTTCTATAAGATCGAGTGCGAAGTCAGCTGCCTGGTCGGACGCCCCCGCATCATCGATGGTCTGTCCGTCTTTGATAAGCGCGTTGTTCTGTTCGGCGGCGAGGGCGGCGCACGCATTTTCTCGTCCCGTTTTGTAGAGGATGGCATGGATGTCCAGCTCTGTCCGGACAGCAACAAACCGACCGCGGTGGTGGAGGTTGTTGACCCGATCCTGCTGGACGCCCGCGTCGTAGCGCCGGAGGTTTCCTGCAACTGCTGCTGCTGTGCATTGAACGAAGTGCCGCGCGCGATCGGCGGCTGCTTCCAGGGCGACGATCTTGTTCTGGGTACCGATGGCTACCAGCTGTTCATTACGCTGGGCCAGTTCTCGATCATTCGTCTGGAACGTGATATCCAACTGCTGATGCCGGCTTACGATATCTGCCTGCCGCGCCGCGATTGCTCGAACAGCGGTGCTGGTGAAGCGCAGGATCCGTGTGCGATCTTTGCGAACTTTGAGTTCCCGATCGATGAATTCTTCCCGCCCAAGCAGGAGTTTTCGGACTGCATGACCGGCAATGTCGGCGGCGGCAACGCCTGCGGAAGCTGCGGCTGCGGGAATAAGAATTCCTCTAAGTGCTGCAACTGAGTAAAATGGAAAAACCTGCTGGGATGCTCCCAGCAGGTTTTTTTCATATGCTGCGGTGTATATGCATATAATTCGGTAACGACAGAATGAAAAGAGGCGGGAACACCTTATGGATGAGGAACGCAGTTTCGTATATACGCTGATATTGGGTGTCTGCATGCTGCTGTGCCTGCTGATGATCGGCAGGATGCTGCTTGGTCACCCTGCCGATCAAATAGAGACAAAGGAGCCGGAAAATCCGGCTCCGGCGCCGCAAACAGAAGAAGAGGAGGATCTCCAGATGAAAATGCAGCTCAGCGAGGATGACCTGTGTACGATGATCGTGCAGGCGCTTCCGTTTTCACCGGACGGCATCACTGCAAAAATCAGCAAGGATGGAATCGTATCCCTGGGGGCGTCCGTGCAGAAGCAGAGCCTGGTGGACAGCGGGCTTGCAACAGGGGGGATGAGAACGGCGGTATTGTTTCTGCCAGACCCCTGCAAGGTGTATAGCGTTTGGAATATATCCGCGGAATCAGGCAGTATAAAGCTGGACTGCGCCACGATGGAAATTGCCGGGATTGTTTTACCAGAGGAAACCGCAGCAAAGATATCCGAGCAAATAGCGGACAGCCTGAACCGTCAGCTCATGACATGGGGGATAGAACCGAAAGCAATCCGTTTTGCGGATGGAGCCATTTCCCTGGAGGCATAGAAAAAGCCTTTCGCTGTATACAGCGAAAGGCTTTTGATCAATCGAAAATCACTCGTCCGCCGCCCTGGAAACGGGACGCATAGTTACCGGAGAGAGATTCATACTTTACCACATCGCCTGTGTGGGGGGAGTGGATAAACGTATCGTCTCCCACATAGATGCCGACATGGCTGATGGAAGAAGCGCTGCTCCCAAAGAACACCAGATCGCCGGGCAACAGCTCCTCACGGGAAACATGCGTTGTGGCGTTAAACTGGGACTGCGCCACCCGGGGGATGGATCCTACCGTATTGTTAAATACATAGGAGGTAAAGCCGGAGCAGTCAAAACCGCTGGGAGAACTTCCGCCGTAAACATAGGGCGTCCCGAGGAACTGGGCTGCGTATTCCAGAACCTCAGCCCGCGCTTCACTTGTTCCGGTATAGGAAACAACGTTGGAATCTGGGGTGACCGGAGCCTTGTTCTCTGCCGGAGCCGGCGTCTGCACTGCGGCAAACGTTATGTAATCCGGATGGACGTATCCGTTTTTGCCATTACAGGACACCTTATACCATCCCTGGTATACGCCAGTCACAGAAACGGCGGTACTGTTGGACAGGGAGGCAAGAACCGAGGAGGAGGTGTTGGGCTGTTCGCGGAGGTTGACGGTCGTATCGCAGACGATATGGCCGGTCCCTAAATTAAAGTCGCTGGTCAGCGTACCGGTCAGGTATTCGCCACTGACATAACCCTCGCGGCCATTTACAACGACCTTGAACCAACTGTTGCTGTTGTTGACCACGGCAAGCACCGTATCCTGCGGCAGGGTTGCAATAATGTTTCCCTCAGGGGCCTCACGGAGATACAGGGCGTCCGCCTTGACCTTTGCGGGATACAATGCGAAAGCGTTCGGCAGAAGCATTGAAGCCGCTAAAGCGGCCGAGACAGCGATCCGAATCAGTTTTTTTGGTGAATTCATGGATAAGCTCCTTCGTTTTACCATGCTTCGGCTTTTACTTGCTGTTGAGCGCACGTCCGAGCCAAATCGAGGCGATATCCATCGCCGCCCACAGGCTGTCTTTTTCGGTTTTTTTCACAATACGCTCTTTCATGCGAACATTGGGGTTTGTCTGCTGGAGCTGTACGGAAACGCGCTTTGCGACAGGAAGCCCTTTGACCTCGCCGGCATCCAAGATCTGCATCATAATGATGTGAGAGTCGCTCATGGAACCATAGTAAATGATATTCTCCTTGCGCATCAGCGGATGGCCTTTATATTCCAGAAGATCGTTCTTCTTGGCGGTGGTAGGCATAGATATGCACTCCTTAATAGTTACAAAGTGATTACAGTATCAGGTTACATTACGGAAACAGTATATCATGTATGCCTGGATTTGTCAAATTAAATTTAAGTTTCCTTGGAAAAGCGACCGATTTTATGCTATAATACAGAAAAAATATACCAATTTACCCAGTAGGAGTGCTGTATGAAATTTGCTTTTTTTACGTTGGGCTGCAAAGTAAATCTGTTTGAGACGCAAGCGTTACAGCAGCTTGCACAAGAACGTGGGCATGAAATTGTGGAAAATGGTGCTGACGCTGTCATTGTTAACACCTGCACGGTCACCTCGGTATCGGACCACAAAAATATCCGTGCTTTTCATAAGCTGCGCAAGGAAAATCCGCATGCCGTGATTGCCGCGTGCGGCTGTTTTGCGCAGATCGATCCGGAGCGCATCCGAAAAACAGAGGAGGTCGATATCATATGCGGCACGCGCGACCGAGCCGCGGTGATCGGCCTGTGTGAAAATGCGGTTCTCCATTTGCCGCCGGCAGGAGAGGAACGGGACGGACAGGGCTGCTTTGAATATCTGCCTGCCGGTGTGCCGGATGGGCGCACACGGGCCTTGCTGAAGATCGAAGACGGCTGCGACAATTTCTGCGCCTACTGCATTATTCCCTATGCTCGCGGCAGGGTACGCTCCATGGTGCCGGAGCAGGCTCTGCAGGAAGCCGCCCGCCTTTTGCGGGAGGGCGTGCATGAAATCGTCCTGACAGGGATCGAGATCGCCTCTTATGGCCGCGACCTGGTTCCGCCGGTGTCCCTGACCGATCTGCTGTGCCGGCTTCTGGCCGCCAATCCCGCGATGCGTTTCCGCTTGGGTTCTCTCGACCCACGCATTGTTGACAGGGAGTTTTGCGAGCGGTCAGCAGGATTTTCCAACCTTGCACGCCATTTTCACTTGTCCCTGCAAAGCGGGTGCGACAGTGTGCTACAGCGTATGGGAAGGAAATACACAACGGAAGCGTATTATGATAAAGTACAACTGCTGAAAAAATATTTTCCGGACTGCTCGGTGACTACCGACCTGATCGTTGGTTTTCCCAGGGAGACCGAAGAGGAGTTCGCACAAACGCTTACGTTTTTGGAAAAATGCGCGTTTTCCGCAGTACATGTGTTCCCGTTTTCAATCCGTGAAAAGACGCGCGCCGCCCGAATGGACGGGCAGCTGCCGAAAGCGGTGAAGGCGGAACGAGCCGCGCGTGCTAAAAAGGCTGCGGCTGCGCTCACAGAGAAATACCTTGGACGGTTTGTGGGGAAAACGCTGGAGGTCCTGCCGGAACACTGTGTGGGCGGACGCTGGATGTCGCATGGACAATATGGCTTTCCTATCTATATAGAAGGGGGGGGATTTGCAAGAATACGCCGGTAGCCGTAGAGGTGCGGGGGCTGTTTCGGGACGGACTGCTGGGAAAAATTTCTGACGCCGTGTAACCAACGCGCTGCTTCCTCCATAGTATGAAGTGAAATCTTTGATAGGAGGAAATAACTTATGTGTTCTTCTAATTCTCTTTGGGGCGAAAACAACTGGTGGTGGATCATTATCGTGGTCATCCTGATCTGGATCTGCTGCTGCCAGAACAATAATGGATACAGCGATATGAACAACTGCGGAAACAACTGCGGTTGCTGCTGCTGAACCTGCCACGACATATAAGGGAATAGGGCCTGCGCGGCGCCGTTTCATAAACGGCGCCGTTTGCCTGTTTTGTGGGGTGAAAAAAATTTTAATAAAAATTGAAAAATCCTCTTGCCAAAACGGGAAAATTGGGGTAATATAAATAAGCGCTGTTCGTGAGGACAGCAAAACGAGGATTTTTTCTTTGGAGGAATACCGATTATGACCGCAGGCGAATTTCGTAATGGCGTTACTTTTGAAATGGACGGTCAGGTGCAGCAGGTTATCGAGTTCCAGCATGTAAAGCCGGGCAAGGGTGCTGCTTTTGTTCGCGTCAAGATGAAGAACGTGATCACCGGCGCTGTCACCGAGCGTTCTTTCAATCCGACTGATAAATATGAAACCGCATATGTAGAGCGCCGCGATATGCAGTATCTCTATAACGAGGGCGACCTTTACTACTTCATGGATAATGAAACCTACGAGCAGATCCCGATTGGCAAGGACACGCTCGGTGATGATTTCCGTTTTGTCAAGGAAAATGAAAACGTCAAGGTTTGCTCTTATAAAGGCAGCGTGTTTGCGGTAGAAGCCCCGCTCTTCGTCGAGTTAGAGATCACCGAGACCGATCCGGGCTTCAAGGGAAACACGGCGACCAATACGCTCAAGCCCGCAGTGGTTGAGACCGGCGCTACGGTGCAGGTTCCGCTGTTTATCGAACAGGGCGAACGCATCAAGATTGATACCCGTACAGGCGAGTATCTCGAGCGCTGCAAGAACTGATTGCACAAGCGAATACGGACGGTACGCTTACCGTCCTTTCCATGGACATTTAGCTCAGCTGGAAGAGCATCCGCTTGACGTGCGGAAGGTCGGCGGTTCGAACCCGTCAATGTCCACCATAAAAGCCGTTTCTTCAGAAACGGCTTTTCTTTGTAAATAAGGGAAAAGGAAGCGCGGCGTGCCGCGCTTCCTTTTTATGTTGTTTTGATATCTCTTTTTTTCAGCCAAAGCAGGCTGGCAGTAAGACCCAGGAGCAGGTAAAAGCACGAGCTGATAAGGAATGCCGCCGCACTGCAGTCCATTGGCTCGGTCGGATGGTGGGAACACATCCCAAGACTGAGCAGAGAAAAAGGAAAGTACACGCCGAAGCCTTTGACCAGCGCGGGTAATCCGCAAAATCCACCAAGGATGCCTGTGGCAACGGGAACGGCAAACGACCGGATGACCAGCGCAACGCAAAGCAGCAGCGCCGCCTGCACCGTGAGCGCCCACCAGCCGCGGAATACCCAGTAGACAAGCGCAAATGGAACAGGGGCGGTCAGCCCTGCAAGCTTACCACTAATCAGGAACAGTATACCGATGAAAAGTTGCGTGAGCAGCGTCAAAAAGGATACGACGGAAAGCTTGGAAACCAGCATGACGCTGATAGGGATCGGCTGGGTCATCACGGTGTTCCAGTTGCGGTTGAGGTGTTCCAGACGGCAGACGTAAGCGCAGTAGACGCCGGTCAGGGCAGGAGCGAACAGCGTGCAGTAAAACAGGGCGTGCTGTGTCCAGAGCGAATACCATTGGTCCGTGAGCAGACCCAGGTTATTCAAATAATTCGCCGTACCCAATCCTGCGGACACGATGGGGAGAATGATAAGCGCGAGCCAGATAAACGAGTGATGCAGCTTGCAAAATTCTGCATAGATTGTGCGTAACAGCATGGTTTAGACCTCCTTCCGGATAAAAAGCACGCGGCCAACCCCATAAATCACCAGAAAATATGCGATCAGGCAAAGAAAGCCGCTGAGATTGAAATCGATGAAGTAATAGTCTGAGATATGGGTCGATGCGTCCCACGCCATGCCGGTGTTATACAGGAGCGCGTAATACGCCCATACGAAAGCCTTTTGAAAGCTGGGCGGGAAAAACAGGGAGAACAGTCCGATAAACGAGCCGATCAGCCCGACGATCATGCCGATCATCTGATTTTGGATCTGCAAAGACAGGACAAGCTGTAAGAGCAGGATCGCCAGGGTTGTGACCAAACTGGAGAAAAAATATTCCGTCAGCTTTGTCACCGGTGGGTTTCCGGCAAAACCGCTGCAGATGCCGAACAGCAGGACGACCGCCATTTGCACGGCGAGAAAACCGGTCATGTATGCAGCACCGCAGATCAGCTTCGCGTCGAACAGCGAACCGGTTGGCTGCACGGTTTCAAGCAGCTTGAGGGTTTGCCCCTTATGCTCAATATCAGCCAGACGGGAGGCAACCACGGCCGCGATTACAGGCGTCATCATTGCGTTGAGCATGGGGAAATTATATAGGATCATCGCCCAGCCCTGCTGCAGCTCCCGCTCCGACAGCGCGCGGAGACTGTACAGCCCCCAGGCGAGCTGCGCCGCCAGCATAACCAGCAGGGGGAGCCATATCCGGCGGCGCCTGCATTTGAAAAACTCCATTTTGAGCGCTTTCATAAGCTTGCCGCCCCCTCCGTCAGTTCCAGGAAAATATCCTCCAGGTTTTTGCGGCGTTCTTCAATACGGAGCACGCCAATCCCGCTGTCAGTCAGCAGGGCGACGCAGTGCGCGACTTCTTCGTTTTCCAGCGGCGGCAGAATAATCTCGTCGGCGTCCAAGTCATTAATTACGCCGTCATGGGTCAGGATCGCCTGCGCCAGCGGGTTGTTAAGCGTACGAAGCGCCAAATGATGTTCGCTTTTCTCGTGGAGACGGTCGATCGTATTTTGGTAGACCAGGGCGCCATCCGCAATTACGCCCACATGGGTCGCCATCTGATCGATCTCGCTGAGCAGGTGGCTGGATACCAGCACGGTCATGCCAAAGCGGCGCGGCAGGTCGCAGATCAGCTCACGCATTTCCTGAATCCCCGCAGGATCCAGACCGTTGGTTGGCTCGTCGAGTATCAGCAGGCGGGGATGCGCAAGCAGTGCGGCGGCCAATCCGAGCCGCTGCTTCATACCGAGGGAGTAATGTGCGACCTGCTTGTCCTTTTGGCTGGTCAGGCGAACGATTTCGAGCGCCTCGCGAATATTCTGTTCCGGAACCTTCCGCAGCGTCTGCAGGATCTTCAGATTTTCCTCGCCGGTCAAATGGCCATAATAAGAAGGGGATTCGATCAGGGAACCAATATCCTTTAAGATATCCAGTCGGTTTTTCGCATTCATCCGTTTGCCGAATACGTCTATTTCGCCGCCGGTAGGATGCGCCAGGCCGAGGATCATTTTCAAGGTGGTGGACTTTCCGGCGCCGTTGGGGCCGAGAAAGCCGTATATCGCGCCCTCTGGCACCTGCATGTGCAGGTTCTTGACGCGCAGCGCACCGCCATAGCTCTTGCAAAGCCCTTTTGTTTCAACCAGATTTTGCGTCATAGGGGAACACTCCATTTCTCTTTTTTGTTATATTACAATGATACAATGAGAAGTTTACAATAAGATGAAGCCTACCTTACAATTACCTTACTTTTTTACAAATAGACCGAAATATGTGTTATCATAGCTGGGGTGATGCAATATGCGGGATATTTATAGCTGCAAAATATTAATTGTGGATGACGAGGCGGCGCTCTGCAATATGATAAAGGAGATTTTAATGCAGGCGGGCTTCCTCGCGGTATATACCGCGCAAAGCTGTACGGAGGCGCGGCGGGCGGTGGGCGATATCAGGCCGGAGGCGATCCTGCTGGATGTGATGCTGCCGGACGGCGATGGCTTTTCGCTGCTGCAGGAGCTGCGGCAGGAAAGAGATATCCCTATTCTGTTCCTTTCCGCACGCGATGCGGATGCGGATCGTCTGCACGGACTCGGTTTAGGGGCGGATGATTATATCGCCAAGCCTTTTCTTCCGCAGGAACTGGTGCTGCGGCTGACCGCGGTGCTCCGGCGTTCCTATGCCGCAAATCTGCAAAATGCGGGGGAGTGTCTATCGCTGGGGGAAACGGTTGTGGATTGGGGCAGCGGGCTGGTGCTTCGTGACGCGAACTCCACGCCGCTGACCGCAAAGGAATACGCGCTGTTGCGCAAGCTCGCGGATAATCGGGGCAATATTGTTACCATAGACGCGCTGTGCCGCGCCGTGTGGGACGAGGAAAATTTTGGATACGAAAATACGCTTATGGTGCATATCCGCCGGCTGCGGGAAAAAATTGAAGATAATCCCTCCAAGCCGCGCTGGCTGCTGACGGTGCGCGGCCTTGGGTACAAGCTCACACGGGAGGATAGGCAATGAAGGGTCTTGGCAGGATACTCGGACGGTATGTAGGCGCGGCAATCGGCGTGGGGCTGTTTTTGTTGATCTTGAATCTGGGTGTGATGCTGGGCTTCATTTTGCATTGTTCGGATGAGAAACCCAGACCGGAGGACCGCGTCGAGGTCATCGCTGACGGGATTGAGCGTCAGACGGACGGATGCTTTGCTGTTTCCGCAGAAGCGCGTCGGGCAATGGAGGAGCGTTATGCTTGGGCAATGCAGCTTGACGACAGTGGCGCTGTTGTTTGGAGCGACCGCATGCCGGAAAACCTGCCCCGGCAGTATACGGCGGGAGAGATCGCCTCCTTTTCCCGCTGGTACCTGAAGGATTATCCGGTTTATGTTTGGTCGGATGAGGATGGATTGCTGGTACTTGCCAGTGAGCCGGGCAGCGAGTGGAAATACCTGATGCGGGCCTCCGCCTATACGATCGAACAATTGTCGGTATGGGCGCCCGGCGTACTGGCGCTGAACCTGCTGGTCGCGCTAGCGCTTGCGTTGCTGCTTGGTTGGCGCATGTACCGCGCCGCCGCGCCGCTTGCGGAGGGCATCGGCGCGCTGGCAAAGGGGGAGGGAACGCAGCTTGCTGAACGAGGTGTGCTGGGACAGCTTTCCGCCGACTTGAATCGGGTCTCCCGCCAGCTTTCCACGCAGCGGACGATGCTGCAGAAGCGCGACCGGACACGTACCGAGTGGATCGCAGGCGTTTCGCACGATATCCGCACCCCGTTGTCCCTGGTACAGGGGAATGCGGCGCAGTTGGAAAGCAGCGGAGTGCTGCCGGAGGAGGCGCGGCGCAAAGCGCGCATCATCCGTGAACAGAGCCAGCGGATTGGTCGCCTGGTGAGCGATCTGAACCTGGCCTCCAAACTGGAATACGAGCTGCAACCACTGCACCAGGGAAGTTTTCGGCCAGCGGCGATGCTGCGCGCAGCGGCGGCCGAACTGCTCAATATGCTGTCAGACGATCGGGTATCGCTGGAGGTGGATATCCCATCCGAGGCCGGCGCCTTGACGGTGACAGGAGACGAAACGCTGCTCCGGCGTGCGGTGGATAATTTATTGCGCAACAGCGTCTTTCACAACGCTGGAAGCGTTCATATCAAGCTGTCCCTTTCCGTTTCTGCGCAGTCCTGGTCGGTCTCGGTTGCCGATAACGGTGCCGGTCTTCCGCAGGCGGCACTGGCGCAGATGCGGCGCCCCGCTGGGGAGCAGCTGCCGCAGCACGGCCTTGGGATTGTGCTGGTGCGCCAGATCACCCGCGCACACGGAGGCAAGGCGCGGTTTGTCAATACCCAGCCGGGGCTGTTGGCGACGCTCAGCTTTCCGCGGAAAGGGTGACCTGAACCATGACAAAAACCGTCAAATTCAGCCGGCTGTTTTTGTGGAATATTTTTGGCTGTGCACCTCTTTTCCTACTATATATGGTATGCTATAATTATTTTTGCTACTAAATAATATGAGTGAGGAAAAATGATGGTACGCGTTATCAAAAAGGATCACACCAAAGAAGCATTCAATATACAAAAGGTTGTTATTGCCGTTAATAAATCGGCAAACCGTGTGCTGTATACCTTCACGGAGGATGAGCTCAAAGCGATCTGCGGCCATGTGGAAGGATACATCCGAGATCACGGCATGACAGAGGTGCAGATTTGGCAGATGCACAATATTGTGGAGGCTGCGCTGGAGGCCGTGCGGCCGGAAGTCGCCAAAAGCTATCGCGATTACCGCAACTACAAGCAGGACTTTGTCGGCATGCTGGATAGTGTGTATCAGAAGAGCCAGTCCATCATGTATATCGGGGACAAGGAGAACTCCAATACGGATTCCGCGCTGGTTTCCACCAAGCGCAGCCTGATTTTCAACCAGCTCAATAAGGAGCTGTACCAGAAGTTTTTCATGAATACGGAGGAGCTGCAGGCCTGCCGAGACGGTTATATTTATATTCACGATATGTCCGCGCGCCGCGATACGATGAACTGCTGCCTGTTTGACGTAGAACATGTACTCAAAGGCGGCTTTGAAATGGGAAACCTGTGGTATAACGAACCGAAAACGCTCAACGTGGCGTTCGATGTGATCGGGGACATCGTGCTGTCCGCTGCCAGTCAGCAATATGGCGGCTTTACCGTACCCTCGGTCGATCTTTTGCTGGAACCGTACGCGGAACGCAGCTACAACCTGCTGACTGAAAAATACAGCCGCTTGGGGCTGGCTGCGGATGCAGTCGAAAAAGAGGTCATGGCGGATATACTGAATGATTTCGAACAGGGGTTCCAGGGCTGGGAGTACAAATTCAACACGGTGGCCTCTAGTCGCGGCGACTATCCGTTCATCACGATGACCATGGGTACCGGTACGGGCCGGTTTGCTAAGCTCGCTTCGATCACAATGCTGCATGTCCGCCGGAAAGGGCAGGGAAAAAAGGGGCAGAAAAAGCCGGTGCTGTTCCCTAAAATCGTTTTTCTTTACGATGAGGAGCTGCACGGCCCCGACAAACCGCTGGAGGATGTGTTTGAGGCGGGGATATTATGCTCCTCCAAGGCCATGTATCCGGACTGGCTCTCGCTTTCGGGGGAAGGGTATGTTCCCAGCATGTATCAAAAATACGGCGCAATCGTCAGCCCGATGGGGTGCCGCGCTTTCCTTTCCCCGTGGTATGAGCGCGGCGGCATGAAGCCGGCGGATGAAGAGGATAAGCCGGTATTCATCGGTCGTTGGAATATCGGCGCGGTATCACTGCATTTGCCGATGATTTACGCCAGAGCGCAGCAGGAGAATCGCCCATTCCATGAGGTGCTGGACTACTATCTCGAACTGATCCGTAAGCTGCATATCCGCACATATGCGTACCTGGGGGAGATGCGCGCCTCCACCAACCCGCTGGCCTACTGCGAGGGCGGCTTTTATGGCGGCCATCTCAAGCCGTCGGACAAGATCAAGCCCATCATGAAAACCGCGACTGCCTCGTTCGGTATCACCGCGCTCAATGAGCTGC
Source organism: Intestinibacillus sp. NTUH-41-i26 (assembly GCF_032769475.1). Classification (GTDB taxonomy): domain Bacteria; phylum Bacillota; class Clostridia; order Oscillospirales; family Butyricicoccaceae; genus Agathobaculum; species Agathobaculum ammoniilyticum. The sequence continues at coordinate 1,495,209 of NZ_CP136477.1, forward strand.
AGGAGCTGTATAACGGAAAATCCCTAGTGGAGGACGGCGCTTTTGCGCTCGAAACCCTGGAATACATTAACCGGAGGGTCAATCAGTTCAAGGAGGAGGACGGAAACCTCTACGCGATTTACGGAACGCCCGCCGAAAGCCTTTGCGGACTTCAGGTAGAGCAATTTCGGAAAAAGTATGGTATAATCGAAGGGGTGTCCGATCGGCCTTATGTGTCCAACAGCTTCCACTGCCATGTGACCGAAGAACTGACCCCGATCGAAAAACAGGACTTGGAGGGACGCTTCTGGAACCTGTGCAACGGCGGCAAGATCCAGTATGTAAAATACCCGATCGATTATAATCTGGAGGCTATCCGCACACTGGTGCGCCGCGCGATGCGTCTGGGATATTATGAAGGCGTCAACCTGTCCCTGTCCTACTGCGACGACTGCGGACACGAGGAGCTGGCGATGGATGTATGCCCCAAGTGCGGCAGCCGCAACCTGACCAAGATCGACCGTATGAACGGATATCTTTCCTATTCACGCGTCAAGGGCGACACCCGCCTGAACGACGCAAAAATGGCGGAGATCGCGGAAAGGAAAAGCATGTAATGCGCTACCACAACATCACAAAGGACGATATGCTCAATGGAGAGGGCCTGCGCGTCGTGCTGTGGGTCGCTGGCTGCGGCCATGCATGCCCCGGCTGCCATAATCCGGTGACGTGGGACGCGCAGGGAGGCATTCCGTTCGATCAGGCGGCAAAAAACGAGCTGTTTGCCGAGTTGGAAAAGGATTATGTTTCGGGCGCCACTTTTTCGGGCGGCGATCCGCTTTTTCCGGTGAACCGTGATACGGTGGGGGCGCTGTGCCGCGAGATCCGGCGGCGTTTTCCGAAAAAAACCATCTGGCTGTATACGGGCTATCAGTGGGAGGAAATCGAGAACCTGCCATTTTTGGACGCAGTAGATGTTGTCGTGGACGGACGCTTTGTGCAGGAGCGGGCGGATCCGCAGCTCCATTGGCGAGGAAGCGCCAATCAGCGGTTGATCGATGTACGGCGGTCGCTGACGCAGCGTGTTCCCGTTTTGCTGAAAGAAAACACATAGAGAGGAAGAGCGAGCAGATATGCAGAAAATCGCGAAATTTTACAAGGTATCGGAGAAACAATTTATCGATGACTGGTGCGCAGAAACCGGCTGTTCGGTATCCGAGGCAAGAATGGTCTACCAGAAAATCCGTCTGCCGCGCCGCGCGACCGTAGGCTCTGCGGGGTATGATTTCTTTGCGCCCGAAGCCTTTTCGCTCGTGCCGCATGAAACCATAAAAATCCCCACCGGTATCCGCGCGGAAATCGCGGAAGGATGGGTCCTGCAAATCTATCCCCGTTCGGGCCTGGGGTTCAAATACCGCCTGCAGATGGATAATACGGTGGGAATCATTGACAGCGATTACTTCACGGCAAAAAATGAAGGACATATCTTTATCAAAATGACCAATTCCAACCGACAGGGGAAGACGCTCTCCATCGTGGGGGGAGAAGGGTTCGCACAGGGGATTTTCCTGCCTTTCGGCATAACCGAAGACGATGACGCGGACGGAGAACGCACCGGAGGCTTTGGCAGCACAACAAAATAACAGAGGGACCGCCGGCTGGCGGTCCCTTTTTTGTCACCATCTCCGGATACGCTGCTTATACTGATGACAGGAGCGTGATGTGCAATGTTCTGCCGTGGGCAAGCGATCGGTTTGGCGTTGATCAGTTTGGGACTTGGCCTGCTTGTCGGCAGCATATGTCCGTCCGGCCTGCTGCTGTGGCTGCTGGCGCTCGCATTGATCGCGGCAGGCGTGTTTTTGTTTCAATGCTGATAACTGGGGAGGTGGAGGCATGAAAGTGGTCATTTGGAAAAGCCCGAAATATCTGCGCGGTATTCTTTGCAAGCTGTTCCATATTACATGAGGGAAAAGCAGAGGCAGAAAAGCCTCTGCTTTTTTCATATTCAGCAAAAAGGGAACATATCGTTAAACAGGAGCAGCAGTGAAACAAAGGAGGCAGCATCAATGGAACTGAATCAAACAAGCATCTGCTACTATGACAAAAGGCTTGCAGGGATTTCCTCCTGCACCGAGTCTTCCGACTCGATCGTTCCGGATACCTTTCCGGACATCGGAAGGGTCATTTGCGCGTATGGAACGGCAGCGGTCAAGGACCGCACACCGCAGAACGGACGTCTGCTGATTTCCGGTGCCGTGCAGACGACCATATTGTACCAGCCGGAAAACGCGGAAGGGCTGCGCAGGCTGTCCGTTCCCATCAGCTTTGCCTATATAGAGGAGTGTGACGGGCTGGATGCGGATGCCGTCTGTTATGTATCGTGCCGTGTTGCGGCGGTGGACGCAGTGCCGGTCAACAGCCGGAAACTGAACGTCAGCGCTCAGCTCTGCTTTGAGGTGGAATGCTATTGCAAGGCTGATTGTCAGGTTACAGAGGGCGTTGAGCTGCCGCAGATACAGATGCTGCGCACGCCCCATACAGTTACCGTTGTACAGCAGGCGCATAGCTGCCCGATTACGATTTTGGAAGACGTGACGCTGCAGGATGCGAACGACCTACAGCTCCTGCATACGGCCTGCACGCTGAAAAGCACGGAATGCCGCGCGATGCGTGGGAAAGTTGTGCTGAAAGGCGAGGCAGTCCTGCAATGCCTTGCGCTGCAGGAGGATGATGCGGTTCGCGTGCTTTCAAACAGCACGCCGTTTACGCAGATATTGGAGATCCCAGACCTGGAAGAGAGCGATCCGGTATCGGTCCGTTTGGCGGCGCACGAGGTCGACTGCCGTTTGGAGTCGGATGGGCTGCTTTCGTATACGATATCGGCGGAGGCCGCTTTCACGGTGCGCGGCACCAAAAGCATCCAGCAGATCGACGACATGTATATCCCTGGGAAAACGTTGCAGATCCAAGAGGAAAAGGCGGCGCTCCATTCTATGCCGCCGCTGACGCCGTTTGCCGCGGAGGTGAATGAAACACTGCAGACCGCGCAGCATGTGTCCCATATCATACACGCCGGCGCTGTCTGCTGCGGGGCGAAGAGAAATACCACGACCAATACGCTGCAGCTCACGGTGGCGGTGCAGGTTTTATATCTGAACGATGAACAGCAGCTTTCTGCGTTGCAGCGCACGCTGCCCTTGACCGCCTCCTGTACCGCTATGGGCGAGCTGTCCCAGATCGAACTGAATGCCCGCGCCGCAGCAGCAGGCGAAACCGGACTGCTTCTATCAGTGGCGGTATCCGGTATGGCAGCGCTGGAGGAGCGCTGCGTGTTCCGCAATATCACCGCATTAGAGGAAAGTGAAGCCCCAAAAAACAACGATGGTGTTACATTGGTGCTGCGTTACATCGATCAGGAGCAGGCGCTTTGGGAAGTAGCCAAAAGCTGCGGCACGACCATGGAAGCAATCCGACGGGCAAATGATTTACCGCCGGATGCGGTCAGCGCGTCGAAAACCATGCTCCTGATTCCGATACAGGCTTGAAAGGCAGGGATATTATGGAAAATCAAATTTATAATCAAATCAGCGCCCGCACCGGCGGCGATATTTATATCGGCGTGGTCGGACCGGTACGCACCGGCAAATCGACGCTGATTAAGCGTTTTATGGAGACCATGGTCCTGCCGGGCATGGATAACGTCTATAAACGCGAACGCGCGCGCGATGAACTGCCGCAATCGGGTACCGGACGGACGATCATGACCGCGGAACCGAAATTCGTTCCGGAGGAGGCGGCGGAGATCGCCCTTCCGGACGGAGGCTCCTGTCGGGTCCGCCTGGTAGACTGCGTCGGTTATCTGGTCGATGGCGCGCTGGGCAGCATGGAGGACGACGCGCCGCGCATGGTATCCACACCGTGGCGGGAGGAACCGATGACGCTGGCTGAGGCGGCCGAGGTCGGCACGCATAAGGTGATCGGAGAGCATTCGACGATCGGCCTTGTCGTTACGACCGACGGAAGCTTTACAGAGATACCGAGGGAAAGCTATGAACCGGCTGAGCGGCGGGTGATCGAGGAGCTGACCCAGATGGGCAAGCCGTTTGTCGTTTTGGTGAATTCCGCTGACCCGCGCGGTGAAACAGCGCAGACAGTCTGCAGTACGCTCAGGGAGCGGTACCAGGTTGAACCGGTCGCAGTCAACTGCATGGAACTGGACGACAAGGGGATCGCGGATATCCTGCAGCAGGTGCTGTATGAATTTCCGGTGAAAGAGATCGGATTTGTTCTGCCGAGATATATCGGCGCCCTGCCTGACGGACACCCCGTACAATCCAGCGTTTACCGCTCCATCCGCTCCTCGGCGCGTGCAGGACAGAGGATGCGCGATGTCCGCGCCATGTGCGGGGCGATTGCGGAAAATGATTATATCGGAAGGGTGGATATCGACCAGCTCGCGTTGGGTACCGGCGCGGCGCGCCTTAAGGTGGATATTCCGGAAAGCGTGTTCTACAGTATCGTTGGGGAACAGACCGGTATCCATATTGGGGATGCGGCCGACCTGATTTCCGTACTCGATGATTTCTCCAAGGTCAAGCAGCAGTATGAGCGTCTGCGAGGTGCGCTGGATCAGGTATATCAGACCGGCTATGGAATTGTCATGCCGTCGGTTGACGAGCTTTCCCTGGAGGCACCGGAGATCGTCCGGCAGGGAGGGCGGTACGGCGTCCGTCTGCGTGCGTCCGCCCCCTCGATCCATCTGATGCGCGCCAATATCAAAGCCGAGGTCAACCCAATCGTAGGAACGGAGAAACAGTCCGAAGAATTGGTGCATTATCTGCTCAGTGAATTTGAAGAGCAGCCGGAAAAAATCTGGGACACCAATATTTTCGGGAAATCCCTCAACGAGCTGGTGCGGGAGGAATTATCGCATAAGCTCAGCCGCATGCCGGATGATGCACGCGGGAAAATACGGGAAACGCTGGAAAAAATCATTAACGAAAGCGCAGGCGGTTTGATCTGCATTATCCTGTAAGTCATGTTGGAAAAAGCGCGCCCTCTCCTGAGGGCGCGCTTTTTCTGTCAAACCCCTTATAAGGCAGGGCGGAAGCCTTGCCAATCGCTATATATTGTGTTATGATAAATCCGTATGAATATCGACACCTTGGAGGGAGTTTGTTGGACAAGCATGTTTTTGTCATCAATGGCAGCGGAGGCGTTGGGAAAGACACTGTCTGCGTGGCGGCGGCCCGATTTTGGAAAGCGGAAAACATCTCGTCAATCACTCCGATCCTGGATGTCGCGTACGCGGCCGGATGGGACGGACGGAAAACGCCGGAAGCGCGCCGCTTCCTGTCCCGCTTAAAAGAGGTATGCACGGAATTCAACGATCTGCCGTTCTCCTATTGTATGGAGCGGTACCACCGCTTTCTGCAGGGAGACGCCCAAATCCTGTTTGTCCATATTCGGGAGCCGGAGGAAATCGACCGATTCCGGTCGGCTGTTGGGGAAAGCTGCTCCACAATTCTGGTGCGGCGCCCTGCCTTGGAGCAGGCGCGCGGCGCTTTGGGAAACCGTTCGGATGACGGCGTACTGGAATATTCCTACGATGGTGTTTTCCAGAATGACGGCGACTTGGACGGCCTGCCTGAAAAGGTGCATGATTTTTTTCGTGCCTTTTTCGGGAGATAAGCGCGCATTTTTATTACAGTTTGGTTGAATCGGTTGACAATCCCGTGCGGGACACGGTATAGTGAAGCGTACCAATAACCGGCCTGGTACGGTTAATGCCCATCAGGATAGAGAACAGAAAGGAATACGAGTATGAGCGAAGAAAAAAAGCAGCAGAACATGCCGGTCCAGAAAGGCGGCGCACACGTCGCCAAAAGCGGCTCCAACGTATCCACGGTTTCCGCGCAGGGGGGAAGCGCGGGGGCTGACAGCGAGGCGTCGGGCATGCCGAAACGCAACAAATATGCCGATAAAATGAATCAGAAAAAGAGCAGGCTCAACAAAGGCGTGCGCATTGGCATCGGCGTTGCGGTGGTGGTGCTTCTGATCGCACTGGGCATCTTCCTTGTTCTGAAGTCCCGCAATGCGGGGACGGAGGAAACGGTTACGCAAACAGCGACCGCCAGCCGGGGCATGCTGGAAACCTACATAGAGGGAAGCGGCAGCACCGCCGCCAAAAAGCGCGAGGAGCTTGGCAGAGATTTGAAGGGAACGGTCAGCGAGGTTCTGGTAGAGGTAGGGGATGAGGTCAAAAAAGGGGACAAGCTTGTTGTCGTCAACCCGACCGAAACCCGCAAGGAGCTGGAAACTGCAGAGGATGAGCTGGCAGACGCACGCCGTGGTGTCACTGATGCGCAGGCCGAGGTGACCAAGGCGCAGAACGCGGTCAGCACGGCCCAGAAGCGGATCGGCAAGCTGGCAATCACCGCGCCGTTTACCGGAAAGATTATTCCGGTCACTGACTCGGAGGGTAAAAGCACGACCTACCATGTCGGGCAGCAGCTCAGCGAAGGGGAGATCGTCGGCTATATGGTCGACGACAGCAAAATGAAGCTTTCGCTGTATTTCAGCGCGGCGTATGCGAACGATATCAAAAGCGGACAGACTGCGACGGTTTCTGTTCCGTCCGCGATGAGTTCGGTCTCGGGTACGGTTTCCGCGGTCGAAAGCGCGCAGAAGGTTTCTGCAGAAGGCGTCAAGCTGTTCCGTGTCGTCATTTCCATGGATAATCCCGGAACGCTCACCAAGGACATGATGGCGACCGCGACGATATCCACCAGCTCCGCGGGAGAGGTTTATCCGGCTGAATCCGGAACGCTGGAATACAGCCGCGAGGAAGCGGTGACCGTGCAGACCGGCGGTGAGATCAAAACGCTCAACGGTCTGGATTACTACAGCTACAGCAGCGGCGCCACGATTATGACCTTAACGAGCGACAGCGCACAGGACGAACTGAAAAATGCGCAGAATACCGTGGTGACCGCACGCAACGGCGTGACAAACGCGCAGAAGCAGGTCCAGGCAAAGCAGGAGCGGATCACGGAGCTGAAAAAGCTGATCGCGGATTCCACCATCAAATCGCCGATCGACGGCGTGGTCGTCAGCCTGAACGCGTATACGGAGCAGGATGTCGGCGGCACCGAGCCGCTCGTCGTGGTCGCGGACCTGAACGATATCATTGTAAACGCGGATATCATGTCCACCGACGTTTCCGCCGTACAGCCCGGCCAGCCCGCGGTGATGACCATGTATACAAACGACGGCACGCTGACGCTGACCGGTACCGTGGAGTCGATCGCGCTGGAACCGACTCAGAACAACAATGGCGGCCAGGGCAGCATGGCGACGTTCCCCGCTGTAATTGCCATTGATCCGATTGAGGGACAGTCCATTTCCATCGGCATGGGCGTGGAATATCAGATCACGACCGCATCCTCCTCAGATTGTCTGATGGTCCCATCCTCCGCGATCGTATACGCCGAAGAAGGCGCAGCGGTTTTTGCCAAGCCGCTGGTTGATGAAAACGGCGAGGAGATTCCGTTCAGCGAAACGCTGCCTATTCCGGAGGGGACGGAGGGCATCCCGCCCGAATTCCAGCTCGTTCCGGTTGAAACGGGTATTTCCGATTCCTCCAATACCGAGATCCTGTGGGGGATCGAGGAAGGGACGACGGTGTATCTGTCCGGCCCGCAGGACCTGTACGCTGAAATGGGTATGGGCGTAGCCGTAGGCTAAAGGAGGGCGCGATGTTTGGAAAGAACAAACCGCCCATTGCCGAGCAGCAGACGGATTATTCTTCCGACCTGCTGATCGATGTGCGGCAGATGAGCAAGATTTATAATGAAGGCAAGGAGAACGAAGTACGTGCGCTTGATAATATATCCCTGACCGTGCCGTGGGGGGAGTTCCTTTGCATCCTTGGGCAGTCCGGCTCGGGAAAATCCACGCTGATGAATATTCTGGGCTGCCTGGATATTCCGACCTATGGGACCTATTACCTGAACGGCCAGGCGGTCAGCGACATGAAGCCCTCTGTACTTTCCGGTATCCGCAACCGTGAGATCGGATTCATCTTCCAGGGCTTCAACCTGATTCCCGCGTTGACAGCGCTGGAAAACGTGGAGCTGCCGCTGATCTACCGCGGCCTTGGACGGGAGGAGCGACACCAGCTCGCGGTGGATGCGCTGACATCGGTAGGGCTGGAAAAACGCATGTCACACCGTCCGGGGGAAATGTCCGGCGGCCAGCAGCAGCGTGTTGCGATTGCGCGGGCTGTTGCGGCAAAGCCGCCGATCATCATGGCGGACGAGCCAACCGGCAATCTGGATTCCGCCTCCGGTCTGGATATCATGCAGAAGCTTACCGCGCTCAACGAGCAGGGTACGTCCATTATCCTTATCACGCACGATAACCATTTGGCGCAGATGGCGCGGCGAATCGTAACGATTCAGGACGGCCGCATCATTTCCGACGAAGCGGGAAAGGGAGGGCTTGACGAATGAACTGGCTCCAAACCGTACGCATGGCGTTCAAGTCCATCCTGAACAATAAGGTCCGCTCTATCCTGACCATGCTGGGCATCATTATCGGCGTGGCCTCGGTCATCGCAATCGTGTCCTCCATTCAGGGTACGAGTAAGTTGCAGCGCCTGCAATACGAAGCAATGGGTGTCAACCGTATCGATGTATTCGGTTACGGCGGACGCAGCAAGGACTGGAAGGATTTCGAGGAATATCTGGATACCGAGCTGGCGGACAAGGTTTCCGCCTGGTCGCCGCAGATCCAATACTATGACTGGCAGAGCGACGGCGTCCAATACCGGACGAAAAAGCTTTCCAACGATTCCGATAACAACGGCTGGACTAATATGTATTTCGGCAACGAGCATTACGGAGAGGTGAGCAACCTCACAATTTCAGCCGGACGCGACCTGTCCAAAGCGGATTGCGATAACCGCGCAAAGGTCTGCGTTATTGGCGAAACGCTACGCAAATACTTTTTCGGTGCTATGAGTCCGATTGGTCAGGAACTGCGTATCGGTGGCAAAAGCTTTGAAATCGTCGGTGTGTACAAGGGGAAATTCAGCGGCAAGCTCAATACGCAGGATCAGATGCTGGTTATGCCATATACCCTGCAAAGCTCCATGATGAGTACAAGCTATTTCGACAGCAAAAATTATATTATCAAAGCAGCCGCCACCGAGGATATCGCAGAGCTTACCGAAACGCTGCTTCCGGAGTATATGCAGAGCCGGTGCGAATCCTTTTCCGCCTACTCAGACAGCCAGTATCAGGAGCAGCAGGAGGCGTCTTCCAACCTGCTCGCGCTGCTTGGCGGCGGTGTGGCGGGCATTTCGCTTCTGGTCGGCGGCATCGGCATTATGAATATCATGCTGGTTTCTGTTACGGAGCGCACGCGCGAAATCGGTATTCGTATGGCGATCGGTGCGCGGAAACGCGATATTATCGGTCAGTTTCTGGTGGAGGCGGCTGTCGTATCCTGTTGCGGCGGCGTGATCGGTATTATCGTCGGCTGTTTCCTGTCGGCCATATTGGGCAATTTCATGGTCGCGCGGCAGATGGCGCAGAACACCTATCTACCATCGATCGAGCACTTTACGGTACTGCCGTCGATTGGTCTGATTCTGGGGGCGTTCCTGTTCTCTGCATTGCTCGGCATTATATTCGGCCTGTATCCGGCCAACAAGGCATCCAACCTGCAGCCGGTTGACGCGCTGCGCACCCAGTAAAGAAAGGAAAAGGTAGGAATGAAAAAAAGATTACTCAGCCTGTGTCTGGCATTTCTTTTTGCGATCACCCCTGCTTCGGCATCGTTTACCGACATCACGGACAGCAAGCTTTCGCAGACCGTCTCCGTCTTGGACGCGTTAGGGATCATGCAGGGGGTGGGGGGAAACCGGTTTGATCCAAATAGCGCGCTGACAAGAGCGCAGTTCTGTAAGCTGGCGGTGACCGCGCTGGGCGTTTCCGATGTAAGCGCCTATGGCAGCTATACGATCTTTCCGGACGTTAAAAGCTCACATTGGGCCGCGCAATATATCAATGCCGCAGTGCGCCATCCTGATCTGAAAGAATACTCCATTATCCGCGGCTATGCGGACGGCACCTTTGGTCCGGACAAGACTGTTAACTTCGGAGAAGTCTGCACCATGCTGCTGCGTATGCTGGGCTATACGGAGGCCGACATCGGCCCGTTTTGGCCGGCGGACTATATCGCCCGCGCGCAGTCCCTCGGCCTGACGGAAAACGTATCGCTTACCAACGCCACAGCGGCCGTGAAGCGCGGCGATGCGGCGACCCTGCTACTCAATACGCTGGGGACAGAACTGAAAGGCGATAACTCCGGCATGCTGCTGAATAAGATATCCTCTTCTACCATTGAAAACTGTATTTTGCTGGCGACCAGCGAAACGGATTCCTCGCTGGCACCCAATGAAGCGATTTTCTATGAAAACGGCTCTCTGAATGAGTCCCCGCGCAAGACCGCGGGTACGCTGGACAAAAGCCTGATCGGCGTTTACGGAACGATCGTGATCGGCAAGGAAGGGGATAAGGTCGCGGTAGGCGTCGTTCCCAACAATAATAAGATCGAGAGCTACACTGTAACGAGCGCGGCGGCCGACAGTATCTCGACCAGCACGCAGACCCTCCGCCCCAACCGAGACACAGATCTCTATGTTGCACGGGAGAAAAAGCTGGATAAGTTTTCAAATATGTGGGCGGGGATTCAACATGGCGACACCCTGACGCTCTACTACGACGAGTATGGCGCGCTGCAGCTGATGGCGGTCCTGCCGTCCGCGACCTCGTCCAGCGACACCTCTTTCGTTTACGGCCTTGCGACCTCCGTCAATATTCCGGAGGGATATCAGATCATCAAGAACGGCGCGGTGATCGACCGCTCCAGGATTAAAAAATACGATGTGGTTACGCTCGATCCCGCAAATCGCCAGGCGGTCGTTTCGGATGCCAAGATCAGCGGATGCTACACTAAGGGCGAGCCGTCTTTCGCCTATCCACAGACGGTAGAGCTGTTCGGCGGGCAGTCCTATTCGATCTCCGACCGCGCGGCTGCCTCGTTCGAGGATATCAAGCTCAAGGATTATATCACGCTGCTGTTCAGCGAAGCGGGCGATGTCATCGCCGCCTATCCGAAAAACATGGTCAGCGCGGACATGCAGGGGATCGTTACCGCAGTAGATGGGAAAAAGGTGACGGTCGTACTGACCAATGGGTTGACCCTGCATATCCAGGCCGAAGCGGAGAGCCTGGACGAACTGATGGGCCGCTTGGTTTCGGTCGGACAGTCCTCTAACGGTTCGGCGTATCTGACAAAAAGAGCGCTTACCGGCAGGGTATCCGGAAACTGGTCGATTGCAGATGGCAAGATCGGAAATTCCGTGGTATCGCCCAAGGTTCGGATTTATGAAGAGGTTGCGCCGGGCGCGCCCTTGTCAGCAATCGCCCAGTCGGATATCGATCTGGCTTCGGTGTCGTCCAGTCAGATCCGTTATACGGTGATCGACAACGCGGGTACTGTAACCAACATTATTTTAGGCGACGTAACCGGCGATAGCTGGATTTATGGTATCGGCTCCGGCTCCAGCCGCGGCGAGGATGACAACAAGGAATACTATGCCGGTATCAAGTATTGGGACGGCTCAAAAACCGTATCCGAGGAATATCGGGTAGACGCTCTGCCGGGCGGCTTGAACGGGAGTGCGATCGGCATACCAAAGGGGTATAAAAACGGGAGCAGCGCTGTGAACCGCTCGTTCTCAACGCTTCCGCTCAAACTGGTCGATACGGTATCGGTTTCCGCGTTTGACGGGGCTACCGGCGTTCGGACCAGGGACGGGTATTACAATCTGACGGATGATATCGGTGTTTATGTATCCGACCGCAGGGAATTTATTTCCCTGCAAAATGCAAAAGGCAATTATACGAATTTCCGCCTGTACGCAAATAAAAATGCGGAGGATGGCGGGAAAATCCGCATGATTATCGCATCTTAGGAGGCTAAAGGTCATCACTTTATAGCCGGTTAGCATCCCGTTTCAAAGCTGGATAAAAAGGCTCCGCCACATTGGCGGAGCCTTTTCCGATAGACGGTTATTTTTTACGATTGTACAGTTCTGCCACAATTCCAATAATAATGGATAGCAGATAGATACCGCCCCAAATCGCCCAGCCGTAATGGCCGTGTCCATACGGCGCTCCCGCAGGATTAGGGCCAAACACAATGCCGGCGAGCAAACCGAGTGCAAAGGCAATCAGCGTGACAAATGAAAACCGATGCTTGCCGAAAAGAGAAGGGACAGCAGAAATTGCCATTGCAATCCAGAACAGATTGCTGCTGAGCAGCCAGCCATAAAGGTAACTATTGCTTCCGGATAGTTTTGCAGATACCAGCCAACCAAGCAGGCTGACATTGGACCGGTCGCACCAGATTAAACGGCCAATCAGATAGACCGTGAGATACGCGCAGACAACGATCAAGGCCGAAACCAGGTTCTCTTTCCGTCTCTTCCTTTTGTCTGCTCGTTTCCTCTCGTCTTCCATCCTGAAAAGAGTATAAAACTGTTCAACAGCAGATGAATTGGCAGCATTTCCTGTATCGAGCAGCATATCGACTGTTGTGCCGAATAGCTCTGCTAATTTGAACAGGTTCTCTGTGTTAGGGGCTGACTGGTCTGCTTCCCATTTGGTGACGGCCTGACGGCTTACGCCGATCAGATCAGCGACCTTCTCCTGTGACATTCCCGTATTTTGCCTGCAGGCTTTGATCCTTTCTCCCACTGTCATAGAAAACACCTCTTTTCAATCAAGAGTATACCGGAAATTATTGTTTTTGGCTACAACTATATGGCAACTGGCGGTTGCATCGCAAATTTTTTGGGGGAGTGTTGTTGCTTTAATAAATGCCCCTATAGGTCGTCAGCTTTGGCGGTTTTTGTTGACATTAGGCTGGGAAAGCGGTATAATATACGCGATAGAAAATGCGATGACGAAACGAGTTTTCCAACGGAGTGATCCAAAGAGAGAGGGATCTGGTGCAACCCCTTGTTCAGTCCGGAAAACGGCCACTTCCGAGCAGCCTGTAAAAAACAGGCCGGTCAGGTTCCCGATATCGAACCGCTGAGATGCGTTTTACAGCGCAGATCAGGGTGGTACCGTGGAAGCATGCTTTCGCCCCTGACAGGATTGGGCGGAGGCTTTTTTTATTTGTCATATTAAATTTTGGAGGATAAATGTTATGCAGTACAGAGGCTTGAACGAGCTGCGCGAAATGTATCTGAAGTTTTTTGAAACCAAGGGACATCTGCGCTTGCCGAGCTTTTCGCTCATTCCGCAGAACGACCCGTCGCTTCTGCTGATCAATTCCGGTATGGCGCCGATGAAGCCCTTTTTTACCGGCGAGCAGGAGCCGCCGCGCCATCGTGTGACGACCTGCCAGAAGTGCATTCGAACAGGCGATATTGAGAACGTCGGCAAGACTGCGCGGCACGGCACGTTTTTTGAAATGTTAGGCAATTTCTCTTTTGGCGATTATTTCAAAAAAGAAGCGATTGCCTGGAGCTGGGAATTCCTGACCAGTCCGGAGTGGGTCGGCATTGATCCGGAGCTTTTGTATCCGTCCATCTATGTGGATGATGACGAGGCGTTTGAAATCTGGAACAAGGATATCGGCATTCCGGCGGAGCGGATTTTCCGCTTCGGCAAGGAAGACAATTTCTGGGAGCATGGCTCCGGCCCGTGCGGTCCCTGCTCGGAAATCTACTACGACCGCGGACCAGAGTTCGGCTGCGGCAAGCCCGGCTGCACGGTCGGCTGTGACTGCGACCGGTATATGGAGGTTTGGAACAATGTATTTTCCCAGTTCGATAATGACGGACAGGGGAATTACACCGAATTAAAGCAGAAGAATATCGATACCGGCATGGGGCTGGAACGCTTGGCTTGCGTGGTGCAGGGGGTAGGTTCCCTGTTTGACGTGGATACCGTGCGGAATATCACCAATAAGGTATCCGAGATCGCTGGGAAGCATTATGGGGAAAGCGAGAAAACTGATATTTCCCTCCGTGTGGTCACCGACCATATTCGCTCGACCGTTATGATGATCTGCGACGGTGTTATCCCCTCCAACGAGGGGCGCGGCTATGTGCTGCGGCGCCTGCTGCGGCGGGCAGCGCGCCATGGCAAGCTGCTCGGTATCGACCGGCCGTTCCTGTCCGAGGTGGCGACCACTGTTATTGAGGAATCCGGCGGCGCTTATTCGGAGTTGGTCGAAAAACAGAAATATATCCACAAGGTAATTGAAAACGAGGAGGCAAGCTTCAACAAAACCATTGACAGCGGCCTGTCTATTCTGAACGAACGCATTGCGGCGGCAAACAGCAAGGAATTGCCCGCAGCGGACGCATTCCAGCTTTATGACACCTATGGCTTCCCGATCGATCTGACGCTTGAGATTCTGGAAGAACAGGGGATGACCACCGACCGCGCGGAATTTGACCGCCTGATGAACGAGCAGCGCGAGCGCGCCCGCGAGGACCGAAAAAAAATGGGCGACCTTGGCTGGCAGAGCGAGGATCTTGGCTTGGACAAGGCGATCAAAACCCGTTTTGACGGTTATGAAACACTGGGAGAAAGCGCCAAGGTGCTGGCGATCGTCAATGAGGGCGAACCGTCCGGAGCGGCGGCAAAGGGCGAAAAGATTACGGCCGTGCTCGATCATACGCCGTTTTATGCGGAAATGGGCGGTCAGATCGGCGACCACGGCGTACTAATCGGCAAAAACGGCGTGATGACCGTGTCTGACGTGCAGAAGACCAAGGACGGCAAGTATATGCACATCGGTACAGTTACCGAGGGCGCGCTCTCCGTGGACGACGAGGTGGAGGCCAAGGTGGACGCGGAATACCGTCAGGCGATCTGCCGTGCGCATACCTCGACTCATCTGCTCCAAAAAGCGCTTCGCAAGGTGCTGGGCGATCATGTGGAGCAGGCAGGCTCCTACACTGCAAACGATCACCTGCGTTTTGATTTTACGCATTTCGCGGCATTGACAGCGGACGAACTGCAGCAGGTGGAGACGCTGGTCAATGACGCGATCCTTGCCGGCTATCCGGTGGTCACGGAAGAAATGTCCATTGACGAGGCGAAGAAAAAGGGCGCGATGGCGCTGTTCGGTGAAAAGTATGGCGCGGTTGTGCGTGTTGTTCAGGCCGGCGATTCGATTGAGCTTTGCGGCGGTACGCATTTGGATAACACAGCTAAGGCGGGTATGTTCAAAATTATTGGAGAAGCTTCCGTTGCGGCCGGTGTACGCCGCATTGAAGCCGTGACCGGCAGAGCGGTGCTGGATTTCCTCAATGAGCGCCAGCATATATTGAACGAAACCGCAGCCGCGCTCAAAACTTCCCCGAACGAGTTGGCGGCCAAGGTAGAACAGACCATGGCTGACCTGCGCACGATGGCCAAAAAGCTGGAAAAGCTCAACGGAAAGCTTGCCTCGATGCAGATGGTCGACCTGTTCAACGTATCGCGTGATGTCAAGGGCGTCAACGTGGTCGCAACCAAGCTGGAAGACGCTTCAGCGGATGTGCTGCGTACGATGGGCGACGGTATTAAGGAAAAAGCGCCGAACATGGTCGCTGTACTGTCCTCGGTCAACGACGGCAAGGTAAGCTTGCTGTGCGTCTGCGGCGCGGAAGCGGTCAAAAAGGGAGCGCATGCGGGTAAGATTGTCAAGGAAGTCGCCAAGATCGTTGGCGGCGGCGGCGGCGGGCGTCCGGACAGTGCAACTGCGGGCGGAAAGCAGCCAGAAAAACTGGAGGAAGCGCTCGAAGCGGTCAATAACATTGTTGACGCGCTGTTGTAAAGTCGGTATACTGGTATCAGAAAGGAGAGGTCGTCATGAGCGATTGTCTGTTCTGTAAAATTATTTCCGGGGATATCCCTTCCAAAAAGGTCTATGAGGACGAGCTGTGCTATGCCTTTTATGATATCGATCCCCAGGCGCCGACGCATTTCCTCGTGACTCCCAAGCAGCACATCCGCTCCGCTGCGGAGGTGGATGATTCCAACAGCGCGGTAGTTGCCCACTGTTTTGAGGTGATCGCAAAAGTCGCGAAGGAACAGGGCATGGAAAGCTTCCGCATCGTATCCAATATCGGAGAACAGGCAGGGCAAAGCGTGTTCCACCTGCACTTCCATGTGCTTTCCGGCCGCGATATGACTTGGCCGCCGGGCTGATACAGCAGTTGCAAAGAAGTGGCACGACCGTGCCACTTCTTTTTTGAAACAGAAAAGCCGGAAGGGGATTTTTATGCTGGAGCGTCCGCTGATTTATTTGGTGCCGGCAATTGCGGCGGCTCTTTTCTGCGCGGTTTGCCTTGACTGGGCTCCCAGTCCGATGGTTTCGCTGCTTTTGCTAGCCGTGTTTTTGCTGCTCGCCGGTATATTCATCTACCGGAACAAGGCGTTTGCGCTGTTTGGCATGCTGGCCGCAGCGCATCTGGCTTTCTGCGGCTTCTCGATTTATAACCTGTATATTGTCGAGCCAATCCGGCATCTGAATGGACAAAGCCTGGATATCCAGGCTGTTTTGTTGGAAGATCCAGACGTTTATGAGGACAGCCAGCGTGCTCTGCTTTCCGTCACCCATAACGGAGAGGTGGAGCAGACGTTCCGTACCTTTTGCTACCTTCCGCTGACCGATACCCCGCTCTATGCAGGGGATCATATTGTGGTCAACGTTGGATTTTATTTGCCGGGCACTGCCGAGGGATTTGACCGTGCGGTATATCAGGCATCTAACCGCTGTTTTATTGCGTCCTCTTATAACCAAACGGAGGAAGACACGCCCGTCCGGTTTGAGATGACCGGTACCGAACGGGACACGCCGCGCTTTCTGCCGCAGCGGATTGCCCGCTACTGCAAGCAGGCGATTGCGGGCGCACTTCCGGAGCGGCCGGCGGGTCTGCTCACAGCACTTTTATTGGGCGACAAATCTGGGATCAGCGATGCGGATGCTCTGGCACTCCGCATCGCTGGACTGAGCCATCTTGTCGCGGTTTCCGGTCTGCATATCGGTTTTTTGGTGGCGTTTTGCTCGTTGTTAGGCCGCAGGATCGGTACGCTGGTTTCGATTCCGTTCATCCTTTTATTTGTGCCGATCGCCGGAGCGAGCCCGTCCGTAATCCGTGCAGCGGTCATGTATTTGGTCACGGCCGGCGCTTTTCTGCTGCGCAAAGAAGCAAGCAGTCTGAATTCCCTGTTTTTAGCACTCGCGCTTTTGCTCATCCTCAATCCTTACGCAATCGCAAGTCTCAGTTTGCAGCTTTCATTTAGCGCCACACTGGGGCTGATCCTGTTGGCCGGCAAAATGCAGCGGCGGATGATGAAGCCGTTCCGGCCTTTTCCGAAAATGGTGTACCGCATCCTGTCCGTAGTTGTCGGATCGGTCTCTTGCACGGTATGTGCGACGATTTTTACCACACCGATTATCCTCAGCGCTTTCGGTTATGTCTCCGTTCTGTCGCTACTCAGCAATCTTTTGGTCGTCGGCGTGACTGCCGTATGTTTTATCGGCGGTTTTCTGGTTTGCCTGACATCGGTGTTCTTCCCATTTTTAGCAACGCTGTTCGCAAAAGCGATCACTCCATTGCTGACCTATATCCTCGATATCTGCAACTGGATTGCAGGCCTGCCGTTCGGCCTGATTAACTGGGCGGACAGCTTTGGTATTGCCGCGCTTGTTTTGTCCTTAGCTGGAATTTTAGCATGGCTGCTTGCAGGCGCTCATATCAAATGGCGCTATGTTTTGCCTGTTTTCTGCCTTGTGCTGTTTGGCATCACGGCTTCGGGCGCATATTATAACCGGCAGCACTACTCCGTGACCTATCTTCCGTGTGGTAGCGGGCAGGCAATCATTGTATCCGACGCTGTTGGCAACATGACGCTTATCGATTGCGCGGGGGACGGAGGATATCGTAATGCTGCGGCATCCGTGCGGGAATGGATGCAGTGGAACGGCTTCCGGCAGGTTGACACACTGGTTTTGACTGCGGTGGATAAGGGGCATGCCCGCGATCTACCTGAACTGCTGCAGCATACGTCGGTCGAACAAATCTTGATTCCGAACGGCTGCAAAGAGACGCAGCACAACAAAGAGTTATTGCAATTGGTTGCGGAGGCGGATGCGGAGATCGTAGAGGATACGGTGCAGTTGGACGCCGCCGCGCCGGTCACGGTTTTTCCTGTCTGTGACGGTAAGCTTGGCGTGCAGATTGGCGGTTATGTTTTAGTGCTGCACAGTCCTACGCAAAAACAGCTTGCGGCATTCTTTGAAACCGAGTCGTATTCCGCACCGGATATTGTACTCTCACAACGGAATATGGAGGATACCGTGCTGCTGCGTCAGCTTATATCAGATACAAACGCGCAGCGGATCATTTTGCAGTCCAGCACAGGGGACGTGCTGCATAAATTTGAGGGAACGCCGATTGAAAGCCCATATTTCACCGGCGAACTGCAGGAACGCTACAAAAAGGAGGGATAGCGCATGGCTGTACCCAGAAAGAACGCGAATAACGGCAAGGCAAAGCTGATCCACGATCTGAAAGAGTGTTCCTTTGCGCCTTTATACATCATAACTGGTGACGAGGACTATATGAAAGCGCATTACCTGCGCCAACTCAAGGAAAAGGTAGTGGATGCTGCCTTTGCAGATTTTAATCTGCTGGAATATGAGGGGAAAGGCCTGACTCCGGAGCAGCTTACCGAGGCGATCGACAGTTATCCGGCCATGTCGGAGAAAAAGTTGATTATTATTACCGACTTTGACCTTTCCAAGCCGCCGGCCGGATTTGGTGATTTACTGCCCGAGATGCTCAGCGATCTGCCGGACTATGTATGCTTGGTGTTTTATTATGACATTTTGGAGGGCAAGCTCGATAAACGGACAAAGCTCTATAAAACGCTTGAGAAAACCGCCTGCATCGCGGAATGCAGCCGTTTGGAGGAGAATGAGCTGGTTGCATGGATTGAGCGGCGGGTCCGGTCGCTTGGTTGCACGATTACCTCGGATAACGCTTCATACCTGATATTCCTGTGCGGAAATTCGATGACCAATCTGGCCGGCGAAATCGATAAGGCGGCCGCGCATACGACAACAGGGGAGATCCGCAAATATAATATCGACGCGGTATGCTCGCCGGTTCTGGACGCGGTTATTTTCGATCTGACGGATGCGATCACGGCGGGTAAATTCGACAGGGCGGTTTCTCTGGTAGGCGAGCTGATTGCGCAAAAAAACAATGAGGTTATGATTTTCACGACCATTACGCGCCACATTCAGCGTCTATACGGCGCTAAGCTGTGTGAGAGCGCAAGGGGAGGGGAGCGGCTGCTGATGGAGCTGATCGGCTCCAAATCGCCGTACTATGCCCGACAGATACAGAATGCCGCGCGCCGCGTTTCACTCGACTGGCTGCGACAGGCGGCGTCTCTTTGCGCGCAGACGGATACCGCGCTGAAAGGGAGCGCTGTCGACCGGCAGAAGCAGATCGAGCTGACCCTGCTTGCGCTTGCATCCGCGCAGAAGGGGGAGCGTGCATGATCCGTATTCGGGAAGCGATCCTTGTAGAGGGACGATATGATATCAATACGCTCAAACAGGTGGTGGATACCGTTGTATTAGAGACCGGCGGCTTCCGTATCTTCCATGACAAGGACCGGCTGAAGCTGCTGCGGCGTATCGCGCAGGCACGCGGGTTGATTGTCCTGACGGATAGCGATGGAGCGGGCTTTGTGATCCGGAATTATCTGAAAGGCGTACTGCCTCGGGATCGCATCAAGCAGGCGTATGTACCGGATGTTTGGGGAAAGGAAAAACGCAAGCGGCACGCTTCCAAAGAGGGCAAACTCGGCGTCGAAGGAATGCGGCCGGATATTCTGTGCGACGCGCTGCGCAGGGCTGGTGCGACCTTTCTGGATGGGGAGGCGCAAAAAGGGAGGGATACCTCCGATAGCCCGATCACGAAAGCGGATTTCTATACATGGGGACTGACCGGTCGGACTGACAGTGCGGCGCGGCGGCAGCGGCTCCTGCAGGAGCTGGCGCTGCCCGCGCATATGACGGCCAACGCACTGCTGGAATTTATCAATGCAGTCGGAACACGGCAGGAAATTGAGGCCATCCTGCAGCATTTTTCTGAAAACCATTGACAAAACCATCCTAATTGACCTATAATAAAAGCGTAAATTAAATCAGTTCTGTTTCAGGGCGGAGTGAAAGTCTCCACCGGCAGTATACAGGGCGTCGTTCCTGATAGTCTGCGAGCCGCAAGGCATGATGGGTGTGAATCCCAACCGACGGTTATAGTCCGGATGAAAGAAACAGGTGTATCTCGGTACGTCTGCACGCCCTTGGAGATTTCCAAGGGCTTTTTATTTACCCAACCAAACAGAACTCCTTACAAAGGAGACAGAACCATGACAAAAGCAAGCAAGATCACCTATACCGCCGTATTTGCGGCAATCGCTACCGTTCTTATGTATTTTGAATTCCCGATCCCGTTTATGCCGCCGTTTCTCAAAGTGGACCTTTCCGGAGCGGTGGTCCTGATCGGCGCGTTTATTTTTGGAATTGGCCCGGCGATTACCATGATCGGTATCAAGGATCTGATCCATTTAACACAGAGCCAAACGGCCGGTTCGGGAGAATTGGCGGATTTTCTGATGCTTTCCACCCTGGTGATTGTTGCTGTGTTGCTTTATCGCATGCACAAAAGCCGTAAATTTGCGGTTATCGGCTGCGCCGTCGGCGCGGTGGCCATGGCCTGCATGGGGATGCTGACCAACTATTTTCTCATTATTCCGTTTTATGTGAACGGAATGGGGTGGAATCTGGATGCGATATTCCAGATGTGCGCTGCGGTCAATCCTGCGATTGATGGGATGAGTGCATACTTGTTGTTTGGCATATTGCCGTTCAATCTGATTAAGGGTGTAATTTTGACGGTGATTACGATGCTGGCTTACAAAAAGCTTAGCGTATTTATTAAATCCAAACAGATTGACCTGCATCATAAAAGCCAGCAGGTGGGCTGAACCAAAAAGCGCGGAGGGGAGAGGACCTGCCGCGCTTTTTTTAATAAATAAAGAAAAAAAGGAGTCCCAGTAATGAAAAGAAAACGGATATTGTCCGCTGTCCTGATGTGCGCGGTCGGCGTGGGGATATGCGGCCTATATTGCGGATTGACGCCACGTCGCTATACGGTGTCAACGCCCAAACTCAACGCAGAGGAAAGGCTGCGCATCGTCATGCTTTCCGACCTGCACAGCTATGTTTACGGAAATGACCAGACACCGCTTCTTCGCAGGGTGAAGGAGCTGCAGCCGGATATTATCGCACTATGCGGCGATATTGTTGACGATAAACAACCGCAGGACGGCGCAAAGCTGCTGCTAAAACAGATTACAGAAATCGCGCCATGCTATTATGTATCCGGCAATCATGAATATTGGAGCAGTGAGCCGGAGCAGATATTCCGGATGATAGAGTCCTATGGAATACACGTCTTACATAATGAACGGGAGCGTATAACAGTGGACGGCCGAGAATATGTGATCTGCGGTGTGGATGATCCGGCAGCCTATGGCGACCGCGTGCCAAGCTCATATGGGAATGCAGCGTCCTACCGGAAAGCGCTGCAAAGTTTTGACGACCTGTTCAAGGATGATGCGTTTCATATCCTGCTGGCGCACCGTCCGGAATATATAGAGGAATACGCTGCGCATCCGTTTGATTTAACGCTTTGCGGTCATGCACACGGCGGCCAATGGAGAATCCCGTATATCATGAATGGTCTGATTGCGCCCAATCAAGGCTTTTTTCCGGAATACGCCGGTGGCCAGTATCAAATTGGTGCTATGACGGAAATTGTGGGACGCGGCCTGGTATTGGATTGGAAGCCCCGTGTTTTTAATCCGCCGGAGATTGTCGTCGTTGATATCGCTCCCCAATAGAGAGGGTGCTTTCTAAAAAGAAGATATATATAATTATACAAAAGAAAAGTTTTGTATAATTGAGGGGGTGAAAAAGAAGCGCATCATGAATAATGCGCTTCCAAATATTCGACTACTGCGGCGACCGCATCCAGGTCATTCTCTCGGACATGGATGTCTGCCGCCTGTAATATCCCATCGTCCGCATTTGCTGGTGCAAAACCCAGATATGCTGCGTGGATCATATCCTCATCATTATAGCTGTCTCCAACGGCGAATATCCGGTCGTGCGGTATTCCGCAGTTTTGTGCGATCGTTTCCAGGGCGGTTCCTTTGTTGACGCCCTGCGCCGTAACCTCCCAAAATGAAGGCATACTTGATGCCATGCAAAACCGATCCTGATATGGCTTCAAAAACGCCTTTACCTGATTCATAAGCGCGGGATCGCCTGTAAAATTGATTTTGCACCAATTTGTAGTATCCGGAAGACGGTTCGGAGAAACCGTCTCGAAATCCAAATGCAGGGTGCGCATATGCTGTTCGGTTACTTCACTTGACTGGCATACCAGGATACGGTCGCCAATAAAAATTTCGCAACCTATTTGTGAAAATTCTAACAAAGTTGTCTGAATCAATTCCTTTGTTTCCACCGGCATGCCGGCGCAGCGCATTACCTGATGCTGTTCGTTTAAAATCAACGACCCGTTGAGAAGGCTGTACGGTGCATTAAACGGAAGCTGCGGCAGGTAGCTGCGGATTGCCCCGGGCGCGCGCCCAGTGGCTAAGGAAAAGCGTCCTCCCTCCTCCGTAAAATACCGCAGTGCGCGTTCATTCCGTTCTGATATCCGTCGGCTGCTGTCAAGTAAGGTGCCATCCATATCACAGGCCAGCAGCATTCCCTCAAATTTATTCATTCCATCTTCTCCAGTTTTGCAATAATATCCGTAAAATAGTCAGGGAGCGGTGCAGAAAAGCACATGACTTCCTCTGTTCGCGGATGCTGTAAGGTAAGGCGCGCGGCATGCAGGCATTGTCCGCCGATATGAGCGAAACGGTCTTTGGCAAGGCCGTACAGCGGATCGCCGATAATCGGATGCCCGACCGACGCCATATGCACGCGGATCTGATGCGTCCGTCCGGTTTCGAGCTGAAAGGCCATATGGGAATAACTGCGGAAACGATGCAACACCTTATAATGGGTCACGGCGTTCCGTCCGCCTTCCATCACAGCCATTTTTTTGCGATCGGTTTTATGGCGTGCAATCGGCTTATCGATGGTCCCGCTGTCCAGTTTAGGGGATCCGACGACGATTGCTTCGTACCCACGAAACGCGGTATGCGCCGCAATCTGTGCCGCGAGGCTTTGATGTGCGGTGTCGTTTTTGGCCACAACCAGCAACCCGCTGGTATCCTTATCGATCCGGTGTACAATGCCGGGACGCAGTTCGCCATTGATACCCGACAGGCTGGTCCCGCAATGGAACATCAGTGCGTTTACCAGAGTGCCGGACCAGTTTCCGGCAGCGGGATGAACGACCATCCCGCGCGGTTTGTTGACGACAATGATGTCTGAATCCTCATATATAATATCCAGCGGGATATCCTCGGGACTCAGGTCTACCTCCCGCACTTCCGGAAGCTGGACCAGGATATCCTCTCCACCCGACAGCTTATAATTCTTTTTTACAGCCTTGCCCGCAATGGTGACAGCCTGTTCCGCAAGCAGGTTCTGCACTGTAGAGCGGGTCAAGCCTGGAATCTGTTCCGCCAAATAGCTGTCGATCCGCTGACCGGATTCCGTATCCGGTACGGATAACCGAAAGTTATTCTTCATGCGCCTGCTCCGAAATTGTCTGTTCGTCCTCTTCTGTGAGCTTTGCAGCTTCTTTCGGCGGCTGTTCTTCTTTCTCTTTGTGCTGGAACATGACATACAGGACGAAAAGCACGCCGCCCGTGCAAATAAAGATGTCCGCGACATTGAATACTGGAAAATGGATCAGACGAAAATCGAATAAATCCACGACAAAACCGTGTATCACACGGTCGATCGCATTACCCACCGCACCTGCGGCAATCAGGACCAGGGACCATTGTCCAAGCTGCGTCTGCATTACTTTTTTTTGCAGCAGAACCAGAATGACCACGGTGATAACGCAAGCCAGCGCAACAAAGATCCATCGGGAATCAAACTGGGAGAACAGGCTGAATGCGGCGCCTCGATTCTCTACATAGGTCAGATGGAATACGTCGCCAATAATCGGTAGGGTGCGCAGATCTTTCAGTTCATTCAGCGCCCAAGATTTAACAAGCTGGTCAATTTCGACCATAATCAGTGCCGCGAAGACAAATAATGGCATACATATTGACTCCTATCATAAAAAGGGAACAGAAAATTCTGTTCCCCTTTCGCTTTCATTTAGCCGACAACCTCGGCGCAGCGCGCGCACAAGGCGGGATGCTTCGCGTTGGCCCCGACTGACTGGGACTGCTTCCAGCAACGCAGGCACTTCTCACCCGCAGCGCGGCCGACTGCAATCTTCAGTCCAGGGAGGTATTCGCTCACCATGCCGCTTCCCTCACCCGCGACAACAGCAAGCTCGGAAACAATGCACAGATCAGCCAAATCCTGGCCGCAGCCAATGAGGAAGGCCGCCGTATCCTGGTTTGCATACACAGTGACATTGGCCTCCAGCGGCTTGCCAATGACTTTTTCATTCCGAGCGCCTTCGAGCGCCTTGTTGACATCATCGCGGAATGCGGTTAGCTTGTTCCACTTTTCACAATCCTCCTCGCTGAACGCCAAGGAATCGTCTACAGCAGGCATTTCATTGTACGCTACGTTGCGGATGTCGTCCTCCTCTGTGTGCGGCATAGCCTGCCAGATTTCGTCCGCAGTGAAGCACAGGATCGGGGAAAGCATGCGCACCAGCGCGCTGAGGATATTATACATTGCGGTCTGGGCCGAACGGCGGCTCAGGCCCGTCGTATCATCACAATACAGGCGGTCCTTGATCACGTCCAGATAGAAATTGGACATATCAACAACGCAGAACTTATGGATTGTATGGAATACCGTGTGGAACTCATAGGAATCGTATCCCTCGCGAACCTTGGCAACCAGTTCGTTCAGTTTCATCAGCGCCCACTTGTCAAGCTCCGGCAATTCCGTATACGCAATCTTATCAGTCTGGGGATTAAAGTCAAACAGATTGCCCAAGATATAACGCGCTGTATTGCGGATCTTCAGGTAATTCTGTGACAAATGCCCCAGCATGTCCTTGGAAATACGCATATCCTGCCGGTAATCCGAGGATGCAACCCACAGGCGCATTACATCCGCGCCGTACTGTGCCAGAATATCATCCGGCGAAATGCCGTTGCCGCGCGATTTGGACATTTTCTGCCGTTCCTCGTCCACGATCATACCGTGGGTGATAACCGTCCTATAGGGCGCTTTGCCCTGCGTGGCAATCGACGTCAGCATGGAAGATTGGAACCAGCCGCGGTACTGGTCGTTGCCCTCCAGATATACATCCACCGGTGTCGCCTGATGCTCGCGGTTTTCAATGACTGCGCGCCAGGATGAGCCGGAGTCAAACCAGACATCCATAGTATCGGTTTCTTTTTCAAAATCGCTGCAGCCGCACTCGCATTTGATATTCGATGGAAGAATTTCAGATGCCTGCATATCGAACCAGGCGTTCGATCCCTTGTCACGGAACAGGTCCGCAACAAGCTGAATCGTCCGCTCGTTCACCAGCGGCTTGCC
Source organism: Intestinibacillus sp. NTUH-41-i26 (assembly GCF_032769475.1). GTDB lineage: Bacteria > Bacillota > Clostridia > Oscillospirales > Butyricicoccaceae > Agathobaculum > Agathobaculum ammoniilyticum. The sequence goes on from NZ_CP136477.1 coordinate 1,521,003, forward strand.
ACATTTTTTGCAGGTGAAGATCGGGATCGGCACGCCCCATACGCGCTGGCGGGAAATACACCAATCCGAACGTTCGCGGATCATGGAAGTCATGCGCTCTTCGCCCCAGGCCGGAATCCATTTGATCTGCTCGCATGCCTTGACAGCATCATCCTTGAGTGCATCCACTGAACAGAACCACTGCTCGGTCGTACGGAAAATGATCGGGTTCTTGCAGCGCCAGCAGTGCGGATAGCTGTGTACGATCTCTTCGATTGCCAGCAGCGCGCCGCAGGACTTGAGATCTTCCAAGATGACCGGCGTGGACTTTTCATAATACAGATTTGCGTATTTGCCCGCGTCGGCGGTCGTCATCCCCTTGCCATCAACCGGTACGATGATCGGAATATCGTACTTCTGGCAGACAATGAAGTCATCCGCGCCGAAGCCGGGCGCGGTATGAACGCAGCCAGTACCGGCGTCCAGTGTAACATGGTTACCGCAAATCACAAGACTCTCGCGATCCATGATCGGGTGCTTGGTGCGCATCAGCTCCAAATCGGAGCCCAGCAGCGTACCCAGCACTTCCCAGGAATCAATCCTGGCTGCTTTCATAACGGCTTCGACCAGTTCCTTGGCGAGCACATAAATATCGCCTGACGGAACCTTGACCAGATCATATTCAAACACCGGATTGACCGAGATCGCAAGGTTGCCCGGCAACGTCCAGGTGGTTGTGGTCCAGATCACAAAATAGACATTTTCCAGCCCGCCGGTAATGGAGGCGATTTTGCCGCCCTTGTCATCCGTTACATGAAACTTGACATAAATCGAGGAACAGGGCTCATCCTGATATTCGATTTCCGCTTCAGCCAGCGCAGTCTCATCGTGCGGACACCAGTAGACCGGCTTCATGCCCTTGTAGATGTACCCGCGCTTTGCCATCTCGCCGAAAATCTCAATCTGGGCGGCTTCGTAATCATGTGTCAGCGTCAGGTATGGACGCTCCCAGTCGCCGATTACGCCCAGACGCTTGAACTGCGTCCGCTGCGTGTTCACATGGTTATGCGCAAATTCCTCGCATTTGGAACGGAATTCCGCAGTGGAAACCTTATCACGGTCCATGCCGTATGCCTTGATTGCCTGTCGCTCGATCGGAAGACCGTGCGTATCCCAGCCCGGGATATACGGCGCCTGATACCCCATCATATTGCGGGAGCGCACAATAAAATCCTTTAAGATCTTATTGAGCGCATGGCCCATATGCAAATTGCCATTGGCATAAGGAGGGCCGTCGTGCAGCACAAAAAGCGGCTTGCCTTTGTTCTTTTTCATCATCTCATGATAGATGTCCTGCTTTTCCCAGCCCTCTAAAAAGCCAGGTTCGCGCTTCGGCAAGCCGGCGCGCATCGGGAAATCGGTTTTGGGAAGATTGATCGTCTTATTGTAATCCTGCTGCATGTTGCAGTGTCAGTCCTTTCGCTTTTACTTTACTTCTTTCGGATCGTAATCCGCGCCAAATTTCAGCTCGCCAAAGTCAAATTTGCGTGTCGCATCCGCGATCGGCGCATCAGCCTTTTCCAGCGGAGCCGCTTCCGCACTGGATGGCGCCGCAGCAGCCTGCGGTGCTTTTTCCGATGCCTGCTCGGCTGACGCCGGCTGCGGACGGACTAACTTCTCCCCCTTCGCCAGCTCTACAAGCGCCTTGGCCTGCGCCTGATAAACAGCGGAAACGCGCGCTATGAACTCGATGGTGTTCTTTTTTGCAGCCTCGAGCTTCTGCTCCTCAAGCTGTATCTCGTCCTGCGTGCTTTTCACCTTGTTTTCGGTTTCATTTTTGGCGACGGAAACGATTTCCTCCGCTTCCTTTTTCGCCTTGTCAATCGTATCCTGCGCTATGGTCTGCGCGCTCATCAGCGCCCGGCGCATGCCGTCCTCCACACCGCGGTACTCCTCTATTTTATCGACGAGCACTTTCATTTTCGCTTTGAGTGCAGCGTTTTCCTTTTGCATGGAGGCGAATTCTTCGGCGACCCGCTCTAAGAACGTATCGACTGATTTCATGTCGTATCCGCCGAAAACCGCTTTTTCAAAACCAATTTCCTGAATTTCCTGCACCGTCATATAGTTTTCCTCCGTTATATTCTATATCCGCCGTTTTACGGGAAAATGGCCGGGCTTTGCCCGACCACTTCGCTTTCCCCATAAATTACAAGCTGTAAAGCAGCATCAAAACCAACTCAAGGGTAAAAAAAGCGAGCAAAAAAGCAATGTCAATCGGAACGTTTCGCAACGACCGGACCCCGTCCAGCAAATGGCGGAACGGTAATACCAGCGGTTCTGTGACCGTATAAAGGAATTCATATATCTTTGAATCCCTGCCCTGAGCGAACCAAGACATAATTGCCCGCGCGAAAAGCAAAAATTCCAAACATCGAACGATCGACGTGACAAAATTCAAAATAAAAAGATTTATCACAGCGGACCAACCTTAAAAATACATGCCGCTGCTTTCCAGCTCATCGATCAGGTCCCCCATAATATCGACGTTATAGGGCGTGATGATATATGTGCTGTTGGCAACTTTTTTTATTTTCCCCTCATTTGCGTATGCCACGCCGCTCAAAAAATCAACCAGACGACGGGCAACATCCTTATTGGTCTGCTCCAAATTGAGGACAACCGTGCGCTTATCTTTCAAATGGTCTGCGATCTCCGCCGCATTCTCAAAGCGGTCGGGCTTTACAAGAACAACAGCCAGTTGCGTTGTGGCGTTGATATTGACAACTTTATTGCTGCGGCGGGACGAAACCGTGTCGGAAGCGATGCTGTCATAAGCGGAAGGCGAGCTGCCCATCACAGGCTCTTCGCTGCGCTTACGGGGCAGTTCCTCCTCGAACTCATCTTCGATTTCCTCGCCCTTTACCCAATCGATAAAGCCTTTGATCGAACCCATACCAAGTTCCTCCTTACGTTTTAAGGCGAGACGATCTGATAAGGCCGCGCGCCAAAGATCGCCGTGCCAATGCGAACCATGTTCGCACCGCACGCAATCGCCGTTTCGAAGTCATTTGTCATACCCATAGACAAATAATCCATATTTACATTATCGTATTTTTTCGTCAAAATGTCAACAAATACTTGGTGCATTTCGGTGAAATAGCTCAAGTTTTTTGATGTTTGGTCAGCGATCGGCGGAATCGCCATCAGGCCGCGGATGTGCAGCGACTTTTTTTCACACAATCTGGAAACCGCGTCATCCAGTTCTTCTAGTAGCAGGCCGCTTTTGGCAGCCTCTCTGCCAATATTGACCTCCAGAAGAATATCCTGTCGGATGCCGCGCTTTTCCGCTTCCCTGGCGATCGCCTCGCCAAGGCGCACCGACCCAACGGACTGGATCAGGGATACTTTGCCGATCAGGTATTTGACCTTATTGGTCTGCAGTGTACCGATAAACTGCAGGTCAGCCCCTGCATAGGCATTCTGCTCGTATTTATCGAGCAGCTCCTGCACCCGATTTTCCCCACAGACGCGGATGCCACATGCGATAGCGGTGCGCACCCGTTCAGCGTCATTCATTTTGGACGCGGCAACCAAAATGATATCCTTCGGGTCGCGGCCGACTTTTTCCGCTGCGGTGTCGATCCTTTCCTGTACGGCCTGTATCCGGCTGTAAAGCTCGCTTTTTTCCTGTTCTGTCATGTTCTCACCACCATATTATTTTGCAGATTTTTACCGCGGACAATGATTTGATCCTTTGCAACCAGCGCGCCCGCATCCGTTGCGCTCTGCTCCACAACATAATAAGAATCTGTTTCGTACAATTTATGGATCGTTTTGAATTTTTCAACCGAGCCGCTTAAAATGTATACGCCGATTTCATTGCCATCCATGCGCACCGCCTGCTTGGGAACGCGCAGGCCAGTATAGGAGGCGATAATGATCTCTATCGGCTGGCTCCTCATAGAAACCATCTCACTGTCAAAGCTTGTCCCCTCCAGCACGACCAGAGCGGTTGCACTGTTATGCTCCTTGATGATGGAATATACCGATACCGGCGCTTCCATAGAGGCCTGTGTGAAGTTTATACGCAGGTTTTGCCCTTCTGTAAGCCGGTTCGCGTCTTCGGTGGAAACCTCTGAAACAAGATACCAGCTGAATCCCTGAATGATTTTCCCCATGGAAGAGGAATCCGCCTGTACCTTTCCCTGCTGCGTCAGCTCGTGGAATGTGTCGATTGTCAGCTCATCCAGCACTTCCGGAGTCAATATTTGTTCATACCCATCCACATTATCCGAAAAATAGCCGGAAAACGGTGCAGTAAGCTGGCTTGTCCTGCCGGAAAGCTGCGCGTTCAGGCTGTCCCGTTCGGCTGCCAGCGCATCCCGCTCCGCAGTAATTGCAGCGGTATCGATATGCCCTGATTCCCGCCGGAGTGAAAGGGTACGGAGGGAATCCGCAGAAGCGGACAGCGATATCCCCGAACCGCTGCGGACCTGGCCGGCCATCTGCTGCAGGGCAAGCGTAATCAATTGGTCAATCTTTGCCGAATCCGCTTCGTCGTTCGACGATTGCAGCGCGGCATCCAAAAGCTCAATTTTATTTTCCAGAGGCTCCAGCTGCCGGCTGATGGCAAGCGCCGCTTCATCCGCATAGATGGTTGCGAGCGGCGCGTCCTTCTGGACGCGCTCCCCGCTGTAAACGATATGTTTGGCCGATTCCCCCGTCCGTCCCTCGATGGGCGCTTCATCGCGGAAAAACCAACCGACTGCGTTAAAGCTGTCGTTGACCGAAACCTGAACGGCCGGCTCGGTTTCCAGCCCGCCGAAATAAGCGGAAAAGATTTCAAAAAACACATAGGCAAAGATAACGGCGCCGGCGATGACAAAGGCGAGCCGGTTTCCATAATTGCGGCGTTTCTTCTTTTTTCGCTGGGGAATTCTTTCTTCTTCCATGCTGAGTCCTCATATGTATTATTCCGCCGGCAGGTGCTCCTCCCTCTGAGTAAACAGATCGACACGCCGCTGCGGAATGATCGTTGATATTGCATGCTTATAGATCATCTGCTGTTTCCCATCGGTTTCCAGTATGACAATAAAATTATCAAATCCACGGATGATTCCGCGCATCTGAAAACCGTTTGTCAGGAAAACCGTTATCGTTTGTCCCTGCTGGCGCAGCACGCTCAGCATCCTGTCCTGCAGATTGATTTCGTTTCGCACAATGATTCCTCCAATAATTTACATTTTCTGGTATCATTGTACACCGAGTTTTTGCAGATAATTTGTCGCATCCTGTAATACGGAAGCAAAGTCCTCGCTATTATTATAATAAATCCAGTGGATGTTGTCATCTCTTTTTAACCAGGTAAACTGCCGTTTTGCATAATTTCGGCTGCGCTGCTTGAGGAGTGCAACGCATTCCTCGAGCGACTGTAGACCCTCCAGATATCCCAAAAGCTCTTTGTAGCCGATGGCCTGCGCGGCTGTTCCGGTCAGCGCGCCCTGCATCCAGAGGCGTCGTGTCTCCTCCAGCAGTCCGTCTATCAGCATTTGATCGACGCGGCTGTCGATCCGCTGATACAGCGTTTCCCGCCTTGCCGGACAGACGCCGATCTTGGCCGCCCGATACTTTGGCGCGGACCGTTTATGCAGGCGGTTCAATTGCTGGATCGTCATGCCGGTCTGTTCGTACACCTCAAGCGCGCGGATCACGCGCTTGAGGTTATTGGGATGAAGCTTGCCCGCGCTTTCCGGATCAACTGCGGACAGGCAGGCATGTACCGCCGCGTTCCCCTGCTCCCGCGCCATCCTCTGATATTTTTCCCGCACGGAAAGATCGGTTTCGTCGCCGGAAAAAGTGCTGCATTCTATCAGCGCGTCCATATACAGACCGGTTCCGCCCGCGACAATCGGTATCCTGCCGCGCGCCAGAATGTCCTGTGCCGCCGCATCCGCCAATTCCACATAGCGCGCAACGGAAAAAGGCTCGTCAGGCGCACAGATATCCAGCATGTGATGCGGAACGCCCTTCCGCTCCCCTGTGGTCGGCTTGGCTGTGCCGATGTCCATTCCCCTGTATATCTGCATGGAATCGGCTGATATGATCTCGGTATGCAGTTGTTCCGCCAGTGCAACAGAAAGCGCTGTTTTACCGCTCGCGGTAGGGCCGCAGATGCAGATCAGACGGTTTTCCATGGCTTTCTCCCTCATTGATTGACGCGCTTGAAGAGCTTATCCAATTCGTATTTCGTTAGCCGCACGGTGGTTGGGCGCCCGTGCGGGCAAGAGCGGATATTTTCGTCTGCCAGAACACGGTCGCAGAGGTCTTGCAATTCAATCTGCGTCGTTGCCCTGCCAGCCTTGATCGCCGCCTTGCAGGCGACCGTATGGATCAGGTCGTCCAGTTGGTCCGGCACGGTTGCGCGGCTGTTCATCGCCTTTTCAGCCAGCTCGCCGATCACGCTTTGCACGTCTCCGCTGTCCAGATAGGCCGGTACGCTGCGCACGGCAAAGCTGTTTTCACCGAACGGATCGATGGAAAACCCCGCTTTCCGAATATCGCCGAGCCGAGCCTGTATCGCCGCCGCTTCCTCTCCGGTCAACTCCACGATTACCGGCGCAAGCAGCTCCTGCTGCGGCATATCGGTTTCCGCGCGCATTTTATTGAACAGGATGCGTTCATGCGCGGCATGTTTATCGATCAGAATCAATCCATCCTTGTCCTCCGCGATCAGATAGGTCTGAAAGCATTCTCCGATCACACGCGCGCCAGTGTCAAGCGGTTCAAGGCGCGGCTCCTGCGGCGCGGGAGCGGTGGACTGCTGCTCCTGAGCTTCCGGACGCGATTCAGCGGCAGGCGCAGGCTCATGGACCGGATAGGGACGAAATGTGTGCTTCGGCGGGTCTCCCTCCCAGATGCGCGGCGCGGCAGCATAGCCGGTATAGGGGCGCGGCTTCTGCGCACGCGGCGGCACGGAAACCAAAAAGTCTTCCAGTTCAGGCGGTTCTTCGGCAGCGGCCTTGGATACGGGTGCAGTGGAAAAAGAGGGGGCCGGAACCGCGAACCGTTGCTGCTCCTGCGTCAAATGGTCCTCTCTTGGTCTGGCGGGAGCCTCCTTTTCCCTGTGTTCGAGCCGCGGCATATTGTCATTCGCCGAGATCGCGTTTTTGCAGGCAATATAAACTGCCTCAAACACCGGCTTTTCCTGTGAAAACTTTACCTCGGTCTTGGCGGGATGGACGTTTACGTCCACCGCTGCGAGCGGCAGCTCGAGAAACACCGCGCCGGAGGGATATTTGCCGGTGATGATAGCGTTGCGATAGGCTTCCTCCAGCGCGGCCTGCATCAAGCGGCTTTTGACATAACGCCCATTGACAAAGAAATGTTGCATCGATCGGTTGGGCCGTCCTGCGTGCGGCTTCACAATATAGCCGTATACGGTCATGCCGTTGCGTTCGGTTTTCGGCACTTCGATCATATTGGCGGTCATCTCCTTACCGAATACAGAAAATACCGGCGCAAGAAGCTTACCTTTCCCGTCCGTGGAAAATACCTGTTTTCCGTCCCGAATCAGTGTAAAAGCGATTTCCGGATGGGAGAGCGCGGCATGCTGCACCACGCCAAGGATATAGCCTGCCTCGGTGAAATCCTTTTTGAGGAATTTCATGCGCGCGGGCGTGTTGTAAAACAGGTCGCGCACAACGATTGTTGTGCCTTCCGGACAGCCCGCTTCCTCGTTTGCCTGTATTTCCCCTGCTTCCAGATGCAGATGGAGGCCGGCGAGCGCGCCCCCCTGGCGGGTGAACAGGTCGATGCGCGTGACCGATGAGATCGCCGCGAGCGCCTCTCCGCGGAAGCCCAGCGTGCCGATTGCGGCCAAATCTTCCTCTGTTCGCAGCTTGCTGGTCGCATGTCGGCGGAATGCGATGGGGGCGTCCTCCGCCGACATGCCGCAGCCGTTATCCGCGATGCGCAGATAAGTGATGCCGCCGCTTTCGATTTCCACCGTGATGCGGGTCGAACCCGCGTCGATCGCGTTTTCGATCAGCTCTTTGGCGACGGAGGCCGGTCGTTCGACCACCTCGCCCGCCGCGATCAGGTCGGCCAGATGCGGGGATAATTCATGGATAATTGCCATCGTTACTTCCTTTCAGGATACAAGGTCAAGCATAATAAGACACCCTATCAAACCAGCTTTTTCAACTCATACAGCGCGTTCAGTGCCTCGATCGGGGTCATTGTATCCACCTGAAGCGCGCGCAGCCGTTCGGCGACCGCGTTTCCGGAAAGGCTGTCCATTGTCATTTGCGGCACTTCGTCCTCTTCCGCGACCGCGCGCAGCTCGATTTTGGGCATGGTCGCTTCCAGGTCCGATAGCACGGCCTTGGCGCGCTTGATGACCGCGTTCGGAACACCCGCGAGCTTGGCAACCTCGATGCCATAGCTGTCATCCGCGCCACCGCGCACAATTTTGCGCAGGAATGTGATGTCATCACCGCGCTTTTTGACCGCGATGTTATAATTTTTGACGCCCTTTACCAATTCTTCGAGAACGGTCAGCTCATGGTAATGTGTGGCAAACAGGGCGCGCGCGCCTACCTTTTTCTTGTCAGCGACATATTCGATCACCGCGCGGGCGATGCTCATGCCGTCATAGGTCGAGGTGCCGCGGCCAATCTCGTCCAGAATCAGCAGGCTGGATTTGGTTGCATGCTTCAGGATATCCGCGACCTCGCTCATCTCGACCATAAAGGTGGACTGGCCGCTGGCCAGGTCGTCGGATGCGCCGACGCGTGTGAACACCCGATCGGCCACGCCGATATGCGCGGAGGAGGCGGGCACAAACGAGCCGATCTGCGCCATAATTGTGATCAGCGCGACCTGGCGCATATAGGTCGATTTCCCCGCCATATTGGGGCCGGTGATGATGGCGACACGGTTTTCCCCGCTGTCCAGCACTGTATCATTGGGGATGAATAGGCTGTCCGCCAGCATTTTTTCCACCACCGGATGACGTCCATCCCTGATCTCGATGCGGTCGGTAAAATCCACGACCGGACAGGTGTAGTTGTTGTCGCAGGCTACCTCTGCCAGCGCGCACAACACATCAAGCGCAGCGACCGCCTGCGCGGTTTTCTGAACGCGATGCACCTCGGCGGCGATCTGTTCGCGGATCGTTACGAAGACCTCGTATTCCAGCGTTGTCAGCCGCTCCTGCGCGCCCAGCACGGTGCTTTCGAGCTGCTTGAGTTCCTCAGTGATATAGCGTTCGCCGTTGGCGAGCGTCTGCTTGCGGATATAATCCTCCGGCACAGCGTCCGCGTTGGATTTGCTGACCTCTATGTAATAGCCGAATACGCGGTTATAGCCAATCTTGAGCTTGCTGATACCGGTCCTTTCACGCTCGCGCTGCTCGATCGCCGCGATCTTCCCCTTGCCGCCGGAGGCGAGGTCGCGCAGGTAATCGATTTCTTCATGGTAGCCAGCACGGATCAGGCCGCCCTCGCGCAGTAGGATGGGAGGCTCGTCCACAATGGAAGTCTCGACCAGCGCGCGGATATCCTCCAGCAGGTCGATGTTGGCCGTCAGCTCCTGCAGCATGGCCTGACCGAACAGCGCCGCCTGCTCCCTGATCGCAGGCAGGCACGCGATCGTGGACGAAAGTGCGCGCAGGTCGCGGCAGTTGGCCGTGCCATATGTCACGCGGCCGATCAGCCGCTCCATGTCGAACACCCTTTTAAGCGCGTCGCCCAGCGCCGTACGGGCGATCAAATCGTCGCACAGCGCCCCGACCGCCTGCTGGCGGCGCACGATTTGAAGCGGGTTGTACAGCGGCTTCTCCAGCCATTGGCGGATAAGGCGCGAGCCCATCGCGGTTCGTGTTTTATCAAGCACCCAGAGCAGCGTCCCTGTTTTTTCCTTGGTGCGCATGGTTTCACAAAGCTCCAGATTGCGGCGCGCGATCAGATCCAGTTCCATATACTGCCCCTGGTGGTATACCTCCAGATGATTGAGCGCGGCAAGGCTTGCCTGCTGGGTCTGCTCCAGATAGTCAAGCAGGCCGCCCAGACATTGTATGGCCCGAGGCAGGGCAGTCAGGCCCGCCGCATCGAAATCCTCTATGCGAAAATAATGGGAGATGCGCTCGGAAGCACGCTGCGCGTCAAAACAATCCTCCGGCATCGGCTCTACCAGCGCTTCCAGCCGTTCCTTCAAAAAAGAAAGAAGCGTTGCGTCAGCCACTGCCATGCCGCCGACCAGCACCTCACGCGGACCGAAGCGTCCCAGCTCGCTGAAAATATGCTGCCAGCTTTCCGAGCCGGTCGCATAGACCTCTCCGGTCGTGATATCCGCAAAGCATACGCCAATACCGCCCTGTTCCGCGTAGATGCAGCCAAGGAAGTTGTTGCGGCTTTCATCCAGCATTGATGCTTCGACGACCGTACCCGGCGTCACCCTGCGGATAATCTCGCGCTTGACCAGTCCTTTTGCCAGCTTGGGGTCCTCCATCTGTTCGCAAATGGCAATGCGGTACCCCTTTCGCACGAGCTTTGCGATATACCCCTCCGCGCTGTGGTACGGCACGCCGCACATGGGCGCGCGCTCCTCCAGGCCGCAGTCACGGCCGGTCAGCGTCAGCTCAAGTTCGCGGGAAACCAGTTTGGCGTCGTCGAAAAACATCTCGTAAAAATCACCCAGACGGTAAAAAAGGATGTAGTCCTTATTTTTGTTTTTGATTTCGAAATACTGCTTCATCATGGGCGTGAGTTCAGCCATTATCGTACCTCTTTCTACAATTTTCGCGCAAACAGGCAGCGAAGCGTTGTCTTTTCGATCTCAGCTTGGATAAATTCCCCAGTTTGGATACCGTCTCCGCATACGCAAACGAGCAGGTTCCCCTCCGTGCGCGCGGTATAGGGATAGTCGGGGCCTTTGGCCATACCGTCCACCAGCAGACGGAGCCGCTTCCCCTGATAGGCAGCCTGCCGTTCCGCGACGATCTCGTCCTGTACGCGGAGCAGCCGTTCAAAGCGCCGCTGTTTTTCCTCCGGCGTCACCGGATCCTCGTACGAGGCCGCCGGCGTGCCGCTTCTCGGGGAGTACAGGAAGGTAAAAAGCAGATCAAACCGCACCTCGTCGACCAGCGCAAGGGTCTGTGCAAAGTCCTGCTCGGTTTCACCCGGGAAGCCGACGATGATATCGCTCGAAAGGGTGATATCAGGCATCTTTTGCCGCGCGTCTTGGATCAGGGTACGATAGCTTTCCGCAGTGTAATGCCGGTTCATGCGGCGCAGAATCTCGTTACTTCCCGACTGGAACGGCAGATGCAACTGCTTTGCCACCTTTTCACAGTCCGCCATGGCGTCGAACAGCCTGGGGCTAGCATCCTTGGGATGGCTGGTCATGAACCGCAGCCAGAAATCGCCGGGTACGGCGTTCAGCCTTCGCAGCAGGCCGGCGAAATCGATATTTAGCCCCAGGTCCTTACCATAGGAGTTGACGTTCTGGCCGAGCAGCGTGATCTCCTTGTATCCCGCGGCGATCAGCTCGCGCAGTTCCCTTTCGATTTCCTCCGGCCGGCGGCTCCGTTCGCGGCCGCGGACATAAGGGACGATACAATAGGTGCAGAAATTATTGCACCCGTACATGATGGACAGCCACGCTTTCGCGCCGCGTGCGCGCAACACAGGCAGGCCCTCCGCGATATCGTCCTCCCCGCCGATATCGAACACGCGCTTTTTTTCCGTCAGCACGCGGTACAGCAGCGACGGGAACCGCCACAGTGCGTGCGTACCGAACAGCAGGCTAACCTGCGGATAGCTTTTTTTGATCTTTTCTACGTTTTTCTCCTGCTGCGCCATACAGCCGCACAGGGCGATGATAACCTCCGGCCGGCGCTTTTTCAGGTGGCTGAGCGCGCCGATATTGCCGAACGCGCGGTCCTCCGCATGCTCGCGTACCGCACAGGTGTTGAACAGGATAAAATCCGCCTCATCGGCATTGTTGGTCATCTCGTAGCCCATTTCGTGCAGCATGCCGCGGATGCGCTCGGTGTCCGCCTCGTTCTGCTGGCAGCCAAAGGTGTGCGTATAGGCGCGCGGGCGTTTGTCTCGGATCAGCCCCGCTACCGCATCGATATAGGTAAATTGTTTATCAAGCTGTTCTTTAGAAACAGTAACTGGAGCGGGCATTTTATGCCTCCTCTTATCGGAATGGGGTGCCGTCAGCCGTAAATACGTTCATGCGGTGATACGCGCTGAACGGGATATCGTACTGCGGCAGATACTGCCGGATCGCCCTTGTCAGGTATTCCGGACTCATGTTATTGTTGCCCGCGGCGGTGGTGACGACGGCGGTCACCTCGTCTCCGCTTTCGGAAACGGTTAAATCGCACATCAGGTCCTTCATATTGACCGTCTTTTCCCCGCGCTTGGAGCGCTTGATGATTTCGACCGACGGGCGACAGAACAGCGCGCGCACTGCGCCGGTAAAGCCTGCGGGAGCCGCATCCTCAAAGCCCCAGGTGATGCGGTACTGCGACCATGCAATCGCGCCGACCTTCATTCCCCCATCCTCGAGGGGATAAATCTCAATCGCGCGCAATCCCGCGGGGAACACGTCGTTGAGCGCTTCCACCGCGTTTTCTGGCACTACTTCGGAGGTGATATTGAAATCCAAGAATTCACACTCGCCCGAATAACCGGTTGAGAGCGGCAGGGCGACCGACACATAGGCGTGCTGGTTGAAGCCCTCGGTAAACCACAGCGGCATCTGACAGCGCGCCATCGCTCGCTGCATAGTGTGCATCAGGTCGAGGTGGGAAATATACTTTGCCCGTCCCTCCTTGGCAAATTTCATTCTGGCCTTAAACACAGCACTTCCCTCCCTTCAGCAGGGCGTTCGCGCCGCAGCCCGCGCATTTGTGCATGCAGTCGGGCGTGACCGCCGCTTCGCGGGACAGCTCCCATTCGCGCTTGAGGTGCTCCTTGCGTGTGCCGCAGCCGATGTGGTCCCACGGGAATATCTCGTCCAGCGGGCGCTGGCGGGACGCGTAGAACGCAGGGTCAAGTCCGCAGTCGGCAAAGGCCTGCATCCATTTTTCATAGTCAAAGCACTGATCCCAGCTGTCCATCTTGCAGCCGCGCTGCCAAGCGAGGTAAATCGCCTTTCCCTGCCGCCGGTCGCCGCGGGCGATCACGCCCTCAAGCACTGAAGTCTCGGCGTCGTGCCAGTTGTAGGTGACGTTTTTGGTCTTCATGATGACCTTCATATGTGCCTGCTTCTCGCGGAACTGCTCGAGCGTATCCTGCGCGTCCCACTGGAACGGGGTCTGCGGTTTGGGTACAAAACAGGAGGCCGAGGCTGTGATGCGCACGCCGCGCGCACGGTTATTGGTATTCATGCGCCAGCAGTAGGCCACCTTTTTGCAGATTTCCGCGATACCGTCCAGATCCTCATAAGTCTCGGTCGGCAGGCCGATCATGAAGTATAATTTTACATTGTTCCAGCCGCCCTGAAACGCGATTTCACACGCGTGCAGCACGTCCTCCTCGCGGATGTTCTTGTTGATCACGTCGCGCAGGCGCTGGGTACCTGCCTCGCAGGCAAAGGTCAGGCCGCTTTTGCGCGTTTTCTGCACGCGCTGCATCAGTTCGGCGCTGAAGCTGTCCGCCCGCAGCGAGGGCAGCGACAGGCTGATGTGCCGCGGCTCACAGTAGTCGAGCATGCACTCGGTCAGGCCGGACAGGTCGCCGTAGTCGCTGGTGGACAGCGAGGAAAGCGAAATCTCCTCATAGCCCGAGTTTTTGAGCACGGCCTCCGCCTGCTTCAGCAGCACCTCCTTGGACTTGGTGCGCAGCGGCCGGTAGGTATGCCCTGCCTGGCAGAAGCGGCAGCCGCGCGGGCAGCCGCGGAACAGCTCGATCATCGCGCGGTCGAACACGATATCGGTCGAAGGAACAACAAAGGATTCCGGATAGTACATGGTGTCCAGATCACTGACGATGCGTTTTTGCACCAGCGCGGGCGCGCCATGCGTGGGCGTAACGCGGTCGATGGTGCCGTCCTCGTGGTAAGCGACCTCGTATAGCGAAGGAACGTACATGCCCTCGATCTGTGTCGCCTGAATCAGGAAGGTCTGCTTGGTCCAGCCCTCGCGCTTGGCCCTGCGGTACAGGTCGGTGAACTCGAGCATGATCTCCTCGCCGTCGCCGATCATGAACAGGTCGACAAAATCCGCGAGCGGTTCTGGATTGTAAGCACACGGCCCACCGCAGGCGACCATATGTTTCAGCTCCGTGCGGTCTTTCGCCAGCACCGGCACACCGCCGAGGTCGAGCATATTCAAAATATTGGTAAAGGAAAGCTCGTATTGCAGGGTGAACGCGATGATATCAAATTCATAAAGCGGATCGCCGCTTTCCAGACCGTAAAGCGGGATGTCCGCCTGCCGCATTTCCTCCTCCATGTCGATCCACGGCGCGCAGATGCGCTCGCACCAGATTCCTTTCTGGTCGTTGAGCAGGCCGTACAGAATGCGGGAACCCAAGTGAGACATGGCGACTTCATAGGTGTCCGGAAAACAGAAAGCGAACCTGAGGTCTACGTCCTTTTTATTTTTCATCACTGATCCCCATTCGCCGCCGACGTAGCGCGCCGGCTTCTGTACGCGGGACAGGATGGCTTCCATCTTTTTGTGCAAGTCGTTTTCCTCCAAAACAAGATACAGAATCAGTATAACATAAATCGAGCAAAAAGACCATACCATCTTGAATCTGGCATGGTCTTTTTCTTTATTTGATGCCTAAAATGCGGGCCGCGTTGAGTACGGTCAGGATAGTAAGCAGAACATCTGCCGCGATTGCCTGCCACATGCTTGTCACGCCCAGGATGGTGAGCAGGACCAGGATCACTTTGATCGCCAGCACCAGCACCATGTTTTGCAGCGCGATATTGTGTGTTCTGCGGCAGACCCGCATGGCGTCGGAAAGGCGAGTCAGGCTGTTGGTCATAATCAGCACATTGGCGGCGTCCGCGGATTCCTGTGATCCGGCTACACCCATCGCCACACCGACGTCCGCCAGCTTAAGCTCCTCGATATCGTTTACGCCGTCACCCACATAAGCCGCCGTACCGTCCGTTGGGATCGTGCGGAGCAGGAATTCCATTTTCGATGCCTTTTCCTCGGGCAGCAGGCCATAGTGGACCGTATCGATTCCGACTGCGTCCGCGGTCTGCTGGGTAGGCGATTCGGTATCGCCGGTCAAAATGACCGTGCGCAGGACCCCTTGGCTCTTGAGGCCGGAAACCGCCTCCGCCGCTTCCGGACGGACGGTATCCTCAAGCACGATCGCGCCGGCATAATCGCCTTCATAGGCGACATAAACGACCGTGCCGCGGATATCCGGCACGCCCTTTACGCCGCGCGATACCATCAGCCGGCGGTTGCCGACAAGCAGGTTCCGGTTGCCGATGCGCGCGCGCACGCCCCGTCCCGGGAACTCCTCAAATTCGCTGATCTTTTGCGGCACGCTCTGATAAGCGGAAACGACCGCGCGGGCGACCGGATGCTTGGAGAGCTGCTCCGCAGCGGCGGCCAGCGCAAGGATGCTTTCCTGATTAAAATCCTGTGTTCCGTGGATCTCCTTGACACGCAGGTTCCCTTCGGTCAAGGTTCCGGTTTTATCGAAAACAACCATACGCAACTCGGCCATTTTCTCTACCGCTTCACTGCCCTTGACATGGATGCCCTTTTGCGACAGGCGGCCGCTTCCTCCCATAAAACTGAGCGGGACCGAAATTACCAGCGCCGTCGGGCAGCATACCACAAGAATCGTCAGCGCGCGGTAGACCCAATTCTGCATCGGGGTACTGGAATTGAAAAGAGGCGGGATGACCGAAAGGAGTATCGCCAAAACGACAATGACCGGAATAAAGCGCGCCGCGCCATGCATCACACTGTCCTCCAGAGAGGCTTTCCGGCCCGCCCCCTCCTCCTGTACACGCATGATCTGGCTGACCGCGCAGTCCTCAAATTTTGCGGTCGCCCGCAGCAGCAGCAAAGAACCGGTATACAGGCTGCCGGCCAGTACCTTGGCGTTTTTAACCACCGGTGCCGGCTCGCTGTCGCCAGTCAAGACCGTATCATCCACTATGCCTTCGCCGCGCAATACAATGCCGTCAATCGGGATGCGCTCGCCCGTCCGGACCAGAACAAAGTCGTCCACACGGACCTCGGCGGGTGTGACCTGCCGTTCTTCTCCCTGCATATTGACGACCGACGCCCGTTCTGGGATGAAATCAACCTGCTGGGAAAGCGACTTGTGCGTGGAACTGAGCACCAGATCGCTGATCATTTTGCCTACGCCATGCAGGATCAGGACCACGCTCGCTTCCGCGTGCAGCCCAAGCAGGAACGCACCGAACGAAGAAACCAGAATCAGCAGGTATTCGTCAAAATATTTCCCGTGGGTAAAGTTGCGCGCCACATTCGCGGCGATCGGCAGAACCGTGATCAGATAGGCGATCAGATACAGAATGAACGCGACCGTGTCGCTGGTACGCTGCAAAAGCAGCCCTAGCAGCAGGAAAACCACCGCCACTGCCAAACGGACCGACGTAAAGCGAACATCCATCATAGACATGGGCTGATAAGGCTCCGCGCCGCCGCGTCGCGCGTTTTCCCTGCGCAGGCGGGTCTGCTCCCGCCGCCGCATTCGGGCGTGATACCGCGCGCGTTCGATCAGAGACATGCCCTCTGTCTCATCTGGCTGCTCAGGTTCATTTTGCACCAGAGCAAGGCTTTCATCCAGCGGAGGAAGCGCTTCGGTATTCTCCTCTTCAGCCGTCTCCCTCTCGGGTTCGGGCAGTTCCTCCTCTTCCGCGGCTTCCGGCTGTCCCTCCTCAGGAACGTCCTCTTTCGCTTCCGGCTGCTCCTCGTCCTGCGGCAGTTCTTCCTGCGGCGCCGAATCTGTTTTTTTCCTCTGCCTCCTGCGGAGGAGTCTGTGCAGGCGCGGAACCGGCAATCGGTGTCGCTGTCAGCGGCTCTACCGGAAGCTCTGGAAAATCAGAAGCGCTTTCTTCAAGATCGGACAAAATATTTTCCACAAAATCGTCGGAAAAAGCGATCGGCCCTGCGGAAACCTGCGCCAGAAGCTCTTCCGGCGCGCCCATATTCTGCGGCGTTTGCCCTTCTTCACGATTTCCAGCCGGCTGATCCTCCGGCCGGTTTTTCTTTTCGTCCATCGTCTATCCCTCCTGTACATGCGCAATGCCCTGTGCCAAAATTGTCTGAATGTGGTCATCGCACAGCGCATAATACACGGTTTTTCCATCTTTCCGGCTCTTTACCAGACGCGCCTGCTTCAAAAAGCGGAGCTGGTGGGAAATCGCGGACTGGCTCATCCCCAACAGCGACGCAATATCACAAACGCATAATTCCTCTATTGCCAGAGCGGTCAGGATGCGCAGCCGTGTTTTATCGGAAAACGCCTTAAAAAAATCTGAAGCGGCCGATGTGATCTCATCTCCCGGCATCGTGCTGCGCGCCTGCCGTACGGCATCCGTATGGACGATATGCTCCTCGCAGCATTCCACCTCGGTTTGATTCTTTCTGACTGCCAACGAAACCCCTCCCGAGACACATAAGTACCTATTAAAGTATAGTATCATTCAAAAGCCAATCTGTCAAGAATACAGCAAAAAACCAGCCCGCCGGAGCATATCCGGCAGGCTGGCCGCCACGGCTTACTTTTCGGTTTTCGGATCAGTCATAACTTCCTTAAATGAAGTTGCCAATCCTGCAAGGCTCTGTATTTCGCTCGGAATAATGATTTTTGTCGCCTTGCCGTCCGCTGCGTTGCTGAACGCTTCCAGCGATTTCAACTTGATGACCTGTTCGGTCGGAGCAGCGTTGTTTAGGAGGGAAATCGAATCAGCCAGCGCTTTTTGCACGGTCAGCAGGGCTTCCGCCTCGCCTTCCGCTTCCTTGATTTTTGCCAGGCGGTTGGCTTCTGCCGCCAGAACGGTCGCTTCCTTTTTCGCCTTCCGCTACCAGAATAGCGGACTGCTTTTTGCCTTCTGCCACCAGGATGGATTCGCGGCGCTCGCGTTCGGCCTTCATCTGCTTTTCCATGGATTCCTGAATTGCCGCCGGCGGGATGATGTTCTTCAGCTCCACACGGTTGACCTTGATGCCCCACGCATCCGTAGCCTCGTCCAGAATCGCGCGCATTTTGGTATTGATGATGTCCCGGCTGGTCAGCGTCTGGTCCAGTTCCAAATCGCCGATAATATTGCGGAGCGTCGTTGCCGTCAGGTTTTCGATCGCTGCCATCGGGCTTTCGATACCGTATGTGAACATCTTCGGGTCCGTAATCTGGAAATAGACAACAGTATCGATCTGCATGGTTACGTTATCCTTCGTGATCACAGGCTGTGGCGGAAAATCGACGACCTGCTCCTTGAGCGTCACCTTGCGGGCGATCCGCTCAAAAAGCGGCACCTTAAAATGCAGGCCTGTGTTCCATGTGCCGCGGTATGTGCCAAGCCGCTCCACGATAAAGGCTTTCGCCTGCGGTACAATAACAATATTGCTGCCCAGAAAAACAATCAGCAGGATCGCCAAAACAATCCAAATCATCGGAACTAAATAAGGCATAGTGTTCTCCTTTACTTAACTGAATCTTTATCCAACCTTTTTACGATCACCTTGACGCCGCGGATTTCCAAAATTTCGACCATTGCGCCCTGCGGGACAAGGGAATCATCCGCGCTGCGTGCAGTCCATATATTTCCCGATATACGGACTGCGCCAGTTTCGCGGATATTGTCAATCCCCTCCGTTACGATAGCAGATTGACCAATGATGCGGTCTGCATTGGTCGCTTCCTTTTTGGTCTTGAGGAAGCGCCGGCAAAACGGACGGACCAGCAGAAGCAAAACCGCGGAGAACAAAACGAAGATGACCAACTGCGCGGACATCTCCAGCCCAATACTCGCGGCGATCAACGCTGCAACGCCGCCGACCGCAAACCAGATTGCCGACAGGTCCAGCGAAAAAGCTTCGACCGCAACGCCGATGATGATAACAGCCACCCAGATATAGAGACTGTCAACGCCAAAAATCATATTTACTATCCCCTCCTTTGCTCTAGTATATCATGACCGGCGGTAAAAGTACAGCAAAAACAAATGAGGGTCGTGTCCGTGCCTATGAAAAAATACTCCGACTTTAATTGTCGGAGTATTTTTTTAAACCGAACGGGAATTTGGATTAATACATGCCGCCCATATCCGGTGCAGCCGGAGCCGGAGCTACAGGTTCCTTCTTATCCGCAACCAAGCTCTCGGTGGTCAGCACCATGGAAGCCACGGACGCCGCGTTCTGCAGCGCGGAGCGGTTAACCTTGGTCGGGTCGACGATACCATTGGTGATCATATCGCCATATGTCTCGGTCGCCGCGTCAAAGCCATAGCCGACCTTGCCGGAATTCTTGACCTTATCGACAACGATTGCGCCTTCAATGCCCGCGTTGATCGCAATCTGTGCCATCGGCGCCTCAAGGCCGCGCGCAACGATCTGCATGCCGGTCTTTTCGTCGCCCTCGGCGGTCTCGGACAGCGCCTCGACTGCTGCGATCGCATTGACATACGCAACGCCGCCGCCGGCTACGATGCCTTCCTCAACAGCCGCGCGGGTCGCGTTGAGGGCGTCCTCGATGCGCAGCTTCTTCTCTTTCATCTCAGTCTCGGTAGCAGCGCCGACCTTGATGACCGCTACGCCGCCCGCCAGTTTAGCCAAGCGCTCCTGCAGCTTCTCACGGTCAAAGTCGGAAGTTGTGCGCTCGATCGCGCCGCGGATCTCGGCTACGCGGTTGGCGATATCCTGCTTGTCGCCCGCGCCATCCACAATCGTGGTGGTTTCCTTGGTGACCTTGATCTGACGCGCAGAACCCAGCATATCCATGGTGGCGTCCTTAAGCTCGATGCCGATCTCTTCGGAGATTACCGTGCCGCCGGTCAAGATCGCGATATCACGCAGCATATCCTTGCGGCGGTCGCCGAAGCCCGGCGCCTTGACCGCAACACAGGTGAACGTGCCGCGCAGGCGGTTAACGATCAGGGTGGACAGCGCCTCGCCCTCGATATCCTCGGCAATAAGCAGCAGCTTCTTGCCGGACTTAACAACCTGCTCCAGAATCGGCAGCAGCTCCTGGATGTTAGACAGCTTCTTGTCCGTAATCAGGACCAGCGCATCGTCCAGATTTGCTTCCATCTTCTCGGTATCCGTACACATATAGGGGGTGACATAGCCGCGGTCAAACTGCATGCCCTCGACAACCTCGGAATAGGTTTCCGCAGTTTTGGACTCTTCCACCGTGATTACGCCGTCGGTCGAAACCTTTTCCATCGCCTCCGCGATCAGCTGGCCGATCTCGTCATCGCTGGAAGAGATCGCACCGACACGGGCGATATCATTGGAGCCGTCAACCGCCTTGGAATTCTTGGCGATCGCTTCTACCGCCGCATTGACCGCCTTGGAAATGCCGCGACGCATGACCATCGGGTTTGCGCCCGCAGCCACGTTCTTCAGACCCTCTCGCACGAACGCCTGCGCGAGCACGGTCGCGGTGGTGGTGCCGTCGCCCGCCACGTCGTTAGTCTTGGTCGCAACTTCCTTCACAAGCTGCGCGCCCATGTTCTCATAGGGATCGTCAAGCTCGATCTCCTTAGCGATGGTGACGCCGTCGTTGGTGATCAGCGGCGCGCCGTACTTCTTGTCCAGAACAACATTGCGGCCCTTCGGACCGATCGTAACTTTAACGGTATCGGCGAGCTGATCGATGCCGCGCTGCAGCGCCTTGCGCGCGTCCTCGCCGTAAATAAGCTGTTTCGCCATGATAAATTACCTCCTCAAATTACTCTACGATTGCAAGAATATCGCCCTGACGAACGATGATGTAGGTTTCGCCGTCCAGCTTGACCTCTGTGCCGGTGTACTTACTGGTAATGACCTTCTGGCCCTTCTGGACCTCCATTTTGATCTCCTTACCATCGACAACGCCGCCCGGGCCGACCTCGATGATTTCAGCGACCTGCGGCTTTTCCTGCGCAGACGCGGTGAGGATGATGCCGCTGGCAGTGGTCTCCTCCGCCTCGATCATCTTGATAACAACACGATCAGAAAGGGGCTTGAGTTTCATAACGGGTTCCTCCTATAAAAATTAAAGTTGACTGAATCAGGGTTTAGCACTCTTTTGTCCTGAGTGCTAACTCGATTATTATATTACATCAACTCTTTTCGTTGTGCAAGAGTTTTTTTGGAAAAACTGACATAAAATTTATGAATTTTTTGTGAATCACTTTGACCCGTTTTCTCGTTTTTTAGCAGACGAATGCATTGAGTGCTTATAGTACATATGAAGCTCGCATTTGATCATGCCGTTATACAGCTTCCGCCTTTTATCCGCTGGCCGGCTGTAACAGCGCTCAAACAGCGGGTCCGAGCTTAGAATATACTGCTTCATCGGTGATTTCCCTGTTGCGCGTCCGAACGCACGATAGAGCGCTTCCGCCTGCTGCACATCGAGCAGCCGTTCGCCATATGGGGGATTGGCAAACACCACCCCTTCCCCGCTGTAATCGTGCTGCACAGCATCTACCTGCTCAAAAAACACCGTACCCGCAACGCCCGCTTTCCGTGCGTTCTCCATGGAAAGCTGGACGCATGCTGGATCGATATCGCTTCCAACAATCGAAAACCGCGCGCCGCCATCCGTCAGGTCGATGGCCGCTTCGCGAGCCAGCCGCCAGGCGTCTGCGTCAAGGCAACCCCATTTCTCCGCCTCAAATGACCGAAGCAGCCCGGGCGCGCGCCGCTGGGCGATCATCGCCGCTTCAATCGCAATCGTTCCCGAACCGCAGAATGGATCCAGCAGCGGTTCTCGTCCACGCCAGCGTGCCAGCTTGACCATGGCTGCCGCGAGCGTCTCCCGCAACGGCGCGGCGTTGCTGTTTGCGCGATATCCGCGCTTATGCAGCCCCAGGCCGGAGGTATCCAGAAATACCTCCGCTGTATCGCGCATAATGGAAAACTGTATCTGGTATTTCGCGCCGGTTTCCTCGAACCAGGATAGACCATAGGCATGTCCCAAACGTTCCACCACCGCTTTTTTCACGATCCGCTGGCAGTCCGGTATGGAGTGGAGCGCCGAATCAAGGCTGTACCCCTTGACGGGGAAGGACCCGTCCCTCGGAATAAACTGCTCCCAAGGCAGCGCGCGCACACCCTCGAACAGAGCGTCGAAGCTTTTCGCGGGAAACACGCCGAGACGGATCAGGACGCGCTCCGCACAGCGCAGGTTCAGATTGGCCCATGCGAGCGTATTTTCATCTCCCGCAAATAAAACCCTGCCGTTCTCGGCATGCACTTCCTCCAGCTTTCCCCCGAACCGAAGTTCGTCCGCGACGATCCCTTCCAGCCCGAACAGAGTCGGGCAGCACATGGTCAGTTCCATTCGATTCCCTCTTTTCTTCCGAAAAAAAGCCCCTGCCGCTGCCGGGCAGGAGCCGTTCTGTTGTACTTAATCTTATCCGTTCAGGGGTATTTTGTCAAGACGGTCTACCACATACAGACGTTTGGCATCTGTGGCTTTTCGATTCTGCGGGACAGATATCGGATCAGACGTATGCCCAACAGCCGCAGCACAACGACGTATAGAAGCCCTGCGCCGCACACTGTCGCCCCCAGTGCAGCAATATCATTCATGAGGTACTCTTGCAGAACAGAGTAGAAAATCCGCGTCCAGCAAAAAAGGGTAGCGCCGCATAGTAGCGGAACGCCAAAGCGGCGCAGCGGCCGGACCGCGAAGCCGGTATGCCGCTGCAAAATGCAGAAATTGATTAGAAACGCACCCGCGCTGGTCAGCAGCATGGCGA
This sequence comes from Intestinibacillus sp. NTUH-41-i26, assembly GCF_032769475.1. GTDB lineage: Bacteria > Bacillota > Clostridia > Oscillospirales > Butyricicoccaceae > Agathobaculum > Agathobaculum ammoniilyticum. The sequence goes on from NZ_CP136477.1 coordinate 1,543,923, forward strand.
GCAGATAACCGTAAATGCCGAGTGTCGGCCGTGCGCACCAGCGATACATCAGGCAGAGCTGGACCAGCTCCGCGCTGACTGCCGTGACCACATTCAAATGCTGCAGCCCGAGCGCGTTCAACAGGCTGCCGGACGACATCTGGTAGTAACTGACGATTGCGACCGCTCCCAGCAGGGCTACATAACCGGCCGTCAACGGCTGGCCAAAGAAGAACTCGCTCAACTGCGGCGCAAGCGGAATCAGCACCGCTGTAGCAGGCAGCGCAATCAGGCCGACGGTGGAAACCGATCTGCCGATTAACGCCTGCACGCGCTTGATATTCCCGACCGCCTGCGCTGCGGTGACTGCCGGAAGCAGAGCGGTGCAGACTGAGCTGACCAGCGCCACTGGAAGAAGAAGCAGAGGCATCGCCATACCGGAGATTACACCGAGTGCCGAGAGTGCCTGTTCATAGGTCAGTCCGGCCACCATCAGCCGCTGAGGAAGCAGGACCGAACCGGCCGAGCTGATGATATTGCCGACCAAAGCCGATGCGGAAAGCGGCAACGCGATAAAGAAAAACTGCTTGCTTGTCTCTGCGTCGAGTCTTCCGGCGCGCTGACCAGCCGCTATATTTTTCTGGAACAGACGTGTCAGGAACAAAGCGCTGAACACTTCGCTCACCACCATGCCAGCAAAAATCAGCATAGCGATCGTTCCGTAATCCTCTCCCTGGTATTCATATAACAGGATACCGACTGATAAAATCCGGATCAGTTGTTCTCCTACCTCGGAATAGGCGGTAAACTGCATTTGTTCCAGGCCGATAAACAGGGACTTGAAGATATTCTCCACACCGGTCAGCGTGAGGCATAACAGAACGAACGGGAACGCCTTGGCGCACCGGATATCTCCCAGCCATCCGGCCGCGATCCTGTTTCCGAAAAGCAGGATGACCGCCGCGCAGAATGTACATAGTGTAAAAAAAACTGTGAACGCCAGCCGGAGGATCGCACCGATTTTTCCGCGCTCTCCCCTTGCCTCGCTGGCCGCGCTCAGACGGGAGCAGGCCATGGTCACGCCGGAAAGGCAGCCGGCATTGAGTACCAGATAGGCGGAATTGACTAGGCGGTAAACGCCAAGCCCCTCCGCGCCGGCAAAGTGGCTGAGGATAACGCGATAAAGGAATCCCAGCGCCTGCAGCGCCAAATTGCCGCAGGCAAGGATTCCGGCCGCATATAGAATCGTTTTTTTCTGAATCCGCACGGCATGACCCCATTTCACTTTAAGGCTATGCCGAGTTATGCACGGATATGAAAGAAAAAGGCCTTCTCCACATAGGAGAAAGCCTGGTATACCCTTATATCCTTTTGCTCATTTTTTCGCTGTATTCCGCGCGGAACGCAGCAAATGTGCCCTGTTCGAGTGCATCACGGATCTCCTGCATCAAATGGTTATAGAACCACAGGTTATGCATGACCAACAGGCGCTGAGATAGCATTTCACCGCTTTTGAGCAGGTGGCGGAGATAAGCACGGCTGAATCTCTGGCAGGTCGGGCACCCGCAGCCTTCCTCGATCGGCCGGTCATCCGTCTGATATTTTGCGTTCATAATGTTTAAAATACCATTATGCGTGAACAGGTGTCCATGCCTTGCGTTTCTGGTCGGCATGACGCAGTCAAAGAAATCGACGCCGCGCGCCACGCCTTCGATGATGTTGGACGGTGTGCCAACTCCCATCAAATAACGCGGCTTGTTTTCCGGCGCATGCGGCAGCACCACATCCAGGATGTGATACATGACCTCGGTGCTTTCGCCCACCGCGAGGCCGCCGATCGCATAGCCGGGCAGGTCAAGCTCTGCAATCGCCTGCATATGCTCGATGCGCAGGTCGTCATAGGTGCCGCCCTGATTGATGCCGAACAGCATCTGCTGCGGATTTACCGTATCCGGCAGGCTGTTGAGCCGCGTAAGCTCTGCCTTACAGCGCCGCAGCCAGCGGGTTGTCCGGTCGATCGAGTCTTTAACATATTCGCGCGGCGCCGGATTTTCAATGCATTCGTCAAACGCCATTGCAATATCCGAGCCGAGGTTCGACTGGATCCGCATGCTTTCCTCCGGCCCCATAAAAATCCTGCGCCCATCGACATGCGAATGGAACGTTACGCCCTCTTCCTTGATTTTGCGTAACGTAGCCAGAGAGAACACCTGAAAGCCGCCGGAATCGGTCAGCATGGGGCCGTCCCAACGCATAAAGCGGTGCAGCCCGCCCATTTGCCTGACGATCTGATCCCCCGGCCGCACATGCAGATGATAGGTGTTGGACAGTTCGATTTGACATCCGAGCGCTTTCAGGTCAAACGCATCAACCGCGCCCTTGATCGCGCCGGCCGTTCCGACATTTTGGAACACCGGTGTCTGCACAACGCCGTGGGCGGTGCAAAATTCCCCTCTTCTGGCGTATCCCTCTGTTTTGAGCAGATTAAAAGTTCCTATTTTCATAATTCCCTCGTTACTTTTCAAGCAGTGGGTCTATTTTACCACAAACCGCCAGCCGTTTCAATGTTGCACCGGCAAATAATTCGTTTTTCCTCTCTGAAATGGCTGCTTTGCCGCCTCAAACGCGGCGCTTTGACAAAATTCTATCAGAATTGTATACTATAGCAATTCCCAGGATATTTGATTGGCATCTTTTTGTTAGGTATTGTTTGCGTTTTGACTTGTTTTTTTCATCCGCAGCCCATACAATTACAGTAACAGCAGTTACTGCAGGCTTACCAAAGGAGAATGCTTATGGATCGCTTTACAGGCTATGTCGGCACCTACCATTCCAGCCGCTCGCAGGGGATTTATCGTTTTTTTCTGGACGCCGAATCCGGTAAATTGACAGGAGCGAACTGCGTTTTAGACGTGCCTGACTCCAAATACCTCGCCATACGCCAAGACGGTTTGCTGGCGTCGGTCGTAGGGCGTGCAGGTAAGGCCGGACTCTGTGTGGCGGATCTGCGCCAGTCTTCCCACCCCTTTCAGGTGGAAGCCTTCACCGAGGGAAGCGCAGGCTGCCATGCGGCGTTCTATCAGACGTATGGGTATACCGCCAATTTTCACGCCGGAACGGTTTCTTTTTACCGGATTGCTGATAAGACACCGGTTTTTCAGTACACAATACCCATAGCGCCCGGCGCGGGCTGCCATCAGGTCCTTTTTCACGCGGATACGCTGCTGGTCCCCTGCATGGAGCTGGACGAGATTCGCATGTTCCATATTCCCGATCACACCCCCTGCGGCACGATCCCCTTTCCGCAGGGCAGCGGCCCGCGGCACGCCGTTTTGGATGAGACATCCCAAGCCCTGTATGTAGCCGCCCAAAAGGATAATTCCCTTTACTGCTTCCATATCTGCGGAAACAGAGAATTCCGCCTATTTCAGCGTGTTCCGCTGCTGGTCTCCCCCGACCCCGCGCGAGACGAAGCCGCCGCGATCCGTCTTTCACCGGACCACCGGTTCCTGTATATCTCGGTGCGCGGCGCAGACCAGATCGTCGTTTTGGAGCGAAGGAACGGCAAACTGCAGGTCATTCAGCGCATTCCCTCCGGAGGCGAACATCCGCGTGATATCGCCCTCTCGCCGGACGGACGCTGGCTGCTCGCGGCAAACCGCTTTTCCGGCGATCTGGTCAGCTTCCCGCGCGACTCTGCCACCGGCCGCCTCGGCGCGGCCTGCGGCCATACAATCATCCACCAAGGCGTCAGTATTGTTTTTGATGCCCAAGAAAGAAAGGAACATGAAAAATGAAGCTTTGTGATATCGGCATTATCGGACTTTCCGTTATGGGCCGTAGCCTTGCGCTCAATATGGCTGACCACGGTTTTTGCGTTGCCGGCTATAACCGTAGCCGTTCGGTCACGGAAGCGGTGGTGCTGGAGCACCCGCATCCCAATCTTATGCCGTTTTATACACTGGAGTCGTTCGTCTCCGCCCTCAAGCGGCCGCGCCGCGTCATGCTGATGATCCAGGCGGGCGCACCGGTCGACGCTGTGATCGATCAGCTCCTCCCTCTGCTGGCCACAGGTGATATTCTTCTGGATGGGGGAAATTCCTTTTTTGAAGACACCCGACGGAGAAGCCGGATGCTTTCCGAAAAAGGCATCCAATACTTTGGCGTTGGCATTTCCGGCGGAGAGGAAGGCGCCCGCCGCGGCCCCTCCATCATGCCGGGCGGCGATGCGGACGCGTATCCCGCGGTGCAGCCTATTCTCGAATCCATCGCGGCGACCGCGGAGCAAATGCCATGCTGTGCCTATATCGGACCGGATGGTGCCGGACATTATGTGAAAATGGTCCACAACGGTATCGAATATGCCGATATGCAGCTTATCGCGGAAAGCTACCTGCTGCTCAAATATTGCGGTGGTTTTTCCAACGCTGCGCTTGCAGAGCTGTATGCGGACTGGAATCAGGGAGAGCTGAAAAGCTTTCTGGTCGGTATCACCGCAGACATTTTTCGGGAGAGGGACGACCTTGCGGACGGCGATCTGATCGACCACATTCTTGACAGCGCGGCTCAAAAAGGCACCGGACGCTGGACAAGTATGGAATCGCTTCGCCAGGGCGTGGATGTTTCCATGATCACAGCGGCGGCAGGCGCGCGCGTCATGTCCAATGCGCTGGAAACCCGCGAAAAGGCGGCTGGTCTGCTTGAGGTGGACGCAGTTCCTCCGGTGCAGGACCGAAAAGCATTTGCCGAACAGATCCGCCGCGCGCTTTATGCCGCGAAGATCGTCGCTTACGCCCAGGGCTTTTCGCTGCTGCGGGACGCTTCCGAACGCTATCACTGGTCACTTGACCTGGGAACGATCGCCGCTATTTTCCGCGCCGGCTGTATCATTCAGGCAGACTTTCTGAACGATATCACCGCCGCATTCCGGCGCGATCCGCTGCTCGGGAACCTCCTGCTCGACCGCTTTTTCCACGAAAAAATTGCCGCAAACCATCAAAGCCTGCGCAGCGCGGCCGCTTCGGGCATCCGGACAGGGCTGCCCCTGCCTGCCATGACAAACGCGCTCTCCTATCTGGATGCGTTCCGTTCCCCGCATACAGGCGCGAACCTCATCCAGGCACAGCGCGACTTCTTCGGCTCGCACACCTATGAGCGCACCGACCGTACCGGAGCATTTCATCACGAATGGAGGAAAACGGAATGAGCAAGGCCTTTACTATTTTTGGCGGCACTGGCGATCTGACCTTCCGCAAACTCCTGCCCGCGCTTTACAACGGAAGCATTTCCGGCGCGGAATCCGAGGATTATCAAATCATTATCATCGGGCGGCGGGAGTATACCACTGAGCAGTACTGTGCGCTTGCCCGTGAATGGGTGCAGAAGTTTGCGCGCCTGCCCTACTCGGATCGCGCGTTCGGGCGATTTGCCTCCCGCATCGCATACTACCGCATGGATTTCTCCGACCCTGCCGCCTATCAGGAGCTGAATGACTATTTCAGCGCGCACGGAATTGAGGAATTTATTTTTTACCTTGCAGTCGCGCCCCGCTTTTTCGGTCTGATCGCCGAAAATCTGGCGTCGGTATCAGGCGCCTCCCGCGGCAAGGTGATTCTGGAAAAGCCGTTCGGTGAAACGCTCGAAGCGGCAAAGGACTTAAACCGCCGGCTGGAAACGATTTTTTCTCCGGACCAGATCTACCGTATCGACCACTACCTCGGCAAGGAAATGGTCCGCAACATTGAAACAATCCGCTTCTCCAATCCGATTTTTACCAACCTGTGGGATGCGCGCTTCATTGAATCCGTGCAGATCTCCGCGCTGGAGGACGTTGGCGTCGAATCCCGCGGCGGCTATTATGACGAAGCCGGCGCCATGAAAGACATGGTGCAAAACCATTTGTTCCAAATTCTCTCTATCGTGGCGATGGAGAGGCCCAGCGATTATATCGGCTCGGATATGCACGCGGAACAGCTCAAGGTTTTGCATGCCCTGCGTCCGGTCGGCCAGGAGCCGATCAAGGATACGCTCGTCCTTGGCCAATATGAGGGCTACCGGCAGGAAAAGCTGGTGGGCGCCCATTCCCAGACCGATACCTACGCTGCTTTACGTCTGTTTATTGACAATGACCGTTGGCGCGGCGCACCCTTCTATATCCGCACAGGGAAAAAGCTGGGCGAGCGGGAGATGAACGTCGTCGTAACATTCCGGCGCCCCCGTCCGGATGTTGCGCATAACGTTCTTGTCATCCGCATACAGCCGACCGAGGGCGTCTATCTGCAGTTCAATATCCAAAAACCGGGCGATACCACTGATATCACCCAGGCAAAGATGGATTTTTGCCAAAGCTGCCTGCTGGAAAACCGCATCAACACACCGGAGGCATATGAACGGCTGATCGGCGCCTGCATCCGCGGCGAACACTTTTGGTTCTCCCAATGGGACCAGATCGAAACCGGCTGGGAATACGTCGAGCAGCTCCGCACCGCATACCGCGAAGCAGGGCTTCCTCTTATCAGCTATCCTACGGGTTCCTCCGGACCCGTGCAGGCCGACCGGCTGCTCGAGCGGTTTGGCCACGCATGGTTCAAGACCTGATATAAAGAAACAGCGCCGGCAGATGCCGGCGCTGTTTCTTTTCCTTTACCCATTTTAATAGAGAAGCATGGAATCGCCAAACGAGAAAAATCGATATTCCTCGCCAATCGCCTGCCGGTATGCATTCATCACCATCTCCCGCGTGGCGAACGCGGAAATCAGCATCATCAGCGTGCTCTCCGGCAAATGGAAGTTTGTCACAAGGTGATCGACCGCCTTGAACTGGTAGCCCGGGTAAATAAAAATATCCGTCCAGCCCGACTGGGGCCGTACCTGCCCGCTTTCATCCGCGATTGTTTCCAGTGTCCGGCAGGCGGTCGTGCCGACGGCCCAGATCTTACCGCCCGCAGCCCGCGTACCGTTGATCAGGCCAGCGGTTTCCGCATCCATGATATAATATTCGGCGTGCATCACATGGTCGGTGATCTCCTCCTCCTTGACAGGCCGGAACGTCCCCAAGCCAACATGCAGCGTGACAAAGGCAAGCTTTACCCCCTTTTTCCGCAACGCCTCCAGCAGTTCCGGCGTAAAATGGAGGCCTGCCGTGGGCGCAGCGGCCGAGCCGGGCGTTTTGGAATAAACCGTTTGATACCGCTCCGGATCATCCAGCTGTTCCTTGATATACGGCGGCAGCGGCATCGTGCCGAGCTGATCCAGTATTTCCAGGAAAATCCCTTCATGGTGGAATCGGATCAGGCGGTTCCCGTCTGGTTGAACGGCCTCAACCGTGGCGGTGAGCATACCATCCCCAAAGGTCAGCTCCACGCCGGTGCGTGTCTTACGCCCCGGCCGCGTCAGGCACTCCCACAGCCCTTCCCCCTTATCCGTTAGCAGTAGTACCTCGATCGGTGTCGTATGCCCGACCGCATGCCCCATCAGCCGCGCCGGAATCACGCGGGAATTATTGAACACCATACAGTCCCCCGGCTCGACATAGGCCAGCAGGTCGCGAAAATGCCGGTGCGAGACCGACCCGTCCGTCCGATCCAGTACCAACAGACGGGACGCGTCACGCTGTTCCAGCGGATGCTGCGCGATCAACCGCTCTGGAAGATCAAAATAAAAATCGCTTTTTTTCATCATAAAAGCATGGACGCCCGCGCGGAGCGCCCATGCTGCTTTCCTCCTTTACTGTCTGTTCCGCGTTTATCCGGCAACGGAAACGCCGGTAAAATAGAATTTGAGTATTTCTTCATAGTCAAAGCCCTGCTTGGCCATCGCATAGGCGCCCCACTGGCTCATGCCTACGCTGTGGCCCCAGCCGGAGCCCTGAAACGTATAGCTCGCGGCATTCGTAACGGGAGCCTGCTCTTCCGCGTCCTCGGTAGTGCGGATCAGAACCGTTTCGCTTTCAAAGCCCACCGAGAAGCCTAACGCCTCCCCTATGTCACGCACCTTATAATAGTTGTTCCCATTGACACGGTAGCCTGTCAGGGAAATCTCCTTCCCGTTCAGCAGGATCGTGGAATCCGAGGGCGTACAGCTTTCGACCGCAGTCGTACCCGGCGCAGCCATTTCACCGCCGACCGTTTGGTAGGCCGCACCTTTGGTCAGCTCGATGCGGTTGTTCCTGCCGTCCCATGCCACATTGAACTGGCTGTCCGTACCATTCAATATGTAGGCGATATCGCGCAGCTTATAGTAGTTGTTGTCATTGATATTATAGCCCTGCGGCTCGACCGGCTTGCCATCCGCGGTTACCTTATGCGTGGATGGGCTGATCTTCAAGCTTGCGCGCTGCGGCAGGACGGCCGCGGCGCCAGAAGTATTGGGCGTGATCGTATACCGGATGCTGTCCAGTCCGAATACTGTGCGCACCTCGTCTTTCTCAATGATCACCTGTTTGCCAGCCGTATCCGTCACAGTCACTTCATTGACGTTGTCCGTCGCGGTCCGCTTGGTGACTTCCACATTTGCCACGGTGCCGATCGTGTATCCGGCGCTTATCAGCTTTTTCTGCACTTCTGCCGCAGTGAGGGTCACGCTCCACGAGCTGTCGTATTCCTCGTAAGGATCGATCTTGCCTTTCAGGTAAGGATAGTCACCACCCCAGACGTTCGCGGCATCCTCGGTCGCGCCGCCATCCGATGAAAAGAAATACCCGATGACCGGCTCCCCCTCATAGGTCAGGTATTCCCCCTTTGTGGCGTCCACCGCCGCATCAGAAGCCGCGGTCGCTTTATTGGCGCCCAGATAGACCTGGCAGTTTGTGGTATTGCAAAGGTCGTACCCGTCGCTTGTATGCTTATGCGTTCCCAGCGCGAAAGACCGTGCGCATACCGCCTGTGCTTTCTGCGCTTCCTCCGGCCATTCCGGATCGATCTCGTACGGAAGAACGCCCTTCACATAATCTTCTAATCCAACATAATTTATAACAGTCAGGTTTCCGCTGGAAGAACGCCTGTACACAAAATCCCCGCGCCACTGATAGCCCCTGAACCAGGTCAGCTCGCTGTTCGGACGGATGGCCAAATGATCCGCGCCCGCCGCCGAGGTATACAGGACCTTACCGTTCGCCGTGTTCGACACCTGGAAAGCATCGTTCACCAGCTTCACGGTAAGCTGAGTATCCGATAAAGCCGTGCCGCCGGAAAATGTGGTGCCGTCCATCGTGCCGACCGTGTAGCCGGCCTCCTCGCCGGATACATTTTCCAGCTTTGGGTCAGCAAAGGCATTTTCCCCACTGATGGTAAGCCCGACGCGCAGCGTTACATTGGTATCGGCCGCTGACGCGGGCAGGCCGGTGAAGCAGGCGGTCACCACTGTGACGCAAAGCAGCAAGGATAGGATTTTTTTCATACGGTTCATTTCATTAAAGTCCTCCTATTAATTTCTTCTGGCTTCTATTGACAAATAACAGACCATATTCTAAAATAAAGTCGATATGTATATTCCGTCACTACGATAGAGGCGCGGTTTTCATCAGTATCGTCTGGAAGGGGCCGTAACCCCGTTTGATCAGGCGAGAAAGGGTCTGCCGCCGAAGCCTTCTCCTTGTTACGGCAGGGCGGGCTGGACGTCGAGGAAAACATCCCTGCGTCTGTCATCAGCAGCAATGCCGGTGGAGAGCTATCCTTTTTAGAAGAATACGGATTGTCCGCTTTTTCTATTATAGTATAGATCATACCGGTTTTTCAACCGGTTTTTTTCTTTATTGCCGTGTTGGCGGAAATTATCCAACGATTTGTAATTTTGGGGAGGACAATGTGGAAATGAAGCATTACAAAGTTGGCATCGTCGGTGCGACCGGCATGGTCGGGCAGCGTTTTTCCCTGCTGCTGGAAAACCATCCTTGGTTTGAGGTCGCCGCGCTTGCGGCGTCCGGCCGAAACCGCGGCAAAACTTATGAGGAAGCCTGCGCGGGCCGCTGGAAGATGACCGCGCCGATGCCGGAAAAGTTCAAGGACATGGTGATGTACGACGCAACGGAAGACGCGGAGGAGATCGCCGCCAAGGTGGATTTTATTTTCTGCGCTGTGGACATGAAAAAGGATGAGATCCGTGCGCTGGAGGAAAAATACGCAAAGCTGGAGTGTCCGGTCTGCTCGAACAATTCGGCTCACCGCATGACGCCCGATGTGCCGATGATCATTCCGGAAATCAACGCGGCGCATGCGGCGATCATTCCGGCGCAGCGCAAGCGCTTGGGGACAAAGCGCGGCTTTATCGCAGTCAAGTCCAATTGTTCGATTCAGAGCTATGTACCCGCCCTTTCCGCCCTGCTGGATTTTGAGCCGACCGAGGTTGCCGTCTGCACCTATCAGGCAATTTCCGGCGCCGGCAAAACCTTCGAGAGCTGGCGCGAAATGGTTGATAACGTTATCCCCTACATCGGCGGCGAGGAAGAAAAAAGTGAAAAAGAGCCGATGAAGGTGTGGGGCCGCGTCGCAGGTGACCATATCGAGCCTGCCTCCTCCCCTGTTATCACCGCACAATGCCTGCGCGTGGCATGCTCGGACGGTCATATGGCGGCAGCGTTCGTCAAATTCAAAAACAAACCCGCCAAGGAAGAAATGATTGCGCGCTGGCGTGGCTATCAGGGCCGTGCGCAGGAGCTCGCGCTTCCCTCTGCCCCCGCGCATTTCCTGACCTATTTCGAAGAGGACGACCGGCCCCAGACCAGGCTCGACCGCGACCTGGAGAACGGCATGGGCGTTTCGATCGGCCGGCTGCGCGAGGACGCCCTGTACGACTATAAATTTGTGAGCCTGTCACATAATACCCTGCGCGGCGCAGCGGGCGGTGCCGTATTAATGGCCGAGTTATTGTGCGCCGAAGGCTATATGGACCGATAAGGAGGAGTATGACAATTATGAAAAAGCCTGTTTTTACCGGTGCCGGTGTTGCGATCATTACACCGTTCAAGGCGAATGGTGCGGTAAATTATGACGAATTCGGACGCATCATCGACTATCAGATCGCGCATGGCACGGACGCCATCATTGTCTGCGGCACAACGGGCGAATCATCCGCCCTGCACGACAAGGAGCATCGCGAGGTTCTCGCCTGGTGCTGCGAGTATGTCAACCACAGGGTTCCCGTTATTGCCGGCGTCGGTTCGAACCACACGGATTATGCAGTCGAACTGACCAGGTTTGCCAAGGAGTGTGGCGCCGAAGGCGGCCTTTCTGTTACCCCTTATTACAACAAGACGACGCAGCGGGGCCTTCTCGCCCACTACACTGCGATTGCTGACAGCTGCGACCTGCCGATCATTCTCTACAACGTTCCCAGCCGGACCGGCGTATGCTTTACGGCAGACACGCTGCTTGAGCTTTCCAAGCATCCAAACATTAACGGCATCAAAGCCGCATCCGGCAATTTCACGCTTCTTGCCGAAACCATGGCAAAATGCGGGGGTGACCTTAACGTCTGGTCGGGTAACGACGACCAAATTGTCCCCATGATGGCGCTGGGAGGCAAGGGCGTCATCTCAGTCCTTTCCAACGTTGCCCCGCAGGAAACGCATGACCTGACGCAGCTGTGCTTTGAAAACCGCTATCCGGAAGCCGCTGCCATGCAGCTCAAGTACCACAACCTGATCGACGCATTGTTCTGTGAAGTCAACCCGATCCCCGTCAAGAAGGCTATGGAGCTGTTGGGCTGGAATCCCGGGCCGCTGCGCCTTCCGCTTGTCGAGCCTAGTGAAGAGCACACCGCTTATATCCAGCGCGAGCTTGCGGCTGTGGGCTGCCGGATCGAGTCATAAATTAAAGGAGTTTTGAAAAGATGTTAAAAATCGCGCTTTCCGGCTGCAGCGGCCGGATGGGCCGTGTGATCGCCGATATTGTCGCCAGCCGTAATACGATGCAGATTGTTGCCGGTTTTGATGTCAATACGGCAAAATATGCGGATTTTCCGGTTTTTTCCGACCCCTTTGAGTGTACGCTTGACTGTGATGTAATCATCGATTTCTCCAATGCTTCCAGCACGGAACATCTGCTGGCGTATTGTGAAAAGCACCATCTTCCGGTTGTAATCTGCACCACCGGCCATACCGGAGAGCAACTCGACCGGATCCGCAGCGCGGCGGCTAAAATCCCCGTGTTCCGCTCCGGCAATATGTCGATCGGTATCAACCTGATGACCGCTCTCCTTCGCGAAGCCGCCTCTATTTTAGGCGATCAATATGATGTGGAGATCATCGAAAAGCATCATAACCAGAAGCTTGACGCGCCCTCCGGCACGGCTCTGATGCTTGCCGATGCCGTGGCAGGAGCGCTTCCCTATAACGCCACCTATGTGTACGACCGCCACCAACGCCGCGAAAAGCGTCCTGCACATGAAATCGGTATATCTGCGATCCGCGGCGGTACGATTGTTGGCGAACATACCGTTTTGTTCTGCGGACGGGACGAAATCATCGAGATCAAGCATACCGCCCTCTCCCGCGAGGTTTTTGCGGTTGGCGCTGTTGATGCAGCCGCCTTTATGGTCGGTTGCCAAAAGCCTGGGATATACGATATGAACGATGTGATTGCAGCCCGCAATATTGAATTTCCCTAATTTCCCTGCAAAAGTAAAACAGAAAAGCCCAAAGGCACAATTCTGTCCTTTGGGCTTTTCTGTTTTTAAGAGAGAAAGTAAGAGGGTTTTTTTGTGGCAAAATTTTAGTAATTACGGTATTTTGCCGCATTTGGTACCGTGACCGCGTACTAATTTGGTTCGGTTACCGTGACAAACTATAAACGCAACAGACCGGAATGTCAATAGAATTTTCAAAACTTTTCGCCGCCGGTTTTGTTTTTGTGGGAATTGTATATTTTCCTTGAAATTCTTTCGTTTATTTCGTATAAAACCGTTCCCGAAGCCATATTGGACTGGTATGCGTCATTTTTTGTCTTTGTTTTTTGTGCAGACTGTCAAATTTACAATCCCCCGCTCTGGACATAATACCGAATTTCATTAAATTTTATTTTTTAGGATTGACTTTGCCATGGAATGTGGTATAGTGACCATGTAAAGCACAAAATGTTATTTCAGCGGCTGCCACTGCACCGAGCGCATTAGAGCAGCTTTTCTTTTTGCCGCGTCCGGCACCGTTCCCGCGAGCGATTTTGCGCTTACACACGCATGTACTGCAAATTTTATAGGAGGGATACCCCATGAAAGAATTCAAGATGTATGCCGACATCGTCTACCATGATTCCTTTCAGGAATTTATGGAAGGAGAAAATGTCGGTGCAGAGGATTTTATTTTAACAAATGAATTCCTGTACAACCAGTATGTCAAGCCGCTCAACCCCAACTGCGGCTCCCTTTTCATCGAGGCGTATGGCAAGGGCGAGCCGACCACCGAGATGGTTGATGAAATTAAAAAGGCAATTCCGGCTGGTGTCAAGCGCCTGATCGCGGTCGGCGGCGGCTCGGTCATCGATATTGCGAAGATGTGCTCCCTGCATGTTTCCTCCAACAAGACCGAGGATCTGTTCGACCTGAGTCCGGACGCAGAGAAGCCCACCCGCATCTATGAGGTATATGCAATCCCGACTACCTGTGGCACCGGTTCCGAAGTGACGAACGCCTGTGCCGTCGAGTTGTCCAGCCTGCACACCAAGCGCGGCCTGAACAGCCCTCTGATGTTCCCCGCAAAATCTGTGCTGATTCCGGAGCTGATTTCCGGCCTGCCGTATAAGTTCTTTGCTACTTCGTCGATCGATGCGCTTATCCATGCGACTGAGTCCTACCTCTCCCCCAAGGCCAGTCCGGTTTCCGAGCTGTTCTCCAAGGAAGCGATTCGCCTGATCTTCGAAGGCTATCAGTACATCGTGAAAAACGGCCTGGACAAGTGGACGGACCGTGCGCAGGAGTTTATCAACGCTTCCAACTTCGCAGGCCTTGCGTTCTGCTCGGCGGGCTGTGCCGCAGTGCATGCTTTGAGCTATCCGCTCGGCGGCGGCTATCACATCCCGCACGGCGAAGCCAACCAGCTTGTTTTCGCGGCAACGTTCCGCAAGTACAAGGAAAAGCAGCCGGTGGGCAAGATCAACGATCTCGAGAAGCTGTGGGGCGACCTGCTCGGCGTTCCGGCTGATCAGGCGCTGGAGGCAGCGTTCCAGTTATTCGACCAGGTTCAGCCGCGCAAGCCGCTGAAGGAATTCGGCATTTCGGATGCGGAATTCCAAGGCTTTGCAGAGGGCGTCATGGCTGGCCAGACCCGTCTGCTGAATAACAACTATGTACCGCTCACCATTGAAGATATGGTTGAGATCTATAAGTCGGTATATTAATAACAAAGAAAGCGAAGTGAGGGCAAAATGAAAAAAAGTCTCAAAGAAATGAACATCTTCGCCGCTCAGATCCGCAAAGCTGCCCTGCGCGCGATGAACGCGTTCCACGGCGGCCATGTCGGCGGCTCGATGTCCATGTCCGATCTGATGGCGGCGCTGTATGGTGAAGTCATGAAGGTAGACCCGAAAAACCCCCAGTGGGAAGAGCGCGACTGGCTGGTCGTATCCAAAGGCCATTGCGGTCCCGCAGTTTACGGCACGCTGGCACTGATGGGCTATTTCCCCGAGGACGAGCTGGATACGCTGAATAAGGAAGGCACCCGCCTCCCCTCCCACTGCGACCGCAACCGCACGCCCGGTATTGATATGACGACCGGCTCGCTTGGCCAGGGCGTATCCGCCGCAGTCGGCATTGCCTGGGGCATGCAGTATCAGAAAAAGCCGAACTATGTTTATACCATACTCGGCGACGGCGAGTGCGACGAAGGCCAGGTTTGGGAGGCGGCGCTGTTCGCAGCGACCAAGAAGCTCGGCCACTTGATCGGCTTTGTTGATTACAACAAAAAGCAGCTTGATGGATATACCAAGGACATCTGCGATCTGGGCGACCTCCGTCAGAAGTTTGAGGACTTCGGCTGGCATTCCCAGGAGGTTGACGGCCACGATATCCCCGCTATCGTCGCCGCGATCGAGGAAGCAAAAAAGGTTGCTGACAAGCCCTCGATGATCGTTCTCAATACGATCAAGGGCAAGGATTGCTGCTTTGCCGATACTTTCTACAACCATTTCGTCCGTTTCCCGGAAGAGGATTACGAGGCTGCCATCAAGGAACTGGACGCTAAGATCGCAAAGCTGGAAAGTGAGGGTTAATCGCATGTACAAAGTTGTTAAAGAGATTCGTCCCGAAGAGGTCGAGATGAAAAAGACCTTTGCGGACACCATGGAAGAGATGGCCGCAAAGGACGATGCCGTCGTATACTTTGACTGCGACGTTATCAACTCCATTGGCATGGTCGGTTTCGGAGAAAAGTATCCGGACCGCTGCATTGACTGCGGCATCCAGGAAGCAAATATGATCGGCGTCGCCGCGGGCGCGTCTGCGGTCGGCCTCAAGCCGTTCACACATACTTTCGGTCCGTTCGCCGCACGCCGTGTCATTGACCAGGTTTACATCTCCGCTGCCTACGCAAAGCTCAATGTGCGCATGATCGGTTCGGACGCCGGCGTCACCGCTTCCTACAATGGCGGCACCCATATGCCGATTGAGGACATGGGCCTGATGCGCACAATTCCGGAGGTCACTCTGCTTGAGCCTACCGATTCGGTCATGCTGGCCGATTTGATGCGTCAGACTAAGGATATGTACGGCGTATTCTATATCCGCATCACCCGTAAGGTTGTGGACAAGGTTTTCGAGGATGGCTCTACCTTTGAAATTGGCAAGGCGGTCGAGCTGCGAGATGGCAGTGATGTCACGCTGATCACTTCCGGCTACTGCACCACGGATACCATCAAGGCTGCCGAGATCCTGGCAAAGGAAGGCATTTCCGCCAAGGTTCTGAATATGTTCACCTGGAAGCCGCTCGACGTTGAGGCGATTGTTGCCGCCGCACAGAAGACCGGCGCGATCGTGACAGTAGAGAACCATAATGTCATCAACGGCCTTGGTTCTGCTGTGGCTGAGGTGGTTGGCGAGCATTGCCCGGTTCCGATGAAGCGCATCGGCGTGCAGGACCGCTTTGGCGAAGTCGGTTCCATCGATTATTTGAAGGGGATTTTTGGCATGACGGTGGAGGATATCGTCGCAGCCGCCAAGGAGACCATCAAGCGCAAATAATTCCGTTGCCTATACAACAGGGAGGTATGCTTTCCGCATATCTCCCTGTTTTTTTGGTTCATTTTCCCAGTTTGTAGCTTGTCTTCTGTACACATAGGTTGCTTGGCCTATGCCGCAACAATGAAAGCGGCAGCCATGTCCAGATGGAGCGCCATTGCGCATGGCAACGAGGTCAACGAAACCATCCGCCATGACGACCTCCTATGCGATGCAAAGCATCCTGACTGATGTCGTGAGCGCCGGAACCGAAGCTCCTCTGGGATATGGACTCGGCTACGTATTTTTTACTACTATTGCGCTTCCAATGCAGTTCTGGATACGGAGCAATACATCAAGCTGCTTTCTGGGGACGGTATCGCACCCACGGAAGAAACTATCGCGGATGGCAGCTACCCTCTGCCTATGTCGTCCTGCGCAAGGACACTCCGGCGGATATGCTTGCCCGACGGCTCGCTTCGTTCATGCTCTCCGAAAACGGCCAGCGCTGTGTTCGAAACGCCGGCTATGGCGCACTCCAATAAGAATAAAAGGGGAAGCACTATCCGGTGCTTCCCTCTTCCTTGTCTGTTTCCTGCTTTCGGCTTGGCTTTACCGAGGCAAGCGGATTTTTTGCCGCCGCTTCCCGCAGGCTGCTGTCCTCAATATGCGTATAGATCATTGTGGTATTGACGCTGGTATGGCCTAAGATATTCTGCAACGTACGGATATCCACCCCGTTTTGGTACATCAGCGTCGCCGCCGTATGGCGCAGCTTATGCGCCGAGTATTTCTGTGTATCCAGCCCCGCCTGCCCTAAATGCTTTTTAACCAGCCATTTAACGGTTTGCACATTGATACGGTTGCGGTTGCGGCTGATAAACAGCGCGTTTTTATCCTTTTCGTGCGGTGTGATACGCTTGGGCAGGTATTGTTCGAGCGCGGCCTTGCACGCCTGGTTGAGATATACCGTGCGCTCCTTGTTTCCTTTACCCAGCACACGCACTGTATCCCCCTGGAAGTCCGTCAGGTTCAGGCCCACCAGTTCTGAAACGCGCAGCCCGCAGTTTAGAAAAAATGTCAGGATGCAATAATCCCGTTCCGCATACTCACCCTGCACGGCTTCGAGCAGGCGGACGCTGTCATCCGTTGTCAGATAAACAGGCAATGTTTTCCGAATGGTTGGGGATTCCAGATTGCTGACCGGATTGCTGTCCAGTAAATGCCGCTTATCCGTCAGGTATCGGAAAAACGCGCGAATCGCCGAAACCTTACGCGCGCGGGAGGTGCCGCTCAGACCAAAATCCGTCGCGGTACTGTTTTGCTGCGTTGGCCGCTCCCCTGACATATATTCCAGATAATCATAGGCATCGGAAAGCGTAACATCCCGCAGGAAATCAATATCAATATCCTCGATCGGGATCTGATCCAGCGGCAGGTCTTTCGGGACCAACCCTTTGTTGTGCTTTAACACCCTAAAAAAAGCCGCAGATCGAGGTAGTATTCATGCGCGGTTTTCGATGATTTTCCCTGTATCGTCGAAATATAGGTGAGAAAATCTCGCAGCACGCGCGGCGCATCCGCAGCGTATTGCGACATGGGCTTTTCCATTGTTCCACTCTCCCTGCTGTGTCATTCTGTTATTATTATATCCTTTCGCATGCCTTGCGTCAAACTTGCAATTTGGTTCGGTTCGCCGTATAATATGTCCAATAAGACTCACAGAAAGAAGGATTGCATATGAAACGCCTGCAAATCGTTCAGGGCGATATCACCAAATGCCAAACGGACGCGATCGTCAATGCGGCCAACACCGCCCTGCTTGGCGGCGGCGGTGTGGATGGCGCGATCCACCGTGCGGCCGGACCGGAGCTGCTCGCGGAATGCCGCACGCTCGGCGGCTGCAAAACCGGAGAGGCAAAGCCAACCAAGGCCTACCGCCTGCCCTGCCGCTATATTATCCATACCCCGGGGCCGATCTGGAATGGCGGAAAATCCGGAGAGGATGCGCTGCTTGCTTCCTGCTACCGCAATTCCTTGGCCGCCGCAGCCGGACTGGGCTGCAAGACTGTTGCCTTTCCCTCCATCAGCACCGGCGTCTATCATTTTCCGGTCGAACGCGCGGCCCGCATCGCAATCGCTGCTATTGGAGACTTCCTCGCCTCCCATCCGGAGATCGAACGCGTCACCATGGTCTGCTTTGACCGCGCGACGCTTGCCGTCTATCAGGACGCATTGGCAGAAGCGGGACAGGCAGATGGCTAAAAATCCAAATCAAAAGCTGAAGCTGCTGTATCTCTGTAAAATCTTGTTGCAAAAGACGGACGAGGGGCATAAGCTCAGCATGGATGAGCTTCTCTCCGCGCTTTCCCGCTGCGGGATTGAAGCGGAGCGGAAAAGCATCTACTCCGATATTGCCGCCCTGCAGGACTTCGGTCTGGATGTCATGCTCCAACGCGGTCCCAACGGCGGGTACTATATTGCGTCCCGTGATTTTGAACTGCCCGAACTCAAGTTGCTGGTGGACGCGATCCAATGCTCCCGATTTATTACGGAAAAGAAATCCAATGAGCTGATCAAAAAAATAGAGGCTCTTGCCAGCGAACCGCAAGCCCGCGCGCTGCAGCGGCAGGTCTATGTTTCCGACCGTGTGAAAACCATGAACGAGAGCATCTATTACAATATTGACACCTTGCACACCGCAGTTTCCGCAGGGGTGCAGATTACGTTCCAATATTTTGAGTGGGCGCTTGACTTTTCCTCCACGCAGCGTATCCGCAAGCGCTATCGCAAGGATGGGGCGCTTTACCAGGTCAGCCCATGGGCATTGACTTGGGATGATGAAAATTATTATCTGGTGGCATACGATCACCCATCGGACTCCATCCGCCACTATCGCGTGGATAAAATGGAGCATATTTCTTTGACTGACAAGCTGCGCGAAGGGCGTCGTCTGTTTCAGGACCGCTTCAACATCGCCGCCTATTCGCGCAAAGTGTTCGGCATGTTTTCCGGCGAGGAAAAAACGGTGCGCCTGCGATGTGAAAACCGGTTTATCGGCGTGCTCCGCGACCGTTTCGGCGCAGAACTGATGGTACAAAAAGCGGATGAAGCGCATTTTTTCATCCGTGTGGATGTTGCGGTCAGTCCGCAGTTTTTTTCTTGGGTGTTTGGCCTGGGCGGTGCGGTACAGATCGTCGAGCCCGAGGAGGTACGCGCCGCTTTTCAACACCAATTACAAGCCATGCTTGAGTAAGTCCTGATTATCGGACTCTTTTCTTGGTACAATAAGTACAACAAAGAAAGGAGAACCGAATATGAGCTACTCGATCGAATATGTAAACGGACACATCGAGGTATACGACGATACCGGCGCGTTTCTGTTTTCCGCCGATACCAAGCAGGAAGCGCTGGAAGAGCTGGCAGGAGCCGCTTAACTACAATATACCCGAAAACAGGGCTGCGGAATATTTCCGCAGCCCTGTTTATCAGCTTTCAAAAATATGGTCGGCGTAATGCACGGTCGCCATTGCGTCACGCGCATAGCAGTCCGCGCCGATGGAATCCGCATATTCCTGTGTCAGCACCGCGCCGCCAACCACGATCCTTGCGTCGGGCTTGCGTTCGCGCAGCAGCTGGATTGTTTGCTCCATACTGACGACCGTGGTGGTCATCAACGCGCTCAAGCCCACCAGCGGCACGTTTTCCCTGACCGCTGTGTCGGCAATCGTTTCCGGCGGCACATCTTTTCCAAGGTCGATGACCTGATAACCGTAGTTTTCGAGGAGTACCTTGACGATATTTTTCCCAATATCATGGATATCCCCTTTTACGGTCGCCAGGATGATTCTGCCTTTCACTTCCTGCGGTGCGCCGCGCATCGCGTCCTTGACGACCTCGAACGCGGCTTTTGCCGCCTCCGCACTCATCAGGAGCTGCGGGAGGAATACCGTCCCCTTTTCAAAGCCCTTTCCCACGCGGTCAAGCGCCGGAATCAGCTCGTTGTTCACCAACTCCAACGGCGGCACGGTCCGCAGCAGGTCCCGCGCCGCTTCCGCAGCGCGCTCACGAAGGCCGCGTTCCACACTCTCGTCCAGCGCCATGACCGCCCCTGCTGAAGCCGGCAAGGCCGCCTGCTGATTTCCATACGCTGCGATAAAGCCCGCGCACTGTTCATCCTGCCCGCTCAAGGCAAGGAAAGACCGGTAGGAACACATCATCGATTCGGCGTTTGGATTGATGATCGCGCAAGATAACCCGTTCTGCAGCGCCATGGTAAAGAAATTAGCATTGATAATTTCCCGCTGCGGCAGTCCGAACGAGATATTGGACACACCAAGTATCGTATGCCCACCCAGTTCGTCGCGAATCCGGCGCAGCGTTTCCAATGTAACAAGCGCTGAGCCGCTGTCAGAGGAAATCGTCATCGCCAGACCGTCGATCACAATGTCTTCCTTTGCAATCCCGTAGAACGCGGCTGTCTCATATATCTTTTTGGCTATCTGCACGCGCCCTTCTGCGGTATAGGGAATGCCGTTTTCATCGAGCGCAAGACCGACCACCACGCCGCCGTATTTTTTCACCAGCGGAAACACTGCCTCCATGCTCTCCCGTTTTCCGCTGACCGAATTAATCATTGGCTTGCCGTTATACAGCCGCATGCCGCGCTCCATCGCCTCAACGCTTGAGGTATCGATCTGCAGCGGCAGCGCGATTACGCTCTGCAGTCGGGTCACCACCTGTGCCATCATAGCCGGCTCGTCGATCTCCGGCAGGCCGACGTTGACATCCAGAATATGCGCGCCGCTGTCCTCCTGCGCCATCCCTTCAGAAAGGATATATTCAATGTTATTTTCCCGCAGCGCTGCCTTGAATTTGCTTTTTCCGGTCGGGTTGATCCGCTCCCCGATAATGACCGGTTTACCGCCAATCTCGACCGCCTGGGAGAAGGAGGAAACGACTGTGCGGTGCTTCCTGACCGCGGGGGCAAAGCTTTTTGTCCTGCAGGCGGCGATCATTTTTCGGATATGCTCCGGCGTGGTGCCGCAGCAACCGCCGAGCAGGTGTACCCCCATCTCTGCGATTTCCCCCATCAGGCGGGCGAATTCATCCGCGTTGATGTCAAATACAGTCCTGCCGTTTTCGCTGCGCGGCAGGCCTGCATTGGGGTTGACAATAATGGGAAGTGAACTGACCTCGGTCAGCCGCTTTATAATCGGCTGCATTTGCTTTGGTCCAAGCCCGCAGTTAACGCCGAGCGCATCCACTCCCAGGCCCTCCAGCATGGCCGCTGTGGAATCCACCGTACCGCCGGTGAGCAGCTTGCCTTTCTCGTCAAAAATCATTGTTGCAAGCACTGGCAGCCGACAGTTTTCCTTTGCCGCAAGCACGGCGGCCTTGGCCTCATAGCTGTCGCTCATTGTTTCAATCAAAACAAGATCGGCGCCGGCGGCAGCGCCGATACGCACGACTTCCCCAAACAATTCAACTGCGCGCTCGAACGGCAGGTCGCCCATCGGCTGCAGTAGCCGGCCGGTTGGTCCGATATCAAGCGCGATATAGGCGTCCTCCCGTCCGGTGCGCCGCCTTGCTTCTTTGGCATGCGCTACTGCCGCCTGCACAATCCGACGCAGGTTATGCGGATATTTAAGAGCATTCGCACCGAAGGTATTGGTGTTGACGATATCGCTGCCCGCCTCGAAATAGCCGCAATGCAGCGATATGATTTCTTCCGGATGCGTCAGGTTCCAGGTTTCCGGTAGTTCCCCTGCCGCAAGGCCGCGTTCCTGGAGGATCGTGCCTGTGCCGCCGTCAAAAAACAACCATTCTTTCCCTAAGCGTTCTTTCAGTTCCATTATTCCTTATCTCCTAAAAGCGCAGTCTGTTTTTCCGCATTCCTCGCAGCCCTTTCGGTGGCAGGGCTGCGGCGTGGCGGACAGCCCGATCACCGCGGTCACCGATTTGATCGGCGCTAGCAGGCAGCTTTCGGTTACCGTCAGCCCGATCTTTCGCGGCGTATCCAGCAGACGGCTCAAATCCCGCTGGTGACCGATGTCAAAATCGCCGTACCCGGGGCTGAAGCGCGGCCGGCAGTACAGGCCGTAGTTGCCGGCTTTCCGACGCAGCATATCGTTCACTTCCTCGCAATAAGCCTCAATCATCGCGGCGGCGACAGCTTGATAAATCACCGCGTCGCTCATGCGCACGGCAGATGCACGGGCAATCAGCCGGTCCGCCCCTATCCCCAGCGTTGCCGCCATCAGGTAAACGTCCGTGCAGTCTTTCAGGTTGCGCGCCAAGTGATTGCTGTGAATTGCAACGCCCGCCACATCCAGCATATTCTCAGCCGGATGGCGCAGCGGGAACCGCCGGAATACGGATTGGGGCTGGATGACGTCCTGCAATCCCTCCGCGCAGCGGACAAGGCTTTCCTCCACCGCCGCATCCGGTTCGGTTCCGCGGTAGCCCAAATATCGAAGCGCTTCGCTGCGGTCGAACGTAATCACTTGAGGATCTCCGACAGGCTTGCCTGGATCTCCGCAGCGATCTCTGGCTTGTTCATCGAGTAAACATGGATATGGTTTACTCCATTGGCGATCAGGTCAATGATTTGTTCGGTGGCATAAATCACACCCGCCTGCTTCATCGCCGCTGGATTGTCGCCAAAGCGGTCGACGATCGCCTTAAAGCGTTCGGGCAGATAAGTACCAGACATTGCGGTGATACGCTTGATCTGTTTTACATTCGTTACCGGCATGATGCCCGCGACCACCGGTACGGTGATCCCCTTTTCGCGGATCCGGTACAGGAAATTATACAGGATATTGTTATCAAAAAACATCTGGGTCGTCAAAAATTCGCAGCCCGCCTCCACCTTTTCCTTGAGTCGGAGAATATCCTCGGTTTTGTTGGACGCCTCGACATGCCCTTCCGGATAGCACGCGCCGCCCACGCAAAAATCTCCCTGCTCCTTGATATCGCACACCAGTTCGGCCGCGAAACGGTAATCGTTTGCAGGGGCGCCGCCTGCCGGAATATCGCCGCGCAGCGCAAGCACATTTTCAAGGCCATGCGCCTTGAACGCTTCCAGCATAGAGGATACATGCGCTTTCGTCGAGGATACGCAGGTCAGATGCGTCAATACGGTAACGCCGTATTTTTTATGCAAATCAGATGCGATATGTACTGTATGCTCGCTCGTACCGCCGCCCGCGCCATAGGTCACACTCATAAAGTCCGGCCGCAGTGCCGCGATCTCCTGCGTGGCCTGCGCAACCGATTCATAGCTGCTGCCGTTCTTTGGAGGAAACACTTCAAAGGACAGCGTCACCTTGTCCTGCTTTAAGATGTCAGATATTTTCATGTCGGTTATCTCCTACAGTTTTGCTTTTCATTTAGTATAGCATAAATCCCGTCTTTATTTCCAGACCAAAATACGCTATAATATACTTCATTGGAGGGGTAAATTTGACAGGTCTGCTCAAACACTGTACATTATGCCCGCGCGCCTGCGGTGCCGACCGGACACGCACACGCGGCCTGTGCGGCGCCGGCGCGCAGGTGGAGGCCTCCCGCGCTTCGCTGCACCTGTGGGAGGAACCGCCGATCTCCGGCACGCACGGCTCCGGCACGGTATTTTTTACCCATTGTTCCCTGGGCTGTGTGTTCTGCCAAAACCGCCAGATCAGCCGCCGCGCGGCGAGCGGCACGACCGTTTCTATAGCCGAGCTGGCAAAAACCTTTCTTTCGCTTCAGAACAAAGGCGCGCACAACATCAACCTGGTCACCGGCGCGCACTATGCGCCACAGGTCATCGAGGCGCTGGCACAGGCCAGGCTGCTTGGGCTGAATATCCCTATTGTTTACAATTCCAGCGGCTATGAAAGCGAGGATACGCTCGCCCTGCTCGACGGATGGATCGATATTTACTTGCCGGATTATAAATATTACAGCAGCTATTATGCTGCGCGCTATTCCCATGCAGAGGACTACCGTGAAACCGCTGTTGACGCGATTGCGGAAATGGTACGGCAGAGCGGGCCGCCCCAGTATGATGCCAACGGTCTGCTCCTTCGCGGAACAATTATCCGGCATTTGATGCTGCCGGGGCTTGCCGGCGATACCGCCCAGGTGCTTCGTGATATCGCGGTCCGATTCAGCGATACTGTACTGGTGAGCCTGATGCGGCAGTATACGCCGTTTGACATGGAGTGTTGGCCCGAACTGAACCGCACGGTCACGGACCAAGAGTATGAGGATGCCTGCACGCTGTTCCGCTCGCTCGGGCTGAGCGGCTTTTTTCAGCAGGAGCAAGCAGTTGGAGAGAGCTTTATTCCTGCGTTTGACGGAAGTGGATTGGAGGAAGAAAAATGAAAACCGTACTCGCCATCGCCGGCACCGATCCCACCGGCGGCGCCGGTATCCAGACCGATTTGAAAACAATCGAGGCGTACGGCCTGTATGGTATGGCCGTTATCACGGTCGTGATCGCACAGAATACAACAGGCGTTTTTGATATGCAGCCTGTTTCCGCAGCGCTTGTCGCCAAACAGATCGACTGCGTTTTTGAGGATATCCGTCCGGACTCCGTAAAGCTGGGTATGTTGTATGATACCAATATCATCCGCACGGTGGCGGAGCGGCTGCGCGCCTACCATGCTGAAAACATCGTGCTCGACCCTGTGATGCTTTCTTCCAGCGGAAGCGCGCTACTGCGCCCTGACGCCGCCAAAACGCTTTTGGACGAGTTGTTCCCCCTGTGCGCGCTCGTTACTCCCAATCTGCAGGAAGCGGCCGCGATATGCGGCCATACCATCCGCAGCCGTGCGGACATGGAACAGGCCGCGCAGGCGATCGCCCCCTTGACCCAAGGCTCTGTGATGGTCAAGGGCGGGCATCTGCGGGACTGTGCCGACGACCTTCTGTTTGCGGACGGCCAGCTCCACTGGCTGTCTGCGCCCCGCATCGATAATCCCAATACCCACGGCACCGGCTGCACGCTCTCCTCCGCAATTGCCTGCGGGCTGGCGCAGGGAATCCCCCTGGCCGACAGCGTTAAACGCGCCAAACGCTATCTGACCGCCTGTATCCGCTATGGCCTGGCGCTGGGGCATGGCTCCGGTCCACTGCAGCACAAGGTGGATTGGGACAAATAGAATAAGCCCTGACCCGTTCGGGTCAGGGCTTTTGATTTTACAGCAGCATCTCCAACGGCGCGTCGCAATAGGGACAACGGCTGCCGGGTGTACCTTCCAGCGGAAGGTATGGTTCGGTCTTGGTGATACATTTGTGGTTGGAGCAACGGACGCCGTGCGCGCCGATCTCCTGATGTCCTGCACGGATGAATGGCAATTTGGAAAGCGTCAGCAACAACGCCATACGGCCGAACATCCCAAACCTCGCCTGACGAAAATAAACCGCACGCGGATCCTCGTCCACGTCCTGCGCGATCTCGTCCACACGTGGCAGCGGGTGGAGCACCAGCATGTCCTTTTTGGCGCGCTTCATTTTTTCCGCAGTCAATTGGTAGCTGCCTTCCAGGTTTTTATATTCCTGCGCAGTCACAAAGCGCTCGCGCTGGATACGGGTCATATAAAGCACGTCGAGTTCCGGCAGGACTTCGTCAATACTGTTCACTTCGCAATACGGCATGCTGTGATCGTTCAGGAAGCGAATCATATAGTCGGGCAGCTTAAGCGCTTC
The DNA here is from genome assembly GCF_032769475.1 of Intestinibacillus sp. NTUH-41-i26. Lineage (GTDB taxonomy): Bacteria > Bacillota > Clostridia > Oscillospirales > Butyricicoccaceae > Agathobaculum > Agathobaculum ammoniilyticum. The sequence continues at coordinate 1,569,744 of NZ_CP136477.1, forward strand.
CGGTGCAATCAGATAAACCTGCACATTATGGTAGCGCTCCAGAAAATGCAGCAGCGAATGGACCGTGCGCCCATATTTCAGGTCCCCGCACAGGCCGATTTTCATATCATCCGCCGAGCCGCGCAGACGCAGGATCGTCACCATGTCGGTCAAAGTCTGTGTGGGATGCAGATGTCCCCCGTCGCCGGCATTGATCACGGGAACCGAAGAGTACATCGAAGCCGCTTTCGCCGCACCTTCGCGCGGGTTGCGCATGACAATCAGGTCCGCATAGCTGGATACCATGCTGATCGTGTCTTTCAGCGTCTCCCCCTTTGCCGTGGAGGAGGAGCCAGGATCGGAAAAGCCAACCACACTGCCGCCCAACCGCATCATCGCTGTTGAAAACGACAGGTTTGTCCGTGTCGACGGTTCGTAAAACAGGCTGCCCAGCACCTTGCCGCGGCAGGCATCCGTATAGCCTTCCGGACGATCGATTATATTTGTTGTCAGTTTATACAGATCAGCGAACTCTTTTTCTGTTAAATCGCTGAGATCAATGATATGGCGCATGGTTTTCAACCTTTCCTCATGTCTGTTTTCCCTATCCATTTTAACACAGGGGGATTTGAAAGGAAAGGCCTATTTCAGGATTGCGTCGATCGGGTCGAGCCGTGCCGCCCGAATGGCTGGCAGCAGGCCTGCCACCGCTCCGCAGACGAGGGAAAGGAGCAGGATCGCCGCAGACAGCATCCAGCCCGGCAGTAAAACAGTACCACCGAACAACAGCAGCAGGCAAACCGATCCCCAGCCGCAGACGCCGCCAAAAGCGCACAGCAGAGCGGATTGCAGCAAAAACAGACGCCGGATATCACGCGGCTGCGCCCCCAGCGCCAAAAACACACCGATCTCCCCTGTTTTTTCGTGCGTCGCGGCCAGCATGCTGCATAATACGCCGATCAATGCCACACATAATGTGATCCCACCCACAACAAGGAACAGCAGGATGCACAGGTTGGCCATTTGCTCCACCGCGTCCACCATGCCCGACATATTTTGTACCCGCACGGTCCCGTCCACCTTTCCCCGATCGGTCAGGTAGCCGGATATCCGGCTACTGACATGGGACAGGTCCGCTTCCGCAGCGCATTGGACAAACACTTGATCCGCATTCTCCTGTCGTGATGCCAGATACGCATAAGGAATGTAGATCAGGTGCGGCGCAAAGGAGGAAAGCGCGCCGCCCAGCGCGCTTGTCTGTGCCCGAACAACGCCGCAGACCGTAAAATATTGCTCCGCTCCGTCCAAACGGACTCGCACGGTGCGCCCTACAATGTTGGCGCGCCCATAAAGCGCCTGCGCCAGATCGTCCCCAACGACTGCCACCGGCTGGCCGGACGCGGCCTGACGCTCCGTAAACAAGCTGCCGAAAAGCACCTCCAGCCGCATCACATCCCCGAGGCGCTCATCCGCGCCGAGAAACACAGCGTTCTCGCTCACATATCCCGCGCGGATCGTTCCTGTTTTGGCCTTGATCGGCATTACCTGCTCAATCTCCTCCACCGCCTGTCCCATCTGATCGGCCAGCTCGGCGGACAGCGGATTGCCGGAACCGTGGTTGTCCAGATAAACGGTCAGCCCGCTCACGCCAAGCGTCTGTAGCGTCACATCTACCTGCGTTTTGCCAAACAGCCCGATCGAGGCGATCAGGAGCAAGGCGCCGGTGCCAACCGCAACCGATAAGGCGCATAGTCCGGTGCGCAAGGGGTTTTCCCGCAGATTTCCAAGGGCCAGCCGAAATAAATCGACAAGCCTCATGCCGCCACCTCGACCGGTGTACCGTCCGTCAGGTCGTCCGACGGCGAGAGGATCACAAGCTCTCCGGCCGTTAGCCCCTCGGTGATCTCCGTGACTTCCTCCAACAGATAACCTGTCGTGACCGCTTTTTGCACTGCCCTGCCATCCTGCACACAGAATACATATTCCTGTTTGCCGCGTTGGCATACCGCTTCATAGGGTACGGCAACCGCCTGTGGATGATAGTCGGTAAATATTTTAGCCGTAACGGAGTAGCCGGGCCGCAGTCCTTCGGTGCTTCCCCGCAACGGCAGCACCGCTTCCACCGTGGCCTCCCCGCTCTCTCCTGTCAAGCTAACCGTGCGGACCGCAACCGGTGATATTGAAGCGACCGATGCGCTGTACACCCGTTCCCCGGCAGCGGACGCTGTAATGTTCGCCATCTGGCCGCGCTGCAGATTGCCTGCATAGACCTCGGGGGTGCGCACCCGAACCTGCATATTGTTCAGGTCCGCGATCTGCACGCAGGGTACCTCCGACCACACCTGTTCATTCTCCATCGGAAGCGTAAGAACCGTCCCTGAAACAGGCGCCCGTATCGCATCCCGCTCCTCCGCGGCCACCGTCTGATCGGATGATTCGGAAAAAGATTTCCAAACGCTCTGGAGGCTTGATGCCTCCAGCTCCTTGCCTTCCCTCGGCACAAGCGAACAAAGGATGTCTCCAGCCTCTACGGAATCACCTACCGCAGCGTATACCGCTGTTATCACCGCGTTTTCATAGGGACATACCGCAACACTGTCGGCCGCTTCCACAATACCCTGTACGGTGATGCTGTTGTAAATATCCTGTGCGGAAGCGACCGCCGTCTGTACGGCTGCCGGCTTCGGCGCGCGGAAAAAGCAGGCCACCCCCAGCATTACCGATAGCACCACCGCAGTCATAGCTAAAACAATACGCGCTTGTTTTTCCATAAAATAACCGACCTCCCGCCGCAGACTACTGATAGTCTGCGGCAAAAAGGTCGGATTTACTCTCGTATTTTTTGTAGTAATTTGCAGTTTTATAATACCGCGCGAATCGCATCGGCGGCCGTGCGCACCCGCACGATATTCATTTTTTTCGTCAACGTCTCGTCGATGTCCTGCATCGGCATGATGCAGGTATGGAAGCCAAGCCGGTACGCTTCGTTGATCCGCTGCGCCGCGCCCGACACCGCGCGCAGCTCGCCGGTAAGCCCGATCTCCCCAAAGCCCATTACCCCTTCCGGCAGGGGCTTGTCCCGAAAGCTGGACGCAATCGCCAGAACCATGGGCAGGTCAACCGCAGGCTCGTCCAGGCGCATGCCGCCGACCACATTGACATATACATCCGAGGACGAAAGGAAAAAGCCGCAGCGCTTTTCTAGAATCGCCAGCAGCAGAACCATCCGGTTATAGTCCACCCCAGCCGCCGTGCGCCGCGGCACGCCGAACTGTGTTTTTGCCGCGAGCGCCTGCACCTCGGCAAGCAGAGGACGGCTGCCCTCCATCACACAGGCGATACAGTTACCGGAGGCACCCTGTGGGTGTCCGGCCAGCATGGCCGCCGAAGGATTGTTAACCTCCAGCAGGCCATGGTCGCTCATCTCAAATACACCGATTTCGTTGGTGGAGCCGTAACGGTTCTTTGCCGCGCGCAGACAGCGAAACGGCCCTGTCGTTTCTCCCTCAAAATACAGCACGCAGTCCACCATATGCTCTAAAATTTTGGGCCCCGCCAGTGTTCCCTCTTTGTTGACATGGCCGACGATAAAAATAGTCACATTTTTATTTTTGGCGTACTGCATCAGGCTCATCGCACATTCCTTGATCTGCGTTGTACCACCCGGCGCGGCGGTCAGATCCCGTTTATAAACGGTCTGGATCGAGTCCACGATCAGGATATCCGGTTCCATCTGCTCAGTTTCCTGGATGATCTGCTCCATATCCGTTTCGGACAGAATGTATAGCTCCGGCGAGGAAATCTGTAGTCGCGCCGCGCGCAGCTTGATCTGCCGAAGGGATTCCTCACCCGATACATACAACACCTTGGCGTTCCGGCACATCTCCTGGCACATCTGCAGCAAGAGCGTGGATTTGCCGATCCCCGGTTCGCCGCCGACCAAAACAAAGGAGCCATGTACCGCGCCGCCGCCCAAAACGCGGTCGAGTTCCCCGATACCGGAATGGAACCGCGCCTCATCCCCGCTTTCAATCTCGCTGAGCGGCACCGGCCGCGATGCGCCGCGCGGGAAGCTGTTGGTCCCGCGGGCCGCTGATTCCGGCTGTATTTTGAACTCGCTCATTGTGTTCCAGGCGCCGCACGAAGGGCATTTCCCGAACCATTTCGGGCTTTCATAGCCACAATCGCTGCACAAATAAACCGATTTTTGCTTCATAATTCCTCCGTCAGTCGCCATTTGCATATTGTAGGTATCCGCGCAATATGCAGGCGGCAAGTTTTTTATGGTAGTCCGGATCGTTCAGCTTCATTTCCTCTTCCGCATTGGATAAAAACCCGCATTCGACGATCACCGCCGGACAGGTGAGTTTTTTCATCAAATAGATCGAGCTTTCCGCCTGCTTGGCCTGACGCCGGTTTTCCGGATCGCAGCCATAAATCAGGCTATTCTGCAGATATTCCGCCAGAACGCGGCCGCCCGCATGGTTGGCGGAATAAAACACCTGCGCCCCATGGTATTGCGGGTCGCTGAACTTGTTCAGATGGATGCTGAGAAAGATCGGATTTGCCGCCTGCTGCACGATCTGCTCCCGCGCCTTGATATCCGAAATTTTATTTTCCCTCACCGGTCGGGAGGGGTCGTAATCCAAGGCGTTCGTATCCGGCCGTGTCATCACTGCCTGCACACCGAAAAAACCGGCCAAGCCATACAGCCGTTGCGCAATGCTTAAATTGATGTCCTGTTCGGCGGTGCCGTTCGACCCAACCGCACCGCCGTCAAAACCGCCGTGTCCCGCATCGATCACCAGTGTGCGGGAGGCGCGGCTTTCCGCTATTGTCTGCACAATACCGCTGCTGTGAACTGCGGTCAGGCCGGCCAGCAATCCAACCATTACGCAAAGCACCATTCTTTTTCCCATCTTGATCTGCATCGCGCGCACCTCCGTGCTCCAAACATATGCGCGACGTGCTTTTATTATAATCCACTTCATAGCACGGTGCAATAAAATCGTTGTTGCCGGCACAAAATCATGCTATGATAAAATTATAAAAATGGAGGGATATGGGTTATGAACAAGCTTCTTGCAGTGATCGATTATCAAAATGACTTTGTGACCGGCTCGCTCGGCTTTGACGGGGCCGCCGCGATCGATGGTGGGATCGCCCACCAGGCCCAGGCTTATCTGGCGCAGGGGGATCACGTCTTATTCACCTATGACACCCATGACGACCTGTATTTGGAGACGCGGGAAGGACGCGCGCTGCCCATTCCCCACTGCAATCCAAAAGAACAGGGCTGGCGCCTTTACGGGAAAACGCAGGAGTTATGCTGTGAGACCTGTGCCAATCATCAAATTCACAACATCTGCAAGCACACCTTTGGCATGCCGCCGTCAGAGCTTACCAAGCTGGGAAGTGAGCTTCCCGATTTGAAGGAGATCATGGTCGTAGGTGTTGTGACGAACATGTGCGTCATTTCCAATGCCGCGCTCCTGCAGGCGCAATGGCCGGAAGCCCAGATTATCGTGGACGCTTCCCTGTGCCGCAGCTTTGACCCTGTCCTGCATGAAAAGGCGCTCGATGTGATGCAGGGGCTGCAAATGACCGTAATCAACCGCTGAAAAGAGGGACCGTTTAGGCGGTCCCTCTTTTTTCCCTTTAATCGATCTCCCATACAGTGATACGGCCGTAGTCGTCCACAATTTCCAGTTCTACCGTCAGCGTCTCCAACGGTTCCCTGACCGTCCAGTCCGGCTTCGCATACAGGTAGATTTCATGTAGCATATGGAGCGCTAACTCCTCCTCCGTTGCGTTAACCATTACGCCCATGCGTTCGAGTTCCTCATCCCCTTTGCGCAGAACGAGCGCCGCGCTCTGAGGTGCAACACGCATGGACGGAGCAAGGGAATACACTTGAATTTCCAAATACCCCGACACATGTGTCCCGCCCCAATCGGATGCAATACCTCCGGTTTGCCATCTCGAACTGAATTGCAGCGTATATGCGTCCTCCACGCCTGTCAAATGATCCACCAAAATATTACGGACCATGCCGCTTTCTTCATCTGTTAGCACCAGATAAACCGAAAACGCATCCCGCATGGGGATTTCCGTATCGCCGGAATAAGCGTTGTCCTGGCCCAACAGCGCACTGCAGGTCCAGCTTGATGAACCGCTTTGGATGGAGAACTTCGCGGTTTCATTTTCCGGATGCAGTTCTTTCGGCCGGGCATAAATTGACACATGCAGCATCTCCGCTGTCTGTGCGTTCGGGTCATACTGCAAATCATAGGATACATCGAAATCTGCCAGCGCGCTTTCCTCCTGCGCGCCGGACTGCGGGATATAAACGGTATCCGTCCGTTCCGGTATGGCATTGACCTGCGCCTGCAGCGCCTCCACGCGCTCCTGCAGGCGTCCAATCCATATGAGGGACACAAGATTGCACAAAGCCCCTGCCAGAGCAAGCAGCACAGCCGCGATGGCAAACCACCTGATTTTCCCTGTCAGCACCGGCCGCTTCAGAGGGACGCCTGGGGATGCTGCGTTTTCCGGTTCTGCGGATTCACTTTCCGGCAGTCTGCTGTCCGGACGCAGAATCGCATCGACCGGCACGCCAAATATCCGCCCCAGCTCCACCAGATTATCCATACCCGGCACTGCCTGATCCGCTTCCCATTTGGATACCGCCTGGCGCGATATCCCCAGTTGGTCCGCCAGCGCCTCCTGGCTCATGCCTGCCTTCCGGCGCAGGGCTGCTATTTTTTCACCCGTAGTCATTTGATCACCGCCTTTTCTTTATTTCAGGCTACCGCTTTTCCTCTGAAAATGCCACCAACCGGTCGTTTCTTTTTGTCAACCAACGGTTGACATGCGCGAAAGGGACAAATAAAGCCCCGAAAGACGTCTCTTCCGGAGCTTTTTTCAGCCTTATGTAAACCGGTTTATTCTATGCCCTCATTTTCCCCTTCGGAGCGGTTGTTGAAAGCATATTCCGCGCACTTTTCTTTCGCTTCTTCCTCTGTCGCGTAAGGACAGGCACGGACGCGGCCCTCTGTTTCGGAAAACGCTACACAAAGCTTTTCCGTCCCCGTTGCAAAGCGGCGGCGGAACAGGCACCAAAGCTTCTTCATTTGTAATTCTCCCTTTCTTGTCGTCAAACTCTGGTTTAATTATAGCGTGCGTCCAACCGATTGTCAACGAGATTGACAAATAAATATCAATAGCGGTTATTCGCCAAAAAATTCCTCATGAATGGCTTTGACTGCCTTTTCGCTGTCTTCTTCGTTAATCAGGACGGATATCTTGATCTCCGAAGTGGAGATCATACGGATATTGATTCCAGCCATGGCCAGCGCTTCAAACATTTTGGAGGCCACGCCTGCGGAAGACGCCATGCCTGCGCCAACAATGGAAACCTTCGCCACTTTGGTGCTGATCGACACGTCCTCATATCCCAGCATTTCGGCATTGTCCCGCAGGATTTTTCCCACACGGTCCGCATCATCCTGCCGTATGGTAAACGAAATGGATTTTTTATTATCGCGACCGACGGACTGCAGGATAATATCGATATTTACATTATGCTTAGCCATCAGCGAAAACACCTTGAACGCGGTGCCGGGTGTATCGGAAACATTGATAATCGCAACACGGGCGCAGTTATTGTCACGGGCAACCCCCGAAACGTTCATTTTTTCCATGTGAGAACCCTCCTTGACTTTTGTACCCGGATTGCGGGTAAAACTCGAAATGACCTCCAGGTCGACGTTATACTTCTTTGCCATCTCAACGCTTCGGTTGTGCAGGACCTGCGCGCCGAGCGAGGCCAGCTCCAGCATCTCATCATAGGTGATCGCTTCCAGCTTGCGCGCGCCGGGTACGATACGCGGATCGGTCGTGTACACACCGTCCACATCCGTATAAATCTGGCACAGGTCTGCGCCCAGCGTCGCTGCGATCGCAACCGCAGTCGTATCCGATCCGCCGCGGCCGAGCGTTGTCAGGTCGCCCATTTTGTTCAAGCCCTGGAAGCCTGCAACGATGCAAATTTTCCCGTTATCCAATTCCGCCTTCAGCCGGTCGCCCGAAATGCGCTTGATGCGCGCGTCTGAATAATTGCTGTTGGTTTCCAGCCCGATCTGCCAGCCGGTCAGCGAAACCACGGAAAAACCGAGCTTCTGAATCGCCATCGCGAGCAGGGACATGGAAATCATTTCCCCTGTGTTGAGCAGCACATCCATCTCCCGTTTGGAGGGATGGTCGTTCAACTCCGCCGCCTTTGCGATCAGGTCATCCGTTGTGTCGCCCTGCGCGGATACGACGACAACAACCTGGTTGCCCGCCTGTGCCGTTTTCGTCACAATGTCCGCCACGTTTTTCAGACGTTCGGTATTTGCTACCGAGGTTCCGCCAAATTTCTGCACAATAAGACTCATACTTGTTACGTTTCCTCCTTATATCGCCTACCGTCAAAAACGGTCCTGCTTCAAATACGCTTGACTGTCGCGCCGACCTCGTCACAGCGAAGCTGCATCGCATGCCAATGTGGATATTTTTCCGCACACAAGGCCTGCGCGCGCGCGGCGTAGTCACGGTCCCCCTTATAGACCATTGCGATAATAGACGGGCCGGCACCCGAGATAAATGCGCCTAACGCCCCCAGTTCCTTTGCCTCCTGTATGATGTCCTCCCCGTTTTCGATCAGGCCGAACCGGTACGGCTGGTGCAGGCAGTCCCCTGTCGCAACATCCAGATTATCCAGCTTTCCGGTCGTCAGCGAGCCTGCAAGAAGGGCGGCACGCGCTAAATTATAGACCGCGTCATGATGCGCGATCGTCTTGGGCAGCGCGGCGCGCGCTTTTTCCGTTGACAGCTTAAAGTCAGGGATAAACACAATAAAGTCAATGGCGCTGTGTACCGGCACACGCACATGGTGTACATGCCCGTTTTCCAGCAGCGCGACGCAGAAGCCGCCGAGAATCGCCGGTGTGGAATTATCCGGATGCCCTTCGATCGTTGCGGCCAGATCGATCACAGCCTGCCGGTCAAGCGGCTCGCCCAGCATCTCATTCGCTCCCATAATCCCCGCCACTGTGCAGGCAGAGGAAGAACCGAGCCCTCTTGTCTGCGGGATCGCACAGTCTTCGACGATGCGCAGCCCGTTCAGGCTGTAGCCACATTCATCATACACCTTTTTCGCGCATTGGTAAATCAAATTCCGCGAATCCTTAGGAATTAACTGACCGTTTTTATCCGAAATATCAATGTGGTCGCATTCTTCCATCTCGATAATATTATAAAGCTCAAGCGCAATGCCGATGCTGTCATAGCCCGACCCCATATTCGCGCTTGTCGCGGGTACCGTTACCCTTACCATGTGTTTCCCCCCTTAGAGCATGCGCATCGCTGCGCAGACCTTGCCGCAGGCGTTGAGCTGCTGGATTTTTTTCTGCATATCGGCGGTCGCCAGCTTGCTGGTTTTCACAACAACCACGCCGTCAACCGGTTCTGTCACGCTTTCGACCGGCAAAACCGCCTCCATATCTTTCTGGCTGCCCTTGAACCGGACATACCATGCGCTTTGCAGCGTATCCAACGGCCGAAGCAAACAGCGCGAGCCATCCCCCCACATAATACGGCGGCGATGGTCACGGTGTTCCATGCAGTCCATCATATCCGCCACGACTGCGGAGGCTGTCGCCAGCTTGCCGGCTCCTTTTCCGTAGAACATAACCTCCCCCGTGGCGTTGCCGTTAATCATGATTGCGTTGAACACATCCTCCACCGCAGCCAGCGGACTTTCTTTGTGGATCAGGTGCGGCGCAACATACGCATACGCGGTTCCATCCTCGCAGCGTACGGAACGGCCCAGCAGCTTGATCACACAGCCCAGCTTATCCGCGTTAGCCACATCCTCAAGCGTTATTTTCGTGATGCCCTCGCAGGAAACCGCATCCGGATCAAATTTATCCCCAAAAGCCAGGTCGGAAAGAATGCAGATCTTGCGGCAGGCGTCATGCCCTTCAATATCCGCTGTGGGGTCCTTTTCCGCGTAGCCGTTGAGCTGCGCCTGCTTCAACGCGTCCTCAAAAGTGACGCCGTTATGGATCATCTGGGTCAAGATATAATTTGTCGTTCCGTTGAGAATACCACAGATCTCGTCGAACTCATTTGCCGCGAGACACTGCAGCATGGGGCGGATGATTGGGATACCGCCGCCGACCGATGCCTCGAACATATAATTTACACCGTGCGCCTGCGCAATCCGGAGCAATTCCTCCCCTCGGGTCGCGACCAACTCCTTGTTGGAGGTGCAAACGCTCTTGCCGGCCTGCAGACAACGCTTGGTGAACTCATACGCTGCGCCGACGCCACCCATGACCTCAGCTACGACCGAAATCTCCGGATCGTTTTCTATAACAGAAAAATCCGTTACAAATTTATTCCCATACGGCAATGCGGAAAAATCGCGCAGGTCGAGTACATATTTCACCTCAACCGGCACCCCCAGCACGCGGGTGATTTTTTCCGCGTTCATTTCAAATACCTCATATACGCCAGAGCCAACCGTGCCATGGCCCATGATAGCTGCTTTCACCATACGTCATTCTCTTCCTTTCGGCTGTTCTCTTATTCGGATGCTAAAATTTCCACCTTATTTACGCCCTCCAGCGCTTCTGCCCGATGCACCAGTTCTTCGACGGAATATTTCATTTCACCGGTGCGCGCGGCTATCGTGACCGAGGCCTGCCCCCGCATGGGGATGGATTGGTTCACCGTCAGCAGGTTGGCGCCGGACCGCGCCATAAGCCCCAGGATACTCGACAGCATCCCAGGCTGATCATGCAACATGAAATGGAATGTTACGATCCGGTCGGTCGTCGCCTCAAAAAATGGCCGGACGCCATCCTTATATTTGTAATAGGCGCTACGGGACAGTCCTGCTATTTTCGCCGCCTCGCTTGCGGTAGCCGCTTTTCCGGAGGCAATCGCTTCGTTTGCTTCGATCACGCGCTGAAACACCTCGGGCAGTAATGTCCGCTCGACCAGATAATATTTTGGCTTAATCATGCGTTGTCCTCCCTAAAAAGACAGATGTCTTTTTCACGCTTTCCTATCATACCATATGAACCCCTGCAAAGCAAGGGAATATGTGATAAAATTCTTGTTTTTCACAAAATCCTTTTGTATGATTCGACAAAGCTGTATCCGATTTCTTGGCAAATCCAATATGGCTTAATTTCCTAAACTATGATATACTAAAAAAACATGTGAAATTAGAGACGGAGAATCGTACTATGAAACAAAAAAACGAAAATGGAACCTTTACCTCGAAAGTAGGCTTTGTTCTTGCCGCAGTCGGCTCCGCAGTCGGCATGGGAAACATCTGGATGTTTCCATACCGCACAGGGCAGTACGGCGGCGCGGCGTTCCTGATTCCTTACCTGCTGTTTGTCGCTCTGTTTGGATACGTCGGCCTGTCGGGCGAATTTGCGTTCGGCCGTCTGACCGGCACCGGACCGATCGGCTCATATGAGTACGCGATGAAAAGCCGCGGCAAAAAAGGCGGCGCTTTTCTCGGTGCGATCCCGTTGTTCGGGTCGCTCGGCATTGCGATCGGCTACGCCATTATTGTCGGTTGGGTGGTCCGCAGCGCGTTTGGCGCACTGACCGGCACCTTGATGCGCACGGAGCCGGAAGTATTCTTTTCCCAAATGAGCAGCGCGCATTTGTCCAGCGTCCCCTGGCACACGATCGTTGTACTGATGACGGTCGCCATACTGATTTACGGTGTGTCGGGCGGCATCGAAAAAATCAATAAAGTTATGATGCCCGCATTTTTTATCCTGTTTTTGATTATCGCGGTGCGTGTCGCTTTCCTGCCCGGCGCGTTGGATGGTTACCGGTATCTGTTTGTCCCCCAATGGGAGTTCCTTTTGAATCCCAAAACTTGGGTCATGGCGATGGGGCAGGCATTCTTTTCCCTTTCCGTCACGGGCTCCGGTATGATCATCTACGGCAGCTATCTGAGCAAAAAAGAGGATATCGTCCACTCCTCCACAATGACCGCGTTGCTCGATACCTGCGCAGCTATGCTCGCCGGCTTTGCCGTTATCCCATCGGTCTTTGCATTTGGGCTTGATCCTGCATCCGGTCCCAAACTGTTGTTTATCACTCTGCCCCGCGTCTTTCAGCAAATGCCGATGGGGCGGCTGTTTGCTTTCCTGTTTTTCCTTTCCGTCCTTTTTGCCGGCATCACGTCGCTTGCCAACATGCTCGAGGCGGTTTCCGAAGCGGCGCAGACCCGTCTCAAGCTCAAGAGGAAAACCGCTGTTGTGCTTTCCGGCGTTGCAACGCTTGCTGTCGGCCTTCTGATCGAGCAGGAGGCGCTTATGGGCAGATGGATGGATATTATTACGATCTATGTGGTCCCGATCGGCGCGATTCTCGGCGCGGTCATGATTTATTGGGTGCTGGGCGTCAAGGAAATCAAAAAAGAGCTTATGCTTGGTCGGGAAAAAACGCTCAGCCGTGTATTTGATCCTCTCGCAAAATATGTTTATGTTTTCCTGGCAGCGCTCGTCGTCGTATTCAGCTTCCTGATCCCCGGTGGCATTGGCTGACGTTTATTGCGGGGACCATATTGGACAATAAAAGAGCTTCCCCTTAAGGGGAAGCTCTTTTATTCTTCCAGGAAGAAAATACTTTCTACCGGCTGCTCCAATAAGCGGGCAACCTTCATCGCCAATTCCAGGGTCGGGTCATATTTGTTATTTTCCATTGCAACTACGGTCTGGCGCGAAACACCGAGCAGCTTTGCCATATCCTCCTGCCGCAGGCCGTGAGCTTTCCGCAGCGCTTTGATGCCGTTCTTCATATATTTTCACTTATATCATCATAATCCCAATAGCAAGCATCGCTCCCAGCGTACCGACTGCAAGGCTGAATACCAGCACAATCATCAGAGTCTTCCACAGCGGATAGGGCTTATATTCCTCGTCTCCCTCCGTATACCGATGCCGCAGCGCAAGTGTGGCGATCGATTGTGTCAGCACGCCCAGAAGCAGAACGCCGTTGGAAAGCGGTATGCTTTCATTTTTAACAAATACGCTGTAAAATGTACATCCCAGCAAACCAAACAGCATAACCGTGTATGCAATAGAGATTGCTTTGTATTGGATCAGCCGCTCCATCTCGTCCGCTCGCTGCATCCCGGGCTGCAAACCAAGCTTATTGGCCAATGCGGTGAAACGCAGCGGCCGCCTCCTCCCAATCCATATAAACAGCGCAAGAAAGCCAACCAGAAACACTATTGGCAGCGCCATCAAAATATAGCTCTTTGCACCCATATCAAGCTCTCCCTCCCCTTTGCATAGTGTCAAACTTATTTTACATTTTCAGCATACCTCACACTTTTAAAAATGTCAAGAGTTTTTGACTTTTCTCCACAAAAGAAATCCCACGGGTTCCCGTGGGATTTCTTTTTATTCTGTTTCCTGGCCGTCGTCTTTTTTCTGTGCCTGTTCATCCAGCTCCTTTTGAAGCTCAGGCATCAAATCCTCGCCGAGTACCTTGTCCGGAACGATCTCATTGTTATAGACCTTAAGGAAGGTTTCCCCGTCCATTGTTTCATTACGGATCAAATACTCCGCGACACGGGACATCTCCTCCATATGCTCGGTCAGGAGCTTCTCACAGGCGTGGTGCGCCTCCTCGATAATACGGTGGATCTCATCGTCGATCTCCGCTGCCTTGACCTCGGAGTAGCCCTTCCCTGCCGCAAAATCACGGCCCAGGAATATTTCGCCGTTGTCCGCGCCGTAATCAATCGGCCCGATCCTCTCGCTCATACCATAACTGGTCACCATCGCCCGCGCCATCTGCGTCGCCTGCTTAATATCGCCGTAGGCGCCGGTGGAGATATCCGGCATCGTAAGCTGTTCCGCGACACGGCCGCCCAAGCAAACGATGATATACTCCTCCATATACTTTCGGGTGCGGTACGCCTGATCCTCTTCCGGTAGCGGCATGGTAAAGCCGCCTGCACCGGAGGAACGCGGAATGATCGTTACATGATGCACCGGATCCTGCGTCGGCAGGACATGGAAACAAATTGCATGACCTGCTTCGTGATATGCTGTCAGGCGCTTATCCTGCTCGGTAATGATATGGCTCTTTTTTTCCACACCCATCACGACTTTGAGCAGGGACTCCTCGATCTCATCTTGGGAAATCAGCTTTTTATTGCGGCGCGCTGCCAGCAGTGCTGCCTCGTTGAGCAGATTCTCCAGATCCGCGCCGGTAAATCCGGCCGTGGTTTTAGCGATATCCGAGAACTTGACATCCGGATCGAACTGCTTGTTGCGGGCATGCACTTTCAGGATTGCCTCGCGCCCCTTAACGTCAGGTGCGCCAACATAGACCTGGCGGTCAAAACGGCCCGGGCGGAGCAATGCGTTATCGAGGATATCCTTACGGTTGGTTGCCGCAATCACGATAACGCCCTCATTGGCGCCGAAACCGTCCATCTCTACAAGCAGTTGATTCAGCGTCTGCTCGCGCTCATCATGCCCGCCGCCGAGTCCCGCGCCGCGCTGGCGGCCTACCGCGTCGATCTCGTCGATGAACACAATCGCCGGTGCGTTCTTTTTTGCCTGCTCGAACAGATCGCGTACGCGCGAAGCGCCAACGCCGACATACAGCTCGACAAAATCCGAGCCGGAAATCGATAGGAACGGCACGCCGGCCTCGCCCGCAACCGCACGCGCGATCAATGTTTTACCAGTACCCGGAGGGCCTACCAGGAGTACGCCCTTGGGAATGCGCGCGCCGATCTGCACAAATTTCTGCGGGTTTTTCAGAAACTCCACGATCTCCTGTAACTCGGCCTTTTCCTCATCCGCACCGGCCACATCATTGAAAGTGACTTTCCTTTTATCGTCCTGCGCCAGCTTTGCACGTGCTTTGCCGAACTGCATCGGACCCGCGCCGCCGCCGGACTGCTTGTTCATCATAAAATACCAGAACGCGCCCAGCAGAACAATCAGGATGAGGTATGGCACCAAATTCGCCCACCACGGTATTTCCGTAGTGATATAATTTACCTCTGTCAGCGTGCCGTTCTGCTCCTGCTCCTGGATCGTTTCACCCAGTTCTTCGTAAAATACGCTGAAGTAATTCCCCAAGTCATAGCTGACAACGCGTCCGTCGTCCTTCAGATGCATGGTCAGCGTCCCGCCATCCACCTTGAACTGATCAACTTTCTCCTCCTGGAAGTATTTGTATACATCCAGATAGGTGATCGGCTCGGTGCGCGACGTCTGGCTCACAACATAGCTGACACCGGCCAGCAAAAACACCAGTATCAGAAGATAAAGGCCAAAGCCTTTCATTTTTCCTTTCAAATCGGTATGACACCTCTTCCTCGTTCGTGTATTTACTCGCCGCCGTAAACAGACGGTTTGAGAATGCCGATATACGGCAAATTACGGTATTTTTCAGCATAATCCAGGCCATAGCCGACCACAAATTCATCCGGTATTTCAAAGCCGAGATAATCGATCGGCACATGTACCTTATGCCGCGCAGGCTTGGACAGCAGCGTACACAGCCGAATCGAATTTGCTCCGCGCGCCATCAGCACCTGCATCAAATAATTCAACGTGACGCCTGAATCGAGGATATCCTCTACAATCAACAGGTCGCGCCCGTCGATCGGCTGCTCGATATCCTTGATGATCTGCACCTCGCCAGAGGTTTTGGTCCCCTTTCCATAACTGGATACCACCATGAAATCAATATTGCACGGCGTTTGGATCCTGCGGGTCAGATCTGCCATAAAAACATAGGATCCCTTGAGTACGCTGACGATCAGGGGATTCCTATCCCGATAATCCTCCGTAATACGCGCGCCCAGCTCCGCCACTTTTTCCGCGAGTTGCTGTTCCGTGAAGTAAACTTCCTTGATGTCGTCTCGCATGTCAAATGCCATTTGTCAGTTACCCCTCTATCGTTATTTCTATCAGCGCGCCCCCTTTGGGAGCACGCGAAATATCCATCCCCAAATTCTGCACCGCGATCACGCCGTTTTTATCCGCCAGAACCGCTAACTCATCTCTTTGTAAGCGCGGGATTTTCCGGTCGATCATCAGCTTTTTCAGCGTGCGGCTGCCGCCCTTTTTCGATAGGCGCAGCCTGTCTCCCGGCATGCGGGCGCGGACACAGAACGTATCAAAACATATTGTACCACAATCCACGAGAAAAGTATTGAATGATTTGTAAAAAGATTGCTTTTTTTCTAAACGACGAACCGACAAATGCAGCGTGCCGCCCCAAACCGGCCTGTCAAACGGAACGGTAAGCAAAACCGGTTCCCGCCGAAGCGCTGGTGCGGCTGCGGCTGTTATATATACTGTATCATATTCCCGCCGCGCCGTAAACCCATGCGGCAGACTGAGCGCTGCGGATGGATCGTCTGTTTCCAGAAGGCGTTCCAGCGCTTGAATATGCGTTGCGGCGATATCCCGCATCGTCACGCCCGAATGCTTCACAAGCATTTTTACCGCCCGCGAACGCAGCGCCGGATGCGCCGACCGGAGCGTATCAACCTGCCATTTGCCGGAAGCGCGCCGCGCCGCGCAAAGAAGACGTTCGGCTTCCCCGTCCAGATACGCGTTGTCCTGCCGCAGAAGCCCGCTCAGACGCGTTACTGCATCCGGCAGCGCCGGATTGATCTCACGAAGCACCGGTATTACCGCATGCCGGATGCGGTTACGCGTATATCGGTCATCCGCATTTGTGCTGTCGGTCACATAGTCCTGCCCTAACTGCCGCAAAAAGGCTTCCACATCCGCTCTTGTTGTTTCAATCAGCGGTCGCACAAGCTGGCCGCGTACCGGCGGTATCCCCGTCAGCCCCTCCGGTCCGGTACCCCGTGCCAAATGAAACAGCACGGTTTCCGCTGAGTCGTCCGCCGTATGGGCGGTCGCGATCCTATCCGCTCCCGCAGCGGCGAAAAGCCGCTCATACCGGATATGACGCGCCGCTGTTTCAATGCTTTCCCCGCGCTGGACGGACTCCGCGCGGATATCCGCGCGCGAAACGGTCAGCGGCACCTGCAGGCGCGCACACAGCGACCGGCAGAACGCTTCATCCCGTTCCGCTTCCGCTCCGCGCAGGCAATGATTCAGATGGAACGCCCGCACAGGGTATCCCAGAAGCAGCAGCGCCCGCAGAAGGGCTGTGGAATCCGCCCCGCCGGAAAGCGCCACCAGGACAGCTTCGCCGGGTGTCAGCATCTGGTGCGCCTCGATCGTGTGTTTTACGATTTCCAGCATGGCCTACTCCCCGTGGATTCTGTCTGGATTGGAAAACGTTGTATATTGACCGACCCATTGCAGCTCCACCGTGTTGGTGGCGCCGTGTCGGTTTTTGGCAATAATAATTTCCGCTATGTTCTTCTGCTCCGATTCGTCATCATAATAATCGTCACGATAAATAAACATGACGATATCCGCGTCCTGCTCGATCGCACCGGATTCGCGCAGATCGGACAGCATCGGCCGCTTATCCGCGCGCTGTTCGGACGCGCGTGACAACTGGGACAGACAGACGACCGGCACATTGAGCTCTTTCGCCATGATTTTGAGGGAACGCGAGATCTCTGCGACCTCCTGCACGCGGTTATCCGAATGCCGGCCGCCTGCGTGCATCAGTTGCAGGTAGTCGATCACGATAAGGCCCAACTCGTCCCCCAGCCGCCGGCATTTCGCCTTGATTTCAGCCGCAGTAATCGCCGGATTATCGTCCACATAGATATTCAGGCCAGCCAGCACGCCGGACGCGCGGGCGATCTTGACCCAATCGTCCCCATCCAGGTTACCAGTCTTGAGCTTTTGCGACTCGATCAACGCTTCGCTGGACAAAAAGCGGCTCGCAAGCTGTTCCTTGCCCATTTCCAACTGGAACACACACACGCCCGTCCCTTTTTTATAGCCCTTCGGCTTGCCCTTTACACTCGCCTTTGCCGCGTTGAGCGCAATGTTGAGCGCAAACGCGGTCTTACCCATGCCGGGACGCGCCGCAATCAGTATCAGGTCGGATTTGTTCAGGCCTGTCAACGCCGTGTCCAGCGCGTGAAATCCGGTTGACATGCCTGGGATATCGCTGTCCGACCTGGCACGCTCATCGAGTTCCGTATACAGGTCCGCGATGACCTCGCTCAGCTTGGACAGGCCTTTGATCTCCCGTCCCTGACGGATGCTATAGATGCGCTGCTCCGCCAACTCCGCGATGCTGGACGCTTCTCCATGCGCTTCCAGCGCATGCTGCTGAATTTCGGCGCACGCGTCGGCAAGCTGCCGCAGCAGGCTCTTGTCGCGCACAATGCGGACATATTCCGAAACGTTGCGCGTTCCGGGCGTTACCTCCATCAACTGAAAGAGATATGCCCTGCCCCCTGCCTCATCGTAATAGCCGAGACGGGTCAGCATATCCAGCACGGTGACCGGATCGATCTTCTGCGCGCCGTTGAACATGGAATAGATGGTTTCAAAAATGCGTTTGTTCTCATCCGCATAGAAATCATCCGCGCGCACCTGCTCGATCACTTCCGGTATGCAGTTTGGATCGACAAGCATGGCGCCCAGCAAAGACTGCTCCGCAGTCAGGTCCTGCGGCACCTGCCGCATAAGAAGCTCATCCAAAGCTGCACACCGCCTTTCCAATAAAAATATACCGCTTCGCCAGGGCGGTTGCTTTCCGCCCTATTTGTCCCTTACCTGACTATGCTTCTACGACCTGCACCAGAATCTCTCCCGCGATATCCTGATACAGCTTGGCCTTCACCCGATGGACGCCAAAGGTCTTGATCGGCTCCTCCAGCACGATTTTCTGCTTCGGCACATTTAGGCCGTACTGCTTTTTCAACTCCTCCGCGATTTCTTTCGAGGTCACCGCGCCGAACAGGCGTCCGCCTGCCCCGCCTTTCGCCGGCACCTTGACCGGACTGACCTTCAGCTTTTCCGCCGCTTCCCGTGCGGCCTGCTGTTCCAGCGCCACCTTGCGGGCATGCGCCTCGTCCTGTGCTTTCTTCACGTTCAGATTATCCGCGGTGGCCGGCTCAGCCAGACCGCGCGGCAGCAGGAAATTGCGGCCATAGCCCTCGCTGACCTCGATCAGGTCGCCTTTCTTTCCTTTTCCTTTTACGTCTGCTGTAAGAATTACTTTCATGATATCTTTCTCCTTTCAACGGGATACACTTACATTATCTGTCTACTGCGCTTCACTTTCCTGATCGGCAAAGTAGCCGTGAATCGCCTCGGTAATCATACGGTCCGCCTCCTCCGGCGTCGTATTCTTCAGCTGCGCCCCCGCGGCGGAATGGTTGCCGCCGCCTCCAAGACGCTCCATCAGCAATTGTACATTGACCTGTCCGGAGGCACGGGCGGAAACCGCCATATCCACCCCGCTGCGGAACGCGACAACGCTGGCCCTTGTCCCAATGATCGACAAAAGCTCGTCCGCCGCCTGTGCAGCCGCAATGCGGTCGATCTCCTGATCTGTGAGAGCGAAAATCACGCCTTGCCCACAATTGCGCGCGGAAGAGATGATTTTTTGCCGCTCCATATACTGATCAAAGCTTGACTGGAACAGGCGCTTGACATCGCTCACCTCCGCGCCCGCACGGCGCAGATAGGCTGCGGCCTCGAACGTGCGCACGCCGGTGCGAGTCGAATAACCCTTGGTATCCAGATAGATGCCCGCGAGCATCGCCTCCGCCTCGCCGGTGAGGATATCGTTGTTCGGCACCAGATATTGCAGCAGCTCGCTGACCAGCTCGGATGCGGAGGAAGCGTATGGCTCATGCAACGAAACGACCGCGTTCTCTATATAATCCGCAGCGCGGCGGTGATGGTCAATGACCGCCACTTTATTGATCGACTGAAGCAGCGCTTCGCTTTCTACATAGCCGGGACGGTTCACATCCACCACGATCAGAAGCGTATTAAAATCGCACATAATCATGGCGTCTTCTGCGCTGATAAAAACGTCCTTGTATTCGGGCAGGGACTCGAGTCGTTCGATCAGATCCGACGCCATGGTGTGCTGCTGGTCCACAACGATATGCACGGGCTTGCCCTTGACGCGCGCCGCGCATACCATGCCCGCCGCCGCTCCGATCGCATCCATATCGCTGTTCTTATGGCCCATGACCAGCACTTGCGAGGAGTCTCGGATGAGCTGACTCAGTGCGTTTGCCACAACGCGGCTTTTGACCTTGGTGCGCTTTTCCACTTCCTCGCTCAGGCCGCCGTAAAACTCAAAGGTGTACCGGTTTTTAATGACCGCCTGGTCACCGCCGCGTGACAGCGCCATGTCGATTGCCAGCCCAGCGTACTGATAGCTTTCCGCAAGCGTTTCCCCGTCCCTGCCGATACCGATCGACAGTGTAGCGAGGACGCCCTCGTGGTTGCGGATATCGCGCACCTCCTGCAGCACGGCGAATTTCCGCGCCGCAAGCTTGTCAAGCTCAGCGTTTTCGATGATAAAAATGTATTTATCGCGGTCGTATTTCCGCAGGACCGCGCTGCTGTCGCGCGTCCATTCGGACAGGCGGCGGTCAATATCAGCAAGGATCGCGGATTTTTCTGAGTCCGTCGCGTTCTTCATCAATTCTTCGTAGTTGTCGATCGCGATGATGGCAAGCGCCGGATGGCGCGTTTCCGCCGCGTCCCGCAGCCGGACGTATTCCGTACAGTCAATGAAATAGAGCATCATCATCTGTCCGGCGCCGCTTGGAATCATACTGCCGAATACATGGTATGCCCGACGCCCCATACGAAGCTCTCCCGGGAATTCTTCCTTCCCCTCGATCAGCCACCGTGTTTCAAACGTTGGCGCGAGTTCGGTCATTCGCATATGGCGGGCGCCGCTAAACTGGCCGCTGATTTCCGCAAACGCTTCGTTTGCCCAAACGATCTCGCCGGTCGTTGCCAGCGCAACAACCGTCGGCAGCGGAGAGTGGGTTACCGCGGGCTTTATTTCACCACCGCTGACCTCAATATTCTCCATCAGGTCCTGCACCTGACGTTTTCGCTCGGATTCCTGGCGCAGCGAAGCAAGCCGGAGTATGCCGCAGACCGCTATGCCCGCGGCGCCATACCACAACGAAAAATATAATCCGCCCGCCGCAAACAGCAAAAACAGCAGGTAAAACCATGTTTGCCCAGGCTGCAGCGCTTTTTGAAATTTCTTTTTCAATTTCCGTCCCCCTTTCGGACGCAAATACGCATATTAATTATATCATCGCACGGCCGTAATGTAAACAAAAATCGTCTATGCCGATTGTGTTTTGCGGAAAAACGTGGTAAAGTAATCCCATACCCGAAAAGGAGGAAACCTTTATGCAATTTACGTTTGCACACAATAATTTCAATGTGCGTGATCTGGACCGGTCGCTCGCATTCTACCAAGAGGCGCTCGGCCTGTCCGAAGTCCGCCGCATCAGCCCTGACGATGGGAGCTTTATCATCGTCTATCTGAGCGATGGCAAAAGCGCCCACCAACTGGAGCTGACCTGGCTGCGGGATTGGGACCATGCCTATAACCTTGGCGATAACGAATTCCATCTTGCGTTTCAGGTGGACGACTTTGCAGCCGCTCATCACAAGCATGAGCAGATGGGCTGTATCTGCTTTGAAAACCCCGCGATGGGCATATACTTTATTTCCGATCCGGATGGATACTGGCTCGAGGTCATCCCCTCCCGTTGATTTACCGATCCGCAGGCTGTCAGCACAGATTCTGGCAGCCTTTTTTGTCCCCATTCGCAATTTTACGGATATTTTCCATCCATATCCATCAAAATATGATATACTGATACCGTATACGGAAAGGAGCTGGCTGTTTTTGAACCCTTATCTTGACCTGTTTCTCACCTTTGCCCGCATCGGTGTATGCACGTTTGGCGGTGGCTATGCCATGTTGCCCCTGCTCCAGAGGGAGATCGTTGAAAACCGCGGCTGGACTACTGAGGACGAGCTGATGGATTATTATGCCATCGGCCAATGCACGCCCGGTGTAATCGCAGTCAATACCTCCACCTTTGTCGGCTATAAGACCCACGGAGTGCCTGGCGCGGTCTGCGCTACGGCCGGCATGGTCGCGCCGTCTCTGATAATCATTGTTATCATCGCTGCCTGTATCCAGCAGTTTGCGCATCTTGCCGTGGTGCAGCACGCTTTTTCCGGCATCCGCATCGCGGTCTGCGCGCTTGTGTTGCAGTCGGTTTTGAAAATGGCGAGGAAAGGTGTTGTTGACCTGCCTACCACCTTGATACTGCTTATTACATTTGCCGCCGTTGCATTTTTTGAGGTTTCTCCCGTAGTGATGGTGCTTCTGGCTGGCGCGGCAGGCATTGCGATCGGTTTCTTCCGGAGGCGGCGCACATGATCTATTTACAGCTAATCTGGGAATTTTTCAAAACCGGCCTTTTTTCGGTCGGCGGCGGTCTGGCGACGCTGCCCTTTCTCAAGGCCATTTCGCTCAAATACCCCTGGTTTACACCAAACGACCTGTTGGACATGATCGCGGTTTCCGAATCGACGCCTGGGCCGATCGGCATCAATACCGCGACCTACGCCGGTTTCCATGCCGCGGGGCTAGGGGGCTCTGTCATCGCAACCTGCTCGCTCGTTTTCCCTTCCGTGGTCATCATCATCCTGATCTCGCGCGCCCTGACCAGGTTTCGCGATTCCGCGCTTGTCAGGGATGCCTTTTACGGCCTGCGCCCTGCCTCCGCCGGATTGATTTTCGGCGCTATGCTGGAGGTATTTGCCGCCTCGCTTTTTCATACCGAGCTTTGGAAGGGCGTCGGCAGCCTGCTTGCGTTATTAAATTTCCCTGCGATCGCCTTTTTCCTGGCGCTATCGCTGTGTATTTGGAAATTCCCCAGGCTCCATCCCATTCTATTCATTTTTGCAGGGGCCATCGGAGGCATCCTCTTTCAGTTTTAATAAAAAACGGCGGAAACCCTATCGTTTCCGCCGTTTTTTATTCGACCATCATCAAACCCGAAAGATAATCTTCCACAACATCTCGAAAATGTTCCGGTGCCACGCCATTATCTTGCAACAACGAAACCAGCCGCATGGTTTCTTCGAGCGTCAGCGCAACATCATCAATTTGGTCCACGCGCTTCCGCTCCGTTATGGCGGCTATACCATACTGCGTCCGTTCAGCACGGGCTTGTTCAGTAACAATATAGCGAACCACAGCTATCGCCCCCTTTGTTTGCAATTCATAACCCTCATTTTACGCCCCTGCACAGGTGCCGTCTGTCGAAAGCAGGCGAACGATAGCAAAAAAAGTTGCCGCAGATGGGTTGACATCTGCGGCAAATCGGCTATTTCAACAAATATTCTTCGATAAGTTGGCAAGCATCACTAATGCACCCTGGGCAGGACCGCCTTACCGTTCCATCCGGCACGCCTTTTAGCGTTCTGCAAAGGTAGGTGCCGTTCTTCTCCTCAAACGCGGCCGCTAGAGCTTTTGTCAACTTATAGGTCTGCGCCTTTGTTTCCCCCTGGTGGCTGCAGCCCTTGCTCTGCTTGCAGCCCGCCAGCATGAACGCGCCGGTCAGCGCGCCGCAAACCTCCATAAGCCCCATGCCCAGGCCAAAGCCCTCGGCCATTTTAAACGCCGTGTTTTCATCCAACCCAAACCGGTCGCAATAAGCACACACAACCGCCTGCGCGCAGTTATAGCCGCTGTCATGCAAACGTTGCGCCCGCTCTTCTCTTTCCGTCACGTTCAATCTCTCCTGTCCGTTAATATTCAACCTTCTCGAAATAGCGCATGATCGCATGGAACTGCGCCAGCGCTTCCGCCTGCCAATCCTCCTCGCTATCGATAAACTTTTGATCCTCCTCGTTATCGATAAAGCAAAATTCACTGGTCAGGGCAGGAATACCCAGCGCGGATGCCACGCGATTCGTATAATAATAATCTCCGTTGCTTCCTTCTCGGAATACGACCTGCCGGATCGGGACGCCCAGCTTCTCATACTCCTCCAGCAGCGCCTCCGCCAGAATCCTGGTCGGCCCTCCGTCCTTATCCACGATTTGCGCCAGCGCTTCCGCACCGCGTGCCGTCGTATTGGCCGCATTATGATGGACACTGAAAAACAGATCAACCGTGTCCACATATTCTTCCATGATCTGACCGCGCAGGGAGAGCGAGCTCCCCTCCTCCAGTGTATCGCGTACCATGATCACCCGAACGCCCGCTTCCTCCAGATATTCTTCCAGATATTGCGAAACATACAAGTTGATATGCTTTTCATCCAGAGAACCGTCCTCGTTATGTGCGCCAACATCGCTGCCGCCATGGCCGGGGTCAACGATCACGGTCATTTTTCCATCAATATTCAAGGTACGTTCCGGCCGCACCGGCTTGATAACCGGCTCCGGCTCTCCCTCGGACGTATCATAGTCCTTCACCCGTACAAGATAGTCCGCACTGCAATAGCGGTCGCTCCCGTCGTCTCCAACCATGATATGCGCCCAATTATCCGTTATCGAATCCACGACGATTTCTGTACCGTTTGTGAGCTTGCCGACCGCCGCATAAGTAAGCCCGGGACCCGTCCGTACCGAAAGGTAGTCGCTGACCTTAACCTGATAGACCCCTGTCACGAAAGGCTCTTCCGGTTCCGCAGGTTCCTGCGGCCCTTCCGGATCAGGCTCCGGCTGCATTTCCGGATCGGGCGCAGACGGCGTTTTGATCTGCACCGTCTGCGTCGCGCTTTCAAATGCCGCAGTAAACCCCATTGCAGTCGATACGTCCGCTATCTTATAATAGTTGTTCCCATTGATATTATAGCCCTTGATGGATACGCCGCTGCCATCCAGCAGCAGCTTGGCGGTCGATTCCTGTACACGGAGCGTAGAGGAGGATGCAACGCTCATCTCCCCGCCCACCGCGGTGTAGACCGCGCCGGATATCAGGTCGATCGCGTTTTTCTCCCCATTCCACTGCACATCAAACGACGCCGTGGTGCCGCTGAGCAGAAACGCAATATCCCGTAGCTTAAAATAGTTGTATCCGTCAATATTATAGGCCTGCGGGCTGACGGCCTGCCCATTGACCGTGACCTTGTGCGTCGATGGAACCGTCTTGAGCGCCGCGCGTGCGGACAGCATTTGCGGGGCCGCGTTTTGCGAAACAGCGCGGCCCTCTTCTGCCGCCGGCACGCCGGCTTCCAGAACGATTTGCTGTTCGGTTTCCTCTTTTGTTATTTCACCCGCTGCGGCTGTGCCAGTTAAAATATACAGCGATGCGCACAGCAGGGCAATCATTCGTTTCAAACGCATGATAGACCTCCGGGTTGAACAAGCTGGTTTTCTCATAATACGGAACGTATTTTATCACGAAAAAAGCCCGAATTTCAATGCTTTGAAGGGTAGAGCGGCGCATTTGTAATATTACAAATGCGCCGCTCTATATTACAGTTTTGCGTTAAAGCATCGCCGCGCCAATCAGCCCCGCGTCATTTCCCAGCGCGGCCGCAATGATCCTTGCATTGCATGACGCGCCCTGGAAGGTTTCCGCTTCTGTTAAGCGGCGCAGCGGCTCGATCAGTTTCTCCCCATAGCCCGCAAGGCCACCCCCGATGACAATGCACTCCGGCTGAAAAATATTGACCAGGTTCGCCAGCCCACAGGAGAGGTTGACGCAGTATTCCTCAAACAGCTCCCGCGCCAGGGTGTCACCCGCGTCTACGGCATCACATATCATTTTGGCGTTCAGCGCCCCCCGATTTTCTTCCAGAACGCTCTTTCTTCCTGCCTCCAAGGCACGCTCCGCAAAGCGGACAAAAGCCGAAGCGGAGGTATAGGCCTCCAGGCAGCCCTTTCGTCCACAGTTGCACGACTCGCCGCCCTGTCGTATCACGATGTGTCCCAATTCTCCCGCGATGCCGTTGCAGCCGGTATAAAGTTTTCCGTCTACCACAATCCCGCCTCCGACGCCGGTTCCCAGGGTAATCATCAGCATATTTCTGGTATCTTTTGCCGCGCCCGCAATCGCTTCTCCCAGCGCTGCGCAATTTGCGTCGTTATCCAGTTGGACCGCGCACTGGAATTCCGGCTCGAACGCTTGCGCGAAGCACACGTCGCTCATATCCAAATTGGTTCCGAACCGCAGCGTGCAGGTTTCCTTGTCGAACGAGCCAGGTACGCCGATACCTATACTCTGTACCTGCTCCGGCGTTATTGCCTCTTTTTCGCAAAGCGCGAGCGCGAGCGCTTTCATATCCGCCCGCAGCCCATCCGCGTCTCCCAAACGGGTGGGCGCGTTCATTTTATGCAGCAGCGTGCCATCCTCCCGACAAAGCGCCGCTTTTACCGTTGTTCCACCTAAATCAATACCGATCCGCATCATGTTTCCTCCTTTTCATCCGAACAGCGTCAAACCGCGTCCACGAAAATATTCATCCAGACGCTCCCCGCTACTGTTGACCACCAACTCCTCCGGAAACCCGATCTCTTCCAGCATCTCCAATGCGTTGTCTACACAGCCGACTGTATATTCAATATGCGAATCACTGTCCACAACGATCGGCACCTGATATTTTTTGCACAGGCGCGCGATTTCCGTGCAGTTCTCCCTGCTTCCTTTCCGGATGGCAAAGGAATTGCTGTTGATCTCCACCAACTTGCCGTACTGGTTGCACTGTGAAATAATATGCTCCATATCAAAATCAAATTTGGGGTTACCCGGATGCCCAAACGCCTGCACCCGTTTATCATGCAGCACTGCTTCGAGCGCCTCTGTATGCGCCGCCCGCGTGGAGGGGGCAAAGCAGCAGTCATGGAAAGAGGCCAGCGCAAACTCCACAGGCTCCAGGCTTTTTTCACTCATCCGGTCCAGCGCCCCGCCGGGACAGATATTGAATTCTATTCCCCGAATCACGGCCACGCCGTCTATCTCTCGCGGAATAATATTCAGGTTGGAAAAATGCCACTCATGCGGGCCGTCTGTCATATCCGGACCGTGGTCAGTAATGCCAATCGCGATCAGTCCCTTTGCTTTTGCGCCGCGAACCATCTCATATACCGTGGAGTACGCGTGTGTGCTGGCGATCGTGTGGGTATGCAGGTCTGCTACGATGTGCATAGAAAACAATTGCTCCTTTTTGTGGTGAAATCCATTTCGCGTAAAGTGTCTATCCAAACAGAAAACAGGCGTTTGACGCCTGTTTTCAAAAACGTCCGGCGCGCAGGCAAGTCATAGCGCTGCGAGGTGGCCGGCCGTACCTCTGCGCATCAGTTTCCGTACTGCTTGAGCATGCGCTCCTGCAGCTCGCGTGCCGCGTTAAAGCCCATCTTCTTTTGGCGGTCGTTCATGGCGGCGACTTCAATAATGACCGCAAGATTGCGGCCGGGCTTGACCGGAATCGTCAGCGACGGAACCGCGATATCCAGAATGCTGGTCGTCTGTCCATCCAGGCCTAGGCGGTCGTACTGCTTTCCATCCTCCCACGGCTCCAGGTTGATAACCAACTCGACCTTTTCAGTCATCTTGATCGCGCCGATGCCAAAGATCCGGCGCACATCGACAATGCCGATGCCGCGCAGCTCGATAAAATGCCGGATGACCTCGGGCGCCGTGCCGACCAGCGTCTTGTCCGACACGCGCTTGATCTCAACCGCGTCGTCCGCGATTAGCCGGTGGCCGCGCTTGACCAGCTCGATTGCAGTCTCGGATTTACCGACGCCGGAATCGCCCAGCAACAGGACGCCCTCACCGTAAATTTCGATAAGGACGCCGTGCAGCGTCACCCGCGGCGCGAGGTTGACCTTAAGGGAAGCGATCACCGCGCTCATGATCGTTGAGGTAAATTCGTTGGTGCGCAGGATCGGCACCTTATACATTTCCGCCGCCGCCCGGCACTCGGGGAACACATCGATATTCCGCGAGACAATCAATACCGGAATGCCGGTGGAAAACAGCCGCTCAAAGCATGCCAGCCGCGCTTCCGGCGTCATCTGCTCTACATAGCTTGATTCCACCTTGCCCACAATCTGAATACGATTGGGATCGAAATAATCAAAAAAACCGGCGAGCTGCAGTCCCGGGCGGTTGACATCATCTTTTGTGATCTCGATTTTCTCAAAGCCCTCCGGTCCGTAGACGACCTCAAAATCAAACTCCTGTATCAGATCGCCTAAGCTGACGCCAAATTCTTTTAACTGCATAAAAATACTCCCCTCCGCAGCGGCAGGTATGTCGATGCTTGTATTATACCCTGATTTTCCACCTTTTTCAACGTTTTCCCGCTCTTCTGCGGCAAAACTTGAAAAATAGGACTTTTTATGAAAAAACCGCTTGCATTTTTACAGGCATTATGGTATTATAATATCCGTTACGCAATGCACAAGAGAAGGAGGTGCAGGAAAATGGCAAAGTGCGATATTTGCGGCAAGGGCGTGACCTTTGGTATTCAGGTCTCTCACTCTCATCGTCGTTCCAACAGAACTTGGAAACCGAATGTTCGTCGTGTGAAGGCTCTGGTCGATGGTACTCCCCGCCATATCAACGTATGTACTCGGTGCCTCCGCTCCGGCAAGGTAACCCGCGCGATCTGAGTTTCCCGCGCGATACGTTGAAAGCATGTTGAGGCGCTCTGCTTGCAGGGCGCTTTTCTATTGCATATCCCTTTCCTCAGTATCCCTTAACGGTAGGTGATTCCCATGAAAAAGGCGCTCCGCCCCGCGTTTACGGTCACAATCCCAGTGCTGTGCGGCTATCTTTTTATCGGTTTCGCATTTGGCGTGATGTTGCGCGATGCCGGCTTTACCGCTCCCTGGGCGTTTCTGTCCAGCCTGACGATCTACGCCGGATCCGGACAATATCTTCTGGTTTCGCTCCTTGCAGCAAACTCGTCCCTTGTCACCGTCGCGGTGATGACGCTTCTGCTCAACTGCCGCCATATCTTTTACGGTCTTTCTTTTCTCGATACCTTCTACCAGATGGGGCGCGCCAAGTGGTACATGATCTTTTCCCTGACCGATGAAACCTATTCCCTGCTCTGTTCGCTGAAAACGCCGGACGGTGTCGACCCTGCTGCGATGCGCTTTTTGATCTCCGTGCTTGACCAAAGCTACTGGATCATCGGCTCGGTTATTGGCGCAATCATCGGCGGCGTGCTGCCGTTCGATACCACAGGCATTGATTTCGCGATGACCGCGCTCTTTACTGTGATTTTTGTCGAGCAGTGGAAAAGCAGCAAATGCCATATCCCTGCCTTTCTCGGGCTTGGCGCGGCCGCTGTATCGCTTACCTTGCTCGGTCCGGATAACTTTATCCTGCCCGCCATGATGGCCATCTGCGTCATGCTGGTCGCGCTACGCGGGAAGCTTACAGGGGAGGTGTCGGAATGACCCCGCAAAAAGCGTTTGCCATGATTGCCGTCGCCGCGCTCTGCACCTTTGCGACACGCGTCGCGCCGTTCCTGCTTTTTAATGGAAAAAAGCCCATCCCCCCGATCGTGCGCTATCTTGGCGAGACGCTCCCACCCGCTGTGATCGCTCTGTTGGTCATCTATTGCGTCAAAAGCGTGGACTGGCTTGCTGTGCCGCACGGTGCGCCGGAGCTGCTTTGTATCGCTGTCGTTGCGCTGCTGCACGTCTGGAAACGGAACAACCTGTTATCGATCGGCGTCGGCACCATTCTGTATATGTTTTTGGTGCAGGGTATATTTGTCTGATGCCCTGTCTATCCCTGACCGCATTGGTTTTCCAATGCGGTTTTTTTATTTCCCGACCAAGAATTTTGTGGTACAATAAAGCAAGCTGAAAAAGGAGTTATTTTATGCAGACTATTATTAATATGCTGGCGCATGAGCTGCGGCAGCCGGAATCATACGTTTCCAATGTCGTCAAACTGCTTGACGAGGGGAATACCGTCCCCTTTATCGCCCGCTACCGGAAAGAGCTGCACGGCGCGATGGACGACCAGATGATCCGCACGCTTGCTGACCGGCTCGGTTATCTGCGCAGCCTGGATGAAAAGCGTGCGGAAATCCGCGCATCGATCGAGTCGCAGGGCAAGCTGACCGAGACGCTTGACCACGCAATCGCAGAGGCACAGACCCTGGCCGCGCTCGACGACCTCTACCGCCCCTACCGCCCCAAGCGCCGCACCCGCGCCTCTGTTGCCCGCGAAAAGGGTCTGGAGCCTTTGGCTGCACAGCTTCTTGCCGCGCGCACGCCTTCCCCCGATCTGGACGCGCTTGCCGCGCCTTTCGTCGCTCCCGCCAAAGGCATCGAAACCGCTGTGGAAGCCTTGTCAGGCGCCTCGGACATCATTGCGGAGGATATCTCGGACGATGCGGATATCCGCGGCCGCCTGCGCCGCCTGATCCGCCAGACCGGTGTGATACAAACCGCCGGAACCGACGCGGAGGATACCGTCTATGCGATGTATCACGAATTTTCCGAGCCGGTCCGCCGGCTGCAAAGCCACCGTGTCCTTGCAATCAACCGCGGGGAAAAGGAGGGTAAGCTCAAGGTGGCCCTGACCGTGGACGACAGCCAGGCGCTGGTCGAGCTGAACCGCGCTGTCCTGCATCCCAAAAATCCGTTCTGCGCCATGCTGCGCACCACCTGTGAGGATAGCTGGAAACGGCTGCTGTTCCCCTCCTTGGAGCGCGAGCTGCGCAGCGAACTGACCGATACGGCAAACGAACAGGCGATCCATACCTTTGCGCTCAACCTGCGCCCCCTGCTTATGCAGCCGCCTGTGAAAAACCGTGTGACGCTCGGTTTCGACCCCGGCTACCGGAACGGCTGCAAGCTCGCCGTGGTGGATGGCACCGGCAAGGTGCTGGATACCGCTGTCATATACCCCACGCCGCCCTATCAAAAAGTGGACGAAGCGAAAAAAACGCTGCGCCGTTTGTGCGACGCGCACCATGTTACCTGCATCGCGATCGGCAACGGCACAGCCTCCAAGGAAAGCGAGCTATTGATTGCCGACTTTATTCGGGAATACGGCGGCGGCATCGAGTACATGGTCGTCTCTGAAGCCGGTGCCTCGGTTTATTCCGCGAGCAGGCTTGCGGCCGAGGAGTTTCCGGATTATGACGTCAACCTGCGTTCCGCCGTATCGATTGCCCGTCGTCTGCAGGATCCGCTGGCCGAACTGGTCAAAATCGACCCCAAAGCAATCGGTGTCGGGCAATACCAGCACGATATGCCGCAGGCACGCCTATCCGAGGCGCTGGATGGCGTGGTTGAGGACTGCGTCAACGCTGTCGGCGTGGATCTCAACACTGCTTCTTCCGCTTTGCTGTCGCGCGTTGCCGGCATTTCCGGTACCGTGGCGAAAAATATTACTGCCTATCGTGAGGAACACGGCTGTTTTGACAGCCGCAGGCAGCTATTGAAGGTAAAAGGGCTTGGCCCCAAGGCTTATGAGCAATGTGCGGGCTTTCTGCGCGTACCGGAAAGTGACAACCTGCTCGACCGGACCGCGGTCCATCCCGAATCCTACGCCGCGGCTGAAACGCTGCTTACCCTGTGCGGATACTCCGTTCAGGACGCTGCTTCCGGCAAGCTGGGAGAGCTTTCTGCACGCATAGAGAAACTGGGCCGAACCGATGCCGCACAGCGCTGCGGGGTTGGTGTGCCGACCCTGATGGATATTATTTCCGAGCTTCAGAAGCCCGGGCGCGATCCACGCGATGAGCTGCCGCCGCCGCTGCTCCGCTCGGATGTCCTCGATTTCAAGGACCTGAAGCCTGGTATGAAGCTCAAAGGAACGGTACGCAATGTGGCGGATTTCGGCGCGTTCGTGGATATCGGCGTCCATCAGGACGGTTTGGTGCATATCTCGCAAATCTGCAGCCGTTATATCAAGCACCCCTCCGAAGCGGTCACCGTCGGTGATATCGTGGATGTAGTCGTCCTGTCGGCTGATCCCAAAAGCCACCGCATCGCCCTTTCCATGAAGCAGGCCAAATAAACGGAAAACGGGGTACAGCAAAAGCTGTACCCCGTTTTTTATAATACCTTGGACAGGAAATCTTTCAGCCGAGGATGCTTCGGATTGGTGAAAAAAGCGTGCGGCTCGTTCTGCTCCACAATGTTTCCCCCATCCATAAACAGTACACGGGTGCCGACCTCGCGTGCGAATCCCATTTCGTGTGTAACCACAACCATGGTCATGCCATCGTCCGCAAGCTCTTTCATGATCTCCAGCACTTCACCGACCATTTCGGGATCCAGTGCGGAGGTAGGCTCGTCAAACAGCATCACATCCGGATTCATTGCCAGCGCGCGGGCGATTGCGATACGCTGCTGCTGCCCGCCGGACAGCTGAACCGGATAGCTGTCCGCCTTATCCGGCAGACCGACGCGCTCCAACAGTTGTATCGCACGCTTGTCCGCCTCATCCTCTGTCATGATCTTGAGCTTGACAGGTGCCAGCTTAATATTCTCACGCACGGTCAGATGAGGAAACAGGTTGAACTGCTGGAACACCATGCCCATCTTGCGGCGGATCAAATTGATATCGGTCACCTTGCTGGTGATATTCTGCCCTTCAAAAATGATATCGCCGCTGGTAGGCTCCTCCAGCAGGTTGAGGCAGCGCAGAAAAGTGGATTTGCCGGACCCCGACGGTCCGATAATAACGACCTTTTCTCCCTTTTCGATATGCTCGTTGACGCCCTTGAGCACCTGATGATCCCCAAAGGATTTGCACAGGTTTTTAACGTCGATCACTTGCACGCAGCCTCCTTTCCAAAATACCGAGCAGCTTGGTCAGAATCAGGACGATCACAAGATAAATGACCGCCAAGCTGACATACGGCACAAAGGGCTGATAAGTATTGGCAACGATATTCTGTGCCTGCTTGGTCACGTCGCGCAGCATAATGACCGAAACCAGCGAGGTATCCTTGAGCAGGGTAATCATCTCGTTGCCCAGCGCAGGCAGGATATTTTTAATGGCCTGCGGGATGATGATGTAGCGCATCGTTTTGCCGTAGTTCAGGCCAAGCGAGCGCCCCGCCTCCATTTGGCCGGCGCTGATCGACATCAGGCCGCTTCGCGCGATCTCCGCAACATAGGCGCCCGAGTTGATGCCCAGCGTCACAATACCGCATATCAGGCTGCCGAAGTCATCCTTCGGCACCATGATGACAAAACAACTGATTAAAAGCTGAACCATCATTGGAGTACCACGGATCACGGCCAGATATACCTTGCACAATACATTCAGCACGCCTAGCACCGGATTGTGCTTGCCCATCCGCTGGGAGTCGTGCGCCGTGCGGACCATGGCGACCAGCAGGCCGATGATGATACCCAAAATAAGCGCGCCGATCGTTACGATAAATGTGATACGCAGGCCTTGGGCAAACCAAGTCCAACGGTCTTGGTAAATAAAGGTCTGGTAGAGCTGGAACAGCAGCCTTTGCAGATTTTCCGGAAGCGAGAGAATCCAGTCAGGCGCGGTTTCCAGCCAGTTTGACAATGTGAGCGTTACCACAGCCTATCCCCTTTCTATTTCTCATAATCGAGCGAAAAGGGGCGGCGCGCGCCGTCCCCTTTCGTTCATAACCAAATCAATTACTCGCCATCTGCCGTGATGTATTTGTCGATGATGGACTGAAGCGTACCGTCGTCTTTCAGCTCCTGCATCGCCGCGTTTACCTGCTCCAGCAACTCTGTGTTGTCCTTGCTGATCGCCGCCGCGTAATCCTCGTTTGCGTATGCGGTATCCAAAATCTTGAGGCCCTCGTTAGCCGCTACATAATTCTTTGCCGGCTCCTGGTCAATAACCACACAGTCGATCTGGCCGTTGACCAAAGCGGCCACCGCAAGCGGACCGTTATCAAACTGCTTGACGTTCTCCTGACCATAATCATCGGTGCAGTACAGGTCGCCGGTCGTGCCGGTCTGCACGCCGATGGTCTTACCGGTCAGATCTACCGCAAGCGAGCCATCCTCCTGCTCTACCGGTGCGATATCCGAATTTTCCGGAACAATAACTACCTGTACGCCGGTTGCATAAGAATCAGTGAAGTTCACCTGATCCGCACGCTCCGGATCCACCGTCATACCAGCCAGAACAATATCAATCGTACCAGCCTGCAACGCCGGAATCAGCGATTCAAACGCCATATCGGTGATATCAAGCTCCATGCCGAGCTTCTCGGCAACCGCCGCAGCGATTTCCGCGTCAATGCCTGCAACCTCGCCGTTTTCATCGGTAAACTCATACGGCGGGAAGGTTGCGTTGGTACCCATGCGCAGCACGCCGCCATCCGCCGTATCCGTGCTGTCGGTCGCGGCCGCGTCCGTGTTGCTATCCTCATTCTGCTGGGTGTCGGTATTGCCGCCGCAGCCGCTCAACAGCAGAGAGCCGGCCAGCACCATGCTCAGCATTGCAATCGAAAATTTCTTCATTGCTTCTTTCTCCTCCTTATCTCGGCCGTTTGGGCGGCCGAACATTTCAGACAAGATATATTATACAGTGCCGCGTTTAAAAATGCAACACAAAAAACAGGGAAAACCGCTGAAAAACACCCGCTCTTTTTTATTATATCGTTCATGGTGACCAATCTCCGTACCGCGGCATAGTCTGACAGCGACAAAATCCTGTTTGGAGGTCCTAGTTATGCCGAGTATCTACTTATCTCCCTCAACCCAAGAATACAACCTTTATTATGATGGACATGGCAGCGAAGAGTATTATATGAACCAGATCGCGGATGCAATGGCACCCTACCTGACCGCTTCCGGCATTGAATTCACGCGCAACACTCCGGAAATGACAGCCGCCTCCTCCATCCGCGCGTCCAACGAGGGCAATTACGACGCGCATATCGCCCTACATTCCAACGCTGCGCCTGTCAATCTGTCTGGTCAGCTTCGCGGCACGGATGTTTATTATTATCCCGATTCCCTGCGCAGCGAAGAGATTGCTCAGACCATTGTTTCTGGCCTGAAAGCCCTCTATCCCAACCCCGACGATGTTACCGTCCGGCCGACCACCTCGCTCGGCGAGGTCACGCGCACCCGCGCCCCCTCCGTCCTGATCGAATTCGCCTACCACGACAATCCCATGGACGCGGAATGGATCCGCAATCATATCGATGAAATCGCCCGAAACGTCGTCCTTTCCCTGACAGAGTACTTTAAAATCCCCTTTGTCGAACCGCAACCGATCCAAACCGCCACTGTGGAGGTATCTTCCGGCAACCTGAACATCCGTTCCGCTCCCTCCCTTTCCGCACCTGTTATCGGCAAGGCGCCCAACGGCGCGCAGGTTTTTGTGCTTGGGCAATATGACGGGTGGTACGTTGTGCGCTACGATCAATACGAAGGGTATGTATCCGGCGACTATATTGTACTCAATTACTGAATCGGATTGTATAATTTGGTCAAAACAACCGATTATGTGTCCTTATTTATACTTGCGTTCCCACCGCATAAACAGTATAATAATACTGTTCGATGCGATTTAACGCAAGGAGGTACTTAAAGAGTGTATCAGATCTTAGAAAAAAAGACGCTGAATGCCAACACAAAGCTGATGGTAATAGAAGCGCCTCATGTCGCGCGCAAGGCGGAACCTGGTCAGTTCATCATCCTGCGTGTGACTGAGGACGGAGAGAGGATCCCGCTGACAATCGCGGAATATGACCGCGAAAAGGGTACGATCACGATTATTTTCCAGGAGGTCGGCGCGACGACAATGGCACTCGGCCAGTTGAACGTGGGCGACTGCCTGCACGATTTCGTCGGTCCCCTGGGCAAAGCGAGCGAGCTTGAGGGCTTGAAAAAAGTCGCCGTTGTCGGCGGCGGTCTGGGCTGCGCCATTGCCTACCCGCAGGCGAAAAAGCTGCATGAGATGGGCTGCGAGGTCGACCTGATCGCCGGCTTCCGCAACAAGGATATCATTATCCTCGAGGACGAGATGAAAGCCGCATCCACCAACCTTTATGTTGTCACGGACGACGGCTCGAACGGCCGCAAGGCGCTTGTCACCGAAGTTTTGAAAGAGTTGATCGAGGCGGGCAACCAGTACGACGCGGTCATCGCCATCGGGCCGATGATCATGATGAAGTTCGTAGCGGAAACCACCCGCCCCTATGGCATCAAGACCATTGTTTCTATGAACACGATCATGGTGGACGGCACGGGCATGTGCGGCGGCTGCCGCCTGACGGTTGGCGGAGAGACCAAGTTCGCCTGCGTGGATGGACCGGATTTTGACGGGCATCTGGTTGACTTCGACGGTTCGATGCGCCGCAGCGCGATGTACAAGGCGCAGGAAAAGGCGTCTGTCGAGCGTCACGAGTGTAATCTGATGAAGCAGGAGGTCAAGTGAGATGCCGAACATGAATCCGAAAAAAATGCCCATGCCGGAGCAGGACCCCAACGTCCGCAACAAGAACTTTGATGAGGTCACGCTCGGCTACACACCGGAAATGGCGGTCGAGGAAGCGCAGCGTTGCCTGAACTGCAAGCATAAGCCCTGTATCTCGGGCTGTCCAGTGCAGGTAAAGATCCCTGAATTTATCGCGCTTGTCGCCGAGAGCAAATTCCTCGAAGCTGCGGCCAAAATCAAGGAAACCTCTGCGCTGCCCGCTGTCTGCGGCCGCGTGTGCCCGCAGGAAACACAGTGCGAGCAGAAATGCGTACGCGGCATTAAGGGTGAGCCGGTCGCGATCGGCCGCCTGGAGCGCTTTGTCGCGGATTATGCGCGCGAGCACGGTGAAGAAAAACCCGTCCAGCCTGCGGCGAATGGCCACAAGTGTGCGATTGTGGGCGCCGGCCCTGCCGGTCTGACCTGCGCGGGTGATTTGGCGCGCATGGGCTACCAAGTAACTGTTTTTGAAGCGCTGCATACCGCCGGCGGCGTGCTGATGTACGGTATACCGGAATTCCGTCTCCCCAAGGCGATCGTCCAGAAGGAGATCGACACGCTGAAAGACCTTGGCGTCGAATTTGTACTTAATTTTGTCGTCGGCCGTTCGGAAACCATTGACGAACTGTTTGCGGACGGTTATGAGGCGATTTTCGTTGGCTCGGGTGCGGGCCTGCCGACCTTTATCGGCGTGCCGGGTGAAAACGCAAACGGCGTGTACTCGGCAAACGAATACCTGACCCGTATCAATCTGATGAAGGCCTACCGCGACGGTGCGGATACGCCGATTCTGCACGCGCACAAGGTAGCGGTTGTCGGCGGCGGAAACGTGGCGATGGACGCGGCGCGCTGCGCCAAGCGCATGGGCGCGGAGGAGGTCTACATTGTTTACCGCCGTTCGGAAAAGGAACTCCCCGCCCGTCTGGAGGAGATCCATCACGCCAAGGAAGAGGGCATTATCTTCAAGTTCCTGACCGCGCCGCTGGAAATCACCGCGGACGAGAATTACAATGTAACCGGCATGAAGTGCCAGCAGATGGAGTTGGGCGAGCCGGATGAATCCGGCCGGCGCCGTCCGGTGCCGGTGCCGGGCAGCGAATTCACCCTCGATCTGGACTGCGTGATTGCGGCAATCGGCACAAGCCCCAACCCGCTCATCCGTACGACCACCCCTGGACTGGACACAAACCGCAAGGGTTGCATCGTAGCGGATGAGGAACACGGCATCACCTCCAAGGACGGAGTTTTTGCCGGCGGCGATGCCGTCACCGGCGCAGCCACCGTTATCCTCGCTATGGGCGCGGGCAAGCGCGCCGCTGCTGCGATGGATGAATACATTAAAAACAAAAAATAACTGCCTATTGAAAAAGGACCTGCATACATGCAGGTCCTTTTGTTTTTCCTCACCGGTTTTCTCCACTGCTTCAGTTTGGCGCGGGCAACTGGTTATTTCTCACGATCCCCAGATGCAGTTCTCCCGCACGCAGAGTGACCGACTCGCCCAACAGGGAAAAGAATTCCGCAGGCGCCCAGCTAACGCCATCCACCTCGTAGGGCGCTGCGCCAAGCGCCATGGCCACGCCCATGCGGAAATCCGCGGCATATTGGTCCTTTCCCAATACCAACAGCGTTTCCCGCTCCCCTTTTTTCAGAGATATGCTTTCGTTTTCGCCATTCCAGACCACCGTATAGCCTAACGCCTCTGCCGCCGTACGCACGGGTACCATCAAGATACCTTGCTCCACGCGCCCATCGAGTGGAAGTACCATGTCCCCTTCCACGACGATCGCAAAACGGCTGCCCTGCTGCGCGGGGATGACAATACGCGTTGCAACCGCCTGCCCCGGCTCGGACAACGCCACCTGATCGTACCAAGCGAAAAACCGTGTCCCCATATGGATATCATCTGCTGAAGCGATATTTTTTGTGCCTAACGGCCGAATATCCGTATCTTTCTGCACGGTAAGCAGCAACTCTCCATTATCCGTCAGGATGGTAACGCTCCCATCCTCCTCCGCGGGATGCTGGATGGCTTCCGCAGTGAGCAGGCGCGCCGGCGCATGTCCATCCTCCAGGTTGACCAGAACCGCCGCCGCGTCGGTCTGCGGCGGTTCAGTTTCCATCACATAGTCCGCATAATAGACGAATACCTTGTCGCCCGCTGCGATATCGGTTTCCGAAACCGGAGTACCTGTTTGGGTGTCCATGAGCAAGGTGTTGGAAAAGCGCATCACCAACCGGTCATACATATCGGTTTTGACCGTCATGACCGACTCCATGCCGGATTTGACCTGCATTTCAAGAACGGTCGCATACTCTCCTGCCGGCGATTGCTGCAGCGCAGGCAGCTGCTTGTTTGGCACGCTCACCTCCTCCACACCCATAGCCCCTGCTGAAAACGAGCCGACATACAGCAGCGCGGCCGCCAGCATACTGGACAAAAACTTCCTTTTCATGCATATCCCTCCTTTTCTATTTGGACGACGCCCCGTTCTCTTTTGTTCCCTTTACACGGCCGCCCTGTTATTTTACCAAGGGGTATTGCTCCAAGTTTGCCGGCGCGGAAACCGTGACCTGATTGTCAACTCCCTGCAGCGTCATGCGACTCTCCACCTGGCCGGATATGCCGTCTGCCGCAAAGCCAAACCGGACCTCCTGCGCCTGAATCAAACCATCCGAGGCTTCCTGCACGACAGTAAACCCTTCGATTTCCAGATCGCCCAGCGCCCCCACTGCCGACTGCGCAGCTTCCAGCACACTGTCCAACCGCGCCAGCCCCGCCTGATTATATCCAATGGTATAACTTTGGCCGGATACCGAAACCGAATCGATCAATGCCACAGGGACGCGCGCATAACCTTCAAACGCGAGCTGCATCTGCCCATTGGTCAAAGCGCGCCGCGATTTTGTCCCGTCCTGCCGCAAATAGCGAAAGCCATTTGCCGTATAACTTTCGGCAGTAAATGTTTTTTCTCCGGCCTGCTCCGCAGACAGGGTGACTGTGCGGTCTGTAAGCATCGCCGGCGCGCCCAAATCGATTGCTGTCTGCTCCTCGCAGGTCATTACAAAGGTACCCGCATCCACGCGCAGCTCCTGACCGACGGACAACGCCGTCAATCCATCCATTTTACTGGTCGCATCCAGATAACGGTTATAGGCCTGGAATAATTCCTGATACGGCGCAGCAGCCGGCTCCTCTACCGCGCCGGCTGCTGCCAGCCGCGCCAGCAGCGTGTCATCCGTACCCTTCGGAGATATCGAAAGCGCCGTATAGCTTGCCGCCACAACATGGTCGCGCAGGAAATCCGCTTCATTTACAGTTGCCGGATCGTACAGCCCGATCCGACTGGCAAAGCGGGATGAATCCGCGTAAACAAAATCCCCATCTGCTTCTGTATAGCCCAGCGCGCGCAGCAAAAACGCCGCGTACATTTGCGCGGTACATTGTTCCTCTGGTTCGAATGTCGTTTCGGTCGCGCCGGTCGTCAGACCGTTTTCATACAGATACTGCACATAGGGCTTTTCCCACTCCTGCAGGTCGGTAAACGGCGCGTCATACGCCAGCCGGCCGGCCTCTTCCTCTTTCCCCAGCAGCCGGACCAGCATCGCGGCCGCTTCAGCGCGGGTCGGCGCGCGGTCCAGTTCATATCCCTGCTCGGTTCCTCTGAACAGGCCCATATCGTCCAAATGCTCCGCACATTCGGTAAAATCCGCGGCAAACGCCGAAACCGTCAGGGCTGCGGCCAACGCCGCGCCCGCGCAAAGCATACGCGTCCATTTATTCATTCACATTGTCTCCCATCGTTTCAATATTCCAAATTTGTGATGATTTGTTTTTTAATTATAGCACAGCTTCGCATGTTTTCCAAGGGAAAGCGGGCATACTATGCGGGAAACGGAAAGGAAGTGCTCTTCAATGACTAGTATACAAAAATGTGGCGTGATCGGCGTCGGTTTTGTCGGTGCGACCAGCGCGTTTACATTGTCCACCTCCGGCCTTTTCTCTGAAGTCGTACTTGTCGATATGAACCGCAAAAAGGCGGAAGGCGAGGCTGCGGATATCAACCACGGCATTTCCTTTGCAAAGCCGTGCTTTGTCCGTGCCGGCGACTACGGCGACCTTGCGGAGTGCGGGCTTGTCGTCATCGCCGCGGGCGCAAACCAGAAGCCGGGCGAGACGCGTATCGAGCTGCTCGGCCGGAACCGTGTCATCATGTCCTCGATCATCGAACATCTGATGGCGGTCAACCAGTCCGCCGTACTGCTGATCGTGTCCAATCCGGTCGATGTGCTGACCTATATGGCACAGAAGATGTCCGGCCTGCCCGCCGGTCAGGTCATCGGTTCAGGAACCGTTCTTGATACCGCGCGGCTCAAATACCTGGTCGGCCAGCACCTCAATGTGGACAGCCGCAACGTCCATGCCTTTATCATCGGCGAGCACGGCGACAGCGAGCTTGCCGTTTGGTCAAGCGCAAATATCTCGGGCGTCGATCTCGCGGATTACTGCCGCATCACCGGAAAGGACGATTCATTCGGGGCGATGCAGCGCATCTACGAAAATGTACGTGACGCCGCCTATTCTATTATCGAGGGCAAGGGCGCGACTTACTACGGCATCGGTATGGCGGTCCGGCGCATCGCGGAGGCAATTGTACGAGACGAACACTCGGTTCTCCCTGTATCCTCCATGATTTCCGGCCATTACGGTGTGGATGGCATTTGCCTCGGCCTGCCCGCCGTTGTGGGCAGGAACGGCGCAGAATCCGTGCTCGACATCCCGTTGTCGCAGGATGAACTGTTCCAGCTCCAGTCCTCCGCGCAAAAAATGAAAGAGCTGATCGACGAGCTGGGCGATTAAAAAAGCGGAACGGCTTTTGCCGTTCCGCCTTTTATTTCACACTGTTTCTGTTATGCAGCAGCCTCATCCGCGCCACCGATCAGGTCAGTGTAGCTGTCCAGATCGCTCGGAAGCGTGATCGTTACATTTCCAATCGAGTTGATGTCGCACTTCATGTTCATATCCATGGTCATGGTCTGACCCTCAACCGTCATGGTCATCTTCATGTTCATATCCATGCCGCTGATCTTACCATTGGAAACTGTCGCCTTGGAGATGACCTCGCCGATATCGATCGCTACGCCTTCTGCCGCAGTGTCAATATTCATGGAATCCAGAACAGAATTCACCAGGCCGCTCATGCCAGCCGAAGAATAGGTCACCGTCATTGTGCTGCCGGACTTCGTGATCGACTCGATCAGGCAGATCGGCTCGCTGTTCTGAAGGTCCGTCAGATCGCCCATCTGGGACATCGCATCCTCCATGGACATCTCCATCTTAACCTTCTGATCGCCCATATTCATGTAGTAAACGCCATCCGTGTAGTAGTACTCCATCGGCATTTCAAACGATGTATCCGCACCCTCTTCCACTAGGGATTCATCGATTGTCACTTCTATCGTACCCGTAACGGCCATCTTGGACTGATCCAGGCTCTCCATATCCATGTCCGCCTTAATTTCCATCGGCATGGACAGGCTCATGACCTGCTGATCGCCCAGCGCAACGCTGGCGGAAACATCAGCGGAAACGTCCATCTTGGTCGCGTCGCCCATAGCGGCGGTCGCTTCCACATAGGCATCATAATTGTCAAAGAACGCCAGCAGGCTTTCCGCCTTGGCTTCGTCTACGGCACCATCCGCCACCAGCTTCTCCAGCAGTTTGGTCTCGGTCGCGCCCTTCACGTCGGTGTTCAGCGCAGTCAGGCTCATCGCCGCCACATGGTCGCGCAGGAACGCGCTCTCATTGCAGTTGGCATAGTCGACCAGGCCGATGGTCTCGCCGAAATCAATCGCCGCGTCATAGGTGAAATCGCCCTCTGCCGCATCGCTGTAACCGAGCGCGCGGAGCAGGAACGTCGTGTACATCTGCGCGGAGCAGGCCTCTTCCGGCTCAAAGGTCGTTTCGGTCGCGCCATTGGTCAGCTTATTATCATACAGATACTGGACGTA
This sequence comes from Intestinibacillus sp. NTUH-41-i26, assembly GCF_032769475.1. Taxonomy (GTDB): domain Bacteria; phylum Bacillota; class Clostridia; order Oscillospirales; family Butyricicoccaceae; genus Agathobaculum; species Agathobaculum ammoniilyticum. The sequence continues at coordinate 1,612,182 of NZ_CP136477.1, forward strand.
CGGCTTCTGCCAGTCATCCAGATCGGTAAACGGAGCCTCATAAGTAAGCTCTTTCGCTTCCGCTTCCTTACCGAGCAGACGTACCAGCATGGTTGCAGCCTCGCCGCGGGTCGGTGCGCGGTCAAGCTCATACCCGTCCTCCGTACCCTGAAACAGTCCCAAATCCTTGAGCTGATCAGCGCAATTATCATAGCTTGCAGCACCTGCGGTTACCGCAAGGCCCGCCGCTACCAGCACGGATGCCAGCACAATCCTTAATTTTGTTTTCATCTTTCTGCCTCCTTTTACTACAGCAGCTTGACTGCTGTTTGATTTATTTTACCATTACATTTAGATAATGTAAACAATTTTCTATTTCTTTTTTTCGCATTTACGCAATCTTAATATGTACCTCCTGCTTTTATGGAAAAGTTGCTTGACAGGGTTCATCTTCCATGCTATTTTGTATATATAATATATGTACAATATGGCACTTGACAAGGCAAATGCCTCATTGTACAATTGTATCATTTCAATAATATAGTTAGGAGAGGACCGCTTATGAAAGCAAAACAAATCCTTGCATCCGCCCTGGCAGCCGCCGCTCTGCTGGCCTCGCTTCCCGCCGCGCTCGCGGCAGACAGCGAGATTCCCGCTGCCCGTGGTGAAGTCTGCGCCGCGCTCATCGCCGCGGCGGACGACTACAACCCCCGGCGTGACCGCTGCGGATGTGATGCACGGCGACCCAGACGGAAACCTGCGGGAAAACGCCCCCGTCACCCGCGCCGAGGCGCTCGTCATGCTGCAGCGCGCGTTCGGCGGCCTGCCCGCCCCGCAGGGCGACAACGCCCGCAAGGGTTATCCGGCGTCCAACTTCACCGACGTCCCCGCCTGGGCGAAGGAGGAGCTGGCGGACGTGTTCGCCGCCGGTATTGTTGCCGGCACCTCGTCCACAACCTTTTCGCCGGATGAGAACGTCACCATGGAACAACTCGACAAGTTCATCCACCGTACCTATACCCTGTTCGGCTCCAACCTGAAGGACGATTTCTATGCTTCGGTCAACAAGGATTGGCTCGACAGCTCGGTCATTCCGGCAGGCCAGTCCTCCACGGGCACGCTGTATGAAAAGATGTACGACACCGAGCCGCTCAACAATCTGATTGAGCGCACGGTTGCGAACCCCGTGGGCGAGGACGCGCAGCGCATCGCCGCGCTGTATACCAATATCCTCGATTGGGACGCGCGCAATATGGCGGGCATCGAGCCGATCCGTCCCTATCTGGAAGCAGCCGAAGCCGCGCAGAGCGTAGACGAGGTGATGGAGGTCAAAAAGCAACTCGCAGAGGAGCTGGCGGGCAACGCGCTGGTCGGCTTCACGCTTTCGGCGGACGCGAAGGACTCCACCCGCTATACGGTCGGCTTTTCCGCCTTCTCCCCCTCGCTGAGCAAGGATACATATGCCAATGGCGGGAGCCAGAAGGACGCGTACCTGACCTATATCCAAACGCTGTTTGAAATCGGCGGCGCAGACGAAGCGAGCGCTGCGGCGGACGCGCAGCGCGTTTGGGAAATGGAAAAGGAACTGTCCACACACGCGCTCGACCGGCAGGACTACGGCAATGTGGACAAGACCTACAACGTCTACACCATGGATGAACTGAAGTCGCTCTATCCCACGCTCGACCTGGACGATATCTACGCGCAATCCGGCCTGGCCCGCTCGGACGACCAGATCGTCGTTTCCGACATCGGCCTGCTTGAAGCCTCGCCCAAATATTTCACCGAGGAGCACCTGACCGACCTGAAAGCCTATCTGCGCCTGACCATCCTTGCAGGCTACGGCGGCATGCTCAGCCAGGATTTCCAGGATGCCTCCGACGCCTATCAGGAAGCTTTCCTCGGCATCTCCGGCACGCTGAGCGACGAAGCCCTGGCCACCCAGCTTGTCCAGCAGTATTTGTCCGACGAGCTGGGCCGCCTGTACGCTGCGGAATACTTCTCCGAGGAAGCCAAGGCCGATGTGGAGGATATGGTATACGACTTCATTGACATCTACGAGAGCCGCATCCGCTCGCTCGACTGGATGAGCGACGCGAGCAAGGCGAAAGCAATCGAAAAGCTGGACGCGCTGGGCGTCAAGGTCGGCTATCCGGATGAAGGCAAGTGGAATGACTATTTCAAGGGCGTGACGCTCAAAACCGCGGACGAGGGCGGCAGCTACTTTGACAATATCATCACCCTGCTGAAAGCGCAGCAGCAGATGCTGATCAAGTGGCAGGGCCAGCCGGTCAACAAGGGCCTGTGGCCGATGGCGGCTTATACGGTCAACGCCTGCTATGTACCCTCCAGCAATGAAATCGTATTTCCTGCGGGCATCCTGCAAGCTCCGCTGTATGACGTGAACGCCTCGCGTGAGGAGAACCTCGGCGGCATCGGCTACATCATCGCGCACGAGATTACGCACGCCTTTGACAACAATGGAGCCAAGTACGACAAGAACGGCAACGCCGCCGACTGGTGGACGGCGGAGGACTACGCCGCTTTCCAACAGCTCTGCGATGAAGTGACCGCTTTCTATGACGGCGTGGAAGCCGCGCCCGGCATCACCTGTAGCGGCGCGCTCACCCTTTCGGAGAACATCGCCGATCTCGGCGCGGCGCAGTGCATACTGGAAGCCGTCCAGCGCGAAACCAATCCCGATCTGAAAGCTATGTTCCGCGCCATGGCGAACACCTGGTGCTCTACCATGCCGCGCGAGACCGCTGCGTATTATACGACAGTCGACGTACACGCACCGGATAAGCTGCGCGCCAACCGCGTGCTGCAAACGCTTGACGCATTCTACACCACTTTCGGTATCACCGAGGGCGACGGTATGTGGATTGCGCCCGAGGACCGAGTGGCGATCTGGTAAAAAAATCCCTACTAATATGTACAAAGAAATTCGAAAGGGTCCGTATCAAAGCGATACGGACCCTTTTTGACTCCTTTTCAACACTATTTGATTTTACCCTCCGCAATCCCGCGTTCCCTGATACGGGCGCGGACATCCGTCCGCAGCAGAGTATATATGACGGAGAATACCGGAATGGCAAACAAAATGCCCAGCACACCGCCCAGACTCGCGCCCAGCGTTACCGCCGCCAGCACCCAGATGGAGGGAAGGCCCACCGAGCTGCCCACCACACGGGGATAAATTACGTTCCCCTCGATCTGCTGCAGCACCAAAAACAGAACGATAAACCACAGCGCCTTTATCGGGCTGACAATCAAAATCAGAAAAGCGCCGACAATACAGCCAATAAACGCGCCGAAAATCGGAATTAACGCCGTAATGCCGATCAGGACCGCGATAACCAAAGCATAAGGCATCTGGAAAACCGACATGCTGACGAAAAACATCATTCCCAAGATGAAGGCTTCCAGGCACTGGCCGGACAGGAAGCTGTTAAAGGAAGATGAGGTCAGACCGCAGACCATGAGGAAACGGTCAACCTGTTTTTCTGGCAGGAACGCATAAAACAGGCGTCGGAACTGCCGCCCAAGATTTTCCTTCTGCAGCAAAATATATATGGCGAAAACAATGCCGATGATGGCGTTGGCAAAGCCGCTGACCACCGAGGTCGCAATGCTGACTGTATTGCTCAGGATATTCCCGTTCCGGAAAAATTCCATCAGCATGGAACCGATTGCCTTCCAGTCCACATTAAGGAAGCTGTCCTTAATTGAAGCAATTTCGCTTTCAAACATCGGCAAAAGCGCGGTTGCTTCGTCCAAAAGCTGCGGGATGCGCACGCGGGCATAGGACATTTCTCTGCAGATCGCAGAAAAGGACTGATACAGCTCCGGCACGATCAGGAACAGCATAATGGCAATCACGCCGCCAACCACAACAAGCGTAAGGATCAGGCTGAAAATGCGCTTCGCCTTGCCGGCCCTTTTCCCTTTCGCCGGTTTAAGGCGGGAAAACAGCTTGGTTTCAAAAAAGCGCATCGGCACATTCAGCACAAACGCAATACAGCCGCCGATCACAAACGGCGCCATAAGTCCGAACAGATAGCGCAACGCATCGGCAAACAGCTTTGTGTTCTGCAGTCCGGCATAGAGGAGCACCGTAAATAGGATCAGCCCCATGATTTTCAGGATATTGTCTCTATTCAAATTCAACGCCTTGAACCCCTCTTGCACAATATAAGTATCTCTATATAAGCACTATCCTTTGATGAAGTCAAGACTATTGCCGCAAAATTTACTTTATTTTAAGAGATTCCCGTCTTGGCGCCGATTCACAGCTTTCCCGGGAACAGTGTTCCCGAAACGCCTCCTCTGATGATTTCATAGATCGCGTCCGGATGCCTGCCATTGGCAATGATTGTATCGATCCCCTGGGAGACTGCCAGCTCCGCAGCCTTTAATTTGGTGCGCATCCCTCCTGTCCCCCGCCGCGAGCCTGCGCCGCCTGCTAGTGCATATTTGCTTTCGTCTATGCATTCTACCCGGCTGAGCAGCTTTGCGTTTGGATGGAGACGGGGATCGCTGTCGTACAATCCGTCGATATCCGAGAGGATAACCAGCTTTCCAGCCCGACATAGGACTGCGACAATGGCGGAAAGCATATCGTTGTCTCCGAACAGCTTTTCGTCCGACTCTATTTCCGTATAGCTGACCGAATCATTTTCATTGACGACCGGAATGATTCCCAGCTCAAGCAGGGTATCAAAGGTATGGATCAGGTTTTCCTTTTTCTCCTCCTGCTCCATATCGTCCGCATTCAGCAAAATCTGGGCAATCGTTTTATCGTAATCCCCAAAAAATTTATCGTACAGGAACATGATGCTGCACTGTCCTACCGCTGCGGCGGCCTGCTTGTGCCGCATGCTCTCTGCGGCCTGCAGGTTGAGCTTATTTTTCCCTACCGCAATCGCGCCGGAAGAAACCAGTATGACCTCATACCCCATATTCTGCACGCCGGAAAGCACGCAGGCCAGCCGGTCAAAGGATCGGAAGTCGCTTTTTCCCCATTCGTTCGTCAGCGTCGATGTCCCTACCTTTATAACAATCCGGTTCTGATATAATCCCATTTTCACACCTCGATCACGATTGCCGCATGGTTGACAAACGGAAGAAATTTTTTCATAATATCCGCTGTCTGTATTTTCATATAGCCCGTCGTAGTCCCATCACTGCACCCATACCATGCCGCATCCGCCACCTCCCGATCGAAGACGAGCTGCACATGGTTCTGCCGGTCCAGCAAAGCGCTGAATACCGTCGCAGCCCCGACCTTTGTCCCCAGCATCTCCAAAAGGCTCTCCGCAGGCGCAAACGAAACACGCGCAATCTCCAACGCTTTGCTGAAGGCTCCGGACCGGAACGCCTTATCCCCTTTCGTGACAAACAAATAAAACGACGTCTGCTGCCGGTTGCAGAGGAACAGGGTTTTCACCATATCCATTTGCAGCTTTCGGTTGATACTGGCGCAATCCTCCATGGTGACCGCCTCATCCGTATCCACGCGCTCAAACGGAATCTGAAGCCACTCCAGCGTCTCATAAACAGATTTTTGAAGCGGTGTTTTGTACACCACAGGCGCTGTGGTTTGAATCTCGCTAACATAAAACATTTTTTGCCTCTTTCCCTTGCATCATCGACAAATATACTGTACCATATTTTTATAAATTACAAAAGCAAATGTTTTTCATATAAACCATGATAAAATCAGATGCAAAGGATGGGACATGGCATATGGATGGGAATATTCAAAAATATCTCGCATTGATCCGAACCGTGGAATGCGGAAGCTTTACCAAGGCTGCCGAGATGCTTTCCTATTCGCAGTCCGGTATCAGCCGCATGATCCGCGATCTGGAAAACGAGTGGCGCGTCTCCCTGCTTGAACGCGGGCGGGCTGGCGTTCGCCTCACGTCGGACGGTCTCACGCTCCTGCCGTATGCGAAGCGCGTCTGCGAGGAATACCGCAAGCTGCAAATGCAGGTGGAGGAATTGAACGGCCTGCAGTCCGGCCTGATCCGCATCGGCACGTTCTCCAGCGTGGCAACGCACTGGCTGCCCAACATCATCCGTGCGTTTCAAAAGGATTATCCCCATATAGATTATGAATTGCTGCTCGGCGATTACACGGAAATCGAAACCTGGATCATGGAAGGTAGGGTCGATTGCGGCTTTCTGCGCCTGCCGGCGCATCCCGATCTGGAAACCATCTTTTTAGAGCAGGACCCTTTGCTTGCCGTTCTCCCTGTGCAGCACCCTTTGGCGGACTGCAGCCGTTTCCCTGTTTCCGCTTTTGGCAGCGAACCGTTTCTGCTGCTTGAAAAAGGAGCAAATACGGAGGTTTCCGAAATTCTCAAGCGCTGTGACCTCCATCCCCCCATACACTTTACGACCTGGGACGATTATGCGATCATGTCCATGGTGGAAAGCGGCCTTGGCGTCAGCATCCTACCCCAACTCATTCTAAAGCGCATCCCCTACCGCATTGTCGCGAAAGAACTTGACGTTCCGGCTCACCGCAATATTGGCCTCGCGCTGCGGGATAATAAAACGGTTTCCCTAGCGGTCAAACGCTTTTTAGACTACCTGCCCTACCGGAATGCATAAAACAAGCCGCACAGCATCAGCTTTTACGCTGCACGCTGTGCGGTCATTTTTATTTCAAAATTCGATCGACGCCATGACTTCTGACACATCCGGCTTTTCCGAAATCAGGCCTTCGTCGTACATCCAGTTAATGTTCTCCTGCCAGCACGCCTCGGTCTGGCTGAGGAAAGGCGCATCCGCTGTCTCCATCAGCGGAAGAAGCGTTTCGCAGGACTGCTTCTCCACCTCTGGATCGAGCGCGAAATTCGCCTCGTCCTGATTGTCCAGTAGCACCTGCAGCACCTCGTCCGTATTGCTCTGGAAATCATCAAAGCCCTTTGCGCAGGCGCGCAGGAATCCTGCCAGCAATTCCGGCTCGTTTGCTATCATTTCATCGCTCGCCAAAAAAATCCCTTCGTAATATTTCGGCACGCCGAAATCATCCGGAAAGAAGTAGTTAACCGCAAAACCTTCCTTCTCCATCTGCGGCACCTCATGGTTGACTAGGCACCCAATCGTTGCATCCACGTTGCCGGTCGTCATGGACGCCATCAGTTCAAAGCCTACATCCACCATTGTTACATCCGAGGGATCAGCGCCGCTGTTTTTCATAACGCTGCGGATCAGCGCTTCCGACAGCTCGGTACCGGCATAGCCGACCGTTTTGCCGACCAGATCCTCCGGCTTTGTGATATTTTCATCCTTAAGCGAAAGAACAATGTTAAGCGGTGTCTGCACGACGGCAGCGATCGATTTGATCGGCACATCCTGCTGGACACGCGCCTGTATCACATCCTGCTGGTAGTACAGCCCGATATCCGCCTTGCCCGCCGCGACCATGCTCATCGCGTCATTGACACCGGCCGGCGGCTGGATATTGACCGTTAATCCTTCCTCCGCGAAATATCCCGCCTTTTCCGCCTGATAGAGGAACGCGTGCAGCGCGTTCGGGTACCAATCGAGTACGACCGTCAGTTCGCGCAGCCCGTCGCCGTTATCCGAAGCGTTTTCTGTCTGTCTGCCGGCGCAGCCGCCCAGCAGCATCGTCAAAGCCGCAATCGCGGCAAACACTCTTTTTTTCATCAATCAATTCCGTTCCTTTCCACTGTTACAGCAAATTCCTCCGCTCACAGGCTTCCGCGCCAGGTAATGACCCTTTTCTCTATCCAGGATACGGCTGCCACTGCAAGCATCGCCACCGCGCTGAGCAGCACGATGGGGGCAAACACGCCCGCCCCGTCAAGCTGCGTCATCATGCGCCGGCTGAAATACCCCAGCCCCGCCTGCGCGCCCAGCCACTCCCCGATCGCCGCGCCGATGATGGACAACGGGATCGCCATTTTGATGGCAGAAAAGAAATACGGCAGCGCGGCCGGTAACTTGAGCTTCAAAAACATCTCCCTTTGCCCCGCGCCGAACGTTTGCAGCATATCCATCATATCGGTCTTGACCGACCGAAAGCCGTCAAACACTGTGATCGCGATTGGGAAAAATGTGATCAGCACGGTGACCAGCACCTTGCTCCAGATCGTATATCCGAACCACAGGACAAACAGCGGCGCCAGCGCGGTCGTCGGGATGGTCTGCGAAGCCACAATCAGGGGATACAGCATTTTTTCCGCCACCGGACTTGCATCCATCAGTACTGCGAGCAACAGGCCGAGAACAACCGATATGGCCAGCCCAATGCCGGTACACAGCAGCGTCGCCGGCAGGTGCGCGGTCAGCAGCGGCTCTCGCAGCTCCCACATGCGGACCAGTATCTGTGTGGGGGACGGCAGGATATATGCGGCATCCATTCCCGTCGCGCCGAGCTGCCACACAAGCAGCAAAGCGAACAGGAGTACCAGCGCAGGCAGGTTCGCATTCCAGCGCTTCATACCGCCACCTCCCGCCGGAGCATGCCGATCAGGCGTTCCCGCAGGGCGAGCATTCTCGGCTCGGTCAGACAGGCGCGCGTGCGCGGATAAGGCGCAGGGACTTCGAACGAAGCAAGGCGGCAGATCGGCGTTTCCTCCACCACCAATACGCGGCCGGACAGAAAAATCGCCTCTTCCACGTCATGCGTGATAAACAGCACGGTCTTGTGGTCGTTTTCCCACTGACCGAGCAGCCACTCCTGCATGGTGATACGGGTCAGGAAATCCAGTGCGGAAAAGGGCTCGTCCAGCAACAGCAGCTCGGAACCGGTCAGCAGCGTGCGCGCGAATGCCGCGCGCTGGCGCATCCCGCCGGAAAGCTCGTCCGGCCGCTTATCGCCCCAGCCGGACAGACCGACATGCGCAAGCGTCTCTTCCGCGCGGCGGTCCATTTCCGCGCGGCTGACATCTCCGCGCACCTCCATCGGCAGGCACAGATTATCCCGCACGGTGCGCCATGGGAACAGCAGATCGCGCTGCGGCATATAGCCGCAGTAGCCGCGCCGCCCGTCGATGCGCTCTCCGCCGACCAGAATCTCCCCCGCCTTGCGTGTCAGAAGCTGACCCACCAGCCGGAAGATCGTGGACTTGCCGCAGCCGGACGGCCCGATCACCGAAACGAATTCTCCTTTTTCAATCTGAAACGACAAGCCGTTGATAATATTGAAATCCTCGCTGTCGTACTGGAAAACAACCTTTTGAAATTCCAGCATCGCTCACATCTCTCCGTTCCAGGCCATGTCCCAGAACATCGCCTCATAGCGCGAGCAGGCGACAAAGATGTCCGTCAGGCGCGCCTGGCGCTTTTCCGGATACCCTGCGGCAAGCTGTTCCATCAGCGCGGTCAACCGCTGGTTTTCCTCCGCGTAGCTTTTGCTCGCATAGCCCCGCACCCATTCGCCGTAAAAGCCGTGCTGCTCGGTGTCCGGATAATTCCGGACGATCCACTTCGCGATATATTCATAGCTGAGCGCGCAGGACAGCACGGCCGCCATGATCTCAGCTGGCCCCTCCTCCGCCGCGACAGCGCGCATATAAGCGGTATAGGAGAGATTGCTCAAGGTCGGCTTTTCGGTTTCGGCCCGCTCCTCGGTAATGCCCATGCGGCGCATGTAGCCCCGATGAATTTCCAGCTCGCCATTCAGGATGCTCGCCACATAGGAGGCGAACGTCCGCATCACCTCAGGCTCCTGTGATTTGACCACGCCCTGTGCAAACACCTTGGCATAGTCGAACAGGTACAGATAGTCCTGCAACAGATAAAAACGGAATTTTTCTACAGCAAGGCTGCCGTCCGCGATCCCCCGCACAAAGGGGTGGGATAAGTACCCCTCCCAGATCGGGCGGGATGCGTCGAGCAGCCTTTCGGTTATTGAATTGTTTTTCAAGGTGGTACCCCCAATGAATTTTCCCGACTGACGGCGTTTGGCCGGCAGCACTTGTTGATTTTTCTTACAGAATTTGTACGCGGAGCTTTGCCGCAAGATCGCTTCCGGTCAGCATGCTGACCGCGTCAATCAGGCGTGTACGAAAGGAGGCGGTGCCCTCCATCTCTTCACATACACGCCGGTACGCCAATTCCCCGCAGGTTTTCATCACCCCCGACGCCGCGACCGCGGCTTCAAAAAGATTTTCCGGATTTGCGCCGCAGTATGCTGCGGTCAGCGAAGTCAGCATGCATCCCGCGCCCGTGATACGGCGCATCATCTCACTGCCGCCGCGCAGTACGGCGGTACACTTTCCGTCGGAAACAATATCCAGCGCCCCGCTCAGCAAAACAACCGCGCCGGTTTCCCTGCTGAACAGGCTCACACGCCGCGCGGATTCACTGAGGTTTTGCTCGGTCACCTGATCAAGCGCGTTCACCTCCACGCCAAGCGTATGCTGCGCGCCTGTCATCAGCGCCCACACCTCGGACGCGTTGCCTCGCACCACAGAAACCAGCCCAGCCTCCAGCAGGCGGGCACACATTTCCCCCCGCAGTCGGCTCGCCCCCGCAGCCACGGGATCCAGGATGACCGGCCGTTTTCTGCGCTTTGCGGCATGCGCGGAAAGCAGCATCGCTTCCTGCGCCCGCAGCGCGCCCATATTCAAGGAAAGCGCGTCGCTGCGCGATGTGATCTCAGCCACCTCGCGTTCATCCTGCGCCATGATCGCCGATCCGCCCGCGGCGAGTATGATATTCGCACAGTCATTGACCGTGACGTTATTGGTAATTGAATGGACCATCGGCCGTTTTTGCAGGGTACGCTCTACAATTTGCGCTACACACTCTGTCACCGTAGGGTACCCTCCAGTTGGCTGAAAACGTGCGTCCGTTTCAGAGCAGACAGAACAAGGACTGAAACCGCCGCGCCGACGACAGTGGAAGCAAGAAACGAGGGGACGAAGGTGAACAGGGCTGCGGTGGAATTGCCCATCAGCAAAGCGGCGACCGGATAGGATGCTATCGCGCCCAATACGCCCGTACCAAACACCTCGCCGGCATAGGCGGCGGAAAGCTTGGGAAAAATCCGGTAGGCAAGGCCGCTCAACAGCGCACCAATCATCGAACCGGGAAACGCCAGCAGGGTACCCAGACCCAGTAGGTTGCGGATAAGCGCCGCTGCAAAACCCATGCCCAGCGCATATCCCGGCCCCAGCAGGACCGCTGCGGTCACATTAACCATATGCTGCACCGGAGAGCATTTCGCACCGAATACCGGAATGACAAGCAGGCTTCCGATTACAGCAACCGCGACGAGCAGGCCGGCGAAGCAAAGCTTTCGGATGGATTTGTTATTCATGATCGTTCACTCCTCCGGAAATATACGGCAAAAGTGGTTCAGCGGACCACAGCCATGCCCCAGGCCGGGCGCCCGGCGGATCGCATCCGTCACATAGGATTTCGCAAGCTCCACCGCTTCCGGAACTGGATGCCCCAGCGCCAGATTCGACGCGATCGCGGAGGAGAGGGTGCAGCCTGTTCCATGCGTGTTACTGGTATCAATCTGCCCAATCTCATAGCGCCGCGCACTCTCTCCGTCAAAAAGCACGTCTACCGCGCCGGCCATGTTCCTCCCACCCTTGATCAGCACGTTTTTGCAGCCCTTGGCGTAAATCAGGCGCGCCGCCACCTCCATATCCTCCGGTGTGCTGATTTTCATGCCGGCAATATGCTGCGCTTCCGGAATATTCGGCGTCAGCAGATCCGCATACGGAAGCACATATTTTATCAATATGCCGACGGAAGCAGGCTCCATAAGCGGGTCGCCGTTTTTGGCGAACATCACTGGATCGATCACCACATGCTGCGGCTGGTATTGTTCAAGCTTTCCGGCTACCGCTTTCATGCAGGCGGGTGAGGAAAGCATGCCGATCTTGACCGCGTCCGGCACGATGTCCTCGAACACAGCGTCGATCTGTTCCTCAATCATCTTTGGGCTAATATCCTGAATATCGATCACACGCGCGGTGTTTTCCGCGACCACAGAAACGATCACGCTCATACCGTATACGCCGTGCGCCGCCATTGTTTTCAGATCAGCCTGGATGCCAGCTCCGCCCGAACAGTCCGAACCGGCAATCGTAAGTATTTTTTTTAACATAATATCCTCCTACACGAACTAATATCTCGCTAAAAACAAAAAGAACACCCCTCTTCAGGATGTTCTCATGTATTCGACACGTTTCACAGCATGTGACAACAGGCGTTTTCCTCTGCATCCCTACGTTGGCATTATCCAAATCAGGTAAGGTCGAGGGGGACCCCCTCCTCTCAGCCTCCAACGGAAGCTCCCTTGCAGTGCTATCGTATCATTCCACATTTTATTTGTCAAGAGATATACGGAAAATGTGTCCCTTTCCTCCCCTGCTTCCCTCATATAAAGAATCCGTGAAGAATTATTTATTCCATAGCAACCGGATTGACAGCGTCAGGAGCTTTATGTATAATGAACCCAACCTATTTTACAAAGGAGTATCCCTGCCATTATGGATAACGCGGACAGTAGCGACGCAGATGAAAACGTAATTTTTCAGGAAATCATATCAGCAGGCATAGCATTACGCCCTTTTTGCAGGGTGGATTTGCTGTGCCTGCTTTTGTAGCTGTCCGTTTCTGCGACCGGACAGTATTTCAGAAGAATCATCGAGGAGGATTACCTTGGAAAAGTCTATTGGATTGATGCTGTTACTTCAATTGGTTTTGATTGCGTTTAATGCGGTTTTTGCCTGCGCGGAAATTGCGGTCATTTCGATGAACGATAATAAACTCGCCAAACTGGCCGAGGCCGGCGATAAACGGGCAATTCGTCTCGCCCGCCTCACCAATCAGCCGGCGCGCTTTTTGGCAACAATACAGGTTGCCATCACGCTTTCCGGCTTTTTGGGCAGCGCGTTCGCTGCGGAAAACTTTTCGGATGTTTTGGTCGGCTGGGTGGTTTCCTTAGGCGTCCAGATACCGGCCGCCACGCTCGATACCATCGCCGTCATTGTGATTACGGTCATTCTTTCCTACGTCACCCTGATTTTCGGCGAGCTTGTCCCCAAACGTGTCGCCATGCGGAAAGCGGAAACGCTTGCCCTCGGCATGGCCTCCATGATGAGTGCGATCGCAAAGCTCTTTGCCCCCATCGTTTGGCTGCTGACCATTTCCACCAACGCAATCCTTCGGCTGCTGGGGATCGATCCGGAGGCAGACGATGAGGAGGTCAGCGAAGAGTCCATCCGCATTATGGTGGATGTCGGCAGTGAAAAAGGCGCAATCGACCACGAGGAAAAGGAATTTATCCAAAATGTATTCGAGTTTGATGACTTGACAGCAGGCGACATCGCAACTCACAGAACCGATGTGGTTTTTCTATGGCTGGAAGAAAGCATGGAAGAATGGAAGGCAACGATTTATGGCAGCCGCCATACCCGCTATCCGGTCTGCGGCGAGACGGCCGACGACGTGATCGGAATTTTGGATGCAAGGGATTATTTCCGGTTAGAGGATGAAAGTCGGGATTCTGTCCTAAAAAACGCGGTAAAGCCGGCATATTTTGTCCCTGATAGTGTAAAAGCGGACGTTTTATTCCGAAACATGCGTCAGAACCATCACAACTTCGCTGTTGTGTTGGACGAATACAGCGGCCTGGATGGTATCCTTACGCTTAATGATCTGATCGAACAGTTGGTTGGCGATCTAGGCGACGAGGAAACTGAAGCCCAGGTATCTCCTCCCATCGTCCAGCTTGATACATCCACCTGGCAGGTACAGGGCAGTGCTTCCCTCGAGGACTTGTCAGAAGCGTTGGGGATTCCCCTTGCGTATGAGGATCACGATACCTTCAACGGCTTGGTTTTTGGAACCCTTGGCACAGTTCCACAGGATGGCTCTCAATTTGATCTTGAAATCGGCTGTATGGTAGTCAAAGTAATCAGCATTCGGGAACACCAGGTGGAAAACGCTATTATTCATTTGAAAAGCACCGCCCCTGTTACTTGCGACGATGCCTCTGGTCAGACAGCCTGATCTACATAACGGATCGTGAAGCAAAAAACTGCAGCCTATCTCAATAGGCTGCAGTTTTATTATCAGCTTTTTGTTTGGATCTTTCCTGCCTGCAAAGTGGCTTTCCATTTTAACGACAGCGCACCAGGCACGCCGTCCTTCCCGACTATCGACGGCTCGGCTGGAGGTTGCTGTCCCTATACCAGCTTAAAAAAACTTTAAACCACTACATACCGGCTCACAATAAGAACTGTGTTAGGAGTAACCGTCGATTTTCTCCGTTTCACTTCCGCCTTTAAATTTCCTGGTTATAATGAATCCATTGAAAGCAAAACAAGCCCGACGAAATCACAAGATTTCGTCGGGCTTGTCGTATCATGTATCAGATCAGGAAAAAGTAGTGGACTACTTGCTATCCTTAAGCACTTTTTTTAAAAGCATGTAGGTACGTTGTACAGAAGATATGCTAAGACGTTCCCTAGATGTGTGGACATCTTCCATATCTGGGCCGATAGATACACAGTCCAAGTCCTCAATACTGTCTGCAAACAGGCCACATTCTATTCCAGCATGAACTGCATCGATTTTCGCATCCACACCAAACAAGGATCGATAAGCGTTTACAATGGTGTCTTTGACTACCGAACTTGGATTATAGGCCCACCCTGGATAATTTCCAGAGATATCAGTATCTCCACCAGCTAAAGTAACAGCTGCTTTCACGCGATCTAACACCCATTTTTTTTGTGTCGTCATAGAGCTACATACGGAATGGGAAAGAAATAGCTCCTGCTCATGCAACTCCAACACTCCAAAATTGACAGAGGTCTGCACCAGACCAAGCATATCCATACTCATAGCCTGCACCCCATCTGGTAAAGCCAGCAACAACTGCACAACTCTTTTTGTGCATGGCACAGTGAGAATGAGAGCCTCCTTTTCAGGCCGAACCTCTGTAGCAACAGTTAAATCCGGCTCTGTCGACGCATATTCTTTCTTGAGTGATTCGCCTATGGAGGCCGCTATATGTAACACCATATCTATTTCGTTGGCCGGTACAAATAGGATTGCTTTACTTTTAGGCGCAATAGCAGTCTCTCTGGTTCCACCATTAAGCTCAGCTAACTGACAGGATGTTTTTTCTGCTATCGCGTTCAATACTCTTGCCATTAAGACATTAGCGTTAGCACGACCCTTGTCAATCTCCACACCAGAATGTCCACTTTTCAGCCCACTTATTTCCAATGTGATTTGAGGTAAGCTTTTGCTTTCTCGTTGGATAGGAACTATAGAATGGACATTAGCCCCGCCGGCGCAACTACACATCAACACCCCCTCGCGTTCGGAATCTAAATTGATGAGTTTATGTCCCGATAAATTGCGGCAGTCAAATGCAAATGCGCCAAGCATCCCAACCTCCTCATCTGAGGTAAACAGAACCTCCAAAGGCGGATGCTCCAACGAATTGTCTTCCAGTAATGCTAAACACATAGCAATCGCGATGCCATTGTCTCCACCCAATGTAGTTCCATTTGCGCGAATCCAGTCCCCATCTACGAACGGGACAATACTATCTTTCTCAAAATCGAACTCCACGCCAGTATCTTTCTCACAAACCATGTCCGTGTGTCCTTGAAGGATTAGTACATCTGAATTTTCATATCCTATGCTACCAGACTTGCGGATTACCAGATTGTTCGATGAATCTCGAGTCCAAGATAGGCCCTGTTCCTCTGCAAATTGGACACAATAGTCTACTAAAGCAGATACATTGCCAGAGCCATGGGGGATTCTACAGATCGATTCAAAAAATTGGAACACTCGTTGCGGCTGTAAACCCGTTAAACCGTTCATAATATCCTCTCCTTGTATAATGTATTTACGGTTTTGGATTGTGGTGGGAACCGCATAAAACCCACTTGTTGTTTCATCAGGCAGATGAGATAATAGGGCCAACAGACAGAGGGTACAGATCAGCTCATTGAAGAAGTGCTTCGGACGAAAGAATTGCGCCTCTGTCTTTGCGGGTAGACACGAATGAGCTGGATAGCGAGTATGCGGGGTATATCTGACGAGGCTGTGCCCTGCAAAGAAGCGTAAGGGAACTCTGTCTGAAATTTTGTAACAGGGGATTTCGCCATGTTCTACTGCGGGATCGACATCGCGAAATACAAGCACGAAGCAACCGTTTATAGATGAAAGTGGGAAAGCCCTACTGGACAGCATCTCATTCGCCAACAGCAAAGAGGGCGCGTTTGGAAATTTTCTGCCGAGTTCCGATAAACTCTCCGTACTGTGTAACCCGTACATCCAACCCTGCAAAGGCAGCCAGCTTGTTGGAGGCGTTAAAGCGGTGGATGTCTCCAATTTCTCTCAAAATAATGACCCCAAGGATGTCCAAGATGCCAGAAATCTGGCTATCCCCTGACCTGTATCCCTACCGCCTCTGAATTTATTGAGATCATCGCTTCTTACATACTGCGTCCCTCTCAGCCGCAGACTGCTCCCCGGCACCTTATCATGCCCTGATCACTTCTCATCTTTCTTCCACCTTTTTCGTACTAACCTCTTGACCTTTTATAGCCGGTCTTGCCCATAAAATATAGAAATAGACTCAATGTCACTCTACGCCGGTACGGTTTCCACGATAGAATATTGGATACAGAATGAGATACAATATACAAGCAATGACAATGGCGTTGAGAGTAGGAATCAGGAGTTCTGGTAGCAATAATGCTATGGCAGAGCCAACAATCCAAGCAATAACACCAGCCCAATTGAAACCTGGCTTCTCTGCCCACGCGGCAGGATTACCTTTCTTTATGACAAAGTAGTCCACAGCGACGACACCTACGATGGGAGGTATGAATACAGCCAGGATATTCAAGAAACTGTTGAAATAATTAGTAATCCCAATCACTGCCAGCAGTGTGCCTATGATGCCGGCTCCTAATGTAAACCATGCGCGTTTGTTATCATGGGCGCCTGTCAAACTTAACAATGCAAACCCAGCGGAATAGGCATTACATACATTGGTTGTCCATGTCGCGAGAACCAGCACCAGCATCCCCAAGATGGGACTGCCGACACTGGAAAGCATAGTAACAATGCTTCCAGTGTCCATTCCAACAGCCCCTGAATGGATTGCCAGTATAGATCCGACCAGCATCGTACCAACGCCTACCGGAATGACACCAACTATACTGGAAATAACAACATCTTTTCGGCTTTTACAGTAGCGAGTTACATCACCGGATAAAACAGCGCCAGAAGCAAAACCGCCAATAGAAGTTCCTACAGCAGCAATCATCGACATTTGCGTAGTAGGGGTATGGTTGGTGATTTTAACAATGGATTCAGGGTCGCCAAATACTACAATCATGGCATATACTAAAATGAGAATAAGTGCGGGAACTGCGATGACATTCAGCTTTTCAATCCAGGAATATCCATAAACTGCAGTAATGCACATAATCATTCCCCAAATGATAGTGGAAAGCATGCTGGGGATAGGCACACCAATCCCCTGAAGAATGGATGCAAAGGCTTCACCGCAAACAACTGCTTGAAATCCAAACCAACAAGTGTAACAAAATGCTATGATCAGAGAAACCAATTTGCTTGCACCCGCTTTTCCAAAAGAACTGGAGATTGCAACGACAGCCGGCAACCCACGATCAGCAGAGAGGATACTCATAAGGATCATCATGATAACAGAGACGCTATATCCAATTATCATCGCTAAGGCAGCCAAGCCAAAAGGAAGGCCCATAGTGATGCCAGCGCCAACCATCAGCGCAGGAACACAGCAACAGGAACCAGCCCAAATAAATGCAACTCCAGGCCAGCTTTTCCGTTCTTCTATCGGGATAGCGTTTAGGCCGGCAGATTCCACTTGTGAATTTTTCGCCATATGTTCTCCTCCATTACTTTTTTATTTCCATAATCGTCAGGAGTGTCCAAATATTTGACAAACGGCGTGGGGGACTCCCCCACGCCAAGAGGTGCAAATATATAATCAATCAGTTCAAGGGGATAGCTTTGTCTGCCACAGAATAACCGATTAACTTCAAGATATGAGCCCAGCAACTATATCCAGACTCGTGATCCCACCAGCGCTGAGGAGCCCTGACACCCAGAAGCATTACATTTTGTCCTTCTTTTGTGTCAGCGTTGGTCAGAGGCTTCATTGTGTCAGTATCGAGAAGGATAATGAGTTCCGGGACTACCAGCAGAGCACTATCTTGCGCGTCTCGGATAATAAGATTTTCGTTCTTAAAGTCTATTTTATACAATTTACCATCGTCACCGGTAATTATTGTCTTACCGAAGTCAAATCCATTTTCCACGGAGACATCAATTTTACTGATTTTTCCGGCAGTAAACACCTTATGTTTTACACCAATTTCTTCAAGCTTTTGGGAAAGGTTATCCTTAGTGGTTGCATTACTCCGAAGGATAGCACCCACCTGCTGATCCCGACTAATTTGCCCAATGGCGGATGCCTTTTCATGATCGGCCTTGCTCATCATCCAAGTAGAGAAGCCTACACTCATACCATACGCCATACAGATAGAGCGGGCAATTGTCTCGCAGGCTACACTGTCCAGCGGATTTTTAGGATGGCCTACCACAAGATCACCATTGGAATTTGCCAAAACTAAAGGATCTATCGGGATATTATTGATTGGAGCTAAGCCGGTATTTAACTCGGGGACTGCTCTGCCATTGCCGTCCAGATCTAGCAACGGAAGTCCTGCGTGAAGGGCAGCATAAATGGGAACCATTGTATTAAACCCGCCCTGTTCCCCAGAATAAACGTAGGCAACTTTCTTTCCGGCATCCTCTGCTACTTTCATCATACCTTTAACCACACTGATAGCTTCAGGTCCAAAGCCTTTCTCTTTCATAGCTAACGGAGAACCCAAGCCGGCGGCCATAACCGAATACTCATCGACCTCCATTTCGCTGAGAGGATAGACTTTTAACTCTACATCCTTAGGGAAGGTGTTCAAAAGGTCCATGCCATTGGAGATCGATCCACCGCCACCTGCACCAAAAAAAGTAGCACCATAAATGACATCCACCAGTTTGTCGTAATCATAGACATCGAACTTCTTCATATCATGCCGCCTCCTAAATTACATGTTTTGTGTGGTATAAGTGTAAAAATTGTTCTATAAAAATTATAGCTCTACACTGTTGATCTGTAATTGTCTTTTGGGACAAAAAAACAGCGGGCCTGCTTATTCGTTTTGAACAAGCAGGCCCGTCAACAAACATTATTCTCTAAGTAGGCGATTCAGGGATACGGCCATATAAAGCGGATATGCGTCAGGCATCTGGCTGGGAACATATCCGAGCAGGTCTTGAGCAATGTGAAGCCGATATTTGATTGTGTTTAAATGGACGAAAAGGAGCTTCGCTGTCTGTGCCATGTTAGATGGAGTATCCAGCAGATATGTCTCAAGCGTAGAAATCAGAACGGGATTGGCTGTTTGGAGTTGATTCAATATATCCAGATACTGTTGCAGTCTTTCACGGTCGCCCAACAACGCGCAACACTGCCTTGCAAACAAAATATCTGAGGAACGCATGACCAATTTCTCTGGATAAATCTTTCGCGCTGCATCAAGACATGCAACGCTATCCAAGTAGGCATTGCGCACGCTTTTCGTAGTCTGTAAGCAATCATAGCAAACAATATCGTAATTGGCGCAGGATTGAGCAAGTAGAGGGCAGATATTATCAAGCAACTCCTGCCTCTGGTCGTACCGGTCAGGGGCGCAAGTGAATACTACCAGGTTTTCTTCGTAATAACTGATTAACAACAAGCTATAATGAGATGAGAAATACTCGGTAATCTCCCGTACTATGCTTTCACTATACTGCTGGCTGTTGTCTTTGGGATGGAAAAGCCACATTTGATTTAGCTTGCTGACATCGATATTAAAAAGTTGTGATAAACGGGTCATTTGACCAACATCATCGTTAATAATAGCCCGAACGATTTCTGTGGTGACCATTTTCTGCGGATTCTTGCTCCAGATATTGATAAATAGTCGAATTAGTTCACTGGTTTGCCAAAGAACATCCTCCGATAAAGAGTCCTTATATTTTAGCAAATACACGCAACGTTCGCCGGGATCGCTAAAGAGAACAGGGCAACGCTGGAGATGGCCGATGCTATCCCCAAGGGAAATTTGCAACGAGTTGAGCCCTTCCATTTTCCTAAGCCACTTGCTTAAATTGTCTTGTATGGTATCAAGTAGGGCGCGCGGCCAGCAAACGCACAAATGGTCTTGCGAAAAGGGATCGGTCAAGATTACAGAAGCATGAAGATGATCGCTTAACATACGCATAAGCGCCTTTATGTTTCGCTGATGGGGAGGCAAATCGGATATACGCTGCAGTAGGTCACTAACGAAGTAGCTTTCCCTCTGACGAGATCGGAATACTTCGAACATAATCTCACCGATAATCTCGCTGTATCGTATATTTAGCCGTCCTTTTGGCATGCAAATCAAAGGAAATTCCAACTCATTACACAGGTCGATCAGTCGTTGATCAACTTCCGGCAGGAGAAATCCCACATAAAACAAGATGAAACCCACAGCACCAATGCTATGATACCGCCTAATATTTTCACACTGCGTTTCTATATCATTCCGGATGTTAGCAAAGGCGGTGATAATCAGTTCACTGCCCTCGTAATGGTTGGAACTGAAAAACTGTTCCAATTCATCGCTTATCTCGGCATATTCTAAAACATTTATAGATTCTACCGGCTGCAATAGTGAATTGTGTCCAGATAAGACTTCTGCACCAGCCATCGATGGCAACCGAAGTACATCAGCAAGGGTAATACTCATGAAAGCCGCCTCATATTAGAGTAGTATTGTGAAAAATTATAGCAAGCATAGTCGATTTTGTAAGAGGGAGTGTACTCATAGAGCGTTTAACTATTTAAGTCAAATTATATATATAATTTTTGATTATCCATATAAACACTATACTTTCAATCATTTTAAAGTATAGAAAAATAACCATTTTACCACGAATTTACCACGATTGACCGAGCCTTGATATGATATAAAACTAAGAAAAGAAGACTAGATTACTTAAATATCTAGTCTTCTTTTCACTGTTTCGACGAAATCAATTTCAGAACACATTTGTTTATTTGTAATAATATACCATTTTATAATGGTAACCACTTGGTTTTTTTGCCCAATATGTACCGTAATATTGAGGTTGTTTTACATGAATACTTGTCCACGTTACTTTAAAAGTATGTTTGTCATACAATCTATAAGCTTTCAGTTCGGCTCTTTTAACTTTCCTACCATTGTGTGTGCTAGGGACTTTTCGTGAACCCGAATGCCCTATTGTATAACTCTTGCTGAAATTAAAACCTAATGTGGCTTGTGCTTTTCCTTTTACATTCCATGCAACATTTGAACTTGCTGAAAAAGAAGTTGCTTTCATTTATTTTAAATATTTATAAAACATTGATTTTGAGCGTTCAATAGAACTTTTTCAGAATACACTTCATATTTCCTCGCTTTGATTTTCACAACTTCCTATATCGTTTGTTCTTTTTAATGATGCAAAACGATGCCTATTCATGTTCCTCGGCCAGAATTATCCGTGTTTTGTCCTTGTTCCTGATTGTAAGCATTCAACGAATAATCAAAGCGGCCGGTCTGGCGATCAGCTTCCCGCCTATCGCATCTTCTACGTCCGCAAGATTTTTCTGTATCTCCTGCTCCTTGTTGCACAGGGGGATACAGTCTCGCTTCCTGACAGGTACTTTGTTCATCGCTGGCAGCTTCTACAGGTATACAGACTTCTGCTTTCCGTCTATAGCTACATATTTATAAAAATATCTTGCTTTACTCTGATTCTCCTCAGTCCGCTGTTCCAACATGGTATTGTTCTTTTCCGTCTGTTAGGGAAAGAGCCTTGATGCGATATATTGATTATATCATAATTACAATAAAATCACAGCCTTTCATTTTACTTTTTATGATATAAATTAATATGTATCCAGGCTCTTTTTCGTTAGATAACGTCCAGACTGTATCACCTTTTCTAATTGTTTGCGCTTGATCTGGATGCAGTTCCGTTCCAGATGTACCACGGCGCATCTGGCGCCTCTTTGCCAGCCACTGCAACTTGTTTTCCCCGATCAACGATCAATATGCTATTAGAATCTGATCGGATACATATGATCGATAAAATGATAGACAACCCCTTATCTAATCGGCCACCGTTTTTCTATTTTATTTCACCAACAGCAGGATTGATATCAAGCGTCAAAATATTTCCCATTAAACGCAGGGTGTAGAATCGGTCGCTCGCAGGCCATTTCCATGATTTTGCACCGGACTCTTCTGCGATGCCCTGATCCTGCATTTCCGTGCCTGTGAACGCTGTGACACGATCCTGCCAAGTCTGCACAAGTTCATCCGCAACTTCCTGTCCGCCGTCGGTGATCCAGATGGAAACCGCGTCCACGGTCTTCTCACCACCGCACACGGCATGGATCGTTACCGACTCTCCATACAGCTCGGTCTGATACATCCGGCCGATATATGTCGATTTATCACTCGTCCAGTTCTCCTCTCCACCGCCGAAAACATCCGCAATATCGCTATCTGCCTTACCGATCAGCTCATCGGCATCCGCGATAGTGTATTGTATAGCCTCTGCCTGTTCGGTATCCGACTTTTTGCTGGTCCCAGCCCCCGCAATGCTACAGCCCATCAGCAGCAATGCGCAAACCAGACTGATCCCAACGGCAAACGTCTTTTTCTTCATAGGTCCTTCCTCCTCGTATAATAATAAAAAATAACAATAACAATCGAATAAAACAGAAATAGAACATTTCAAGGGAGGAAGTGTGCTACCTGGAAGCACGCTTCTGTCCAGAATAAGATTTCCATAGAATCTGTCGAAAATGGAGGTCTTATCTCATGAAACTGTACAAAATGTTAGCAAAAGAATTTCTTGCGGAATACACAGATACGCTTCAAGAGCTCCGAAACCTGACGCATGAGGAAATGGCGGAGCGGCTGCGCATTACCAGCCGGGCATACGGAGATTTAGAGCGTGAGCAATACCGCTTTTCTGCAATCGCTCGGCTTTTCCTTCTGCTCATGTTGAACGCTGATGAACTAAAAGCCTTCCTGAAGGGATTCCGTAAAAGGAGTCCCCCTAAGAACACCCCCGATATTTCCGAAATTTTCACACTGTTATACCAACTCGGTCTTACGGCAAATTACACTGGCTTCTTTCACACCTCTTATGCAGTGTATCTGGCGACCCAGTAGCCAGACCGGCTGCTCTGGTGGCAAAATGGCTGTATCCAGAAGTAGCGAAACACTACGCGACTACCTAGAAGTGCGTAGAGCGTAATATTCGTACCGCCGTTAATGTCGTATGGGACCCCCACCCAGCACTGCTGGAAACATTAGCCCAGTATCCATTGCCCCAAAAGCCAAAAGCATCGAAGTTCCTTTCTATCTTGGCGCTACATCTTTCCTTTGGAACCAGTAGCGTAGCGAAAAGGCCGGCAGGCATTGAGATGCCCGTGATACAATAGCTGTAGGACAGCAGGGTCAAGTTTTGGTTCCTCCAGTTGAGCCACCAGGCTGCTCAAAGGAAGTCTGTTCCCCTGAGCCGGAAGTTAGCTGCAAACTCATTGGCTGTTCGTCGGAGGAAAGGCCGCTCTTTCAGCCGTGAGGGATATCGCATTGGTCTTCTCTGGAATGATTCTGATACACGAGGTTGCGGATGCTCCGGTTATCATGGGTATCTCAAAGCCTGCACTCCAGTTTTTCCATGCAGAATAACCTGAGTGGTGCTAAACAGTTGTCAGAGAGAATCGTGTCGGCGCTTGGTTCCATGTAGCTCAACGATGTAGTGATTGCCTCCATCTATGGTGACAGCCTTGTTTGCGCACTGCATGAGGATGTGGCAGCTTGAGCCGGTTTCAACGGAAGATCCATGTTCTCAACCCAAAGCAGGCGCATGATTTCAAGGAAGCCTATCCAGACCTGCCGAAAAACGACTGGGGGATGCCTTTGTGATTGCCGACCATCTCCATTTCGGCAGAATCAACAGGGAGGTCTATCTTACCGCTTGCCTGTTACCGTAAACAACTCCGTGAACCAAGCCATTGCCGTATCCACCGCTTCGATGCAGGCCTTGGAAAAGCGGGGCAAGATCTTGGACAAGGCATTGAACACCAGTTTGAGATCATTCGAAACACGCTGACATCCATCCCAGGCATTGGCAAAGTCTACTCAGCCGGTATCGTCGCTGAAATCGGCGATATTCACCGTTTTGATTCTCAAGCCTCTGTCGCCAAATATGCCGGTCTTGTCTGGTACAAGAACCGGTCTGGCAACTTCGAGGCCGAACACTCCAGAATGATCAAATCCGGCAACCGCTATCTCCGCTACTACCTGCTGGAAGCTGCCAACTTTGTGAGAAGATGCGACTCCGCGTTCTGGCGCTACTATGACCTCAAATCAACAAATACCAGCACAAACGCGCACTCGCTTTAACTGCCAGAAAACTGATTCGGTTGATCTTTCGACTGCTGAAGGACAACCGCCTGTATATCCCATTAGAGAGCTGGGCTTATTACTTGCCGCTCTGACGCCAAAGCCCTGTTTCTAAAATCATAGGGGGTAGGGCTTGGTTCGATGTTGCCTTTTTCCTGACTAAACAGCCGTTTCACTTCACTTTTCTTCAAAATTTTCTGACTTCATACCATTGGACTTTTTACAATGGCGGCTCTATTCAAACAGCAGACCGTGTCAGCCGCTGCACCCAATCCGTGTCCCACTCATACCGCGCAAGCTGTTCTGAGGGCACTCCAAAATAATTAAACCAATAGGCCGCACGACCGCGGTCGCTGGTCGCATCATAATACCGCCATACACCGTCCAGATAGGCGATATTCCACATGTGGTTTTCACCGCCCATCGTGCCGGTGACGGTATAGCACGGGATATCTGCCGCTTCAAATAAGCGCTGTACGGCCTGTGCATACCCGCCGCAGATGGCAAGCCCGTCGTGCAGCGCGCCATAAGCGGTCTGCGAATCGTACGGCATATTGTCTCGGTCCGCGTAATACCGCTGGTCATATCGCACGTTTTCGGTCACATAGGTATACAGCGCTTCGGCCTTCTCGGCCCCAGTCATGTCCGCTGTGATGATTTCATCTACCACTTTACTGGTTAGGCGGTCAATCTCGGATAAACGTTCCAGCGCCTCCGTCCGGCCCAGATGATTTTGCGGTGCAAAGGTGATCGCTGTGCCGTCCTCGTTCAGCTGGCACAGGATATAGCTGCCGCCAGCCTGCTGAAGCGCCTTGTTCATATCGTCCACCGTCAGTTCCGGATCGGTGATGCGGATGGATACACTTTCTTTCGTTATATTGTCCCGTGCGATCCGGATAAGATCGTTCAGGCAGGCGGCCTCCACACCCTGAAAACCCGTTGGATAGTCCCCGCTTCGATAGGGCATGTAGGAGAACGTGCAGCGCAGCACGCTGTTGCTGACCGAGACCTGCATATCATAGGCGTATTTATACGCCGGATGCTCGGAAAGCAGGCTGTTATAGAGGTTCTGCACATCCATTTTAAGATCAGAGGTATCTTCCAGCGCAGCGATTACAAAGGCGGCAGGCTGCCGCACCGTCGCAATCGCATCGTTGAGTTCTGCCTTGATCTGTGCAGTATCTGTTACGCAGAGCACCTCCTCTCCGCTGTCTGGGTTTTCCGACTCAGTCGGCTCTTCCGGTTCCACCGGCTTCTGTGGCTGATCCAGGCTCATATTATCCCGGATTGCCTGCCGCAGCGTCACCATATCTGCATCCGCCCAGAACGCAAGCAGCTTCTGCTCGGCCACAGTATCGCCCTCAGGCTTGGCACCCAGCACGAACACCGCAAAGGTGTCCGCAATATCCTCATGGAAGTAGTTTGCACCGTAGCGGCTGACATAGTGCGTCGGGTTTTGTTCGTAATCATTTACACCGGCACCGGTGTCGATCTGCTTCCAGAAGCGGTCATAAAACGTCTTGCGGAACGAGCCGGGTACAAAGCCCGCTGGGTCGTGCGTATCGCTGCCGACCAATAGGTCAACCTGTGTCTCATCTTCGAGCAGCACATGGCCGTACTCATGAAGGATGGTATAAGTCAGCTTGCTCCAGTCGCGCGAGTTACCGTTTTCATCATACACATCGTAGTAGTCGATGCTGATGGAAAAGCGGGTGTTATCCGTCCCGCCGTTTTCGTCCTCAACCGGCGAGGTATAGGCCAGAACATTGCTGTAGCCGTCGGTATACAGGTTAAACTCCGCAATTTTGACACGCGCCTCATCCGGCAGGATAGCGCATAGGAAGTCCCACACCTTTGCGTGCTGGGCATTGCCGATCTGCGCGCGGCCGTTCACGACCGGATATTCTGCGATCACGTTGGTGATGCCGAGCGAATAGTTTGACACTGTGACCATACAGCCCTCAGCCGTATCCGACAGAGTGATGTATTTGCTGTACACCTCGTCGGCCCAGCTTTCACTTCCCTGCACCGAAGCGGATGGCGCACCGTACATTGCAGTGATCAGGCTGCGCACCTGATCTGAGGTGTAGCCGGTTTCGGTGGGATGGATCTCAATATTCTGCAAAAAACCGTTGCGGTAGCGGTAGTAGGTGTTCATCGGCTGTTCTCCGTCGAACCACCGCATAGAGTACAGATAGGTGTCGTAAACATCGGTCCAGCCGTCGCCGTTTACCTCTTCCGTATCCACCAGCTCGCCGACAACGCCTATATAAGCCTCTGTGTCCGCGAGCGAGCTGTTGAAATAAATCACGTTCTGGCGGGTCTGGCGGTAGGTATAGCCCTCCGCCTGCGCATGCGCTATATCCCTATAGGACGGCGTATCCGCATCCGCGATTTCCTGCACTGCAGCGGTCACGGTCTGCGCCGCGCCTGCAAGGGTATACAGGTCAATCTGGCTGGCGACATCCGCCGCCGAGTGATAGAGGTAGCCGCGCCCGTTCTGCATCACCAGAACGCTCGGCACGCCCGCCAGTTGGAAAGAGGCGTGGCCGCTCGCGGTCTCCGCGCCCATCATAAAGGAGGCGTTTTTCTGCCCGATCAGGTCGCTCAGCCAGTTGGTCTCGCCGTCCATCGTACAGACCTTGCTGCCGCTCGAACCGAGTCCGCCCAGCATATCCAGTTGGATGTCGCCGATCATGCGGCTGCGCTCTGCTTCGGAGAGCTTCGAGGTGTAGTACCGCGAGCCGTTTTTTCCGTTTTCCTCATCCGTAAAGCTGATGAAGCGGATCTCGGTATCGGTCGCCGTGTCCTTCATCGCCTCCGCAACCGCGAGCAGCGCGGTCACGCCCGAAGCATTGTCATTCGCACCGTAGGCCGTCGGCACACTATCATGGTGGGCAGACACCAAAAGGATATCTGCATTTGCCGCTGCCGCCGGCTTGACCGCAATCACGTTAGCGCCGGTCTGCCCTGCATCATTCGTATAGTCTTGCGTGCTGACCAGATAGCCCATCTCTGTGAAACGGCTTTGCAGATACTGCACCGCCGCCTGCTCACCCACCGAGCCGATCGGGTGATGCTGCATGCTTAGGGTCTCAAGATCCTTCTGGAGCTGCGCGGTATCCGGCAGCTGTGCATCCCGCTGGAGGATCAGCACGGCCTCCGCCAAGATGATGGTATCCTCCGGTGCAAGGAGGTGGTTGGATCTGCCGTTAAGCAACCCGATCTTGCTACACCAGAGCACCGCGTCCCATGCCCAGTCTGCAACCGATGCCGCATCCGTGTAGGCGGAAAGCTCACTGCCGCTGACCGCTGGCCCACCTGCGCTGCGGTACAGCATAGCGGCAAATTCCTGCCGTGTCAATGGTCTTTCAGGCTGGTACTTTCCGTCACCAAGGCCTTCGACAAAGCCCTGCTCAGCGGCCCATGCAGTTGCATCGGCATAGGTTTCCGGCACGTCGGTAAATGGCGTGTCTGCCGGTGCATTCGGCCGCCCTGCCACCTCATATAGCAGTTGCACCGCCTGTCCGCGTGTAACAGCGGCCTCCGGTGCATCCAGAATATCTTCGCTTAACGCAAGCGATTGTGCCCAATCCCTTGCGTCCTGCGCCCATCCTGGCCATGCAGTGGCACCAGATGTACCTGCCAATATAGTGGAACACAATACAGCCGACACGATCGCCCTTTTCATATGTATCACCCCTGTCTGAGATCATAAAATAAACCGTTTGGTTTGTTTTATATTACAACAAACAGACCAAACAGTCAATTCCTGTATTGCTGTATCATAGAAATTTTGCTATACTGTAACCAAGAGGTGATGGATTATGAAGCAGGCAGAACGAAGCCGGCGCAGCCGCAGCATGATCCGCATGCACGCGTTTACCGAATTTGCCGAGCACGGATATGCCGGCAGCGGTATCAACCAGATTTGCACCAGAGGAAACATTTCCAAGGGACTGCTATATCATTATTATGAAAACAAGGATGCACTGTATCTTGACTGCATATCTCTTTTGTTTCAGGAAATGACGAATTTCCTGCGTGGGCAGCTTGATCTCTCCACACTGACGATCGACCAATACTTTGCCATGCGCATAGATTTTTTTCAGAAGCATCCGATGCATCGTCAGTTGTTTTACGATGTGCTGATATATCCGCAAAGCCATTTGGCCGAACAGATTGCAAAATGCCGACAGGAGTTTGACCAGTTTAACGATCATGCATTGCGCACCATCCTGCAAAAAGAAAATCTGGCCGATCGCCTGACGCTTGATCAAGCTATTGCGCAGTTTCGGGCGTTTGTAAATTTTCTGGGGGTCTATATCCGTGAGGATTCGGTACCCGATGCTGAGCAGAAAGCACATGAATTGCTGCACACAATGTTGTATGGATTGATCATGCGCTAGTATATACAATGGAAAAGTCTTATCTGAAATGATCTTATGATGTAGTCAAAGATTTCAGATAAGGCTTTCCTCTATCTACGCCATTCACTTCTACAGTCGATTTATCTGTGAGCGGCAGCGGGCTTCGGGACACTTTGTCTCAAAGCAGGGGAGCTTGTCGGAACGGTGACAGAGAAAAAGAGGATGCAGGCCGAAAGAACAGCGGGAACGGGGGATGCTATGGGCTGCGGGAGAAACCAGCAAAATACGGGGGTATTCCAAAAACTTTTCCATAACCCGACATAACGAAAGCCCGCAAAGACCTGAACGGCCTTTGCGGGCTCTTTTGTGGGAGCTATACAGTTTTCAGATACTAACCCAAGGCCATAGCCATAGGCATCCCTCGTTCCGGTATTTTATGGTGGAAATTAAGTTTCTGCCGCATAGTGAATAAGCAACAGCTCCTTTTCTCTTTTTATGAGCTTCTCCGAACCCTCCGCCGAAGCGAAAGGCTCGGAGAAGCCGGGGCCGAAGCCTCCCAACTTCGTATGGTTTACCCTTGTCTCCCGTCCTATCTGTTAGTTTGATACTTCGTCCAATCTGGGTCAGCGGTCAGCTTGGTCCAATGCCCATGCACATCTCCCTCGCGGTTGAAATCATGGCTGTTGGTAGCCTCCTATACCGCCAGATAGTACCATGCGCCCGGCTGCCAAGGCAATCGTTGAGAAATCCCAATAACCATGACTGCACACAGCAAGCATGACAGTATTCGCTTTTTTCGTGTAGTGAAGTCCTCCTGTTTTTCTTTTGTCATGGCTTGGGGACAAAGTGTCCCCAAGCTCGTCCCTCCCCTATTAAGAGAGGATGATGATTGGATCAGCCGCTCCCGTGCGGCCGCCGCCGTTTCTTCCGGTGGCTGCTGTGCCAGATATTGCAGCGCATTATTCCATTCTTCCAGAGAAGCGGCGTCGGCTGGCAACTGCTCCAATATTCGGGCCAGCCGCACCCGCTGCCATTTGTCCAGATAGCGCAGATCAGATAAATACATGCAGTCCGCTTGAATAGAAAGCGCGTCCACAAGCGGTATTTCAAAGGTCATCGTTCCATCACCTCGCTTTCGTTCCATCCCACAGTCAAAGCCTCCGTTTCCAGTAGCCGGTCATAGGCTTGCTCAATCAGAAGTTCCAAACTGGATCGGATGCCCGCCTGCGTGGCAACGCACAGTTTCCGCAGGCACCGGGGATTGCATTTTTCCGGCGATACCCGCGCGTCACGGGACAAGGACTGGAGACGGACATTGATATTCCCCCGGTCCATTGGCCTACCATACCGAGTGCAGAATATAGGGCCGCTCCCGATCCCCTGCTCCCCAGCATAGGCCAGCAGCTCCGCCCGCAGACAGGGCGGGACGCGCAGCCTGCTCGGAACAAGTACCCAGCCCTCCCGCACAGCCTCCACAGTCACGCGGGACAAGGTGTGAAGCGGCAGGTCCATCGTGCCGAACAGCAGCACCAGCAGATAGGTCTGGCGTTTGCCCAGCAGCTTTGCCGTCTGGAGCAGCCGAAGATATTCATTTCTGGTCAGTTCCGGCAAAGGTATATTCTCGTCTGGAGAAACCTGTTCTACCCGGAGGTCTTGCCGTCCTGCGAACTCCAAAAGGCTGTTGACGGTGGCGGTGCAGCTATTGACGGTGCCCGGGGAATAGCCCTGCTCCAATAACTCGGACTGCCAGTTAGAAAGAAATGCGGGATCCAGTTTGCTGTCCTCTGGCAGACTTTTCCGCAGCCTGGAGAGGTTGCGGCGGTAGACGCTGATGGTATCTTTTGTCCGCCCATGCTCCCGCAGGTTTTCCAGGAACCGCAGCTCCAGCTCGTCTGTCAGGCACAGGCCGAGCCTGTGGGAGCGTTCTGTATTCTCAGGGAAACCGGACCTTCCCTGTATCTTTTCCTCTGGCATACCCATTACCTCTCAGCAGTCAGAATTAACATTCCGCACACAGCTTTAGTGCTCATGTGTCCATTGGAAAGGCCAAACGCAAAAAATAAGCGTCCCCTGCTCCCGTGAAAGGAGAGCAGGGGACGCACGAAACCAGGCCGCAAAAAAATCTTCTTTTTGCGGCTGGCTTTTTCACGCCCAAAAGTTAGGAACTTCCTTGCTTTTCAAGGACAGGAATGATATAATTACTTTGTATATGTAGTCCCGCAGGTAGAAAAACCGTTTTGTTTGGGGCGGAATGTTAACTCTGCCTATGATACCAGCCCCAAGCGGTCAAGCTGGCGCTGGTGCTCCTCGCCGGAGGTCAGGAGATAGATACGGGTCGTTTCAATGGAGCTGTGCCCCAGCACGTCCGCCAGCTTTGCAATATCCCGGTAGGCCCGGTAGTAGGCCGTGGCGAACAGGTGCCGGAGATTATGGGGGAACACCCTGGACGGCTCCACCCCCGCCCTGACGCACAGCCGTTTCATTTCCGCCCATATCTGCCGCCTTGAAAGACTTTTACCGTTTCCCGTGAGAAAAATCTCGCCGGAAGCGGTTTTGTTTTTCTTGGCGTATTTCAAGAGCTTCCGTGCCAGCTTGGTGGGAATGAGGATCACCCTGACTTTCCCTTTCAGGGAGATTTCCGCCCGGCCCCGCTGAACGGCTTCCACGGTGAGATAGCGGAGCTCGCTCACCCGGACGCCGGTAGCGCAGATGGTTTCCATCACCAGCGCCAATCGTTCCTTGCCCAGCTCCCGCGCCGTGGCAATCAGCCGGTCATAGTCCGGGCGGGTGAGTTCGCGGGCCGGGTCACGGAACAGCCGCCGCTGTACCTTGACGAACCTTGCCCTGCATCCCTCCCAGCCGAGAAAACGGAACAGGCCGTTGAGCGCGGACAAGGCCGCGTTTACCGTGGAGGGAGCGCGGCGCTCTGCCAGCAGCCGTTCTTTCCAGCCGGTCACGGCCTCCTTGGTAACGGCCTCCCCATCCAGCCAGAGGGCAAAGGCCCGCACATCCCGCAGATACTTTTCTAGCGTGGCCGAAGCTCGTTCCTCCTGTTTCAAATAGCGGCCATAGGCCGCGATCCGCTCCACCGTCAATTTGAAATCTTCCATTTCGTAGCCTCCTGTCTGCAAAGTATGAAATTATTTTACCTTGCAGGCTGGCCGCTATGCGGACAAACTTCCAGGAAGCGCAAACCCTTGATTTCCAAGGCATTTTCAGGGGTGCGCACTACCAGACCAGTTAAGCAAAGTCAAGAGAAATTTCAGATTTTAGGTCTGGGAGAAAAACGAACATGACAATAAGGCCCAGTGGTAGCTGGGCCTGTAAGGGTATTTATGTTATGCGACAGAAAACAGCCCCAGCCGAGTAGCGTGTTGCTCCGGTTGACGCAACTCAAACGGTTTTTGGTCGCGGAGAACGGCAAAGATAATATTACAGAGCTTGTGCATCAGAGCACACATAACAATTCGTGGTGGTTTTGTCTTACATTTTTCTTGGTAGTAGGCAAAGAGCACTGGATTAGCAGGGGATTGATTTTTGTGTGGTGCAACAGAGGAAACGGCAGCCAAATGAAGCAAGGCTCGGACATAGGAAGAACCACGTTTAGATAGTTTCATTTTGGAGCCTGTAAACATACCGGACTGCCGCTGGGATGGATCAAGGCCGAAATAAGCCACAAGCTGCTTGGGCTTTTGAAACAGGGTAAAATCTCCGATTTCAGCAAGGAGCGCAATGGAACTGTGGGGGCCAATCCCAGGGATGGTCTGTAAAAGTGCAATATTCTTTTGGATAAACGGTTCCTGAATGATCAATGCTTTGATAGCCTGTTCGATTTCCCATATACCGTTCAACAAAGCGTCCAGCATAGCAACGGCGGATATAACCACAGCCGCATTTCCTGGTGCGTAAAGGCCAAGCCGCAGGGCGTCCTCGGCAACATGGCGAAGTTTTTCCACCTTTTTCACTCCAAAAGTGTGGCCTTTATATCCGGCAATACAAATTATACGGAGCAGTTCGTTCTCGCTTTTTAACAGCAAGATCTGTGGAGTAGGACATTCCCGCAAAACAGCTCTTGAGGCAGCGCCACCTACATCCGAAAATACTTTATCGTAGCTAGGGAAAATTTGATCCAAGTATGCAGCTAGTCGGTTTTTGTAGCTTGTTACGTCGTTCATAAGTTCCGCACGCTGGCGGCAGAGCAGCCGTAGCCCTCGCAAACTGTCTACGGGAACTTGGGATTTTCGCAAGACCTTGAGCCGATAAAGCATTGCAATCTTGTAGGCATCCACCTTATCATTTTTTACTTTTCGGACATTGATGTTTTTCAACGCACCGCTTTGAATGGGATTGACTACAATCACCTCATACCCGGCCTCGCAGAAAAACTGGAATAGGATGAGATGGTAGTGAGAGGTAGACTCCATAACAATGACTGGGGCCACACCACACTCGTTCTCGACCCGACGCAGCTCTGCCACAGAGCGCTCCATGCTGGTTAAGTGTAAGCGTAAAATAAGCCAAGAGAAAGGGCGCAGGTAAATTTGCAACCTGCGCCCTTTGAGATTGGACAGTAAATGGGATTTAGGATTTAGATGAAGAAAGATCCTGGAATTCAGCGGAGTAAACCGCATGGAAAAGAACCGCGAGGAATTCGGTAGAACATAGATGCCTGTCAAGAGGCCTTTGCGCAAGGGATTCCAGGAGTACGCGGTTGCGTATCCACGCAATCCTGGATACGGTTCGGATATTACGTTCCACTGCCTTCCAGTTCGTCCCATATCTCCTGGCAACATCAGGATAAAGCCATTTTGTTACCAACAGAAGCCTGTCTTGCCGTTCCATACACAGAGACACTGCGTAGGTAGTATGAAGAAACCCCTTATAATTCGCGGTTACTCCAAGGCTGTACAACAGATCACAAGTCGCATTTAGGTAGGGCAAGGTTTCATCTCCTTTTGCTTTATACAAGTTCATCCCCTTCTTCTGGCTGGATCCGCATAAATGTTTCCATCGGGACATCCAAAGCCACGGCTACTTTACAGAGAAGACATGCGGATGGGTTTGTCTTCTCACCGGTCTCCAAGGCTCGTACATGGCGAATAGAAGTGCCCATTTTTACGGCCAGCATCGCTTGTGTCTTGCCTCGGTCTTTGCGTACTTCGCGCAGTTTTGCTCCATCAAAGCTTGCTTCCATTTTCCTCACCTCCCTTCATGCAAAGCATAAGGGATGGAAGGGATTACCTGTGAGGCTCTGTAGTTCCCCTTTGGTGGAAAATGTCGAAAAAAATGGACCGGCCTTTCGGTCAGTCCATTAAAAAACCTATATTGTAGAGTCCTCCTGGCCCCTGCGATATTGCACCGGAACAAGATCCGGCGTCAGTTTTGTGGCCCACTCTCTGTCAGCCACGGCCATAGATGGCGCCCTGGACAGCACATAGACCAGATACCGGTATGGGTCAAGGTCGTTTTCCTTGGCCGTTTCAATCAGGCTGTAAACAATGGCGCTGCTCTGGGCCCCGCCTTCCGTATTTGCAAACAGCCAGTTCTTCCGCCCCATCACAAAGGGTTTCATACTCCGTTCTGCCCGGTTGTTGCTTATTTCCAGCCGCCCGTCCTCCAAAAAGCATTTTAGATATGGCCACTGCTCCCGCAGATAATACAGCGCCTTTCCCAAAGAGGACTTGGGCGGGGCGGTTTTTGTTTCCGCCCATGCCAACAAAGCGTCCATCACCGGTTTGGACCGGATCAGACGCTGTTTGTACCGTTCTTCCGGCGGCAGATCCGCCAGTTCCTTTTCAATGGCGAAGAGAACATTGCAGTATTGCAGTCCCTCCAACGCCGCGCAGCCCGTCTGCTGCTCTTTTGGCAAGGCGTTCACCGCTTCGTCAAACTTTCGCCGCAGATGCGCCCAGCAGCCAACCACCCGGATGTTCTCCGGCAATCGGTGGTAGCCGGAATAACCATCAGCATGGAGCCAGCCCGTAAAGCCCTTGAGGAACGCCTCGGCATTCTCCGCCTTTCGGCTCTGCTGGTACTCATACAGGACAATGGGGTGCCCGGCGTCTCCACCGGTCCGGTACAGCCACATATAGCACTTGCTCCTGGCCGTCCGCCCTTCCAGTTTCAGCACCTGCAGAGTCGTCTCATCCGCGTGGAGGACCTCTCGCTGAAGCAACTGTTGGTGCATCTGGTCATAGATGGGCCGCAGCCAATCCTCCGCCACCCGCAACACCCAGTTGCTCATCGTCTGCCGGGAGAGCATCACCCCAGCCCGATTCCATTCCTGTTCCTGCCGGTACAGCGGAGCGTACATCACAAACTTTTGGACCATGATATGAGCCACAGCCTCTGGGGAGGCGTAGCTGCCTGAGATCAGGGGAGGCTCTTTTTCGGCTTTCAGGACAGGTGTTTCCGTCCCCGTCTGCTTGCAGTTCTGGCAGGCGTATGTAAAATAAACATCTTCCCGGATCTTCACCTGGGCGGGGATCATCACCAGAGTACGGCGAACCTCACTCCCAATCTCCGTCATGAGTGTACCGCATTCAGGACAGTTACGCTCAGACTCCGGGACACGGTGTTCTACCACCTCAACAGGAACATTGTCCGGCAGTACCTCCTCCACACGGGAAGACCGCTTCTGCCGGGTGTGGGCAACAACCTTGCTCTCCGTTACGGAAGTCCTTTTAGCAGACAGCCACGCTTCCGTTTCATCAAACATCAGGCTCAACTGGCCTGCCAGTTCTTCCTTCGTCTGCTCGGACGATGCCCCATAGACTTTCTTTTTGGCAAGACGCATCTGCTCCATCAGCCAGTCCAGCTTCTGGTTCAGCTCGTCTCTTTCCGCCTTCAGAGACTCATATTCCGCACGGGAAATGGTCACCATTTCCGTGTTGCTTGTGATAATATTCACTTCATTTTTCATATTCTCATTATAACACAAAACCCCTTAAAACACCAGCATTTCAAGGGATTTCGAGGAAAATAGCATCCGATTTTTCAACGCTATATCATACTCAGGCCAGTCACCGCTTTGTGCGCTTTGGGCTGTTCGATCTTTAACCCTTCCATAAGCCAGCGGTACTGCTGGCCTGTCAACTGGCGCGCCTCATCTCCGTTCCGCGGCCACTGGAAGGCGCCTGCTTCTAACCGCTTATATACCAGAACAAATCCATCCCCCTCCCAATACAGCCCCTTGATCCGATCCCGCCGGTAACCGCAGAACAGGAACAGCGTATTGCTGAACGGGTCCAGATGGAACTGCCGCTGTACCAATGTCGCCAGGCCGTCGATCCCTTTCCGCAGATCTGTGTACCCACAGGCTATATACACTTTTTCCGCGCCGCGAAAATCATTCAGCATGGCACACCGATCGGCAGATCGCCTCTATCACCGGCAGCTCCACTCCCGCATAAATCTCAACTTCTATCCCTCGCCCCTTTACCACCACTGTTACTGCCGACTGTTTCCCCTCTGGAGCAGTCTGAAGAAACTCCCTGTTCCACATCCCTTCCTTCCTCACTCTCAGCTCTACAAATTCAGCCGCCTTTTTTTCTGCCGGTACTCTTTCCACCTTTTTTATCCCGTGGCCACTTCGCTGCAATACTCTTTTCTCCCATCGGTAATACGTCTTTGTGCTGATGTCCCGTTCATCGCACCATCCCGTTACTGTTTGCCCGCTGCTCCGGCATTCCTGTACGAGCTCCGTCCATTGGGCCACTTGCTGCTCCCGATGTCTTTCCCGAATTGTCATTTTTCCCAGCTCCTCTGCTTCCTTTGACTTCCCTTAATGCTATCCACTGCAACTTTTATCCTTATTTTCTCACACTCTACCTCTACCAACAATCCGTTGCTTTATTTGACGCTTACGTTGAGGGCAGCGCCCCCAAGCCCCTTCTGAACGCAGAATTTCATTCTGTGGCTGCTCGTTCTGCGAAACACCGTTCCCTTTAAGATTCCATGGAACAAATAGTTCCTCCTTTACTTCCTGATGGCTACCGCGAAACACAGTAGCCATCGCTAGATGCGTGGGCGAAATGCCTACCCATCCTTCGCTTTTACTCCACACCCTGTGTCCTGTTTCAAGGCATAGGGTGCCCTAAAATGAGGCACCCCCTGTATAATGGGATGGCAAAACACCACCTCATCAGGGATACCTTTTAGCGGAATTTCTTTTTTTAAACTACTGTCAGCCCTATCCTTTTGCCAGAAAAAACAGGAGCGTGCCACACTCCTGTTCTTACCAATATAAAGAAAAACTTTTGCGCTAATTTCGTCGGTGAAATTAGTTCAAACGGAAGCTTATCTTACCATCGAAAATCTGGGAATACTCCGCGCTTATTTAGTTATTCCTGTCGGGCCTGCTCCCGTTCTTCGGCGGTGGGCGTAGTCTTATATTTTGCATACAGTTCATGCCGCACCATCGCGTCCGACTTTTGCTCCACCTCTTGATGATTTCCTCGGCATAATCATCGTCATAGGTCAGATGATACTCCACCAAAGTTACAAAAAGGTCATAGGGGATTTGTACACTTTTCATGTTCATTTCCTTTCCGCGACGGTTGCGACGATAGCGACGGTGTTTTTGACGGTATCATTTTCACCGTCGCGCCCCCGCCCCACGCTCGGCACTCAAGGGAAACCAATTTTGCAACCGCATCCAGCACCGGGGCTGGGCGCTCTTTATACAGCTCGTTTTCCATGCGTTCCAGATTCTAAATCTGGGTCTGCGGATCCTTCTTCGAATAGAGAATCTGATCCGGCTGATCCCGCCCCACAACTTTTTTGGTAGTGTCCAGCTCCGTGCGTTTTTTCTTCTGCATCAGCAGAGAACCCATCTGCACAGCCCAGCAATCCCGTAGTTCCAGAGATTGTCTCAAAGGAATCATCTGCCTGCTGCTTTCGGGTGTGGTGGACTGTCAGCACACAGATAACATGTTGATCAGCAAACTGTTTGATTCTGCCGGTGATCTCATAGTCGCTGGCATAACTGTACGCTTCACCGCCTACCTCACGGATATTCTGCATAGTGTCAATGGTGATGAGATTGGTGCCCGGGTACTCCCGCACAAAATTCTTCAGCTGTTCATTCAACCCATTCCCGATCTTTCCGGCGGCGGTAGCGAAGTGGCGGTTGGGGGGATTGTTCACACCGTACATCATAAACATCCGGCTCTGGATATGCTGAAAATCATCTTCCATCGCAAGGTAAAGTACCGTCCCCTGATGAACCTTGTACCCCCCACAAATCCTACCCGGTGCTGACATGGTAGGCGATTTGGGCCACCAGGAAGGACTTGCCGATTTTGGGTGCTTCGGCTAGGATATATGCCCCTGCGTAAAGCAGACCTTCCACCACCGGTTGCCTACTCTTATAGGTGGTTTGGAACAGCTCTGTCATTGTGAGTGTATGCAGGTATCAAGGGTCTGTCATGCGCTGCATCTTGCGGTACATTTCTTCCAGACTGTCCTAGGAGTTTACAATTTCATCGTTGCTTTTTTGCCCGGAAGTGGGTATACTATTTTCGTAAGTTTTGGAGATTGACTGCCCATCATCTGCGCCAACAGATGAGTCCTGGGTGGTCATTTTCTTCATCAATCATAGGCAATACCCTCCTGCATTCCTTTCATAATGGTTGTGATCATCTGAATGGTGTCCAACAGTCCCTCATTTACGCCTTGCCCGGCTTCGATCCGGTGGAGTTCGTCCAGCACTGTTGCCAACTTGATCCCGCAGGGCTTTGTAAACCTTGGGGTTGCCCTGCACCACCACATCTCGTTCCAATAGCCACCGGATAATGTAGTCCTGCTTGGTCAGGCCGGTGAGCTTCACCAGGGTTTCCAGTTGGAGATCCTCTTCCGCCGACACTCGGAAAGCCACCGTCTTGTTTCTTCAGCGGTTGTGGTTGTCGTAGTTCTTCTTAGACATTTTCTTACACTCCCTTCTCATTTTTTAGCAAATCCAGCTTGTCAGCCATTTCCACCTGACGGGTGGGGGAACAGATGGGCGTATCGGTATGTGATGTCGATACTTTCATGTCCCACACGCTCTGCAAAAGCCAGGGCGGTAAAGCCCATATCGATCAACAAACTGATGTGGCTATGTCTCAAATCGTGTATACGAATTCGTTTCACCCCGGTTTGCTTACAGCCACAGTCCATTTCCCGATGAAGATAGCTTTTGTTGATGGGGAACATCCGGCTGTCCAGCTCCACTCCATAGAGCTGTTTGATGTAGTCCTGCAACTCATCGCAAAGGAACTGTGGCATCTGGATCACGCAGTTACTCTTGGGTGTCTTAGGCGTAGTGATCACATCCTGCTTATTGAGCCGCTGGTAAGACTTATTGATGGTAACAGTGCGCTTTTCAAAGTCAAAGTCCGACGGGGTCAGAGCCAACAGCTCACCCTCACGGACACCGCACCAGTACAATACCTCAAAGGCGTAGAAAGACAACGGCTTGTCCATCATGGCCTCAAAAAGCCGGATGTACTCCTCTCGGATCCAGAACAGCATCACCTTTCGTTCCTTTGCCCCCCTGTTGCCAGCCTGTCGGTCAGGGTTGATATTCAGACCGTAAAATTGGGCAGCATGGTTGAAAATTGCGCTAAGCTGATTGTGAACTGTCTTAAGGTAAGTTTTCGACAGAGGTTTGCCATAGCAGTCCCTCAATTCCCGAATTTCATTTTGCCAACGGATAGTGTCCCCTCCTTGGTGAGCCAGGTATTAAGTTTCAGCTTGGGTTTAATGTCCTTCTCATAGAGAGCAACAAAGCTCTCAAAGGTCATATTCACATCAGTCTGTTTTTCTATCAGGAACTCCCGTTCCCATTCCAGCGCTTCTCGCTTGGTGGCAAAGCCGCGCTTGAGCTTCTGCTGGCGTTCGCCCTTTCAATCGGTGTAACGGAATTGAATATACCAGGTTCCATTGTCCTTATTTTTGAACGCTGCCATAATTATTTCTCCTTCCTTTCTGTCTCAGATCTTGTACCATAGAATTTCTCATGGAAAAACTTTCTGTCAATTCGACTGGCAACGGTGATGCAGCCGTTTTTTGCCACTTCCTCATTCATCTGTCGCATGATCCTATAGGCAAAGGGGATGGAGATCCCCAACTTCTCTGCCACTTCGTTGACACGCATAAAAATCTGATTTGCCATAGTAAGTACCTTCCTTACCTTGTTGATTATTTCTGCTTGCTGATTTTGTTTTTCATAAAGACCTCATCACCCTCTGCTGCCACTTTTTCTCAATTTTATAACTAAAAAACTAGCGTAATATTTTTTGTGCTTCGTTATCTAAGCTTATTTGCTTAGATAATCTTAACAAAACTAAACAAATATGCTATGTTTCAAATAGAAACGATCATAGATTGGAGTTGGTCGCATGGCGATTGGTGAACGAATTCACTTTTTCCGTCTCCTGCGGGGGATGACACAGAAATATCTCGGTATGGCGCTAAGCTTCCCGGAGAAGTCTGCCGATGTGCGCCTTGCACAGTACGAAACAGGATCAAGAACCCCAAAGGCAGACCTGACCGCTGCCCTGGCTGAGGTACTGGATATCTCACCCCATGCGCTTTCTGTCCCTGACATAGACTCCTATGTAGGGCTGATGTACACGCTGTTTACCCTGGAGGACAACTATGGACTCAAGATCAGCGAGATGGATGGAGAAATCTGCCTGAAAGTCGATGTGCGAAAGAACAAGGACGCCGCCCGGCTGCACGAAATGCTCTGTTCTTGGCAGCAGGCCGCTGCCATGTTGGAGGCAGGTGAGATCTCCAAAGAGGATTACGACAAGTGGCGCTACCACTACCCGGAGTTTGACAAGGCGCAGACCTATGTGAAGGTGCTGCCCCAGGATCTCGCTTGACCATCTCACTTGTAGGCCATGAGAGGGGCCGTTTGTTGCACAGGACAATAATAAAAAAGAAAGCTAACTGACTAATCAA
The DNA here is from genome assembly GCF_032769475.1 of Intestinibacillus sp. NTUH-41-i26. GTDB lineage: Bacteria > Bacillota > Clostridia > Oscillospirales > Butyricicoccaceae > Agathobaculum > Agathobaculum ammoniilyticum. The sequence continues at coordinate 1,653,049 of NZ_CP136477.1, forward strand.
AATCAGTTAGCTCTCTTTTTTTATGAATAATGAAAAAATGTTGCCAAATCGTTGCCACAGAGGGCATCACGCCTTAGAAAACCCAGTCATTCCGGGCTTTTTCAGACCTCTGAAATTATTCCCACTCAATCGTTGCTGGCGGCTTGGACGTAATATCATACACAATCCGGTTGATATGGCCGACCTCGTTTACAATCCGCACACTCACACGGTCGAGTACCTCATACGGAATCCGCGCCCAATCGGCTGTCATAAAGTCGGTGGTAGTCACCGAGCGCAGCGCGACCGTATAATCATACGTCCGTCCGTCGCCCATCACGCCGACCGAGCGCATATTGGTCAATACTGCAAAATACTGGTTCATCGTATGCTCCAAACCAGCCTTTGCAACCTCATCACGAAAAATAAAGTCTGCCTCACGCAGAATATCCAGTTTCTCCCTGGTGATCTCACCAATGACGCGAATCGCAAGGCCCGGGCCTGGGAACGGCTGGCGCATGACCAAGTATTCCGGCAAATCAAGCTCGCGGCCAAGCTGGCGCACTTCATCCTTAAACAGCAGGCGCAGCGGCTCTATGATCTCCTTGAAGTCCACGAAATCCGGCAGGCCGCCGACGTTGTGGTGGCTCTTGATAACCGCCGCGTCACCCGCACCAGATTCAATCACGTCTGGGTAAATCGTTCCTTGGACCAGATAATCGACCTTGCCGATTTTTTTGCCTTCCTCCTCGAAAACGCGGATAAATTCCTCACCGATGATCTTGCGCTTTGTTTCCGGATCGGAAATACCGGCCAGCTTGTCCAGGAAACGCTTCTCCGCATCCACACGGATAAAGTTGATGTCCCATTTCGCAAACGCGGCCTCGACTTCGTCTCCTTCATCCTTACGCATAAGGCCATGGTCGACAAAAACACATGTCAACTGATTTCCGACCGCTTCGGCCAGCAAAGCTGCCGCAACGGAGGAATCCACGCCGCCGGACAGCGCCAGCAGGACCTTGCCATCGCCGACCTTTTCCCGAATCGACTTGATCGACGAATTCTTATAGTCCTCCATCGTCCAGTCGCCTTTGGCGCCGCACACCTCATAAAGGAAATTTTTCAGCATCAACGTACCGTTTTCTGTGTGATTGACCTCCGGATGGTACTGCACGCCGTAAAAGCCGCGCGCCTCATCCGCGATCGCTGCTGTCGGACACATTTCGGTATGTGCGACAAGCGAAAAGCCCTCCGGTACTTTCGCCATGTAGTCGCCGTGGCTCATCCAGGATATTCCCTGCTCCGGAAGCCCCTTGAACAGCTTGCAGCCCGTATTATAAAATGTATCCGTTTTTCCATATTCGCGCGCTGTATCCTCCTGCGCGGCAGTTACCTCGCCCCCCAGCGTATGCGCCATAAGCTGGCAACCGTAGCAAATCCCTAAAACCGGAATGCCCAACTCAAAAAGCGCCGGATCGCACTTCGGAGATTTTTCATCATAAACGCTGTTCGGTCCACCGGTAAATATGATGCCGATTGGATGCATCGCCCTGATCTCCTCAAGCGGGGTTTTGTAGGGCTTGACCTCACAATATACATGATGTTCACGCACGCGCCGCGCGATCAACTGGTTATACTGCCCGCCGAAGTCCAGCACCAGAACAAGCTGATGGTTTTCCATTCTCATTCTCCTTTCCCTGTTCCTGTATTCCTTATATAAAAATTATGCCACAAAGCACGAATTTCGGCAAGCATTTTCCCCCTATTTCCTGCCTTTCGGCAAGATTATGGTTTCGCTTGCAAATATTCCGGAAAATTTATGCATAAAGCCCTTCAAAGCGGTGCATACTGCGGGATGCAGAACATTCTGGAAAGGGTGTATGATTTTATGGATCGAAAATTATTGATCGCTGTACTGCTGCTGCCCGCCACAGTACTCTTTTCCGGCGTGGCGCTTGCAGCCGGCCTGACATCGGAAACGCCGGCTGCGGGCGTCCCTGCAGCCTATGCCGTCGAGGCAGAGACTTGCGTAGAGATACCGATTGAGGTAGAGCTGACCGCTGCGGATTCTGATAATGATATTGTTCTGTACCAGCTTACCGAACAGCCTCGTCTCGGCACTGCATCGATCGAAGGAAATATTCTATCTTATTCCCCTGCGAAAAAAGCGGGCAAGGATAAATTTTCCTATACGGTTGTCGATGCCAACGGGAATACGGCGGAGCCTGCCGACGTTACGATCACAGTGAAAAAGAACCGCGCTGGACTCACCTATTCCGACATGACGGGAAATCCCGCGCATTATGCCGCAATCTGCCTATCGGAAAATGGTATTATGACCGGCGAAAATATTGGCGGCTGTTCCTTCTTCCGTCCTGCCCAGACCGTGACGCGCAGCGAATTCATCACTATGGCAACCGCGGTCGCCAAGCTTCCGGTTGAACCGACCCAGCAGACCGACTTTGCCGACGACCGTGGCCTCTCTCTATGGGCAAAGCCCTTTGTGAGTACAGCCGCCGCAAATGGGCTGGTCAGCGGATACCAGACCGCCGGCGGCCTGGCCGAGATACGGGGACAGAACCCCATCACATTGGCGGAAGCAAGCGTTGTGATTCGAAATCTTCTGGGAGAGGCGCTCGACGGCGCGGAATATGTTATCGCCCCCGAGCATACCGCAGAAATGGACTGGGCGCAAAGCGCGGTCAGCAGCATGTCTCGGTTGGACGTGCTCTCCCCTCTTGCTTCGATGCTGGACAGCGGCGAACCGATTACCCGGCAGGTCGCCTGTGAAATGTTATACCGCGCAATGTTGCTGATGGAAAATTAAAGGAGGGGCGCTATGCGCCCCTCCTTTCAGGTATCACTTTTTTCAAAGTCGCGGTACAGCAGGCTCGGCTGAATCCCCGTATTGTTCTGATATTTTCCACTGGTATACGGATCATACTCTCCATCGATATCGTGATAATAAATCTGACAGATCTCCACATTAGGATAAATCCGAATCGGCTGCACGCAGAATATCTCCAATGTCCAGTAACCCGCAAACCCCACGTCTCCAAAACCAGCGGTAACATGGATGAACAGACCCAAGCGTCCGGTCGACGACCGTCCCTCCAGCATGGGGATATACCGGTCTGTCACCGTATATTCGTTTGTGCGCCCCAGGTACAGGCGGTTGGGCTGTAAGAGCAGGCCTTCCTCCGGTATCTCGATACGGTGCGCCGTATTCGGGGTTTTCATGTCAAGTACATCGTTATCATAAACAAGCAGCTCGTTCGCCAGCGACAGGTTATAGCTGTTCGGATTGACCCGCTTTGGATCGAATGGCTCGATAATAATTTCCTTGCCGATATGCTTTACAATCTCCTTACCGGACAGAATCATATACTTCCCTCTTTCCGCATTCACAATATACCTTAGCCGATATCTCAAATGAAGGTACGGCAATCCATATAGGATCTTATCAAACCACATCCTGCTTCTCCATTTTTACTCGATGCGGAGTCTTTCCACCGCCGCCTCATCCGGCGTGACGTAGGCTGTTTGGTACACATGATAGATCACCATACCCGGCTTGGCTCCCGCCGGCTTTTTGACCTGCCGTACCGGTGTGTAATCCACTGGCACAAGCGAGGACTGCCGCGCTTTGGAGTGGTACGCCGCGATCATGGCCGCTTCCGTCATAGCCCGATCGGTTGGTTCGCGCCCATCGGCCACCAGAATCACATGCGAGCCGTGAATCTTCTGTGTGTGGAACCAGATATCGCTTTTAAACGCAGTCTTCAGCGTCAACAGATCGTTTTGCAGGTTGTTTTTTCCCGCGAAGATATCAAAACCGTCGCTCGAGCGATAATGGAACGGCTTTGCGGCCACCGGCTTCACGCGTTGCTTTTTGTTGCGCGCCTGCTTGCTGGACAGGACGCCCTCCTGTGTCAGCTCCTCCCTCAGCTGAGCAAGGTCCCGTTCACTCTCCGCCTCACCCAGCGCGACCAGCACGCTTTCCAGATAATCCAGATCTGCACGGCCCTGTGCGAGCTGCTGCGTCAGCACTTCCTCCGCAGTCTTGGCTTTGTTGTACAGCTTGAAATACTTCTGCGCGTTTTGCTGCGGCGTCAATCGGACATCCAAAGCGACCTCCACCTCGGGACAGGCCTCGTCGTAATAGTCCACGACCACCGCCTTGTTCATCCCCTTTTCAAGCTGGTACAGGTTTGCCGTGATTAGGTCGCCCAGCCGTTTATACTGTTCGCGGTTTTGCGTCGCGTCCAGCTCCTTTTGCTGCGCAGCCAGCTTTCTTGCCAAGCGGTCGCGCGCGTTGACGACGGCCTTATGCAAATCGGCCGAGCGCCGCGCCATGCGCTCCGCTTTCCCTTTTTTCTCAAAAAACGCGGCCAGCAGGTCCGAGAAGCTTTGCTCCTGCGATACTGTCATCAGGCCTTCATATTGCGTGATTGGCAGAAAGGAAAAGTCAAAAACCGCATGATCCTCTGTCTTCGTAAGCAAGAACGGCTTCCACCGTTTTTCTGTGAGATAGCTTTTCAGGTCCTCAAACACCTGCGCCAGACGAAGCTGCTCCTCTGCGGTCAGTTTGCCGACCGGCTTCGCGGCGTCTCCCGTCGCCCGATAGGATAGCTCGCGGCACAGCAGCGGCGAAAATCCAAGCAGTTGGCTGAGCAGATATCGGTCAAGCCCCATCTCTCCATCCGCGGATTGCAGGGAGGCCGACAGCCCCACTCCCGACAGAGCAAAGGGGTCATGCTTCTCCTGCGCCGGCGGCAACCTGTAAAACAGGCCGGGCAATACCTGCCGCTTACCGGAAAGGTCTCCGTCCACGCGGCGCATCGCGTCAATGATACGGTTATCCTCCCCGCACAGGATGACGTTGGAGTGCTTCCCCATCAACTCGCAGATCAGATGTTTTTTGCAGGCCACCCCCATTTCGTCTGTCGTATCCAGTTCGATAGTCAGCATCCGTTCCACAGCCGGCTGTACGACTGCCGCAATTTTTGCCCCCTGCACATGCTTGCGCAGGAGCATGCAGAACATGGGCGGCGCCGCCGGATTCTCTCGCGCGACGTCAATAAAATGCACCCGCGGCGCGCCGGCGGCGGTCGACACCAGCAAGCGCCTTGCGCCGCCCTGGCCTCTCGTCTGCAGCACGATCTCATCCCGATCGGGCTGGTACACCTTTTCCACACGGCAGCCCGCGAGCACATGATTCAATTCTTCCGTTACTGCCCCAAGGCAGATAGCATCTAATGGCATGATCGATCTTCCTTATACAAATTGGATGCAGTCCGCGTGCCGCTCGGAAACGCTGACGCGCAACGCGGGGAACGCCCCGCCTATCTGCTCCGCGAACGCCGCTGTCACCGGATTTTCGGTTGGGAAATGACCCGCGTCCGCAAGCGTCAGCCCAAGCGTCTGCGCGCGCTGCATCAGGTCGTAGCTGCAGTCTCCGATCACGAATGCGTCCGCCCCCTTTGCGATTGCAAAATCCATCATTTTGCCACAGGCTCCGCCGCCGACCGCCACCCGACGGATCGGCCGGCCGCCATCACAAAAGCGAACGCCGCACGCACGCAGACACTCTTTGACATAAAGCGCGAACTCCCGCGGCCCCATTTCCTTTGGCAGGTCGCCAACACGTCCCAGCATCCCGTTTTCCCCCGCTTCCAGATTCCCCACGTTGGTGAGGAACAGCGCAGCGGCCAGGGCGTCGTTAACGCCTCCCTGCGCACAGTCCGCGTTGGTGTGCATACAAACGAGGGCAATATCATGCCGGATCGCGGCACGCAGGATACGTCCAGTCGCATCGTCCTCGGTTATCCGACTGATCGAGGTAAAGATCACCGGATGATGCGCGACGATCATCTGTGCGCCGCGTTCCGCCGCCTCCGCAACGACCTGTTCGGTAATATCGAGAGAGCAAAGCACATTGGTCACTTCGCGCGCCCGATCCCCGCAAAGCAGCCCCACATTATCCCAGCTTTCCGCCAGCGCGGGCGGCGCCAGCCCTTCCAGCAGCGTTACAATATCCTGAACCGTAATCATGCCAATTCCTCCCATGCCTGTTTGATCACGCGAACGATTTCACGCTGTCCGTCAAGGACGGCGCGGTCAACCGCGCTTCCGCTTTGCATACCCTCCAGCGCGCGTATTTCCCGCTGAAGCAGCTTTTCCAGATAGTCGCGCGCACCCGCCGCCTGCAGCAGCGCCGGAGAAAACGCGCAGCTGGAAAGCGGGACCACGCGCACTGGTCCACCGCCGCGCACGGAAAGCACAACATAATACCGGCGTTCCTCCCGACAGACCGTTTCACACTCGATCATATAGCCATGCGCCCAAAGCCACTGCCGAAGCTCATAGACCATCGTCATTGGCTGTAAAAGCAGCAGATGCTCGCCATCTCCCGTCCACGGCGCGGCCGCCAGGATATCTGCAATCGTCTGGCCTCCCATGCCGGCGATGCTGACCGTGTCGCACTCCTCCGGCCGCACGGCCTCCAGCCCCGCCGCAAGGCGCAGCGGCAGCGCCACACCATGCTCCGCGGCATTACGGGCCGCATGATCCAGCGGCCCCTGCCGGATATCCGACCCGATCGCGGCGGCGACACGTCCGGAAAGCAGCAGAGAAACCGGCAGTTTTCCATGATCCGTTCCGATATCTGCCAGCCGCGCCCCACGAGGGATCAGCGCTGCGATGCAGGCCAAGCGGGGCGTTAAAATCATCCGTTCCATTTCTCACCTAAAAAATGGGCCGGCATGCTTTGCCGGCCCTTGTCTTTCATCCTTATTCGCCCAGGAATGCGTTGAGCTTGGCAACCAGTTCGTCCGCATTGGTGCCATGCACCATGCAGGCCTCCTCAATGCTTTCGCCCTGCGATGCCGGGCAGCCCAAGCAATGCATACCGATTTCCATAAAGAACTTTGCCGTTTCCAGATTGCGGTTCAGCACCTCGCCAATCGTGGTCTTTTTCGTGATAGCCGCCATGATGGACCTCCTGTTTGTTTTTTGTTGTCTTTAGTATACCGCAAAAATATACAAATTTCAATCACCTTATCGCGTTTTATCAGAAATCAACAAAAAAATACGCGCCCTTTTTACCATAAACGCCCCCTACCGACCGCGCGGCCGTTTTCTCCTTTCCAACCATCCGTCACCGCAGCGGCCCGTCCCCTGAGCTGCTCTTCGTAAAACCAAAAAATGTCCGGCGTTAGCCGGACATTTTCCGTTCACTTATCAGCCCTGCTCGCGCATTTTGGCGAAGCATTCGCTGCAATATACCGGACGGTCGGACTTGGGTTCGAACGGAACACGAGCCTCTCCGCCGCAAGCAGCACAGGTAGCGGTGAAATATTCGCGCGGGCCACGAGCCGCGTTCTTTCGGGCGTCACGGCAGGCCTTGCAGCGCTGCGGCTCGTTCTGGAAACCGCGCTCTGCATAGAATTCCTGCTCGCCGGCAGTAAACACAAATTCCTGACCGCATTCCTTGCATACTAAAGTCTTGTCTTCGTACATGGTTTTTACCTCTCTTTGATACCGTTCCCTCGGGAACCTGAAATTTATGCGTACAGGCCGCATGCCTGCAATCGCCTATTGGGGTTTGATATTTGCCGATTTCCGCTTGATGCGCTGGATGGCATTATCCACAGACTTGATCGGTTTACGCAGCGTTTTGGACATTTCCTCAAACGACAGGCCATCCAAAAACAATGTTAAAACCTTTGCCTCGAATTCAGACAGAAGCGAGTAGAGCCGACGGACCAGTTCTTCCCTCTCCTCATTGCCGATCACCAGCGATTCAGGGTCACCAATCGGTGCCGTAACCCGGGTGTGCGATTCCGCAAGGTCTTCAAACAGAGGTCGATCGATTGACATGGAACGATTGAGCGGGTCGTGCTTCATTGCGGCGGCAGACCGCACCGCGGAAAAAATTTTCCGCATAACGCAGATCTTCGCAAACGCGCTGAACGGCACGCCTTTTCCTTCATCATATTCGCGGATCGCTTTCATCAAACCGAGCATCCCCTCCTGAAGCAGATCCTCTTCATCCGCACCCACTAAAAAATACGGGCGCGCACAGGTCTTTACCAGTCTGGAATACCTTTTTACCAAAGCTTCCGCCGCATCGCCGCCGCCCTGCTGCGCCAGCCGGCACAACGCTTCATCGGATAACGGCTGCAATGGAATATTTTCTATACCGTGTCTCATGTCAAGATTTATTATATGCGAAAAAAAAGATAATGTCAAGGAATTTTTGTGAAAACTACTGTTTTGATGGCAAAAACAGATTTATTTTTTTTGTGCCGATTGAACAATAAACAATATTTTTCATTATTCGACAGTCACCGACTTGGCGAGATTGCGCGGTTTATCCACGTCGCAGTTGCGCTCCACCGCAATATAGTATGCCAAAAGCTGCATGGGAATAATCGAAAGAGACGCGGAAAATTCATAAAGACATTTCGGCAGCCGGATAATATGCTGACAGACCGATTCATCCCCTGTGAAGTCGTCCGTGGTGACTAATACGACGACCGCGCCGCGGGAAACTACCTCTCGGATGTTGGAGACGGTTTTTTCAAACAGCGCAGGCTGCGTTGCCAACGCCACCACCAGTGTCCCCTCCTCGATCAGCGAGATCGTACCGTGTTTGAGCTCTCCCGCCGCATATGCCTCGGAATGGATATACGATATTTCCTTGAGCTTGAGCGAGGCCTCGAGCGCCGCAGCATAGTCCAGGCCGCGCCCCAGGAAAAACACGCTCGGCCGGTTGGCGTACCGCGTGGAGATGCGCTGCATATCCTGCTGGCTTTCCAACGCTTTCTCAATGCAGGCCGGCAAGCGCTGCAGCTCGGCGCAAAGCGCGCGCTCATCCCCGATCGAGATCAGGCCCCTCGTGCGTGCGATTTTCACGGAGATCAGGTACAGGGCGGAAAGCTGTGAGGAATATGCTTTTGTGGTCGCAACCGATATCTCCGGCCCCGCCCAGGTATACAGCACTCCGTCCGCCTCGCGCGCGATGGTCGAGGATACCACATTGACGATCGCGACCGTGAACGCGCCCGCCTGCTTGGCCAGCCGCATCGCCGCCAGCGTATCGGCGGTTTCGCCCGACTGGCTGATTACGATGCAGAGGTCCTTTTTCCCGATGATCGGGTTTTCATACCGGAACTCACTGGCTACCTCCGCCGTACAGTGGATGCGGCACATTGCCTCGATCACACGTTTGCCGACCATGCCCGCGTGCAAGGCGGAACCGCAGCCTACGATATGAATATTTTCGATTTCGCGCAGCCGTTCATCGGTCAGGCCGTTTTCCTCAAATACAACAGCATTGTTCTGAATTCGCGGGTTGACTGTATCCGCGACCGCTTTCGGCTGCTCCATGATCTCTTTCAGCATGAAATGCTGGTAGCCGCCCTTTTCCGCGGCCGACATATCCCAAGTGACAGTTTGGACCGCTTTCTCCACTACGTCGCCGAACTCGTTCATCACAGCCACGCTGTCCGGCCGGATAATCGCCACCTCATTGTCGTCCAGAATGATGTAATCGCGGGTCCGGCCGATAATCGCCGTGAGATCCGAGGCAATCATATTTTCCCCTTGGCCGAGCCCGATAATCAGCGGGTTATCCCGCCGCGCGGCGACGATCTCCTCCGGATTGTCCATAGAAACCACGCCCAGTGCGTAGGAGCCGCGGATGCGCTGTACTGCGGCGAGCACGGTCTTCGCCAAGTCCTCCTGCTTGCCGGTATGCAGGTAGTCGACCAGGTGCGCGACGGTCTCCGTATCCGTCTCGGAACAGAACGTGTACCCATGCGCCTCCAGTCGCTCCCGCAGTTCCTTATAGTTTTCTATGATCCCGTTATGGACGACCGCGACCTTGCCCTGACCGTCCCGACCGCCCAGATGGGGATGGGAATTGCGGTCGGACGGCTCCCCATGCGTCGCCCAGCGGGTATGGCCGATGCCGCAGGTGCAGGACAAGCCGCCCTCGGACTGGATTTTCTCTTCCAGGCTCGCGATGCGGCCCTGTGTTTTCACAACGCGCAGGCCGTCCCGCGTAAAGGCGGCGATGCCGGCGGAATCATACCCACGGTACTCGAGGCTGTATAATCCCTTAATCAGAATGGGCAGCGCGTTTTCGCGGCCCGTAAATCCAACGATTCCACACATAAGAATAAATTCCTCCAATAGAAAGGATGGCAGTTTTTTAATTTTGGGTATAAAAATAGTGCGTTACGCAGAATCTGCTCTGTCCGCGCAGTCGCCCGCGCGATTTAACAGTCTGCTCACGACCAACCCACTCATGGCCGAAGGGCATCCGCCGAAAACTTCGATTAACCCTTCCCTCGTCAACTGCGATACCGGCTGCATCGCAGTTCTGGCGCTTGACTTGCTATTCTGTTGTACCGCTGCTTTTCACCCCTCTCTTTCACAAAACAAGGTGGATGCGAAAACCACATCCACCTTATGTTGGCTCTTTCTTATTATACGACAGACTCTATCACTTTGGCAACCCTTTTTGCCAAAGTATCGACCTGATTGCTGTCCTTTCCTTCGACCATAACGCGCACCAAAGCCTCTGTACCGGAGGGACGTACCAAAATCCGGCCGTTTTCCCCCAGAGCCGCGCCCGCCTCGTCGATCGAAGCCTTGACCTCCGGCAGCTCCTGCAGGGCAGCCTTTTTATCATTCGGCACCTTGACGTTAATCATGACCTGCGGCCATGGCACGACCTCCGCGGCGATCTCCGAGCATTTTTTGCCGCTGCTTTTCAGAATGGACATGAACTGCAGCGCGGTCAGCTCCCCATCTCCGGTTGAGGCATATTCCAGGAAGATAACATGGCCGGACTGCTCGCCGCCAAGGATATATCCCTTGTTCAACATCATTTCCAGCACATACCGGTCTCCCACACTGGAGCATTCGATCCGCATGTCGTTTTTTTGAGCATAGGCGTGCAGACCCATGTTGGACAGCACGGTGGCGACAAACGCCCCACCGCGCAGCTTGCCTTCCTTTTTCATATGGGCGGCGCATACGGCCATGATGCGGTCCCCGTCCAGCTCCTCGCCAGTTTCGTCCACGATCAGGCAGCGGTCCGCGTCGCCATCGAACGCAACGCCCAAATCAAAGCTGCCTTTCCGGACGCGCTCCTTGAGCTGTTCCAGATGCGTCGAGCCGCAGCCCGCGTTGATATTGATTCCATCCGGCTCGTAAAACCGTATCTCCGCCCTGCACTCGACCAAACGCATCAACCGCTCGACCGTGGTAGAGGATGCGCCGTTTGCGCAGTCCACCGCGACGTGCAGGCCGGACAAGTCGCCCTTGATCGTTTCCGCAAGGTGGTCGGTGTACTCCACCACCGGATCGATCGCACTTTTCAGCACGCGGCCCAGCTTTTCATGGGTCATTTTGGGGATGGATTCAAAGTCGTCGATCAGGTCTTCGATTTTGGCCTCAGTTTCGTCCGGCAGCTTGTAGCCGTTGCCCGCAAATATCTTGATGCCATTATATTCAAACGAGTTATGGCTTGCCGAGATCACGATGCCGGCATCCGCTTTATGCTTGATCGTCAAAAAAGCTACTGCCGGTGTTGGGATAACGCCCAGCAGCTCCACATCCGCGCCGACTGAGCAGATGCCCGCCACCAGCGCGTTTTCCAGCATATCCGAGGAGATGCGCGTATCCTTGCCGATCAGCAGCTTGGCTTTTCCGCTGTGGGTCGCTTCCTGCGTCAGCACAAACGCCGCCGCCGCGCCGATTTTGAATGCAAGCAGCGCGTCCAGTTCGGAATTTGCCACACCGCGGACACCGTCCGTCCCAAAATATCTACCCAATATCAAACACCTAACTTTCTTATTGATAACAGCGCCGTCACAGCATTTGCTGCCCGTCCGCCGGTTCCATATTCATGTGCCGGTAAGCCTGCATCGTTACACACCGCCCGCGCGGCGTGCGGCTGAGAAAGCCGATCTGCATCAGATACGGCTCGTATACATCCTCCAATGTAATGGCTTCTTCACCAATGGTCGCGGCCAGCGTTTCCAGTCCGACCGGACCGCCGCCGTAATTGAGCATGATGCTTTTGAGCATGCGCCGGTCAACCGCGTCCAGCCCCAACTCATCGATCTCCTGCGCGCGCAGCGCCATGTCCGCGCTGGCCTTGTCGATCGTGCCCGTGCCGCGCACCTGCGCGAAATCGCGCACACGGCGCAGCAGGCGGTTGGCAATACGCGGCGTGCCGCGGCTGCGGCGCGCGATTTCCAAAGCGCCCTCGTGCTCGCACGGCACATTCAGTATGCTTGCCGAGCGTTCCACGATATGACAAAGCTCCTCCGCGGAATAAAGTTCCAAACGGAGCATCACGCCGAATCGGTCACGCAGCGGGCTGGTCATCTGTCCGGCGCGCGTCGTCGCCCCGATCAGGGTGAAACGCGGCAGGTCGAGCCGGATTGAACGCGCGGAAGGCCCCTTGCCAATAATGATATCGAGCGCGTAGTCCTCCATCGCCGGGTAGAGGATCTCTTCGACCGCACGGTCTAAACGGTGGATCTCATCGATAAACAAAATATCATTTTCCGAAAGGTTTGTCAATAAAGCCGCCAAATCTCCTGCTTTTTCGATCGCAGGACCGCTGGTGACGCGGATATTGACCCCCATCTCATTTGCAATAATGCCGGCCAGCGTGGTTTTTCCCAAGCCCGGCGGGCCGTACAGCAGGGTATGGTCCAGCGCCTCTCCCCGCTGCTTTGCAGCTTCGATGTAAACACCGAGGTTTTCCTTTACCTTTGCCTGGCCGACATAATCCGCCATGGATTTCGGCCGCAGGGAATTTTCGGTTTCATCCTCCGCCAACTGCCTGGTGGAAATAATGCGTTCATCGTCGGCCATGCCGCCGGAAAATTCAATGCTCAAAGCGACACCCCTTTACTGTTTGACCAGCTTTTTCAGGCATTGGCGGATGATCTCCTCCGCTTCCATCTGCGCGGCGTCCATCCCCTCCATCGCCTGAAGCGCTTCCGCTTGGCTGTACCCAAGCACCATGAGCGCCGCAACAGCCTCCTGCGTATGGTTGACCCCGCCGGACGCCGCGGCCATGGCAACAGGCGATACGCTGGACGCAGTCTCCAACTGTTCCTTGCTCATCTTGTCCCGCAGCTCCAAAACAATGCGCTGCGCGATTTTTTTGCCGATGCCTGGCGCCTGCATCAGCATTTTTTCATCCCCTGTGATGATGGACAGCGCAAGCCGGTCCGGCGGCGCGACCGACAGAATGGAAAGAGCGGCTTTCGGCCCCACGCCGGATACGCCGATCATCATTTCGAAGCAGGACTGCTCCTCCTCGTCAATAAACCCGTATAATTCAAAAATATCCTCGCGGACATTCAGATATGTCAACAAACGCGCGCGGGCGCCGATTTTCAGCTTGCCGATCGTGTTCTGCGAAGCGTGACATGCATATCCCACACCGCCGCAGTCGATCACGGCAAGCCCTTGCTTGAGCAGCGCGACCGTACCCTCTACATAATAAAACATCAAATACCCTCATACCGTATTGCATTTCTGGAATGGCCGTGGCAGATCGCAAGCGCGAGCGCATCCGCCGCGTCATCCGGCCGCGGAAGCTTTGTCAGATGCAGGATGCTTTTCGTCATTTCCATCATCTGCTTTTTTTCTGCGTTGCCATAGCCGACCACCGCCATTTTGACCTGGTTCGGCGTATACGAAACCGGATGCAGGCCTTTTTGGGCGAGCGCAAGCAGGATCACGCCTCTTGCCTGCGCGACCTGGATGCCGGTCGTAATGTTTTTGGAGAAAAACAGCTCTTCAATCGCAACCTCGTCCGGATGAAACGTATCGACCAACGTGCTGATATCCTCATAAATCTCACACAGACGCAGATGCATCGGCATGCCGGCCTTTGTTGTTGCCGCGCCGTACTGCACGGGCGTGAACTTGAAGTTTTCAAACCGCACGACCCCATAGCCGATCGTACCGTAGCCAGGGTCGATACCAAGAATCGTCATAGCTGCAAACCTCTGCCCTCTCAACCCAAATATTGTACCACGAAACCGCTTTTCGCGCAACCATACCCGTGAAAAAAGAGCGGTCCCGCCGCTCTTCCTCCACTTTCACGATTTGGCATTGCTGATACGCTCAGCCGCGAGCAAAATACCGGCTTTGCCTGAAGCGTAGGTCAGGCCGCCCTGTAAATAGCACACATACGGCTCCCGCATCGGAGCATCCGCCGACAATTCAATGGAAGCGCCCTGCACGAAAGCGCCCGCCGCCATGATGACCGGATCGTCATAGCCCGGCATGGCCCACGGCTCCGGTGTCACAAAGGAATCGACCGGCGCGCCCGCCTGAATCCCTTCGCAGAACCGGCGCAGCGGCTCCGGCGCGCCGAACGCAATCGTCTGGATGATGTCATACCGCGTCTCTTCCGCTTTCGGGCTGACCTCGTATCCCATCAGCTCCATGACCTTGGCGCAGAAAATGGCCGTTTTCAGCGCTTGCGCCGTGATATGCGGCGCCATGAACAGCCCCTGATACAGCAAACGGTTCTGTCCTATGGTGCAGCCGCACTCCCCGCCGATACCGGGCGCGGTCAGCTTATAGGAGGCATTCTCCACCAGATCCGAGCGGCCTGCGATGTAACCGCCGGTGGGCGCAAGACCCCCGCCCGGGTTTTTAATCAGCGAACCCGCAATCAGATCCGCGCCAACCTGGGTCGGCTCAGTCTCCTCCACAAATTCGCCGTAGCAGTTATCCACCATAATCGCGGCTTCGGAGCCTGCGGCACGCACCGTCCGGCAGATTTCTCCGATCTCCTCGCAGGACAGCGTTTTACGTACGGCATAGCCGCGGCTGCGCTGGATGAACACTAGTTTGACCGCTTGGTCTCGCACGGCTGCGGCAATCGCTGGCAGATCGGGCGCGCCGTCCTTGAGGTCCACCTGCTTGTAACCGATACCATAGTGCTTCATGCTGCCACAGTAATCCCCGGTGATTGTGTTTTGCAGCGTGTCATACGCCGGACCGGTGACTGAAAGCACCGTGTCCCCTGTTTTGACTGCGGAAAACATCGCGCAGGAAAGCGCGTGCGTGCCGTTGACAAAGCCGATGCGCACCAGCGCGGCCTCCGTCCCGAAGATATCGGCATAAATGCGGTCCAGGGTGTCACGCCCGTGATCGTCATATCCATAGCCGGTCGTGCCGGCAAAAAGGTTATCCGACACGCGGTTTTTCGTAAACGCCGCCAGCACCTTTTCCGTATTCCGGTCGCAGATCTCTTCGATACGAGAAAAGCACGGCATGATTTCGCGCTCAGCCTGACGGCCGAGCGCGCGTATTTCTTCCGATATTGGTAAATATTCAGACATTTTCAGTGATTCTCTCCCAACGCCGAGCGCCCATCCGGCAAATCAAAAACCTGGTCCTCCGGCGCTTCGGTTTTCAGTTCGCTGACCGTCACCTGACGGACCAGCGTATCGCCGCTGTAAAACGACGCTGCTTTCAGCAGGCCGGAGGCTGCTGATATGTAATATACACAGCGGTAGCCTCCCTGCTCAAATTCCACACGGATACACGGCTCATAGTCCATGTCCTGCCGCCCCACGTCCAAAAGCCGCACCTCTTCCCCCAATACGTCCTCGTAGGTGGGCAGCATGGCAGCCGCGTCGTCCGTAAAATCGCCCCAGTTTCCCTCATAAGCGCTGGAAGCACCGTTCTCCCAGGCATAAACCGTATCGCCCCTGCGCAGCAGGGTACTTTCCACGCTCCCCGACGCCTGCAGGGTATCAGTCCGCACCACGCCATCCTTGACATATTGGCGGCAGGACAGCGTGGACGAACCGCCCGCATAGTACAGCGTATTTTGTATGCTGCAGCTATAGGCGGTCGGACGTACCAAGGACGCAACGACCTTTTGCGCATTCACAGGGCCGATCTCGATATCCGCGACGCTCTGCGCAGTCAGCATCTGGCTTCCCGAGCTGACGACCGGCGCGTTTTGCGTACCATCGGACAACACGATGCCGGTATCCCGTTCATGCAGCAGGCCGGAAGCAAACAGATATGCCAGCGCCAGCAGAGCGACAAATACGCCGGCGCCAATGGCCGCAATCAGAGGGGCGGACAGCTTTTTCTTCATTTTCACGGTGTAAACGGCGCGGGGCCGCCTTCCCGCAGGCCGAAATAATGCTCAATCGCCTGTACGATGCGTTCAGAGGTCTGGCCGTCGCCATATGGGTTGACCGCATGCGCCATTGCTCCATAAGCCTGCGCGTCGTCCAGCAGCTCGCGCGCCAGACGGACGATGTTCTCCTGCTCCACCCCAGCCAGCTTGACTGTGCCGGCCTCGATAGCCTCGGGCCGCTCGGTTTCGCGGCGCAGCACCAGCACCGGCTTGCCAAGACTGGGGGCCTCTTCCTGCAGGCCTCCGGAATCCGTCATAATTAGATAGCAGCGTGCCATCAGGTTGTGCATCTCATCCACCGCGAGCGGATGGATCAGATGGACGCGGTCGTTCCCACCCAGAAACTTCTCCGCCGTTTCACGCACATACGGACTGAGGTGAACCGGATACACGAAATGCACATCCGGATAGGCCTCCGACAGCGCGGCGATCGCGCGACAGATATTTTCCATCGGCTCGCCATAATTCTCCCGCCGGTGCGCGGTGACCAGCACCACGCGGTTATTCTGAAAATCAAGCGTTTTCAGCTGCTCGTCGCGGAAAGCAAAATCCGGCCGGACCGTCATGTGGATCGCATCGACGACGGTATTGCCGACCACCGAAACCCCATCCGTGATGCTTTCGCGCGCCAGATTATCCCGATTGCGCGGGGTCGGCGCAAAATGCAGCGTCGCGATCTGGCCGGTCAGCTTGCGGTTCATCTCCTCCGGGAACGGAGAGTACTTGTCATAGGTGCGCAGGCCGGCCTCTACATGCCCGACCGGTATTTTATGATAAAACGCGGCAAGCGCGCCTGCGAACGTCGTCGAGGTGTCTCCATGCACCAGCACCATATCGGGCTGCGCCTGCTCGAGTACATCATCCAACCCATGCAGGCTTTTCTCTGTAATCAGTGCCAGCGTCTGCCGCGGCTGCATGATGTTAAGGTCATAATCCGGCTTGATCTGAAAAATATCCAGCACCTGATCCAGCATCTCGCGGTGCTGCGCGGTGACGCAGACGATCGGCTCGGTATGGGCATTCTTTTTCAGTGCATGCACCAGCGGCGCCATTTTGATCGCCTCCGGTCGCGTGCCGAACACAGTCATCACTTTAATTTTGTTCATTGTCTGTTTTCTCCTTTTGTGCGTCCCCATCATCCCTATCTTCTGCCTCTGGGGTTCCATCGTGCGGATGCCTGCCCCAGTGTTCCGCGCCGTAGATGACGCATGCGCCGACGATAATTGCGACCAATACCGCCAGCAGCAGGATAATGGCCTTTACTTCCCCCGACGAGGTCAATACGACCGCTGTCAGGCCAAGGGTCGCGCTGATCGCGTACAGGATCGCGACCGCCTGCTTCTGGTTAAAGCCCATATCGATCAGCTTGTGATGGACATGGCCGCGGTCCGGACTCATCGGGCTGCGCCCCGCCGCCACGCGGCGGATGATCGCATTGGCCGTGTCAAAAATCGGCAGTCCCAGTATCAGGAACGGAACAGCGAACGAAATGACCGCATAAAATTTGAACAGGCCCATGATGGATACCGTTGCCAGCATATAACCAAGGAAGGTCGAGCCAGTATCCCCCATAAATATCTTTGCGGGGTTCAGGTTATACGGCATAAAGCCGACGCATGCGCCTGCGAGCGCCGCCATTGTGACAGCGATCATCATGTTCTCCGTCAGCAACGCGACCGCTAGCATGGTGATCGCAGCGATGGATGAAACGCCGACCGCCAGTCCGTCCAGGCCGTCGATCAGGTTCACGGCGTTGGTAATGCCTACAATCCAGAGGATCGTCACCGGAATTGCAAAAATCCCCAAGTGGAAGTACGCTTCGTCGGAAAACGGGTTCAAATTGGTGAACAGCTTGATCTGCAGATCCCCTACGCATACAGGTATCGCCGCCGCGACAATCTGCACAACGAATTTGAGCTTTGCGCCAAGCGCCAGGACATCGTCAAAAATGCCCAGCGAAACAATGATGATCGCTCCCAGCAGTACGCACAGCATGGTTTTGTCCAGTTGTCCGAAAATCAGAATCGAGCAGAGGAAGCCGCCGAAAATGGCCAACCCGCCCAGCCGCGGTATGGGTTCCTTGTGCATGCGGCGGTTATCCTTGGGAACGTCGATCGCGCCGACCTTGTGCGCGAACTTTTTGACCGGCGGCGTAAAGAAATACGACAGCACGCCCGCCGCGGCAAACGCGGCGACAACCATACCGATCACGATATATTCAGGCATTTTTTGTTCCTCTCAAAAGCAGATGTTCAGCGCTTGACAAACCCCAGCTTCCGGTAAACCTTGTCCAGCGTTTTCCGCGCCAGGTAGGACGCTTTCTGCGCGCCCTCGGTATATACCTGCTGCAGGTAATCCTTGTTGCGCAGCAGATCCTCCGTCTTTTCGCGGATTGGGCGCAGCAGCTCGACGACCACCTCGCCCACCGCCGGCTTGAACTCCCCATAGCCCTTGCCCGCAAATTCCGCTTCCGCCTCGGCAACCGTCTTGCCAGTCGCAAGCGCGTAAATCTGCAGCAGGTTGGAAATGCCGGGCTTGCCCTGCGGGTCCATGACGATGCGGGCGTCCGAATCGGTCACCGCGCGCTTGAACTTGCGCATGATCACATCCGGCTGATCCATCAGCAGAATATACCCGTTTTCATTTTCATCCGACTTGCTCATTTTCTTTTCCGGATCGGACAGGCTCATGATCTTCGCGCCCTCGCCCGCCTTCGGATAGCGTCCCTCCGGAATCGTGAAAGTATCCGGAAAAACCCCGTTAAAGCGGTTTGCAATATCGCGGCAGATCTCGATATGCTGACTCTGGTCCACGCCGACCGGCACAATATTGGTCTGGTACAGCAGGATGTCCGCCGCCATCAAAACCGGATAGGTAAACAGGCCGACATTCACATTATCCGAATGCTTGGCGGACTTATCTTTGAACTGCGTCATGCGGGAAGCCTCTCCAAACATGGTAAAGCAGTTGAGCACCCAAGCCAGCTCAGCGTGCGCCGGCACATGGCTCTGGATAAACAGGACGCTCTTTTCCGGATCAAGGCCACAGGCGATATACTGCGCAAGCACCTCCAACGTCTGGCGCCGCAGCGCTGCCGGATCCTGACGCACCGTGATCGCATGCATGTCAACCACGCAGTAGATGCAGTTATAATCCTCCTGCAGCAGCGGAAAGTTGCGGATCGCGCCCAGGTAATTGCCCAGCGTCAGTTTGCCGGACGGCTGGACACCAGAAAAAATGGTTTGCTTCTGATTTTCGCTCATATAGAAAACTTCCCTTACAAATTAGAATTTACTTTGTGACAGGTTTGTGCTAAAAGGCTATACTCGATTGTAATAATATCATATTTTGCCCACTTTTGCAATGTGTTTTCGCGCATTTGCGGAATATTGACAGCAGCAGGGGCCGCGGGGTATGATAATAGCAGGAAAAAGAGAGGCGGCGATCCAATGGCAAACTATGTATTGGCACTCGATCAGGGGACAACCAGCTCGCGCGCAATTTTATTCGACAACGAACAAAACATCCTTTCCATCCGGCAGCACGAACTGTCACAGCACTATCCCCGCGAGGGCTGGGTCGAGGAGGACCCCATGGAAATCTGGTCAACGCAATACGCCGCTATGCTGGAGGCTCTCGCTGCGGCAGACGTTTCTCCCGCTGATGTTGCCGCGATCGGCATCACCAATCAGCGCGAAACAACGATCCTGTGGGACAAGGCCACCGGCCGTCCTGTCTATAACGCAATTGTATGGCAGTGCCGGCGTACCGCCGATATTGTGGACAGCCTCGTGCGGCAGGGGCTGACCGATCACATACGCAATACAACCGGACTCGTGCTGGACGCTTATTTTTCCGGAACAAAAATCAAGTGGATTCTGGACCATGTCGAAGGCGCGCGGGAAAAAGCCGCGCGCGGCGAGATTCTGTTCGGCACGGTGGATTCCTGGCTGGTATGGAAGCTGACCGGCGGGAAAGCGCATATCACTGACATGACCAACGCCGCCCGCACCATGATCTTTGATATCCATAAGCTGGACTGGGACGACACCCTGCTCCGCGCACTCGACATCCCGCGCGCCATGCTGCCGCGCGTGTGCTCCTCCAGCGAAATTTACGGCTATGTCTCCCTTCCCGGCGGCGACGTGCCGATCGCCGGCATTGCAGGCGACCAGCAGGCTGCGCTGTTTGGCCAGACCTGCTTTGACGCGGGGGATGCGAAAAACACTTACGGGACAGGCTGCTTTCTGCTGATGAATACAGGGGAACAGGTTTGCGAAAGCAAAAACGGCCTGCTAACCACAATCGGCATCCATATTGCGGGAAAAACCCAGTATGCTCTGGAGGGCAGCGTATTTATCGGCGGCGCGGTGATCCAATGGCTGCGCGATGAAATGCGCTTTTTCTCCGAAAGCCGCGATGCGGAATACTACGCCAAGAAGGTGCCGGATACCGGCGGCGTATACCTTGTTCCCGCGTTCACCGGCCTCGGCGCGCCGCATTGGGACATGTACGCGCGTGGCTGCCTGATCGGCCTGACGCGCGGCACCAGCCGTGAGCATATTATCCGCGCCGCGCAGGAATCCATCGCTTATCAGGTTAACGACCTGCTTGACGCAATGGCGCGCGATACCGGCGTCCCTCTCGCCTCCCTTTCTGTTGACGGCGGCGCGAGCAGGGACAGTTTCCTGATGCAGTTCCAGGCGGATATCTCGAACTGTACCATCCGGCGGCCGGTCATCCGTGAAACGACCGCGCTCGGCGCATGCTATCTGGCTGGGCTTGCTACCGGTGTTTGGAAAGACCGGCAGGAACTGAAACGGCTCTGGCGCTGTGACACGCTGTATGCCCCCCATATGGAGACGCAGGAGCGCGTCCGGTTGCTGGACGGCTGGAATAAAGCGGTGAGCCGGAGTCTGGACTGGGCGCCGCACAACTGAATCGAGACAAACGAAAAGGAACGGCCTAATTCGGCCGTTCCTTTTTCTTTCTGAGAATCGCGTATTCACTCACTGGGAATGGGAACGCAAACTGCACTTTCATCTGTGGGACATTGAAAAGCGCCAGCGCTTCCCCCTCTTCATTTACCGCGTTTTCCGCGCGGAACACATGCGGTTCCCTGCCGGGCTGCAGCAGCTCCAGCTCCTCCCCTCGGAAAAAGCGGTTTTTCAGCGCAAACACCGCCTGTCCGTCCGCACCGCAGCAGACTGGCATCCCTACGACCTCGTAATCGCGGATATACTGGCTATCGCCATAATGCTGGCCGTTCTCCCCGCTTCCGAAGTAAAAGCCGGTGTAATATTCCCGATGGCTTACTTTATTGACCTCCTCCGTGCAGAACTCCGGCAGCACGAATGTCTCCGGAGAGGCGCGGTACGCGTCGATCGCCGCGCGGTAAGCCCCGGTCACGCAGGCGGCGTAGTAAGCCGTTTTGTTGCGTCCCTCGATCTTAAATGAATCCACCCCCGCGCGGATCAGCTCTGGAATATGCCCGATCATGCACATATCCTTGGAGTTATACAGATAGGTGCCGCGCGCGTCCTCCTCGACCGGAAAATATTCCCCCGGCCGTTTTTCCTCCATCAGCGCGTAATTCCACCGGCACGGCTGCGCGCACGCGCCGCGGTTGGCGTCCCGCCCTGTCATATATTGCGAAATCAGGCAGCGTCCCGAATAGGATATACACATCGCGCCATGGACAAACGCTTCGATTTCCAGCGTTTTAGGGGTCTTTTCCCGTATTTCCGCGATCTCGTCCAAGGAAAGCTCACGCGCCAGCACAATCCGCTCTGCCCCAAGATCCGCCCAGAAATTCGCCGCCTCATGGTTCAGGATGCTGGTCTGGGTGCTGATATGCAGCGGCACATGAGGCGCGTATTTCCGTGCCAGCCGAAGCACGCCCACGTCCGCCACGATCAGCGCGTCCGCTCCCGCATCCTCCAACAGCTCCAGATAGGATGGAAGGGCGAGCAGGTCGCGGTTGGAGGGCATGATATTAACCGTTACATAGCACTTGACGTGCCTCCCATGCGCATAAGCGATGCCGGAACGAAGCGCTTCTTCGTCAAAATTGGCGGCAGCGGCCCGCATGCCGAATTGCTGTCCGGCGCAATACACGGCGTCCGCTCCATACGCAATGGCAAAGCGCAGCTTTTCCATATCCCCTGCCGGCGCGAGCAGCTCCGGCCGCTTATTCACCGCTTCCCTCCGCGCTGGCGGCCGCAGCCTGCGCCGCGTTGGAGGCGGCGATATTCGCCTCATGCTCCGCATAGCTGTTGGCAAACAGATGGCTGCCATCCGGCATGGCGACATAGTAGAAATAGTTATGCTGCTCGGGATGGCTTGCCGCGTACAGCGAAGCGTAGCCGGGATTGCAGATCGGTCCGGGGGTAAGCCCTGCTTGGTATACAGGTTATATGGCGTATCGGACTGCAGATCCTCCTCGCTCAGCTTTCCGCTCGTCCGTCCCAAGCCATACAGCACCGAGGCGTCCACCTGCAGGTAGGGGAACGAATCCGGATTGTTCAGACGGTTATAAATAACACCCGCGATCGTCGCGCGCTCCCCGTCCTGCTGCGCCTCGCGTTCGATCAGGGACGCAACCGTTACGATATCGTGCATCGACATGCCAAGGTTCTCGGCCCCTGCCTGGATCTCATCGTCATACTTTTCATCAAAGTTGTTGAGCATCTTGTTGAGACTGGAAACGACCGTGGAGTTCCCCTTGTATATCTCATAGGTGTCGGGGAATAGATACCCCTCCAGCCAGCCCTGCTTCGCCGGCTTTTCCTCCTGTAAAAACTCATGCTTGAACTCGTAATCGTTGAGCGCTTCGTCGATCGCTTCCTCCGTGCAGACGTGCTCATCAAGCAACAGCTGCTTGATCTGCATGGTCGAATAGCCTTCCGGCACGGTTATCTGGATCGTCTCCGTGCTGGTGGAATTTGCCAGCGTGTCGATGATCTGCCCGTAATCCATATTGGGATTGAGCGCGTAGGCGCCGGCCAAAACGCTCTCGTTATCCCCTTTCAGACGGACATACAGCTTGAAAATCGTGCCGTAATTAATCACGCCCTCATCGTCAAGCTGTTTGGCAAGGGAGAGAACGTCCGTATTCTCCGCAACGGTTATTTCTTTTACCGCGTCGTCCTTGACAAACGCAAACACGTCGTTTGCAACAAAAATCGCCACCAGCGACAGGACGATCGAAATGCCCAGCACGGCGATTACATACACAACCGTGCCCGCACACCCGCTGTTCTTGCGCCGCCTGCTCCGGCGGCGCGTTTGCTGTACCGGTTGGGTTTGCTGATTCTCCATGTTTTCCATGTTTTCACCTCATCCATTTCTCAAGGTTTTTTCAGATCCAGTGCAGCACTACTTTGACGAGAAACGCCGCGATAAAAGCTATAACACCGGGATTGCGCACGAGCAGGAACAGGTCGTACAGCCCCGCGCCCTTTTCCAGGTGCGGGATATACCCCTTTGCCAGCAGTCCTTCCGCCCCGCGCAGCGTCAGATACAAAAACAGCAGCAATACGATCGCATTGATCGCCGCGAAATGATTCCAAATGCCAAAGGCGGCATAAGTATCCGTGATCCAAAGGACAAAAACATAATACAGATTATTGACCGCGTGCGCAAGCACGGCCGGCCAAACGCTTCCGAACGCATACGTCAGATACGCATAGGCGATACCCGCCAGCAGCGGGCCGAAAAAATTCATCAGGCTGCCGTGCAGCATCGCAAACGCAAAGCCGCTGAACACCAGGCACGCGCCGGTGCCGACGCTTTGCTCCTGCGCGGCCATCAGCGCGCCGCGCAGATACATCTCCTCCACGGTCGCGCTCAGCGCTACGATCACCAGCAGCTTCCCTGGCAGCGTCATGCCGGTCTGCGGTGTGTCCAGCGCGGTTGCAGTCAGATCCGCTCCGGCAAGGCCGGCGATCTGGTATATCAGCAGGTTCAGAAAAAGCGACAGCACCGCCACCGTTACGCCGAGCTTAACCGTTACGCCGAGCGCCCCTTTGGGGAGCCGCCTGGGCCGCAGGCGCTGGCGGACCGCCTTCTGGTCGCGCAGAGAGACGACCGCCAAAACCATCGGCAACAGAAAAGCCGCTGCCTCCGACAGCGCGGTCAGCGGCGCGCCGCCGCCGAGCCGTCCTGCCAGCCGCCCCATGCCGGTCAGCAGGCAAAAGCACAGAAACAATGACAGGCCGGGCAGCAGCGCGATCTTATTGTTTTTCATCCGTGTGCAGCACCCGCCTTTCGGTAAAAATCCAGCCGCAGCGCTGATCGAACGCCGTGCGCGGCAACCGTTCCAACAAACGCCCCTCCGCGCACAAGGCAGCCCGAACGGCCGGCGTCCGTATCATAAAGCGGTCGTAATATCCGCCGCCGTAGCCCAAGCGGTACCCCGCACGGTCGCAGGCCAGCGCCGGTGCGACAATCAGGTCGATACGCTCCGGCGGCACCTCCCGCGCAGACGCATCCGGCTCCAGAATGCCGAAGCGTCCCGTCCGCAGGCTGTCCAACGACGCGATATGGTACGCCCGCATCTCCCCCGCGCGGAGGCAGCGCGGCACGCAAACGTTTTTCCCCTCGGCAAGCGCCTGACGCAGGATACCATGCGTATCGATCTCATCCGGCGTGGATACATAACAGAACACGCATTGTGCGCGGGCAAAAACCGTACTGGCCAGCAGCCGCTCGGAGATACTCCGATCGGCCGCGGCTTTTTCCGCCCGCGGCTGCTCCATCCGCTGCTTCAGGAAAAAGCGGCGTAGCTCCGGTTTATTTTCCAAACGCATACAGCGCGGAATCCGCCACACGGCGGGCCTCCGCTTCACCGCAGAGCGCGGAGACGAGCGTACAGGCAAAATCCAACGCGCCGCCCACGCCGCACGCCGTGATGATTTTTCCATCCCGCACACAGGTCTGCCGAACTGCGGTCGCACCTTTCATTCCATCCTCCATGCCGGGGTAGCAGGTCGCCCTGCGCCCCTGCAGCAGCCCCATGCCGCCCAGAATGACCGAGGGCGCGGCGCAGATCGCCGCAACGAATTTGCCATCGTCATAGCACTTCCGCACGGCATCCGTCACACGCTTGTCCGCATACAGGTTGGCCGTACCCGGCATTCCGCCCGGCAGTATCACCGCTTCCGCCGCATCCCAATCCGCTTCGTCCATGGAAAGCTCGGTTTCCACGCCGATGCCGTGAGAACCGTGTACGATTTTACCGGTCACGCCCACCAGCTTTACCTCCACACTCGAACGGCGCAGGAGATCGACCGGCGACAGCGCTTCCAGTTCTTCAAAGCCTTCTGCCAGCAACACATATACCATTGTTGTCACACACCTTTCAATTGAGCATTAAATTCATGTAGCCGCAGGAAACCGCCCTGGGCACATGCCATTTGATACAGCCCAGGGCCGTTTCCCGACCGCATGCCGTATAGGTGAACGCATCTTTCCGCAATACCTCCAGCAAGCCCTGCTCCCGCTCCGGCGTCATGCCGAATGCTTCCTGTGCGGTATCCTCCCAGCAGAACGCATAGGCAGCCAGCTTACCAGCCTCCCGCCAGCCGTACACGCCCTTTCCCAAAGCGTCGAACAGCGCTATCTGCCCCGCCCAGCAGGATGGGCTGCGCGCGATACGGCAGGGTGCGGCAAGCCGGTCATACAGCGCCGCGAGCTGTGGGATATCCTGTTCGGAAAGACGCTGCGGAACGCTCCCCCGCGTCTTTTTCACGATCTCGTGGCGCGCTATGCGAAAAAACGGCTCATAGCCAAACGGCCGGTAAAAGCCGAACAGCCACTCCTCCGCAGGGATAAGCGTGGAGGCAGTTCGTCCCGCCGCGCGGTCAAGCGCAAAGGAATGCTCCAGAAGCCGCGCCATATGTCCCTGCCGGCGATAGTCCGGATGGGTGCATGCCCCGTAAATATAGGTCGCTTCGGACACATCGCCCCCGCAGTCCAGACGGTACGGCAGCATTTGCACCATCGCGCACAGCGTGCTTCCCTCAACCGAGAGCAGCGTTTTCCCGATATCGAAAAAATGGGCGAAAAAATACGGATTGAAGCCTCCCTCGTCCGGAAAGCAACGCTCCCAAAGCGCTCGAACCGCGCCGGAATCCTCCGGTCCAGCAAAGCGGATCATTCCGCACGCTCCTTTGGCACGGCCGTGTATTTCACGCCGCGCATCACCGGATAATAGGATTTTTTGGCTTTCCGAAGCCCCTCTATACCGAGGTCTTCCTCTCTGTTGACGTATTCCACATCATCGCAGTTCCGCAAAACGAACTGCTGGTTGATCATTTGGTAAGCGCCCGGAATCGTATGGTCGGCCTTTTCGATCTGTACCACATACATATCCGGCGTTGCCCGGCATCCAAACGTGAAAGCGATCACTTCGCCATCCAGACGCAGCAGCCCGCCTTTGAGCGCAAGCGCGGAGAAGTTGTGCAGCGCCTGCACAATCGCGCAGGTTTCCCCCTGAAAGTCCCGATTCTGCGCACAGCCGTTCTGATTGCACCAACGGATATGGTATCCAAACGCATCCTTGACGTTTTCCGGCGTCATATCCTCATAGCTCCATCTGCCCTCATACGCGGTTTTAAACCGGTTGACCAGATTGCGCTTGGACTGCAGCTTTTTTCCGGACAGGGTGCGCAGCTTTTCTGCAAGGTAAATGTAGTCATCCCCATCCTCATTATCGTGGGAGAAAAAATACTTTTCCGGCCGGACAGCTTCGATCCGTTCGATCATAGGCTCCGCTATGGATACCAGCTGGAACGGGATTCCCCGCTCCGCGGCGTCGGCTTCCAGCGCGTCTAGCGCGCCGCCCAGATCTCCCTCTCCAATCGGCGCCAAGTAACAGTCATGCCCGCCGTCAAGCGGCGTCATCTTGACCAGCAAAAAACCGTCGCGGAAGCAGATCTGCGTGCCATAATGACTACGCCACATAAACAGGTCGACAAAGCAACGCTCGCACAGATGGTAATTGTAATGGGCGCCGCAAGCCTCGACCGCCCGCTTGTCCTTCAGTGTGATTTCGCAAAATGGTAACATAAAAAATATCCTTTTCCTTATTGTCCCGCTGTCTCTCGCAGCTTTTGATAATATGCGCGTACTGCACCCGCCTTCCCGCAGGACATTTTACCCTCGGTGCAGGCGCCGTCCACGCACGCAGGCCCGCAGTGCGCGAACAGCGTCGGCGCGACCGCGTATACCACGCGGTACATTTCCTCTGCAAGCGCGCGGATCTCCCACTGCGCGCGGTTGCAGCAGCGCAGCTTAAAAAAGTTTTTCAGGCTGCGTGCATTGGCAGTCATCACAATGCGGGTAGCACAGGCATTCGGCAGCACATATCGAGCGTCCTCGATCGCGTGCTTTTCCGCCTGGCTGCGCGCCTGCTTCTCCGGAACGCCCTGCGCGAGCAGCTCCTCAACGTAGCCCTCCATCAGCGCGGCGGTCAGCGCCTCGTAGGTGCGCTGGTCATCCTCCATCGCCCGAATAAATTGTTCCCGCGCCGCTGGGATTTTATCGATCTCCGGCGGCACGACATACTCAAACCCGCGTTCCCTCACATACCGCTGGGACTGTACGGAAAACGAGGCCATGCGGTGCCGCGTGATCTGCGCGAGCAGCGAACGCGACACGCCCTCGATCGCAAATGTAAACGACACATGCTCGATCGGGCTTTCATGCCCGATCTCTGAAAGCATATGGACAAAACTTTGGGTTTTTTCCTCTGTCAATCCGTCCAGCACGCTGTCGACATCTGTGAAGGAATAGCAGTTCTTGGCCGCCGCCGCCACCAGCTTTTCCGGTTCGGGCGTGTGCGCCAACAGTTTCACTTTCATTTTTTATTTTCCTTTCCGTCCCAAAAGGCGCTCCCGAAACACGATAAGCAGGAATTTGGGCAGCTTCATCATACGGCCGATCCGGCTGGGCTGCTTGAGCAGGCGGTAAAACCATTCCAGCCCCAGCCGGATAAAAATATCCGGCGCGCGCTTTGCTTCGCCTGCGAAAACATCGAGCGAGCCGCCCAAGCCGCAGTACAGAGTGGCATGGATTTCGTCGATATGCGCGGAAATGAACTTCTCCTGCTTCGGCGCCCCCAGGCATACGAACACAGCGTCCGCGCCGCCACAGGCATTGATGGCCTCGACCGCTTCCTGTTCATCGGAAAAATAGCCGTCGTGCGTTCCTGCAAGGACCAGCCCGGGGTATTTTACGCAGAGGTTTCTGCCCGCCTTTTCTGCCACGCCCGGCTTTGCGCCGAGCAGGTAAAGGCGCATTCCTTCCTTTGCCATGGCAGCGGCAAGGCTTTCGGCAAAATCTATGCCGGCGACCTTGCCGCACAGCTCCTCGCCCAGGATTTTTGCGGCATAGATGATGCCGATGCCATCCGGCAATACCAGGGCGGCATGATTCACCACCCTCATAAAATCGCTGTCCTTTCGGCAAAGATCCACTATTTCCGGATTTGGCGTCACCACATACCCCTTTTGCCGCGCGCGGATCCGGCTCATGGCCAACTCCACCGCCTGCTGCAACGTTACGGCATGAAAATGCACGCCCAGAATTGAAGCGGTTTTCATCTCTTTGTCTCCCATATTTTCACATCATTGCTGCATAATACACATTCCAAATCTATTTTATTATAGCGCAGTTGTTTCAAAATCTCAAGCCTGCAAGGTATAAAACTGGATGATTCGGAAAATTGATGTAAAAAGCCAGGCAAAGCGCCTGACTTTTGGTGTTTTTCAATCTTTTTTGTCTTTCCGGCACGAACAGCCGCCTAGGCCGCAGTGCGAGATCACTTCATTGAGGTAAACGGACATTCCGGTGCAGAGGATTCCCTGCACCATACCATCGAACAGAGCGGCTGCCCAGTTTGCATACTCCCCGTAGCGGGAAACAGCCGACAGACAGGCCAGCATGACGCCGCAGCCGGTAAGGGCAAGTGGAATAAATTGATTGGGGAATTTTCTGATTGCCTTGAAAGCGCGCCCCAAGCAATACAGGACTGCCACCAGAATGGCATAATCCGCCTTGATATATTGCGAAACCTGCTCCAAATTCATTCACCTCCCATCCATTTTATGAAAGGAAGCGAAAAAAAGGAACGCCGGCCCACGGCCGGCGTTCCTCTCTGTCAACAATCAAAGTTGTGCGCGGATGAGCGCCCCCATCTCGCTGGTAGAGAGCGCTTTTTCCCCGGCGCGGCGATATCCGCTGTGCGATGGCCCGCGTCCAGCACGGCCTCGACCGCGTTCTCAACCGCGTCCGCCTCGGCCATGAGGCCGAAAGAGTAGCGCAGCATCATCGCACAGGACAGGATGGTCGCGATCGGGTTGGCGATGCCTTTGCCGGCGATATCCGGCGCGGAGCCGTGAATCGGCTCGTACATGCCCTTGCCGCTCTCGTTCATCGAGGCGGAGGGCAGCATGCCGATCGAGCCGGTGATCATGGATGCCTCGTCCGACAGGATATCGCCGAACAGGTTGCCGGTCACGATCACGTCGAACTGGCTGGGATTGCGGACAAGCTGCATCGCGCAGTTGTCCACATACATATCCGAATATGCTACCTCGGGGTACTCGTCCTTGATGCGGTGCATGGTTTCGCGCCAGACGCGGCTGGTTTCGAGCACGTTCGCCTTATCGACCGAGCAGACCTTCTTATTCCGCTTCATCGCCATCTCGAACGCGCGGCGGCCGATGCGCTCGACCTCGTAGACCGAGTAGTTCATATCATCCGCGCCGGTCTCGCCCCAGCCCTTGTCGCTCTCGCGGCGGTAATGCCGGCCGAAGTATACGTCGCCGGTCAGCTCGCGGCAGACCAGGATGTCAAAGCCGTCGCCGATGATCTCGGGCTTGATCGGACACGCGTCGGACAGCGCCTTGTGCATCTGCGCCGGACGCAGGTTGACGAACAGGCCGAGCGCCGAACGCAGGCCGAGCAGCGCTTTCTCCGGGCGTTTTTCCGAGGGTACCTCGTCCCACTTAGGGCCGCCGACCGCGCCGAGCAGCACGGAGTCCGCGTTTTTGCATATCTCGATGGTCTCCTCAGTCAGCGGGATGCCGTTCGCGTCGATCGAACAGCCGCCCGCGAGCACCTCCTGATAGTGGAAGGTGTGGCCGAACCGCTCGCCCACCTTGTCGAGCACCTGCATGGCCTCGGTCACGATCTCCGGACCAATACCGTCGCCCTTGACGACTGCGATATTGTATTCCATCGGACTTACTCCCCTCTCTCTTTGAGCGACTTCAAAAGGCCGCCCGCCTGGATGATGCTCTGGATGAACGGCGGGAAAGCCGCCGCCTGATAGGTCTCGCCCTTGGTTTCATTGGTAATCACACCGGTGTCGAAATCGACCGAAACCGTGTCGCCCGCATCGATGCCGTTCGCCGCCGCCTCACACTCGAGGATGGGAAGGCCGATGTTGATGGCGTTGCGGTAGAAAATGCGCGCGAACGAGGCCGCGATCACGCAGGACACGCCGTTTTCCTTGAGGACAAGAGGCGCATGCTCACGCGAAGAGCCGCAGCCGAAGTTGCGCGTTGCCACGACGATATCACCCGGCTGCATCTTTTTGACGAAATCCGCGTCGATATCCTCCATCGCGTGAGTTGCCAGCTCCTTGGCGTCCGCGATGTTCAGGTAGCGCGCGGGGATGATGACGTCGGTATCGACGTTATCCCCATATTTGAAAACTCTGCCTTTTGCATTCATGGTATTGTTTCCTCCCTTACTTCAGTTCGTCGGGCGCGCAAATATAGCCTGCGACCGCACTCGCCGCCGCAACGGCCGGACTTGCCAGATAGATCTCCGAAGTGATATGTCCCATGCGGCCGACGAAATTGCGGTTGGTGGTCGAAACCGACCGTTCGCCGTGCGCCAGGATGCCCATATGGCCGCCCAAGCATGGGCCGCAGGTCGGGGTGGAAACGATTGCGCCCGCCTGGATGAAGATTTTGGTCAGCCCCTCCTCGATGCACTGGAGATAAACCTCCTGTGTGGCAGGGATGACGATGGTACGCACGCTCGGATGCACCTTGCGGCCCTTGAGAATGGCTGCTGCGGCGCGCATATCGTCGATGCGGCCGTTGGTACACGAGCCGATGACCGACTGCTGCACCTCGATATGACCCAGTTCGTTGATGGTCTTGGTGTTCTCGGGCAGGTGCGGACACGCGACCGTGGGCTTGAGGGCAGACAGGTCGATCTCGATCTCCCTCTCATATACCGCGTCCGGATCAGCCTCGAACACCGTGACCTCACGGTCCACGCGCCCCTGGATGTACGCCATGGTCTTTTCATCCACGGGGAAGATTCCGTTCTTCGCACCCGCCTCGATCGCCATATTGCAGATGGTGAAGCGGTCGTCCATGGATAAGGAGGCCACGCCCTCGCCCACGAACTCCATGGACTGATACAGCGCGCCATCCACGCCGATCTGGCCGATGATGTGCAGGATCACGTCCTTGCCGGACACCCACGGGCTAAGCTTGCCCTTGAGTACAAACCGGATCGCGCCCGGCACCTTGAACCAAGCCTTGCCCGTCGCCATGCCGGCGGCAAGGTCGGTCGAACCCACGCCGGTCGAGAACGCGCCCAGCGCGCCATAAGTGCAGGTGTGGCTGTCCGCGCCGATAATCAGCTCGCCCGGGGCGGTGAGCCCTTTTTCCGGCAACAGCGCATGCTCAATGCCCATCGCGCCCACGTCATAGAAGTTGACAATCTGATGTTTTTTGGCAAACTCTCGGCATTCCAGGCATTGCTCCGCGGACTTGATATCCTTATTCGGCACGAAGTGGTCCATCACCAGCGCGATCCTGGTGCGGTCAAACACCTTGTCAAAGCCGGCTTTCTCCATTTCACGGATCGCGACCGGACCGGTGATATCGTTGGCAAGCGTCAGGTCAACGTTCGCCTCGATCAACTGCCCGGCTCCCACGCTTTCCAGCCCCGCATGCTTTGCGAGTATTTTCTGTGTCATCGTCATGCCCATAACAGTGCTTCCCCCCTGTTTTAATCGATAAAGTACTTATTGATGCCATTGATGTAGGCCTTGATAGATGCCTCGATCACGTCGGTCGAAACGCCGCGGCCGGTAACGATCTCTCCCCCGTCAACGCTGATCTTGGCGATCGCTTCCGCCTGCGCGTCCTCACCATCGGTCATGGAGCGCAGCGAGTAATCCTCCAGCTCCACATCCTTGTCAACGATCTTATTGATTGCGCGGAACGCCGCGTTGATCGGGCCGTCCGACACGGCCGCGCGTTCGAAGGTTTCGTCGCCCTTCTTGACGCGGATGACCGCGGTCGAAGTGATGGTGTTGCCCGAGTTGATGACAAAGCGGTCCAGCGTGTAACGCTCCTCACCGGAAACCGGCACCGCGCCGACCAGCGCTTCCAGGTCGCGGTCCTTGATGACCTTTTTCTTGTCCGCCAGAGCTTTGAACTTTTCAAACGTCTTGTTGAGCTTTTCCTGATCCAGCGTATAGCCCAGCTCACGCAGCCGCTCCTCGAACGCATGGCGGCCGGAATGCTTGCCCAGCACGATTGCGTTCTTCGGGATGCCGACCGACTCCGGCGTCATAATTTCGTAAGTCTCCTTGTTTTCCATCACACCGTGCTGATGGATACCTGCCTCGTGCGCAAACGCGTTCGCACCGACGATCGGCTTGGTCGGCGCCACGGAAACGCCCGTGATGGTCTGGATCATGCGACTGGCGCGGTAGATCTGCGTCGTATCAATGCTGCAGGCGATGCCGAAAATATCCGCGCGCGTTTTGAGCGCCATAACGCATTCCTCCATGGAAGCGTTGCCCGCGCGCTCTCCAATGCCGTTGATTGTGCATTCGATCTGGTCGATGCCCGCTTCCACGCCGGCCAGCGAATTTGCGACCGCCATACCCAGATCGTTGTGCATGTGGCAGGAGAGTACAATATTTTCAATGCCCGGCGTA
Source organism: Intestinibacillus sp. NTUH-41-i26 (assembly GCF_032769475.1). Classification (GTDB taxonomy): domain Bacteria; phylum Bacillota; class Clostridia; order Oscillospirales; family Butyricicoccaceae; genus Agathobaculum; species Agathobaculum ammoniilyticum. Next base: position 1,686,222 of record NZ_CP136477.1, read on the forward strand.
TGCTCGCGCAGGTAGCGGATCCGCGCCGCATACTCCTCTGGAATCATATATCCGACCGTATCCGGAATATTAATCGTGGTCGCTCCTGCCTTGATTGCGGTTTCAAACACGCGGCACAGGAAATCCAGATCCGAGCGGCAGGCGTCCTCTGCGGAGAACTCGATATCGTCGCAGTATTTTTTCGCATAGGCAACATTGTGCGCAACCGATTCCACCACTTCGTCCGGCGTCATTTTAAGCTTATACTGCATATGCACCGGAGAGGTGGCCAAAAACGTATGGATGCGGGCGTTCTCTGCGCGGCGGATGGAATTCCACGCCGCATCGATGTCCTTTTCGTTGCAGCGTGCCAGCGAACAGATCGTTGAGCCGCGAACGATATCTGCGATCGCCGCGATCGCGGCCGCGTCGCCGGGGAGGCGGCGGCAAAGCCGGCCTCTATGATATCGACCTTGAGCATTTCGAGCTGCTTGGCTACCTCGATCTTTTCGTTCAGGTTCATGCTACAGCCGGGGGACTGCTCACCGTCGCGCAGTGTTGTGTCAAATATTCGAATTGTTCTGCCCATTTTCTTGTCCTCACTTTCTTGTTTCAGGGTGTACAGGGACAAAAAAAACTTCGTCCCTTAATCCAAAATTAAGAGACGAAGCGAAAGCTCCGCGGTACCACTCTTGTTGCCGCATTCCTGCGACCACTCAGCGCGCATCTAACAATACGCCGCCCCTGTAACGGAGGGCCTCCGTTCCAGCCTACCGGCCAAAGGCTTTCAGCGGACAGCTCCCGGGCGAGTTTCACCGTTTTCTGACGCTGCCTTACACCGGCCGGCAGCTCTCTGCGGACAGGGACGCGGTTACTTTACCCGTTCATCACTTTTTTCATTATGTGACTATATTACTCTCTGCCCTGCGGCTTTGTCAAGTGCTTTTTCAGATTTTTCTTTGTGCCATTCGCTACATTTTGATAAATCTTGCTAAGCAGCGCTTTATCTGGTATAGTTACTGGTATAGCAAATACGATTTTCAAAAAACCTGCATCTGGCGAAGGGAGCACCCACGTGTTCGCCCCTCCGCCGCAAATTCCACTGAGAGGAGTTCCGCTGTGGAAGTTTTCTGGGATATTGTCCATACGTTTGATTATGAAATCCTGCTGCAGCTTTTCCAGCATTGGCGCGGCGGTGTGTCCGACGCAGTCTGGACCGTATTCTCCACCCTGGGCAACGGCGGCGCACTGTGGATTGCGCTGGCGGTCATCCTGCTCTTTTTTAGGAAGACCCGACGCGCGGGGGCCGCGATGCTCGCGGCCCTGTTGATCGGCCTGCTGGTGGGCAATGTTTTTCTGAAGGAATGGGTCATGCGGCCGCGTCCCTTTGTCACGCATCCGGAACTGACCGCGCTGCTCGACCCGGGCGATCAGTGGTCGTTCCCCTCCGGCCACACGCTGTCCTCGTTTGCCGCCGCAACAGCGCTCTGCTTTTTTCACCGAAAAGCCGGCGCTGCCGCTTATGTGGTCGCTGCGCTGATCGGTTTTTCCCGTCTTTACGCCTGTGTACACTATCCGACCGATGTACTCGCCGGCCTGTTGATCGGTATCCTTTGCGGCCTGCTTGCCGTGTGGCTTGTCGACCGTCTTTTTGACCGTATCCATGCCGCTCGTCTGAGAAAGGGTGTCCAATGAATCAGTATAAGCGCCTTTTAAGCAACACGTTTATTTTTGCGGTCGGCACATTCAGTTCCAAAATCCTTGTGATTCTGATGCTCCGTTTTTACACGGGTATCCTCACGCAGGACGAAATGGGCGTGGCGGACCTGATCGTCAAAACCACAAGCATCCTTTATCCGGTCGTGTCCCTGTCCATCGGGCAGGCGGTCATCCGCTATGGGCTGGAACGCAGGCAGAGCAAGCCCGAGGTGTTTACCATCGGGCTGCTTACCTTACTCTGCGGCTTCCTGATCTCCCTGCCGTTCCACCCCGCGCTCAGCCTGATTCATTATAAAACCTCTTTCGGCACAAGCGGTTCCCTGTTGGATTACCAATGGCTGATTTACCTGTATGTGCTGACCTCCTGCACGCAGAATGTATGCAGCCAGTTCATCCGCGCGCTCGGCTTTGTCCGCCTCTATGCGGTCGACGGCATCTTCCGCACGCTGATGACCATTCTGCTCAACATCCTCTACCTGAAGGTATTTGAGTGGAACATATTCGGCTATGTATTTTCCATTATCTGCGCGGACGCTCTCTCCACGGTCTGCCTGTTCCTGATTGCCGGACTGTGGAAATATATCAAGCCGCTGCAGATCAATTTCCACCTCTGGCGGGGCATGCTCGCCTATTCCCTGCCCCTTGTACCCGATGCGATTTTTGTTTATATTGTCGGCTTTTTCGGGCAGACCTTTCTGGCCAGCATGCAGAGCACCGCGGTCAGCGGCATCTACTCGGTCGCCTACCGCGTCCCCACGCTGATCGCGCTGGTAGCGTCCATATTTGTCGACGCTTGGCAGCTCTCCATGGTCAATGACAATTCCCGTCAGGAGCAGATCCGCTTCTTTTCCAACGTTGGAAACACCTACAGTTCAATCGTTTTCATTATCGCTTCGGGCGGCATCATGTGCGCCAAGCTGGCTATGATGATCCTCGCTGTTCCCAGCTACTTTATAGGCTGGATGTTTATTCCCCTGCTGGCGGTCGGCGCGGGGTTCAACTGTCTTTCCAGCTTCCAGAAAAGCGTCTATCTTTTGGAAAAACGCACGGTCCCCTCTTTCCTTTCCACCGCGTTTTCCGCGGTCGTTAATATTCTGCTCAACGTGCTGCTGATCCCGCGGTACGGCGGCATGGGCGCCGCCACCGCGTCCATGGTCAGCTATATCGGCCTGTTCCTCTATCGTGCGATTGACAGCCGCCGGTTCATGCCGATCCACTGGAATGTCAGGCGTCTGGGAGGCACCGTACTCCTGCTCGCCGTCCAGACCGCGCTCATGCTCACGGAGCCGCCGCTCTGGATCGTCTGGCAGCTGCTTCTGTTCGGTTTCGTATTCCTGCTCAACTGCAAGGAGCTGCTTCTCGGCGTAAAAAAGCTTTTGCACCGCGCGTAAGCAAATAAAAGCCGCAGGCCTAAGCCTGCGGCTTTTCAAATGGAAAAATCCAGCGACTGTCCCCTGTGGATCAAATCCTCGAGCGTCACGGAATCGACATACTGATTGATCGTATCAAATAAGCCGCGCCAAAAATCCAATGTGATACAGTCGCCCGCGCGCGAACATTCGACCGGCTCGCTCTCCAAACACGCGACCGGAGCGAGCGACCCCTCCGTGATACGCAGGATATCGCCGACCGTATATTCCGCCGGCGGTCGGGAAAGCTGGTACCCACCCTGCGCACCGCGGATCGACCGGACAAAGCCCGCCCGCGAAAGCTGCACAACAATCTGCTCCAGATATTTTGCCGATATCTCCTGGCGCCTGGAAATATCCCGTAGCGGGATAAAGCCCCCTGCGTCATGCTGCGCAAGGTCGATCATCAGGCGCAGCGCATACCTGCCTTTTGTAGAAATCTTCATATGGCATTCCCCTCTTTCCACTATTATGCCACAGAATTACTATGAATTCAAGCAGTAAAGCGCAGAGCTACCCGTTCACCGGTTTTTCATCTCCCGCAAAACGCTTTGAATATGTTCGCTTGCCTGCTGCACTTCCCATTTCAGCTCGGTCGCAGACATGCGTTCCGCCCCATGCCCCAGAATAATCATCTGCTCCATACCGTCCGAGGTCGCGACCCGAACCCGATGCTTGCGGGACAAGTCATAGGATGCCTGCTCAATATACATATCCGCAGTCTCCGCCTCCTTGGTGTAAACGACATCCAGGCCATGTAGCTTCTCGACCGAGCCGACGCCGCCCTTAACCTTATACGCGTCAAACACCACGATCAAATGGCACTTGCGCACGCTTTGATAATCGCTGAGCAGGTTGAGCAGCGCTTCCCGCGCGGCGTTGATGTCCCCCGCCGCGATGTCGTGCAGCTCGTCCCAGGAGAATATGATGTTGTAGCCGTCCACCAGCAGGTAATCCTCCGCGCGGATGCGGGTCACATACAGCTGCTCGAGCGTAGCGCTTTTCCTGCGGCTTTGCTGGAACGCCTCGAACCCCCGGTCCTTGATCGGGCCATAGGTGCGTTCAAACAACGCGCGAAGCTCCGCGTCCTCCTCCAGGCCCGAACCTGCTCGGGAGCGTGTCTGCCGTGCCGGCGGCGTATCCGTCTGTTCTTTTCCGCCGCCCAGCCGGAGGCCGCTGTCCAGATGCGCCTGCGCGGGTACTTCGTCCCATTTGACGACATGCCCCGCGCCATGCGAGCAAAAAACCGAATCCGGTGTGTTTTCCACGTCATGCGCGGCGTCGTATGCCGCCGCCGCGATCACTTCCGCCGCATTATGGCACGGCTCGTAGCCGGACAGCTCGCAGGAAAGCCGCCCCTCACCGCGCGTATACGCCGCAACCTCAGTCCAGTAATCGCGCAGGGTGGACACTGGCGCCTTTCCGGTCAGTACCGCGCGGCCGTCTTTGCTTTCCGGTATCTCAAACGAACCATCCAACCGCTGAATATCGCTCATCGCCCGCCCGACACAGCTTTCCGGCACCTCAAGTCGAAAAGCATAATACGGCTCCAAAAGAATGCTGTCCGCCTGCATCAAGCCCTGCCGCACCGCGCGGTAGGTCGCTTCCCTAAAATCTCCGCCCTCGGTATGCTTAACGTGCGCCCGACCGGTGAGCAGTGTGATCTTCATATCCGTGACCGGCGCGCCGGTCAACACACCGATATGCGTCTTCTCTCCCAGATGGGTCAGGATGAGCCGCTGCCAGTTCAGGTCCAACACATCGGTCGGGCAGGCGGAAGCAAACACAAGGCCGCTGCCCCGCTCGCCCGGCTCGAGCAGCAAATGCACCTCCGCATAGTGGCGCAGCGGCTCAAAATGACCGATACCAACAGCCGGCGAAGCGATCGTCTCTTTATAAACAATCCTGCCCGTGTCAAACTGCACGGCCGCCCCAAAGCGTTCCTCAATCAGCCGTGCCAGTATTTCCAGTTGAACCTCGCCCATAAGCTGCAGGTGGATCTCCGCAGACGCTTCATTCCACGATACCCGAAGCTGCGGGTCTTCCTCCTCCAGCAGCCGCATGTTTTGCAGCATCGCATGCGGGTCGCAGCCATCCGGCAGCCGCATCCGATAGGTCAGCACTGGTTCCAGCGCCGGTGATAGCGCGCCCGCCACGCTCCCCAGCCCCATGCCCGGCATGGTATGCGTCAGCCCTGTCGCCGCGCAAACCATACCGCATTCCGCTGTTTCCACCGTCCGGTACTTCATGCCGGAATAGATCCGAAGCTGGTTGACTTTTTCCTGCCAGCCGCCGTCCTCGCTGCCGCTGACCACCTCGCGCACACGCAGCGTACCGCCGGTCAGCTTGAGATAGGTCAGCCGGTTTCCCTGCTCATCCCGCGCGACTTTGAACACCCTCGCTCCAAAAGCCGCGCCATCCGCCGGCATGTCCGTATAGCGGTCCAATCCGTCCAGCAGGTCCTCCACACCCTGTAGATGCAGTGCGGAGCCGAAATAGCATGGGAAAACCGTTCTTGTCCGAATCAGTGCGGCAATATCCTTATCCCGCACGGCCTGTCCGTCCAGATACCGCTCCAGCAGCGTTTCATCGCATACCGCCAAGTTTTCTTCAAACGCCTGCCGCGCGGCGTTTCCGTTGAAATCAACGCAGCCCTCCCCCAGCTGCTTTTTCAGTTCGGCGAGCAGTCCCGCCCGCTCCGTACTAGCGAGGTCCATCTTGTTGACAAAAACCACTACAGGGATCTGATGCCGCGCAAGCAGTCGCCAAAGCGTATGGGTGTGCGCCTGTACGCCGTCCGTACCGCTGATCACCAGAACCGCATAGTCGAGCACCTGAAGCGTGCGCTCCATCTCCGCAGAGAAATCCACATGTCCCGGCGTATCCAGCAGGGTGACAGAGGTTCCCGCCAGATCAAAAACCGCCTGCTTGGAAAAAATCGTGATACCGCGCTCCCGTTCCAGCGCGGCCGTATCGAGAAAAGCATCCCTGTGGTCCACTCTGCCAAGCCTGCGCAGCACACCCGCCCGGTACAACATCGCTTCGGCCAGCGTGGTTTTACCGGCATCCACATGTGCCAGAATTCCGACGACAATTCGTTTCATAATTTCCTCATTTGCTGTAATTCGTTGTATTATAAAATTATTATAGCAAAAACACGGTGTTCGGACAAGCCGAATCCTCTCGCAAAGCGGGCCACGCGATCATCGGTCAAAAACACGAACAAATGTTTGCATATCTCAAATCTTTATGCTATACTGTAAACAGCGGGTGCGGAAGCCGCCGGACGCCCGCACACGCAACAGAAAAAAGGTGGGGTCGCTATGCAGGATGTCCTGAAAAACTTAAACGCCGCGCAGCGTGAGGCGGTCACAACGACCGAGGGCCTGATCCGCGTCGTTGCGGGCGCCGGCTCCGGAAAGACGCGCGCGCTCGCGCACCGGTTTGCCTATCTGGTAAACGAAGCTGGCATCCTGCCCGGCAATATTCTGTGCGTTACCTTTACGAATAAATCAGCGGGTGAAATGCGTCAGCGAATCCGCCAGCTTACCGGAGATAGCGACGCAGGCTATATCTGCACCTTTCACAGCTTTTGCGTATCCGTTTTGCAGGAGGACAGCCATGCCGTGCAGTATCCCAAGCGCTTCCTCGTGCTGGATAATTCGGATATCGACACCATGCTGCAAACCGTTTATGAGGAACGAAACCTCACCCTGCGCCATATGACGTTCAGCAGGGCGCGGGATATGATCGAAATACGCAAGCTGTTTCAGGAGCCGGACTATTACCAGGATATGCTGGCCATGCCGCTGGAGGGGCTGCGCGAGAAATATCTCTCTGCCGCCGCTGTGGAGGATATCATTTTTTACGGCTATCTGTATCAGGAAAAAAAGTGCTTTGGCCTAGATTATAACGATCTGATCAAATTTACGCTGTATCTTTTTGAGCAGGACGCCGGCATCCGTCTGAAATGGCAAAGGCGCTTGGAATATATAATGATCGATGAATTCCAGGATATCGACGAGCTGCAGTATAAGCTGATGTGCGTACTCTGCGGCTATCACAGGAACCTGTTCATCGTCGGGGACCCCGATCAGACGATCTATACCTGGCGCGGCGCCAATGTAAAATACCTGCTGGATTTTGACAAAGCGTTTCCGAACTGCAAAACCATCATGATGATGCAGAACTACCGTTCCTCCCCGCAAATCCTGCGGGCAGCCAATTCCCTGATCTCCAAAAATGTCCACCGCATCAAAAAGGAACTCCTCTCGACTTTGCCGGATAGCGGTCCGGTGTTTTTTCACCATGCGGAATCCGCGGAGCAGGAGGCGGAATGGATCGCCGCAAAAATCGCGGAGCTGGAGCAGCAGGGCGTCCCTTATCAGGATATTACAATCCTTTACCGTGCGCATTATGTAACGCGAACCTTGGAAGAAGTCTTTCGCAGGCGCAAGCTTCCCTATGTTATATACAGCGGCGCGCAGTTTTTTGACCGGAAAGAGATCAAGGACGCACTCTCTTACCTCCGCATGACGGCCTATCGGGACGACCTTTCTTTCCAGCGTATTGTCAATACCCCCAAACGAAACCTCGGTGAAAAGCGGATGCGCTTCCTGAAGCTCTATGCGGAACAAAACGGCTGCTCGCTGTACGAAGCGCTGCATCGTTGTTTGGAAGACGAACTGTTCCGAAACACGAAAGCGCGCCCGTTCATCCAGTTGATTGAGGAAACCGCGGCCAGATATGCCGGCAAGCCTGTCTCCGAGGTTCTCGGCATGCTGCTCAACCGGAGCGGCTATGAGGAAATGCTGCGGACGGAGGGCAATCAGGACCGGCTGGATAATTTGGCGGAGCTGAAGCAGTCCATCTATGAATATGAAGCCGCCTGCGGCGAAGAATGTACTTTGGAGGATTATCTTTCCCATGTCGCGCTTTTTTCCAACAGCGATACATCGGAGCGGCGCAATGCCGTTAAAATGATGACCGTCCATACGGCAAAGGGGCTGGAATTCCCGTATGTTTTCCTCTGTTCGCTTTGCGAGGGCGTGTTCCCCTCTGTCAAAACGAAAACCCTGCCGGCCATGGAGGAGGAGCGGCGGCTCGCTTTTGTCGCCATGACCCGCGCGGAAGGCGGGCTGTTCCTATCGGACAATGCAGGCCGCAACATAGATGGCTCCTCCCGCATCCCCTCCCGCTTCGTTTTCGATATCGACCGCCTGCTGCTACAGTATACCGCCGAGCTTCCGGAAAGCCTTGTGGCCGAAGCCTCGGACCATATCCGCTTTCACCAGCGTCAGCTCAGCGCCTTGGCGGCCGGCCCTTCTTTTTCAGCGGGACAGCGGATCTCGCATCCTATTTTTGGCGACGGCGCCATCCTTGCCATCGATCGGGAAGCTTCCACCTACACCGTTCAGTTCGACGATATCCCAACGCCGCGCAGCATCTCCTTCCGCGTCCGGATCACACCGCTTTAGCGCGCTGGGAGCGCAGCCGCCTTTTTATCCCCATCCCCCTTTGCCTGTGAGGTGAGAATATGTCGACAGATACCCCCCAAGAGCGCACCTATATCGCGATCGACTTGAAATCATTTTACGCCGCGGTCGAATGTGTGGAGCGTGGCCTTGACCCGCTGACAACCAATCTCGTCGTAGCGGACGCCAGCCGGACGGCAAAAACGATCTGCCTTGCGGTATCCCCCTCCCTCAAGGCTTACGGGATCGCCGGCAGGGCGCGCCTGTTTGAAGTGCTGCAGCGGGTCGGGGAGGTCAACCGCAACCGGAGGCAAAACGCGCCCAACCATATCCTGGCCGGTGAATCCTGCGACGATACCGTACTGAAGGCCTCCCCGTCACTGGCGGTTGGGTTTATCACAGCGCCGCCTCAAATGGCGCACTATATTGAATGGAGCGCCCGAATCTACCAGCTCTATCTGAAATATATCGCACCCGAAGATATCCATGTTTATTCCATAGACGAGGTATTTATCGACGCGACAGACTACCTGCCCTATTACGGGCTTTCCGCGCGTGAGCTTGCGTCGATGATCGCCCGCGATGTGCTGCAGACGACCGGTATTACTGTGACCGCTGGAATCGGAACCAACCTTTATCTGTCCAAGGTCGCCATGGATATCGTCGCAAAGCATATCCGGCCGGACAGCAAGGGAGTGCGCATTGCGCGCCTGAATGAAATCACTTACCGTCGCCTGCTATGGCGGCATCAGCCTCTGACCGATTTCTGGCGTGTGGGGCGGGGCTACGCCAGAAAGCTGGCGCAGCACGGGATATACACTATGGGCGATATCGCGCGCTGCTCCCTCGGCAAGCCGAATGATTATTATAACGAAGACCTGCTCTATCAGATGTTCGGCATCAATGCGGAGCTGCTGATCGACCACGCATGGGGCTGGGAGCCCTGCACCATCGCGGATATCAAAAGGTACCGCCCCTCCTCGAAAAGCATTTCTTCGGGGCAGGTATTGAAATCCCCCTACAGCTTTTCACAGGCCAGGCTGGTGGTGCAGGAAATGGCAGATCTGCTCGCGCTCGACCTGGTCGGACGCAGGCTCGTCATCGACCAGATCGTCCTGACCGTCGGATATGATCGGGAAAACCTGACCCATCCTGAAACGCGTCGGGCGTATCACGGTGCAGTCACCGCAGACCGCTATGGACGGACAATCCCCAAGCATGCGCACGGAACCGCCAACCTGGACCGGCATACCTTCTCCGCGCATCTTATCTCCAATGCCGTTCTGGAACTGTACGACCGCATTGTAAACAAAACGCTTACCATACGGCGGATCTACCTGTCCGCAAACCATGTGCTTGAAGAAGATGCGGCGATACACCAGCCGACTTTCGAGCAGCTTGATCTTTTCACCGATTATAACGTATTGTCGCAGCAGCGCCGGCAGCAGGACGCCCTGTTAGCGCGGGAAAGGAAAATGCAGCAGGCTGTGTTATCCATCAAAAGCAAACATGGCAAAAACGCGATTCTGAAAGGCACCAGCCTACAGGAATCCGCTACCGCGAGGGAGCGCAACTGCCAGATCGGAGGGCATCGGGCGTGAAAGGCGTAAACCGTTATGGGCAGGCGGACAAAATCCGCCGGTATGACGATATCCTCAAACGGCCGCATCACAGGTCTTTAAAGCATCCCTCCATGCCGATGCTGGACCGTGCCGCGCAGTTCGCCCCGTTCGCCGCGCTGACAGGGCATGGCGATACGCTAAAGGAGACAGCACGGCTCACCGACCGGAAGATTGATCTGGACGAAAACGAAAAAGCCGTGATCGATAGGCGGCTACGGCTCCTGCGGGAGCGTTCCGGTCAGCATCCGCATATCGCCGTCACCTATTTCATCCCAGACAGAAAAAAAAGAGGGCGGCGCTTACGCCACAGTATCCGGTACAATCAAAAGGTTTAACGAGCATGAAAGAAAGATTCTATTGATGGATGGCACTGTTATTGCGATCGACGACCTCCTCGCAATCGAAAGCCCCTTATTCCGCGGCGTCGATATATAGATGGAAACACATTCTCCCCAACAGACAATCTTTTTCTGTCCCGTTTTTCCATTACTGCAGACCTAACCGGCTGCTATGGATACGCCGTCGAGCCTGCTGCATTTTGCCGCCACACCGGTATCCAGTGCCGCGTTTCACACATATTCATAGGAACGGCATGGCAAAACACAAACGGATAATTCGCACATTAAAACTGTTTTTTTCGTTTTTTCGTTCAAATCACTCAGCTTTTTCCATGAAGAGCAGCAATTTCAAGTCATATCATGCGTTTTACCGCACAAGATACTATCAGCAAAACCCACTAAACAAAAAAACGAAATCGAAAAGGAGAGAACAATCATGACTAACACAAAAAATGGTTCTAATCAGGGTATGGTACCGGAAGCCCGCGCTGCAATGGACCGCTTTAAGATGGAAGCGGCAGCAGAGGTCGCTGTCCCTATCCCATCTTAAAAAAACTTTAAACCACTACATACCGGCTCACAACAAAAACTGCGGTAGGATCAACGTAAGCGTAAAATTCTACGATGAATACTATCAGATTCCTTCGTAATTAATCACAAAAATTATTATGGTGCTACGCAAAAAGTAATTACCTGCCTTTTATTTGCCGTATGACAAAGAGAAAATGAAAAACTGCCCTGTACACGAAACTTCGTATGCAGGGCAGTTTTTCCATCTGCACGATTTCTATTTCCAGAAGCCGTCAGCGCAAGACACGGACTTTTATTAAAATTTGGTGTTTGGCGCATCAATGATCAACTCCGAAAACCTAAAATGCAGCATAAGCTATAGGAAACGCGCAATGCGTATACCGGTACCAGCCGCTTTTATCACAAGGATATTACGCTCGAACCAAACTGTCTCTCTCTCCTTGTCGCCCTAAATGGGTGCAAACCAGTGCGCTTTCTAAGACTTTTGGAGCGGTTCGGATACGGCAAAACAACGCGCTATCCTGATACCACGCCAATTACATATTGCCCCAACATGCGGTAATATCACTTTTACAAATTCATTTCCGTACAAATCATACCGATAATCTGCCTTTGCGATGGTAAAAATCCGTTCTATCCCCGTTTCAGGTATCAGTCTGTAACTTTTTCGGCGCTGATGCACCAATCCCCTGTATACATACAGGTCGAACCGTTCCCCCATTCCTCGTAAATCAACCAAGGTTTCCAGGGCAAGCCAGCCAAACGGTGTTGCGTAATCAACAATATATGTGTGAAACCCCCGTTCTTTCATCCAGCGGTATGCCCTGATAATGTTTTTTCGTTTGATAACTGCATTTATAAAATTACATTCTCTGAGCTTGCCATTACCACAATAAAGCGCTGTCCGACGCGAATCTAATATAGGGAGATCGCCGTCTTTCGCTTCATTGATTGAAAAAGGCTGATCTGTCAGCGCTTCGACTTCTCTGCAGTCCTCCAATTCCATATCTAAAGGTTTTCGCCAGCCGCATTTGTATAAAAACTCCTGCAAGCCCATACGAGTATGAAATATCAGCCTTTGTAGAGCGTTATAATTCATGCCTCCCGATACCTTTCTCCAATATTAAACAACATTACTGCTGATGTATTGGCAATGCAGCCTTTGATAAACCCGTCTGCATCTGAATTCCCTGACAGGTCACAAATGTAAAATTCCGCATCCTGTATCATATATTCCAGAATACCCGTCACTTCCTGATAGATACTTTTCTTTTCTGTCATTATGTTTTCCACAGCATGACACGGCGGGATATACTGTGCTTTGACTTTTTCCCAATCCTCCCCCGACATTTCAGGGTAGTTGGTAACCACTGTAATCTCAGTTCTTCCGAAAAATTCTTTCAGCACATACATATAAGCAGAAACACAGATATTTTCCATAATGCGAAACTGACTGACACCATACTTATCTATCAGGAATCTCACGCAATGCTTAAACAGGCACATCCGTTCATAGTTGGCTGGCTCAAGCAAAAAGATACTGCATACAGGCTCTTTCTCAGAAGCATCCCTGCTTTTTTCAGCCGTCCGCGTATTCTTTATTGCTTCGGCACGAATTTTTTTCAAAGCCTGCTGCCCTGTCCACTGTACACCCGACACAGATTTCCCGATCAGGTCACTAATCCGACGCCATGAATGCCCTGCTTTCCGTTCCTCAAGAATGGTACGCTCCTGCGTCGTTAAGGCTGAATAACCTGCCTGTATGATCTCTGCAGTTGCCGCAGTCGTAATATCAAGCACTGGCACCCCCAACTTCTGCGCATACTCATACAGCTCGTTGTTACTAAACAGATCACGATATAGATAGCTTATGATATGCGTGCATTGCTGTATCCTCCACCGATCAAGGGGATCGACTTTTACGCCGCCCCTTCCCTGCCTTTTACTTGAAAGTGGAGCAGGCATTATAGCAACCTTATCAATCATGCAGGCTGGCATATCGGTTTTACCCTGTTTCAATTGCTGTATAAAGTCCGCATATGCTGGCTGGGTTACAAGCCATGTTATTATGACTTTTTTATCCTTGTTTTTTTTTGATAAAAGCGTTTTCGCGTCCAACGCGGCTATGAGGGATAAATTATAGAAAGAATCAAAAGCATCGCTGGGCCAAATATGCGCACCAAATAATATTTCTACTTCTTCATCCTGCTGCGCTAATCCAATAATAGTTTCCACAAGTCGTTTATAGAGACCTCGGTCATAAACCTTTTTATTCCCAATAAAAGTACAGACTGCCATCTTATCCCTCTTTTTCAAGTGCAACATGAGTTTAACTCTTTTTAGTTTATTAACTCTAAAGAGTTAAACTTAAATAATAAAAATGGGTATCCTCATTTTGAGGTGTTACCCATGAATATCGGTGAGGCGGTAAAATTACGAATTTTGGAGCTATGCAGAACTTATGATATCTCGATCAATAGGCTATGTACCATGAGTGGTATAACGCAATCTACGGTAAACAACATCGTCAACGGTCGAAATAACAGCACCACGATTTCTACTATAAAAAAAATCTGCGACGGGCTAAATATCACTGTGGAGGATTTCTTTCACTCAGAGTTATTTCGCGGTTTAGAGCAGGAAATCAAATAACCCGTATATCATGTTTTTCTTTATATTTATAATATAAAGTGATATCACTTAGTTGTCAAGAGACCGTATTAATACTTCCCTTATTGCTCTACAATAAAATTATTCCATCAGTCGGAGGTTATCATGGCAACAAACAAGCGTGTTTTTACATTGCGGCTCTCTGACGAAGTATTTGATAAAATAGGGATATTGGCCAGCAATGAGCATCGTTCTATGACAAACTATATCGAGTATGTCCTGCTGAAGCATCTGAATGAAATCGAGCAGGAGCAAGGGGCGATACGACCGAAAAAATAATTATAGATATTTTGTGATATAAAACAGCGGTATCCACGACGAAAATGTCGGATATCGCTGTTTATTTTATACTTCTCTGTTGACAGACCTTGGATAACCATATTCTCCCCGCACTGAGAAAGGTGAAGTTGACCGATTTAACGCACCGACAGGTGTAGTCTTTTATTGCTACACGCAGCACGAAAAAGGGATATCTACTACAACTTTCCGCAACATTCATAGATAGCTTTTGCGTTTAGTTCAGATTTTGTGTAGCAGTAAACAAGGGAAACAAGTTGTGATAAAAGCCAGCAGGACAAAACCCATACATATAATGCATATTCTCAAATTGAATTTACGACAAGATTCTGGTAAAATTAATCATATGAACTTTCGATAATACCAAATTATCAAAAGCATTACTAAAGTTAGGAGGGCGCATATGAAATCCAACTTTGGATTTCTCAACAGATACTGGCCTGCGTTGGCACAAATTGGTGCAGCAGCGGAGAAATATGTCTATTCTGATGCTAACGCCTGTCTGTATAAGCTAGGCATGTTTGGTGAGCGTCTGATTCTTGAAATCTTTGCTTTTGAGCATATCAAGGAACCCGCCCTCGATAATACCCACGCAAACCGAATTCGTCTGCTGAAGCAGGAGGGCCTGATTCCTAAGAAAATCGACGATATTCTGTATGCACTTCGTAAGACCCGAAATGACGCTGTCCATGCGGGCGCCGACTCTGTGGAGGACGCCAAAATTCTCCTCACTATGACCTACAACCTCGCAGTTTGGTTTATGGAAGTATATGGAGATTGGGGATATATCGCCCCTGCTTTTGTCATGCCTGAAAAGGTAATGCAGCCGAACTACGAGGCCATTATCAAAGAGCAGGAGGAAAAGATTGCCGCGCTCTCCAAGCAGGTCGAGTCGGTCTCTACCGCGGTATCGTCCAAAACTTCCAAGGAACGAGCGGAAAAGGGTGAAACTGCGTCTGAGAGCATAAAGCTTTCCGAGGCAGAAACTCGCTATCTGATTGACGAGCAGCTTCGCAAATATGGTTGGGAAGCTGACACCAATCATCTGCGTTATTCCAAGGGAATCCGCCCTCAAAAGGGCAGAAATCTTGCCATTGCCGAGTGGCCTACAGATTCCGCTATAGGTAAGAACGGTTACGCAGATTACGCTCTGTTTGTCGAGTTGAAGCTTGTTGGCATTGTGGAAGCCAAAAAAGCGGCTGTCGATATTCCCTCTGTGATCGACTATCAGTGTAAGGAATATGCTAAGGGAATCAAAGCTGAACACCGAGAGTACATCATCAATCAGTGGGGAGCATATAAAGTCCCCTTCGTTTTTGCAACCAATGGCCGGAAGTATCTCAAGCAGATCGAAACCAAATCTGGCATCTGGTATTTGGACCTGCGCAGCGGAGCCAATGCACCTAAAGCCCTGCAAGGCTGGATCAGCCCTCAGGGACTGATGGAGCAACTTGAAAAGGATATTGCTGCCGCAAATGCTGCGCTTCAGAATACGCCGTTCGATTTGCTCCGCGACCCGGACGGCCTGAATCTGCATAAATATCAGATTGCTGCCATTGAAGCCGCAGAGCAGGCTGTTATCGATGGAAAACAGACTGTTCTGTTGTCTATGGCTACCGGAACAGGCAAAACCCGTACCATCCTTGGTATGATCTATCGCTTCATTAAGAACGACCGTTTCAAGCGAGTTCTGTTCCTGGTCGACCGTACCGCTCTTGGTGAGCAGGCCGAAGATGTTTTCAAGGAAGTCAAAATCGAAGAATTGATGACCTTGGATTCCATCTATAACATCAAGGGGCTGGATGAAAAGGAAATTGACAAAGAAACGAAAATACATATCGCAACGGTTCAGAGTCTCGTCAAGCGCATCCTATATCCCGAAGGCGACACGATGCTCTCTGTGACTGACTACGATTTGATCGTAGTTGATGAGGCACACCGTGGATACATTCTGGACAAGGAAATGAGCGAAACCGAGATGCTCTACCGTAACCAGGATGACTATATCAGCAAATACCGCACCGTCATCGAATACTTTGACGCCGTAAAAATTGCACTGACCGCAACTCCTGCACTGCACACTACTGAGATCTTCGGAAAGCCTGTTTTCAATTATTCTTACCGCGAAGCCGTTATTGACGGTTATCTGGTCGACCACGATGCGCCTCACAATATTCGCACCAAACTGCGTGTGGAGGGTATCAATTACAAGAAAGGCGAACAGCTTGTTATCTATGATCCCGTTACCGGAGATGTTCTCAACAGTGCTGAACTGGAAGACGACATGAAGTTTGAAATTGAAAGCTTCAACCGGCAGATCATTACCGAAAACTTCAACCGGGCTGTTTTTGAGGAAATTGCTTGGGATTTCAATCCGGACGGTCAAGGCAAAACCCTTATCTACGCGGTCGATGATAACCACGCTGACCTCATCGTAAAGATTTTGAAAGAAATCTATGCTGAAGGCGGCGTTGACAACGATACGGTTATGAAAATCACCGGAAGTATCGCGGGTGGCAACAAGAAGAAAATCTCCGAAGCAATCAAACGCTTCAAGAATGAATCCTTGCCTAAGGTCGTGGTCACAGTTGATCTTCTAACCACTGGCATTGATGTGCCGGAAATCACTACGCTGGTCTTCATGCGCCGCATCAAATCCCGTATTTTGTTCGAACAGATGCTGGGCCGTGCCACCAGGCTGTGTCCTACTATCGGCAAAACCCATTTCGAAATTTACGATCCCGTGGGCGTTTATGAATCCTTGCAGGATGTCAGCAATATGAAGCCCGTTGTCACCAATCCCTCTGCCAGCTTCGAGGATCTGATGAAGGGACTGGAAGTAGCGAAGACTGATGAACAGCTTGCCTATCAAATTGACCTTATCGTTGCCAAACTGCAGCGCAAACGCCGCAATGTGAGTAAGAAGGCATTGGAGCAGTTTGCCCACCTCACCGGCGGCAAGGATCTCACTGCCTTTGCGGAGTATCTCAACAATAGCACTATTAAAGAAGCAGCCGCAGAACTGATCCGTCATCGGGAAGCCTTTTCTGCACTGGATAAAGACAAGCCTCACCGCAAGCGCCCAGTAGTTATCGATAACCACAAGGACGAACTGATTGACCATACCCGTGGTTATGGCGAAGGTCAGAAGCCGGAGGACTATCTGGAAGCCTTTAAGGAGTTTATCAACAACAATATGAATGCCATTGCAGCTCTGCGTACAGTCTGCACTAAGCCTTCTGAACTCACCAGGGAGGCCCTTAAGAGCCTGAAGCTGGAACTTGACCGCCACGACTTTACGGAGAAGCAGTTGAATTCTGCGTGGAACGAGATGACCAATCAAGACATTGTGGCCGACATCATTGCTTTTATTCGTCAGCAGGCTCTTGGTTCTATTCTCGTCAGTCATGAACAGAGAGTGAATCATGCCTTTGCAAAGCTGCGGGTCAACCATGATTTCAACAAGACCCAACTTGACTGGCTGAAACGTATTGAGAAGGTGTTGCTGGAAGAAAGTGTCCTAGATGAACAAATCTTTGAGGTCGGCGCATTTAGAAATGCTGGCGGCTTTACCATTATTGACCGCCGCTTCGGTGGCAAACTCCGTGAGATTATGACGGAACTGAACGAGTATCTCTATGAAGATGGAGGACACATAGCGTGAACAATCAGGAAATCGTAGCAAAACTCTGGAATCTTTGCAATGTGCTGCGGGATGACGGCATTACTTATCATCAATATGTTACGGAACTGACTTACATCCTATTCCTGAAGATGTGTAAGGAAACTGGTACCGAAGGTGCTATCCCGGAGCAGTACCGCTGGGACAAACTTCTTGCCAAGCAAGGCGTGGAACTGAAGAAGTTCTATAAGGAATTGCTGGAGCATCTGGGTGGCTGCACCGGTCGTGTTCGCGAGATCTATCAGGGCGCACAAAGCAACATCCACGAGCCTAAGAACCTGGAGAAGATTATCCAGACCATCGACCAGTTTGACTGGTATACTGCTAAGGAAGAGGGGCTGGGCAATCTGTACGAAGGCCTCTTAGAGAAAAATGCAAACGAGAAGAAGTCCGGTGCCGGACAATATTTTACGCCCCGCGTCCTCATCAATATCATGACCCGGCTTATTGCACCTCAGCCTGGTGAGCGGTGCAATGACCCTGCCTGCGGCACATTTGGTTTCATGATTGCAGCCGACCGCTATGTGAAAGATCGCACCGATGACCTGTTTGAACTGCCTGTGGACCAGCAGGAATTCCAGCGCACCCAGGCTTTTTCCGGCTGTGAGCTGGTGCATGATACCCACCGTCTGGCCTTGATGAACGCCATGCTACACGATATCAGCGGTCCCATTTATCTCGGCGACACTCTTTCCAACTTTGGCAAGGAACTGAAAGGCTATGATGTTGTCTTGACCAATCCGCCTTTTGGCACTAAGAAGGGCGGAGAACGGGCTGCCCGTGATGATTTTACATTTCCCACCAGCAATAAACAGCTGAACTTTCTCCAGCACATCTACCGCAGCTTGAACAAAACAGGCAAAGCCCGTGCGGCTGTCGTTCTGCCGGATAATGTTCTGTTTGCTGACTGTGATGGTGAGCGCATCCGTCAAGACTTGATGGAGAAGTGTAACCTCCATACTATCTTGCGCCTGCCCACCGGTATTTTCTATGCCCAAGGTGTCAAGACCAATGTACTGTTCTTTACCCGCGGCCGCGAGGATAAAGGCAACACCCGTGAAATCTGGTTCTATGATCTCCGTTCCGATATGCCCTCTTTTGGCAAGACCAATCCTCTAAAGGAGAGCCACTTTAATGAGTTTGTTGAATGCTATAAGGACAGCGATCTATCCGCCCGTACCGAAACCTACAGTAAGGACAATCCAAACGGCAGATGGCGTAAGTTTACCTATGAGGAAATTCTGGCACGGGATAAGACCAGTCTGGATATTACCTGGATGAAGACGGATAGCGGGACGGAAGATTATACGCTTGCCGAACTACTGGAACAAATCAAAGAAAAGTCCACCAACATTGCCAAGGCCGTGGCTGAGCTGGAGAAATTGATTGGCGAGGTGGATGAATAATGGATACAAAAGCATTGCGGCAGAAGGTGCTTGACCTTGCTATCCGCGGCAAGCTGGTTCCGCAGGACCCAAACGATGAACCGGCATCAATTCTTTTGGAGCGTATTCGCCAGCAGAAACAGCAGATGGTCAAAGATGGAAAGCTCAAACCAAAGGATATTAAAAATGATACCATTATCTTCGTTAGTGAGGATAATTTGCATTATGAGAAGTTAGCTGACGGTAGCATAAAATGTATTGAGGATGAGATCCCGTTTGACCTGCCGGAGGGCTGGGCGTGGAGTAGGATGGGCTCCATTTGTGAATATATTACAAGTGGTTCCCGTGGTTGGGCGCAATACTATTCCGATACTGGAAGATTATTTCTTCGCATGGGCAACCTCTCCAGAGACTCGTTTGAACTACGGATGGATAATCTCCAAAGGGTTGATTTACCCGACAATGCAGAGGGAACCAGAACTCGTGTAGCAGAAAATGATTTGTTGTTTTCAATAACAGCAGAGATTGGTATGTTGGGACTGATTCCTGCTAATTTCGAGGAGGCGTATATCAACCAACATGTCGGTTTGATTCGCTTTCTTAAAGAAGCACAAACCAAATACTTCCCATATATTCTTATGTCTGCGTTTTGCCGAGATCAGTATTATACGGTTCAACGCGGAATGAAGAATAGCTTTAGATTGGACAATATTCAGAATATTTTAACTCCTGTACCCCCTTTGGGCGAACAGATTAGAATCGCAGAAAAGCTCAGTAGCATCTGGCTACATATTCAGCAGATTGATGACGAAAGCGAAACGGCAACTGACATCATTTCCAAAGCTAAATCCAAGATTCTCGACCTTGCTATCCGAGGCCAGCTTATTCCGCAGGATCCGAATGACGAGCCTGCTTCTGTGCTGTTGGAACGCATCCGGGCAGAGAAAGAAGCGCTTATCAAGGCAGGCAAAATCAAACGGGACAAGAAGGAATCTGTCATCTTCCGTGGTGAGGATAACTCTTATTATGAGAAGATTGGTGATGAAATTCGATGTATTGATAGTAAACTGCCGTTTGATTTGCCTGATTCATGGATATTCGTAAGGTTAAAGCATATTGGTGAAATTGTTGGTGGAGGAACACCGAAAACTAATATTACTGAATACTGGGACGGAAATATTCCATGGTTGACACCTGCTGATTTTAGGGGCTATGAAGATATGTATGTTTCTGCCGGTGCCAGAGCTATCACAGAGATTGGCTTAAAGTTTTCTTCTGCTCAAATTCTACCAGCCAATTCGGTCTTGTATTCAAGCCGTGCGCCAATAGGTTATATTGCAATTGCCGCTAACCCTATTTCCACAAACCAAGGCTTTAAGTCTGTAGTCCCTTATGACTTTGCTATGAGTCCTTATTTGTATTATAGTCTTAAAGCCCGAACAGATGATATTGTTCAACGGGCAACCGGTACTACATTCAAAGAAATCTCCGGTTCTGAAATGGCAGAAACGATAATTCCTCTACCTCCGATCAAAGAACAAAAACGGGTTTTTGAGAAGGTATCACAACTATTTGAAATTATAACTGCGATAGAAAAGAGCCTCAATTGAGGCTCTTTTCTATCGAACTAATACTGGCGGTCAATGCTGCTACTCGCTTAACAATTCTTGCTTGGTAACTCAACGATGGAACAGGCAGAAGTAAGTTCAGGATATCTTCTCTTGAAATACCAGGAATAAGACCTTTTGCTACGTTTTTTATAGCATTGATATAGAAAACCATGCAAAGTGCAAGATACTCCGAATTCAACGCAAATTTGTTTCGGATAGCCATGATTTGGCGTGCGATATGCGCACTACCAAAATCATTGAATGCTATTCTCCCAATAGTTCCTTTACAAGTGAGGAGCAAATCGCCAGTTTCCGTCATCACTTGTGGTGAAGTTGTCCATCTTACCGATTCCACCTTACCACCCACGAAATTACTGGCTCCTGTGATATAAGGAACACCTACACGGTCAACATTGTATTCGGAAAGAGCAAGATCTCGTCCGGAAATAAGTTCCCACAGTTCTTTCAGTCTTACGAAAGCCCATCCATCTGGCAGTTCAAAAGGTATCTCATCATCAATATTTTTGACCTTATTTCCAATCTTCTCATAATAAGAGATAGTCACATATTTCCCTTATAATATTTGTGCGATAAACTCGCAAAAATATTATTAGGAGGCATCTTTTTATGAAGACAAACGAAACGTTTGAGCAACACCTGAGAAAGAGTAATCTTTCGGAGAACACCATCCATTCCTATCTCTGGACGGTCAACTTCTACTATGCCCACTACGATGAAATCAGCAAGGAAAACCTACTGGCCTACAAGGGGTATCTGATGGAGTTCTTCAAATCCAAGACCGTCAATCTACGCATTCAAGCGATGAACAAGTATCTGGAGTTCCTGCACAAGGACCGTTTTCGGTTAAAAGCTGTGAAGGTACAGCAGAAGAACTTTTTGGAGAATGTAGTCAGCAATGCTGACTACAACTTCTTGAAAAAGCAACTCAAGAAGGACGGAAACATGGAATGGTACTTCGTGGTCTGGTATTTGGCTGCGACTGGGGCGCGCGTGAGCGAACTGATCCAAATCAAAATCGAGCATGTGGAGCTCGGCTATTTTGATCTGTACACCAAAGGCGGAAAGTTACGCAGGCTGTACATACCCAGAAAGTTAAGGACGGAAACTCTTGAATGGCTGGAGGAATCAAACCGTGCCTCCGGCTATTTGTTTTTGAATCGCTATGGGAAGCGTATTACCACCCGTGGCATCTCCCAGCAACTCAAAAACTATGCCGACAAATACGGACTGGATAAAAAGGTGGTATACCCGCACTCCTTCCGTCACCGGTATGCCAAGAACTTCTTGGAGAAATACAATGATATTGCTCTGTTGGCAGATCTGATGGGCCACGAGAGCATTGAAACGACTCGCATTTACCTTCGCAGAACAGCCAGTGAACAGCAGGCACTGGTTGATAAGATCGTCACATGGTAAAAGGAACAGCCGCCTTCTTCCGAGGGCGGCTGCTCAATCAATCACATAGAATACTATCAAGCAGGCTAAATATCTGGTTCAGCCTATCTACAATGCGATTTTGTTCTTCTATTGGCGGTAATGCAAATGGGATAAGAGAAAGGACGTTTCCAGTAAGATGTTTGATTGTTACACCTTTGCAAAGCGACTTGATAATTCCGCGACTCTCGTAGTACATCATATAGTACATGAAATAGAATGGATTACATTCTCCGTAGAATCTAACTCTATGCAGCGCATTCTGGTAGAGGATTTTCTGCTCATTAGACCATACACAGCTACGGCCAACATCACCGCCCTCACAGATGAGAAGATCATTTTGTTCTACCGTATACCGCTCAATTTCCTCTGGCTCGAAACGCATTTCTTTCAAGTCTGTCAAATCCACTCCATTCCATCGCACATTAACGCTGCGAAGATACGGATGGTTTGCTCCGGTATTTTTTGCGCTATCGAGGGTTTTCTCCTAACTCTATTTTTGCAATATTGAATAAGGAACACCATTCCCAGTTGTCCAAAAGTTCAAAAATAAACTGGTTATCAATGGCTTCAGTGTGCATATCTTGACGGATATAATAAGAGTTATCCTCACCACGGAAGATGACAGATTCCTTCTTGTCCCGTTTGATTTTGCCTGCCTTGATAAGCGCTTCTTTCTCTGCCCGGATGCGTTCCAACAGCACAGAAGCAGGCTCGTCGTTCGGATCCTGCGGGACAAGCTGGCCTCGGATAGCAAGGTCGAGAATCTTGGATTTAGCCATTGCAACATAAGCCGCTAACTGATCTTGTTGATTCGTAATTTCGGCAAAGTAGACATCAGCGGAGTATATACTATTGATAATTCGATTTTGTTCATCACATGGAGGCACAGGTAACAATATGCTTTTGAGAATCGCCTGATTTAGATTCAACATTGTGTTACCGATTGAGTTGCCAGAAAGATATGTAGCTGAGTAAGAAGAGCGTAAACAGACCGCAAAATACTCGGGAAACAAGGCCGATGGGAAGCGCAAGACGAAGCTGCCTGTGCCGCATAACCAGCCATCCTGTTCAGGACAAACGACTGCACATCTACCCATGTCACCTCTACGCGCAATTATTATATCGTTTGGAACAACTTTGAACGAAGCGAGGCGTTCAACTGTCTCACTCGACACCTGCATTTTATCGATGGGAATTATCTTACCATCAACAATATTCATAGGGTTAATTAGTGGAATTCCGTCTGTAACATAATCGGACTTATGCAGTGAGCTACCAAAAGGTCCTGTGATAAACGACTTTATCAAAGAACCTAATCTACTCCACGCCCAGCCCTCCGGCAGGTCAAACGGGATCTCATCCTCAATACATTTTATGCTACCGTCAGCTAACTTCTCATAATGCAAACTATTGCAAGCAAAAACATATTGAATAATTCTCTGTTAAAAGCGTGAAAAGTCAATCGTAGCAAAGTGCATCTCCGTCCGATACAGGCATTTCTTTCCCCCGGTAATAGCTGCCGTTCTTTAGCGCAGCCTGTTCCCAAGCAAGGCATCACGCCTTATACACGTCCACAAGAAAAACACTTTCCGCAACTTAATGCGGAAAGTGTTTTTACGCACTATTGCTTTTTTCCTTTAAAATAGTATTGATTATATTTGCGTTTATCCGAAGAACACCAACCTCTGGCGATACCGCCCAAAGCCATTATAGACAGCATTATTACCCATGCAATGTTATAAGAACCAGTGCTGTCGTAAATAAACCTACAAAAGTCGCGCCAAAGCTCCCTCCCAGGCAGATAAACACATTAATAATTGCGAAAAATTGTGCGGCGAACTTCTCACCATTCATTATATGTTCTGTAAACATCATGGGGGAGAAACGGTATGTATCTTTCTGAAAATGAGTGGCTGCTTCTGAACCAAATCATCTATAATATCCATAGTACCCGCGGAGATTTTGATCTGCGCAGCAAAATGCTAAAAGATGTCAAATTTCTTATGACAAAGCCAGTTTTTACCTGGCAGACGACAGCGGAAACGCCTCTTATGTGAAAGAACCCGTATCCTATGGATTCGCCCCCGGCGCTCTTGACGACTATCATGAAATGTTCGAAAAATATGACTTTATTACATGGATATATTCCACTTCTCAAAATAAAGTTTTTATCATGTCGGAACTTTTGTCCAAAGATGATATAAAAACAATATTTATGATAGAGATGGGGCCTGCGGCCTAAGAGTATTGAGTATTCTCTGATACTTTTCATATCCTATAAAAATAGGCTTTTGGCACCCTGTCTCTTTTTCGAGCGAAAGAAAGCGGAGATTTTTCACAAAGGGATAAATATGTTCTGGACCTGTTAAAGGATCATCTGGCGCTTAAAATGTACCGCGAGATTTACGGTGCAGACGAGAAAGACAAATATACGACAGAAAACAGCGCCAAGATTGACGCATTAGTTAAAAATTATTCACTGACCAACAGAGAAGCTGAGATTTTAAAAATGCTTACATATGGAGAAGATACTATTCATTTCTATTGACTTCTTTTGTGGAGGAAACCTCCACTTTACAAAGCATGGATAAAAGGATAAAATGAAATCAGGTCAGAGTAATATGTGTCAGAGTAAGCCGCCCAGGGGGTAGTATGCCTGTCTGGGTTGTTCAAGATTATAAAGCAGCTTTTTACTGATATTTCAATTTTTGTTGTTATAGCCCATCCGTTCAAAGCGAGGTGCAGTCCGGATAATTTGTCTTGGTTGCAATATGCCTTATGGGTTGTAAAACAATAAACACAGAGCAATCAAGGACATGAAACTGCAAGGATAGTTTTATGTCCTTTTCTGCATACGGACAACAAACTTCGTTCTGGTGCCGGAGGAGTTGCTGCAACACCTTCGACATTTCACAAGAGAGGAGGGGACATTATGGGTTTTGTATTTTCCCTGTTTGTCAGATATCAAACCAACCGCCCTGTTTCTTCCCTCCGGCTCCAGAACCAGTAACGAGATCAGGATATAGTAAGTGGATAGAGAAAAGCTTTTGGACGCCTATCGGCGCCAATATGCTTTATCTTTAGACATGAACAAAAATTTCGTGGAGCAATTTGAGACTTACCGGAAAGCAAAAGGCTGGAACTGTGCTGCTTTCTGCGATAAGACAGGCCTTGACAAAAATATCTACTACAGGCTGAAAAAGCCGGATGAGCGGTTTTCCTTGCGCATCCTCGTCACGGTCTGCGTGGCGTTCGGTCTGGATCTGGAGCAGTCAACGGCCTTCCTGCGCGCAAAAGGCCGAGCGCTCGACCCTACGGACCGGATACATTTCGCCTATGCTTATCTTATCAGCAGGCACTCCGGCATATCCATAGAGGATGCCAACCAGTTTCTTGCCGTATTGCTAAGCGATCTGGAGGATATCTCAAAGTATCTTTTAGGTTCGGCTTAAAGCCGAAAAGCGGCCGCATACCGATTTTACATGGTATGCGGCCGCTTTTTATTTTCAAAAATAAAAATCTAAATTTAATACGCCGGATTGTTTCCGGTTTTGTGCAGATTATTCGCTTTTCACGTTTTATCTCCATAAAACATTCAAATCATCTTCTTCCACGCCTCCAAAAAGGCTGTTTTTGTCTTACTTTCAGAGACGATTTCCGCATCCGGTTTTGCTATCCTTACAGTAACAAACCGGTTTGGAAGAATATCAACATTTTATCTTTTCAGAATGGAGGAGCAGTTTTACCATGAAGCTTTCCGATTTAATTATCGATCCCGCGAGCCTGGGCAAGCGTTTCTGGCTGGTGGACGTTATCCCGTCGTATGCGTATCAGAACGGCCAGCGCACGGATACGGTCACGGGCTACCGCTATACGGTTGCCCTGCCGGACAAGGGGCTGGACAAAATCAACGTGCGCATTGATGGCAATCAGCAGATGGACGCACCGGACGGATTCATCGAAGTCCGCTTTGATGGCCTTGAACCGTATCTGTACTGGTCAAGCGGCGAGTACCAGCTGGGCGCACACGCCAAGGGTATCGCTGCGGTAAACGCTGGCAAGGGCTGACGGCGCAGGCCGCGGGCCGTCAGGGGCGAGGGCTTTTCCTTCCGTGAAAAGTCCCCCTGCGGCCGGCGGCCGCGCCGCCTATGCCCTAAGTTAGTATTACCTTAGGGCATAGCTGTAGCATGTAGCAATTTGTGAACACGCAAGGTGGTGAACATGGCAAAGAACGAACAGAGCCGAAAATACCTGCTCACAATCAACAGCCCTCTGGACTGTGGACTGACGCACAAGAAAATTAAGACACTCCTGAAAGCCTTGTCTCCCGCGTATTACTGCATGGCGGACGAGACCGCGACAACCGGAACGTATCACACGCATGTTTTTCTGTACCGTCCCTCACCGGTACGTTGGCAGACTGTTAAGAACCTGTTTCCGACCGCGCACATCGACAAGGCATACGGGAGCGCACAGGAAAACCGTGACTACATTCAAAAGGGCGGGAAATGGGCGGAGACCGACAAGGCAGAAACTGCGGTAGCGGGCAGCTTTGAGGAATACGGGCATATGCCTGAACCACAAAACGAAAAAGCCCCGGAAATGTCCGCCCTGCTCGAAGATATTACAGCCGGTAAGACAACCACGCAGATCATCCGTGAGAACCCCAAGCTGGCGTTCAGGGTGAAAGAAATTGATGTGCTTCGGCAGACGTTGTTGTCCGAGAAATATGCCGAGCAGAACCGTGCGGTAGAAGTGCAGTACATCTACGGCGCGACAGGTACGGGTAAGACCCGCGGTATCTACCGTAGGCACGGCGCACGCGACATTTACCGCGTGACCAATTACCGGAGCGGCAAAGGCGTCTCTTTCGACGATTATCACGGGCAGGATGTGATCGTGTTTGAGGAATTCGCCTCGCAGCTCCCAATCGAGGAAATGCTCAATTTGCTGGATGTTTATCCGCTCATGCTGCCCGCGCGGTACAGCGACAAGGTCGCGTGCTACACCAAGGTGTATATCACCTCTAACCTGCCGCTCAGCCGCCAGTATCAGGCGGTACAGCAGTATCACCCGGAAACGTGGAAAGCCTTTCTGCGCCGCATTCGCACCTTCACCGAGTACCGCGAGAACGGCGCACCGATCACCCGACCCGTCAGCGAATGGAGGTGGATGCTGGAAGATGGATAACCGAAAACGCAATCTGCTGGAACAGGAAACGCAGCGTAAGTATATGCTACTTCTGTTTCAAACCGGTCTCAAGGAGATCTGGACAGACCAATACCGTCTGAAAGTGCTGGTACTCTATCTGCTCACCGCGCTGCTGTTCAGCATCATCCGCCCATGGGATCTTGCGTACAGCGGGCCGGATATTTTCGATGCAGCCAGCCGGATCGCGTTCAGCCTTTGCTTCCCGATCCTTGTGTTTGGCGGGCTGGCAGTGCTCATCATGTGGGCCGGCACGCCATCCAGGGCGAAAAGCATCCAGAACAACCTGCAACGCATTGGGCTGGTCAACCACGCCGGTGAAGTACCGCTGCTGGTTACTGTCCGTCAAGATGAAACGGATGATGCACACAGCAAGATCACGGTTCTCGAATTTCTCGCCTGCGGCGTCCCCAAATCCGTATGGGAACAGAAAAGCGCGGATATCGAAACCGCGCTGAATGTCCATATCGCAGATATTCAGGAGAGCGACGGCAAGCGCCGCATCCGGCTGTTTACCGTTCCTGCCAAAAGCGGCCTGCCCAAGATGCTGCGGTGGAAAGACGAATATCTGCAAAGCGATTTCCCTTCCTGCCGACTGGTGCTCGGCGAAAGCCTGCTGGGGACAGTCTCGCTCGACCTCAACCTGATCCCGCATGTGCTGTTGGGCGGCGGGACTGGTTCGGGCAAATCCGTTCTCCTCAAGCTGATGCTGATGCAATGCCTCAAGCAGCCCAATATCAACGTCACGATCGCAGATTTCAAGGGCGGTGTGGATTTTGGCGGCAGCTGGCGCAAACACCCAAACTGCAAGCTGATCCTCGACCGCGACACTTTGATAGCCTATCTGGACAGTGTAGCTGAAAAACTGGAGCAGCGCAAAGACCTGCTCGGGAAGGCAGAGTGTACAAATATTTATGAGTACAACAGCCATGAGTCGATCCCGATGGACCGCATCGTATTCGCAGTAGACGAGGTCGCGGAGATCCTGGACAAGACGGGACTCACCAAGGCAGAAAAGGAACAGGTCGCCCGCATTGAAAACCGCCTGTCCACTATCGCCCGACAAGGGCGTGCGTTCGGCATCCACCTGTTCCTCTCCACCCAGCGGCCGGACGCGAATATCCTGTCCGGACAGATCAGGAATAATATCGGTTACCGCATTTGCGGCCGTGCAGACAACGTGCTGTCCATGATCATCCTGGACAACACGGATGCCAGCAACCGGATTCCGCACGACGCCCAAGGCCGTTTCCTCACGGGTGACGGCACAGTATTTCAAGCCTACTGGTTCGACGACGCTAAGGAGATGTTTTGAATGGATAAACTGACCTATAATGCACCTGAGCCGGCGTTATTGCCCAGAGGATTAACTACATTGCTATTGTATGAATTCCTGAATAATTTTTTCGGTAATACCGCAAACTGGCTGCAAGGAGGTATAAAAATGAACACACACGCTCACCATACACCGTACCAGATACGGGAATCATCCGTCCATCTTGGGCCAGCGACCTTTCAAATAAGCCGTCAGTATATCGGAAATCATTCTGCCCACGCCCTGCTTCAGGAACGCATATTGAAGGAGATTGACATGGCACAGTATATTGACGAACCTACCGGCACAGTTGTATAATCCATTTGTGAGCCGGTTCCGAAAGGAGTTCACATATGAGAACCGGTAACAACTTAAAACTTGCATTTGCTTATTTGCGTCTCTCCAACGAAGAAGCGCGAAACGGCGAATCGTCCAGTATTGCCAACCAGCGGCAAATGATTCGCGATTATTGTCAACGTCAAGGGATCGCACTGGTGCGCGAATTTGTGGATGATGGTTATTCCGGCGGCAATTTCGACCGTCCTGCATTTCAAGATATGCTGCGCCAGCTCGATGCCAGCGAAGCCAACATGGTCATCACAAAAGACCTGTCCCGTCTTGGGCGTGACATGCGCGAAGCTAGTTACTATGCCGAGCAATTTTTCCCTGAGCGCGGTATCCGTTATTTAACGATTGCGGACAATTTTGATACGGCACATGAAAATGTAATGGCGCCGTTCCAGTTTGCAATGAACGAGGTTTACCTGCGCGACGGTTCGCGTAAGGTCAAGGACGTGTTGCGCAGCAAGCGGGAAAACGGACAGTATTGCGCCTGCCCACCCTACGGCTATCGCAAGGATCCAATGAACAAAAATCGCCTTTCCCCTGACGAACAGACTGCGCCTGTCGTGCAGCGTATTTTCGATCGTGCAGCCTCTGGGGATTCTTCTCGAAAAATTGCACTTGACCTGAATGCAGACGGTGTAATCCCGCCACTAAAGTACCGCGTATTGTTCCGTGACGATTTCAGTCCTGAGGGTGCAGCGCGGGCTTCCGATTTATGGAACTATACCACAGTCAAGCGCATCCTGAAAAATCCGGTCTACCTCGGACATACCATGCTGGGGAAAAGCCGCAAGGTAAGTGTCAAATCCAAAAAGAAAATTGCTGTTCCAAAGCAAGACTGGGCGGTCACACACGATACCCACCCTGCCTTAATCACGCTGCCGCTCTTTGAGCAGGCACAGCGCAATCTGGGCCGCGGACGACGGCTCAATCAGACCGACAGCGCAATACGCAAAAGCATCTTTGCGGGGTTGGTGTTCTGTGCTCGGTGCGGACACGCGCTCTGTTCCTGTGGTACGGTCTACAAAGGTGAGCGGGAGAAGTACTGGTATCTCTCCTGTACGCACCAGCGAAGCGATATAGCCAATCGTTGTGCCGGCGTGCGCGTCAAGTACGCCGATCTGGCCGAAGTTGTCCGACGCGATCTCAACGAGCTGCTCGCGCTGGACGACACACAGGCTGAAGCGCTCGCCCTATCAGCAGTGGAAAAAGAGAAAGGGATATCCGAAGCAACCGCACGGCAGGCTCGTTTGCAGCAGGCACAAGCCCGTTTGCTTACGATCGATAAAGTCGTCGCCAAGCTGTACACAGACAATGCCGAAGGCAGGCTGGACGATGACCGTCTGACGCGTATGGTTGCTGCGCTCGAGCAGGAGTCCGCCGCACATCAGGCCACTATCGCCGCTCTTGCGCAAGTCAGCCCTGACGCTGAGAACACGGCCAAACGCTATCAACGTTTTTTCACGCTGGCCAAGCAATACAGCCAAATTGATGTACTCGATCGCGAGACGCTGCTGACTTTTATCGAACGCATTGAGGTCGGGCCGAAGGAATTTGAAAACGGCCTGAGCAAAGCAACGCATCGAAACACGCCCTATCGGCAGTGCATCCGCATCTTTTACCGTTTCATTGGCGAGCTTGATACGGAAGAAAATCAACAGCTTCCAGCATCCAGTAATTTTTAAAATCGCCTGCGCAAATATCCCTTTTAAGATGGTGCAGGCACACCAAGGGAGGTTGGCGTCAACCTGAAGCAGGGCTACAACGGCGACCTGACCTCCCGCCAGGCGGGCTCGATCGGCGGCCAGATGGTCAAGAAGATGATCGAATCCTACGAGCAGAATCTGGCTAACCAGGGCTAAGTCCTGAAAATAATAAGAGCGCTGTTTCCTTTGGTGAAGGAAACAGCGCTCTTTGTTTATTTTATCAAGCGCGCCACTCGGCAAACAGTTGCTCCGCTTCCGTAGCGCTCGCGGCGCACAGCAGACGCTCGGCAAATTCCTTGCATTCCGCAAAGGAATGCGCCGCAAGATCGGCTTTCGCCGCCAGCATCGCCGATGCCGACATCGAAAGGTTGGTCACGCCGAGTCCGCAGAGAACGGGCGCCATCCCCGGCGTACCGGCCATCTCGCCGCAGACACCCACCTCGATGCCGTTTTCATTTGCCGCTTTCGCAGTCATATGAATCAGCCGCAGCACGCCCGGATGCAGGGGGCGGTACAGGTAGGATATTTTTTCATTTATGCGGTCCACCGCGCAGGAATACTGGATCAGGTCGTTTGTGCCGATGGAGAAGAAATCCACTTCTTTTGCTAGCATATCCGCACAAACGGCCGCTACCGGAATTTCAACCATGATGCCGACCTTGACATTCGGATTATAGGCGACGCCCTCCGCATCCAACAGGTCCTTGGCCTGCTGGAGTACCTGCTTGGCGTTGCGTATCTCCTCAATGGAGGAGATCATAGGGAACATGATGCGCAGGTCGCCGTATTGCGCGGCGCGCAACAGTGCGCGGAGCTGGGTCACAAACAGATCGGTCTGGTTCAGGCAGATGCGAATCGCGCGGTAGCCCAAAAACGGATTCTGCTCTTTTTCCAGGTTCAGCGCGGGAACTTCCTTATCGCCGCCAATATCCAAAGTGCGGATGATGACCGGCTTGCCCGCCATCGTCTCGCAAGCCTTTTTGTAGGCTTCAAACTGCTCCTCCTCGCTCGGCAAGTCGTCGCGGTCCATAAACAGGAACTCCGAACGGAACAGGCCGACGCCCTCGCCGCCCAGCTCGGCAACGCGCACCGCATCCTCCGGTGTGCCGATATTCCCTTCCACGATCACACGGCGGCCATCGCTCGTTTCGCCCGGTCGGTTCTTAAACTGCACCAGCATTGCCCGGCGCTCATCCTCCGCCGTTTTCTTCTGTTCAAACTGGGACAGTGTTTCCGCATCGGGCGACACGACGATCTCGCCCGTCGCGCCGTCCAGCAAAAGCTCCTCTCCATCCTTTATTTCATCCGCCTTCTCGCCGGCACCGGCTACGGCAGGGATGCCCATGGAGCGCGCCATAATCGCGGAATGGCTGGTCCGTCCGCCGATACGCGTAACGAAGCCCACCACGGGCTTGGAGCCGATCTTTGCCGTATCCGACGGAGTCAGATCGTTGGCAATAATGATGCACGGCTCGGAGATCGAGTCGATCGCGTTGTCTGCGATCCCCTTCAGGTTTTTCAGGATGCGCTGGGAGATATCGCCGATATCCGCCGCGCGCGCCTGCATATATTCATCGTCCATCGCCCTGAACATGGCCTGGAAATTCTCGCAGTTGACAAAGCAGGCATATTCTGCGCAAACCATTTCATCTGCGATCAGATTGGTGATGCCTTCCACAAAATCAGGGTCGTCCAGCATGAGCAGATGCGCGTCAAAGATTTCCGCCTCGGCCGCGCCGATATTCTTCTCCGCCTCATCCCGCAGAAGCTCTATCTGCTTTTTCGCATGCTCCACGGCATCGATTACCCGTTTCTGCTCAGCGGCAGCATCCGTAATACTGTTTTTTACGACCGTTAAATCCGCCTCTTTGATCACGAGCGCTTTCGCGTGTGCAAGGCCTTCAGAGACACCAATCGCTTTGAATTTCAACATGAGCCGTTTTCCTCCTGTGGATTGTAAATCCTAACAAATATTTCAACACCATTGTACGGTATCTTGGTGCTTTCGTCAAGCAAATCCTTGTCTTTCCTCCATTTTCCGCAAGCGCGCCCCGCAGTCCGGTATCGTGGTCAAAGCGCGTCTGTCAGCGTTTATTTTCACAGCGCTTCCCCCGTAACCCCCTGTGTTTCGAGTACCTCCAGCACCCGTATCCCGTTTGCCGTCAGCGCCATGCTGCCCTTGCAGGGATATGTCTCATACCCGTCATAAGCAAAATTTTTTAAGGGGATGTCATAATCCACCCGTATCAGCCCCTTTCGCTGCAGCAATGCGATCGCCGCCGCATAGTTCCCCGCCTTGTCCCGCCCGTTTTCCAGGTAGACCGGCTCTGCCGCCCCTGCCGCGCACGCGACCGGTAGAAACGGGCTCTGCGCAAAGCAGCGCAGCAGTTCCAGTTCCTCCCGAAACAGGGATAAACCGTTTCCGCAGCCGCCGCAGCCCTGGCATCCTTTGCAGTTTCCCGTATGACAACTCATCTTTCGATCATCCTATCTTACAATCGGGGCTTCCGCCCCGTCCATTTGCATTTGCCGCAGGCCTCCCTTTTGCAGTTAGCCTTTGCTTATTTATTTTAGTTTACCACATATCCCTACCTTGTCAACAGGGTATCCGCCGTGCCGGCTGTTTGTACAGTTTATCCTGTTTTGCTTTCCAGATCCACACGGATTTATCCATTATGCGAAACCTTCTTTATCGATTTGCAAAACTCCGGAATAAATTTGCAAAAAAACGTGCTTGCGCACCGTTTTTCTGCTATACTGGAATCATTCCAACATTTTGTGAGGAGGAACGACAAAACATGGCAAACCGTTGCACCCGTATTCCCGAAATCATGCTGCCCCCAAAAGGGACCGACCTTTCCAAATGGGCGGTCATCGCCTGTGATCAATATACCTCGCAGCCCGAATATTGGGCGGAGACCGACCGCATCGTTGGAGACGCCCCCTCCACGCTGCGTCTGACCCTGCCGGAAGTCTATCTGGAAGAGGTGGACGTTGCAGCGCGCACCGAAACCATTCATAAGACTATGCGCCGCTACATTGAGGAGGGAACGCTGCAAACGCTTCCCGCCGGCATTATCCTGACCGAACGCTGGTCTGGCGGCGCCTGCCCGCGGCGCGGAATCGTGCTTGCCATGGATCTTGAGGCGTATGAATACACGCCCGGCTCTGCTTCCCTGATCCGTCCCACGGAAAAAACCGTTGTCGAGCGCATCCCGCCGCGTCTCAAGGTGCGCCAGGGAGCCTGCATGGAGCTGCCGCACATCATGATCCTGATCGACGATCCCGACCGCACGATTATCGAACCGCTCTTTGAGAAAACCGCTTCTTTTGACAGAATTTACGACACCGATCTGATGCAGAACGGCGGCCATATCACCGGCTGGTTCATTCCCAAGGGCGTGGAAACCGACACGGTCGAGGCTGGGCTTGAAGCACTCTGCGACCGAGCCGCATTCAACCAAAAGTATGGCTGCACGGACGCCCAAGCCCTCCTTCCCTATGCGGTCGGCGACGGCAACCACTCCATGGCGACCGCGAAGGCATACTGGGAGGAAACAAAAAAAAGCCTGTCCGCCGAGGAGCAGCAGAACCACC
Source organism: Intestinibacillus sp. NTUH-41-i26 (assembly GCF_032769475.1). GTDB lineage: Bacteria > Bacillota > Clostridia > Oscillospirales > Butyricicoccaceae > Agathobaculum > Agathobaculum ammoniilyticum. The sequence goes on from NZ_CP136477.1 coordinate 1,720,567, forward strand.
CCGCGCGTTACGCCCTGGTCGAAGTGGTCAATATCCACGACGAAAGCCTGATTATCGAACCGATCCACCGCATCCTGTTCGGTGTGGAGACTAACGAACTGTTCGGCAGTCTCACGGCATTTTACGAATCCCAAGGCTGCAAGGCCTATGTCGCCGAGCAGGCGCCGGCAGATGCCGCCGCACATTATTATCCTTTCCGCGCGGAAAACCGCTCCGGCGTATTCGTTGTCGAGAATCCCAAATGGTCCATCCCTGTCGCGACCATCCAGACCGGCCTTGACGCATATCTGGGCGCGCATCCCTCGGCCAAGATTGACTACATCCACGGCGCGGATGTTGTGGCCGCCCTCGCCGAAAAGCCCGGCAATCTTGGCTTTATCCTGCCCGATATTGCCAAAAACGATTTGTTCCGCGGCGTTATTTTCGACGGTGTGCTTCCCCGCAAAACTTTCTCCATGGGAGAGGCGCACGAAAAGCGCTACTACATGGAAGCCAAAACGATCGTCAAGTGATCTCTTCGGACGCAGCCTTTCCGGCTGCGTCCTTTTTCGTCCAGCGAAGCACCGCTTCCCCGTTTTCCACCGTGCAAAGCACGAATGCCGGCGCCAGCAGGAACGGCCGGTCCGGCGCAAAGGGACAACGCAGGCAGAGCGTCCCCTCCGCAGCCTCCGCTTTCAGCTCGCCGCGCTCCACCAGGCTATCCAACACCACATCCCCTGTCCATAACTGCCTTTCTGTCTGCCGTGCGTCCGGAGGCGGCGCCTGTTCTGAAGCGTCCTGTTGAGACACGGACTGCCGGCCGACCTCCTCTTCCTCTCCGGCAGAGAGATAAAAGTCGGATGGCTGCTGGTTCGCATACCCGGCCGTTTTCAGTGTTTCTCTGGATAAATGCCGCGTCAGCCGCAGCCGTCCTCCGACCGGTTCCGGTAGGCCGACCAGCAGCGGCCTTGCCCCATCCGCCGCTGCATAGCAGCGCAGCAGCAGGTCGCAGGGAATCGCACAGTCCAAATCAATCCGTACTCCGTAAGCGTCGGGCAGCCATTCCAGCCTGCCTACCGCACTGCCGCGGAACCGAACCTCTGCCTGCACCGCCGCTCCCCCTCCTCCCGTAAAAAAGCGCGTATCCAATAATAGGATACGCGCTTTTGCCTGCAAATATGACGTTCAGCCCTGTACAGATCCCAAGCCGAAGCTGACGGCCAGAGCCTCATCCACATGGCGCATCGCATTTTCATCGAGCGAGCCCATCTTTTCGCGCAGGCGCTTTTTATCCAGCGTCCGGATCTGTTCGGTCAGGATGATGGAATCCTTGGTCAGTCCGTAGTTGGGCGCACCAAGCGTGATGTGGGTCGGCATCTTGGCCTTGTTGACCTGCGATGTGATAGCGGCGGCAATCACCGTCGGGCTGTACCGATTGCCCACATTATTCTGGACAATAAGTACTGGACGGATGCCCCCCTGTTCGCTGCCGACCACCGGGCTGAGATCGGCATAGTAAATATCTCCCCGTTTGATGCTGGTATCCACTTTGGTTCACTCTCCGATGAAATAGATTTGCGGTTTGTCCGCAAACCTATTTTCCCCACGCCACAAGAAAATATAACAGTCGTGTAAAAAACTATGGCATAAGGTCAGGGAATTTTCCCCGATTCATCCTATGCGAACCACAGGCGGATTGTCAGCCCCTGTAAAAACGCGGTACCCGTCGGCTGATGCTGCACACCACCTCGTAGGAGATCGTGCCAGCAGCCGCCGCTGCGTTCTCCGCCGTCCAGGTATCTGCGCCCCATACGATAACCTCGTCCCCGCGCTGCACGCTTTCTCCCTCTGGGACGCATGCCATACACATATCCATGCAGATGCGTCCAAGCACGGGCGTACTCCGTCCATTGATGACCACCCGCGCCTTTCCGGAGCCGGTGCGCAGGAATCCATCCGCATAGCCGATCGAAACGACCGCAATGCGTGCCGGACCATCTGTTTCAAAGGTGCGGCCATAGCTGACCGTCGTATGCGCGGGGATATCGCGAACCTGCACCACGCGTGCCTTGACCGTCATGGCCGGCCTGAGATCGAGCACCGGCGGCACAGAGACATCCGGCCGGTATCCATACAGGATGATGCCCGCCCGCGTCATGCTGCAGTGCATCTGCTCATAACTCTGGATTGCGCCGCTGTTGGCGCAATGCCGCAGAGGCAGGTCGAGTCCGGCCTGCCGCAGGCCGTCGCACACCGCCTCAAACCGCTGATATTGGAGCGCCGTGTACGCTCTGCCTTCCGGTACGTCGGAAACCGCAAAGTGTGTAAAAATCCCCTCGGAATCCAGCCCAGCCAGATCGGAACACCACAAAATCTGCTCTATTGTCCGCTCCGTGTCCCATGCTGAAAAACCCAGGCGCGTCATGCCGGTATCCAGCTTGTAGTGTACCGCGATCCTCTCCCCCGTGCGCACGGCGGCCTCTGACAACAGGCGCGCGGTTTCGGTATCATAGACCGGCGCCGTGATATGGCAGCGGGCAATGGTATCCATATCGGCCTCATCCACATATCCCAGAATCAAAATTGGCTTGTGGATACCGTTTTCGCGCAGCTCCACCGCCTCCGGCACGGTCGCGGCGGCGAAATACGGCGCGCCGATCTCCTGTAAACGCGTCGCGATCTGCACCGCGCCATGCCCATACGCATCCGCTTTTACCACACACAGCACCGGCGATTTTGCCTGCGCACAGATTACACGGTAATTATGTTCGATCGCACCCAAGTCTACTTCCGCCCAGGTGCGGTGCTTGCTCGGTTCCATTCTTTGCTCATCCCCTAATTTATGTTTCCTGATACGACATGACCTGGATTGTCAGCACCCGTTTTCCGTCCGCATACAGCTCCGCGCAGACGAGCTGCCGTCCGTTTTCGGTCAGCCATACCTGTTTTTCTATTTTGCCATCCGTACCGTCCTCCGCATACCGGAGAACAAGCAACTCGGTCCCCGAAGCCTGTTCTGTCCATTGCTGCTCCGGCTCGCTGTTACGCAGATCGGACAGCAGGCAGAACAGCCCGTCCGCAGGCGTCAGCCCGGTGCGCTGCGGCATCGCGTCGTCCAGCACCATGCCATCGTACTGCAGAGAAAACGCCCCGTTGTCCGTTCCGGCAATGCGCCCTCCGATCCCCGCCAGGGATTCCGGCGCGGTGATCGTGAATGTGTCCGCATCTTCTTTATTATAATTATAATCCAAACCCGCCTATTTACTGGCTCTCGGAGGTATTTGTCGTATTGCCCGTCTATTTTATTTTCATTCAGGCAATCTCACTTTTAGACTTTCTGGATTATTAGCTTTGTCTATAATACAACTTTTTAACCTGAATTGCAACCGAAGAAAAGCCGCCCTCTCGGGCGGCTTTCCCTTTCCTCAAAACCCCAGTTTCTTTAATCCCTTGAACGTCGGCAAAGGTTTCAGCCCGCTGCTGCCGCTCCCCTTGGCGGCCTCCTCCGCGGCCGCCTGCGCTCTGCCGCTGGCCATCACGCCCGCGCCGTGCGAGCCGTCATCAACGTAACCGCTGGGCGCAATGCCGTAGCCCGGTATCACCGTCAGAGGGTCGATGTATTTGCCGTCCTGTGTGATGCGGATATCCAGATGCGGTCCGGTCGAAACGCCAGTCGAGCCTACCGCGCCGATCTGCTGTCCCTGCCCGATCTCGTCGCCCACGTTGATGCCGTCCGTGCTGCCCGCTTTCATGTGCATGTAGGTGGACATCCTGCCGTCCCCGTGGTCGATCTGCACAAAGTAGCCGCCGCCGCTGTCATAGCCGGTTGATACTACCTTGCCGCTCAGTATCGCCTTTACCGGCTCGCCCTCAGCCGCGCCAATATCCAGTCCCATATGCTCCGTGGAGGCCCCTGCGGTTGGCGCTTCACGCGGCCCGAAAGCGCTTGTCTGCGTGCCGTTCGCCACCGGATTGATCGCCTCCGGCACGCCGCTCTGGTATTTTGTCACTTTGGCATAGCCCCACGGGTTGTTCTTCGTGCTGTCCTTGCCGTTCGCGCTCTGCCACAGGTAGGCGCGCTGGCTGTCCGTCAGGCCGGGCAGCATCTTCACCGCGTATTCGATCTCGGTGTTCTTGTAGCTGCCGTTCCCGTCGTAATCGTTCATTTCCAGCGCCGTGCGGAACAGGATATAGGTCTCCGGCGAGATACCGGCCTCCTTCGCCATATATGCCTTTCCCATCCAGCTCCCTTCCAGGTCCTTGCCCTCGCGGACCGCCTGCTCGTATTCGTTCGCAAGGCTGCGCACCGCCGCCTTTCCGTCCGCGTTCAGCTCGCCGAAAAAGCCGTTGTCCTGCATGCGCTGCTCATACTCGGAAACATGGAACGGATTGTTCTTCATGGTTTTGCTGTACGTCTGGAACAGCACGTCGCGCTCCCCGTCGTCCAGCCCCTCATATCCGCGCAGGATCGCCGCCACATTCGCCGCATTGTCTGCGCCCGTGTTCTTATAGGCTTCTTCATAGCCGGATACGTCCGTTTTGAACCGCAAAAAGTCGCTCGCGTTCACCTTGCCCCTGGCGATCTCTTCCCAGTCTTTGCGCGTCTTGTCCTCCTCGTCTCCCATGGAGGAAATCAGCACATAGTCCGCGACCGCCTGCTTCTCGCTGTCTTTCAGCGTGCCGTCCTGCATCACCTCGTCCAGCACCATGCCGCGCGCCTCGGCCGCGCTGCGCACCCTGTCGCCGCTTTCGTCCTCCTCGCCCGTCAGCTTGCGCAGCCGGTCGTCCCATTGCACAAACTGGTCGATGTCCAGCCCGTGTTCGATTCCCTCGCGTGCCGCGTCCCGCCTGCTCTCGCTCACATACTGGCCGAGCAAAAACGCATTGCGGTCGGTGTAATCCGCCGGCAGCTCGTCCTCGCCGGAAACGATCAAGATGCGATCCACCGCCGCTTTCTGCTCCGCTGTCAGGTTCTCGTTATCGAACAGCGCAAGCCGCTGCTGCTCCTTCACGGTCTGCAGGGTATTGCCCTCTTCATCTTTGACGGTCTCATATCCGCGCAAACTCAGGATCGCGTCCATCGCCTGCCGCGCGTCCACGCCCATGCTGCCGCGCAGTTGGTCGAACGCGGCCGTCTCGTCGGCGGAAAGCCCCTTAAAGCCGTTTTCGATGTACTCCTGCGCCTCTTCACTCGACCACTTGCCGAACAGCATCGTCTTTGCGTAGTCCTGCGGTTTCTGCCCGTATGCTGGGAATTGCAGCGTCCGGTTGCCCTTATTATCATAGGTATAGCTGCCGCCCGCGTCCACTGTTGCAAAGCCCTCGATCGCGCGCCGCACCGCGCCGCCGCCAAACGGCGGCACCAGATAGGTCAGCGGCTTGCCCAGCTCCTTCATGGCCGTCTGCGCGCGCTTCTCGCCGCTCCATTCCACGCCGAAAGCGCCCGGGAACGCCGCCTTGCCAAGATTGGCAAAGTTCGGGATCGCGGAACTGACCGGCACGCGGCCGCCGTCAAACAGCACGCCGCCGATAAACGGAATCTGCCCGCCGATATCCTCCGCCAGCCCTCCAAGGCGCTCCATGGCCGTGCGTTCGTCCTCGTCGTCGTCGCCTACGCCCAGCGCATCCGCGAGCATGCCGATAGGGTCAAGCGCGCTGTCACGGCCTGTAAGCTGGCTGTACAGCAGGTTAAAGAAATACGCGCCTGTAAAAACCTTGGTGTACGCCCATGCGACCGCCGCCACGCCCTTTTCCCTCTGCGCCTTCGGCATGTCCTTGAACAGATAGGAAAGTTGGTTGTTCACCTCCACCTGGAACATCGTGAACACCTTGCGGACAGGGTTGGTCGCGTTGAACGCGGTCGGCAGCGCACCCTTGGAGCGGTCTGCCATCAGAGAGGCCGTGAAAGCGTCCGCGTCGTCCATCGCCGCCTCCATGTCCATGCCCCTGTCAATGTTCTGCGCGTACCGCGCGCGGTGGATGGTGGTCGCGGTAAAGTGGTCGATCATCTCCATCGGCGCGCCGGACAGGTCGCTCACGCGCCGCGTCAGTGTCTTGTCGATGCTCTCCGAGCCGTAGCGGTTGGTCAGGAAAGTAGAGGCATTCCTGTATCCGTCGTCCGTGACCGCCCCTTTCACCGTCTGATACATGCCGCGCACAAGGTTCGGTACGGAGACCTCGCCGCTTGCCTGCGTGATCGGGATGAAGTTGGTCAGCCAGCTTCCCGGGTTGAGCGAGATCATGTTTGCCGCCACGCGGCCCTCCATGTTCTTCGCCACCGTGTAAAACTGACGGTTGACCATGTCCTCCCAGCCGCGGTCCTCACGGCTTTTCTTGCCTGCAAGGTTGTCCGTGTACCGCCGCAGCTCGGTCACGAACCGGCCCATGCCCGTACGCTGCTGATTGCGCAGTTCGTCGATCAACTGCTGCGCGGTCGTTCGGTTGTTGTCATAAACCTCCTCGATCGCCTGCCGCTGCTGCAGCGCATCCATTTCTGTGTTGTTCCGTATCGCGTCGATCTTCGCCTGCACACCTTCGTCGGACAGCGTATACCGCACCTGATCCTCCAGCGCGCGCAGCTTCTGGATGCTCTCGGTCAGGGTAATTACGTCCACCGCGCCTTCGATGTACTGATCGAAGCCCGCTACCGCATCATAGTCCGTTATCTCGTCCTTACGCTGCAGCAGGTTGCCGAACCACTTCTTGCCCGGCCGAAAGGTTTCCGTCTGACCCGCAATATCGGTCGGAATGTTCAGGTTGGAATCTTTCCCCAGCCCCACCGCAAACCGAATCTTGCCGAGCAGCGTGTCCGGCTTGTCCTTTGTGAAATGCGGCGCATAGTTCATGCGAAAAAGTACCGGTTCCTGTCCGTTCAATAGCAGCGTTTCGTTGATACGGCTGTAAAGCTCATTGTAAATGTTTCGGAACTCCTCAGCTGCGCGGTTGATCTTCGCATCCATTTCAGGCGTGACCTTGATCTTGTTGTTCTTGATGTACTCTGCCGCCGCGCCGTCCTCGGCCTCCAGCCGCATCTGGACGAGCGCGCGCTCGTGCCTGTTCAGTTTCAGGGCTTTCACCCTGCCGCGCAGCTCGTTTTTCAGCCGGTTACCCTCGGCCACCGCCTTGTGTACCGGTGTGATGTACTCGCGGATGATCGCCTCAGCCTCGGCCTGATGCTCCTTGCCGAATATGTCGCGGATATTGCGTTCCATCGTTTCGCGCTGGTACTGCGCGCCGGTTCTTTTGTCTGTTGCATACGCGGCCAGCGCGTCCGCCGCTTTCTGCGCTTCGCTTTGCAGCGCCGCCGCCCGCTGCGCAAAATATTGCCGGATCGGCTGGTCTGCTTCGCGTACCGCGCGCAGCGTCTTGCCGTAAAGCATTGCTTTTTCAGGGTCGTCCGCGTACTCCCAGTTTACCGTATCCACGCCGGAAAGCGCCGCATTCTGCGCAAGGCGGATATCATGTTCTGTCAGTGTCAGCGCTTCGCGTGTCTGCTCCGCCTGTTTCTCTGCCGCGCGCTTATCGTTCCACGCCTGTATAAGCGTGGAAACCGCCTCTTCGCGCTCGCTCCGCGCGGCCTCCTGCGCTGCTTCCGCCTGCGCTTTCACCCGTGCTTCGTTCACCGCCTGCTCGGGCGTCCTGCCAAACTGCACCGCCGCCTCCGCAATTTCCCGCGGCGTCAGGCCAAAGGTATTTTGCCCGAATGTGTTGACACCCTGCTCCGACTGTGCTACACTGCTTTCAGTAGTGGAAGCACCGTCTACGGTCCGAAGGTTTCGACCTCCGTCAACCGTATGTAGAGGTGCTCCCGCTATTTTTTTGTGTTCGATGTTTACAATAGGGTTGACGCTTTCTCCGTTCCGGCGTATACTATTATCAATAGCAGGTGCATTACTCCTATCGGCTGGGCTTTTGCCGGAGCTGGTATATAATGCATCTGCTATTTTCTTATGCTTTATATTCACCAGATCATACAAATAAGCCCTGCCGCTTTTTGTGATTCCCACAATAACGTCCGCAGCATATCCATTCTCACCAACCCTGAAATTGACCTTCCCTCTGGCAAATTCGGCATAATGCCGATGCTTTGCAGCTTCTCCAATGTAATTTCTCGATGCAGTCAGCAGTTTATCTGCTGCATCAAAAGCGCGGATTTTATCGTCATACGCCGCCCTGTCGCGCGACCATAACCCCTGCGCTTCTTTGGACCTGCGCCATTCTCTGCCGGTTTTTGCATTTACACCGATTTTTTGTCCATTTGCGATAATCAGATTATGGAATTTGTTTTCAATAATGTCCGAAAGGATTTTAGGGATATCTTTCTCGGTCTTACCGTCCAGAATATCCGCGGTCACATCCACGAACGGATCGCCTTCAGCATCCACCTTAATGTCCATATTCTGTCCGGCGTCCTCCGCAAACACCGCGCGATCCCAACCGAGGTCGGGCAGCGCGGCGCGGCGCTCGCTTGCGGTCATGCCTTGGCGTCCCGCCGCCTCCCGCGCCTCGATTTCACCCGCCGTGTTTCTGTATAACTCCATCGGTGTGCGCGTTTCACTCTGTTCGGCCAATTCATCCTTACGCATTTCCCAATATCCCGGGTTTGCGCCGCCCGGTCTGCGGTCCCTCCTCTGGATGATGTGCTGAATTTCATGGAGCAGTGTGCTTTGCGGCCAGCTTTTCAGTTCGTTGCTGATGTGGATAGAGCCATCCCTGGTATCAAAGTATCCCATTTGCCCCGGTTGCATGTCCTCAAATACCAGCGCCACATTTTTCAGCGATGGATAGCGGCTGAACAGTTCATCATGCTTCACATAATCGCGCAGCAGATAATGGTCGCTCCAAACTGCTTCGTCAAACTCATTAGCCAGCGCTTCCATTTCGGCATCTTCCGCTGCCGTCAGCGTCTGTCCGGAAACGCTCTTATCCGTCAGCTCCTCCAGCCTGCGGAAGCGCGGGTCCTCTCGCAGCCCTTGGAAACCGTATGCATCGTAGCGCATGGCGCTGTCGTCGATCTCGCGCACCCAGTTCCCCCTCGTGTCGCGCACAAGGCCGACCTCCTGCCAGATGTCCGCGCGGCTCGCGCCTCCGCGCTCCATCTGCTCCGCTCGCATGCGGGCATTCTCGTCCCGTTCTCTTGAAAACAGATACTTCGCCCCGCCGTCCGTTTCTACCTGACCCACGGTTCGGGCGGCTTTTTCGTACATACGCTGCAAGCCCAGCAGCAGCCGCTGCTCCGCTGTCCCGCGCAGCCGCGCCACCGCGTCCGCAATCCACTGCCGGATGCGCTGGAACAGCGTGGCGTCCGTCCGGGCAAGGCGCTGTATGCTCGCCTCGTCCGTGAACAGCCGGCTTTCACAAAACGCCGCTGTCAGCTCGCGGTCTGCCGCTGCCGTATCCAATGCGACGCCGTTTCTCGCATATAGCGCGGTAATGTTGCGTCGCAGCGTATCAATGTCGCTGTTCTGCTCACTGGCAAACAGATCGAGGGCGACCCGTTGCAGCTTTGCATACTGCCCGCTGCTCTCCAGATGGTGTGTCAGCTCATGCACCAATACCTGCCGTACAGGGCTGTCTGTATAGGGATTTATAATAATCACACCGTTTTGATACATGCCGCCCGCAGGGCCGAGGTCGCGCAGCTCCATGCGTGCGCCAAACCGTTCCGCAATCGTCCGTGCGGCGTTGTATTCCGCCTTGTTTCGTTCAATCTGGCTCAGCTTGCGGCTCACATCCGCAGCGCCCTCCTGCAGCGCCTGGATTCTGTTCTCCCGCGCCGGCCCTGCCAGCAGATTTTCGGCTATGCGCAGTTGCTCGTCAATTTTGATAAGCGTCTGCGTCAGCGGCTCGGTGAATCCGTTCAGAAGCTCCTCCACGCCGCGCTCCGGCATGTGCGCATCCGCCTGCACGGAGTTGCCATTTCCGCTTTCCGATGCTATACTGTGATCAGCGGGAGCGTTGTCATCCATCGCTTCAGGCAATTGGAGCCTGATTGAAAGAAGCTGGTCGGCGCTCCCGTTATTTGCGCCCATCCCGTTGCCATCCACGCCGTTCTGTGCTATATTATTATTAAGGAGATTAAGCGACGCGTTTTCGGACGTGCTACCTGGGGCGTTATTTGGCGCATTAAGGATCGGCTGATCTCCTTTTTGCATATAAGTGCTTGTAATAAATGCAGTTTTCTGTCTTGAAACCGGTACGGCTTCTACTACGTAGTAGGAGCCGTTAATTTTTTTGACATAAACCACTGTTCGGGCATTTCGGTTTCGTCCAGGCATGTTAGGGTTTGGCTCCTTATATGCGTTTGAATATCCACCATCCAACATCTGGTCATAGTTATTTAACACATATTGGATTCGCGCAATATTATTTGCATCTGCCATACTGTGGTCTGCATTGCCATTTGCCCCATGTCTTGCAATGATATGCCGTATCATGCGCGGCTCAATTTTCGTCTGAAAGCCTGTTGCATCGATGCCTGTTATCGCATGAATATCGTGCGCTGCACGGTCGCTGACGTTCTCAAGCTGATAAGTGCCTGTTGTTTCTCCCGCTGCCGTTTGTTGCACAAATTCCAGCAGCCCCTCGTCTACCGCGTCCACATACTCGTTTATCTTCGCCATCTGCTCCGGCGTGTGCGTGGCCGGATTCGTGTCGACCGAGGTGGAGCGCCGCGCCCTGCCTGCCAGCGTTCCCGCCGTGCCGAAGAACAGGCCGGAAACCGCGCCGCCTATCGCGTTCTCCGCAAGTTCCTGAAAGGAGAACGCCGCCTTCGGGTCGCCCGCCGCGCGGTCCGCGGCGTAATTCAGCACATAGCTCGCGCCCTCCTCGGTCGCCTCAATGCCCATTTGCCGCAGCAGGTTCTTTACCAGGCCCGTCCCGCCCCGTGTCAAAAGGTCGGCCCATGCGTCCAGCGGGAACTTCTCGGTCGCGGCCTCCACCGCGCCGCTGATAAGTCCGCGCCGCAGCGCCTCGCCCGGCGAAACGTCCGCGCGCTGGTTCAGCTCATACGCCCGCTGCCCTGCCGCGCCCGCGCCCATCATCGTGGCCGCCGCTGCCGGTCCAACGACCGGTATTGCCGCGGCCCCCATCGCGGGCAGGTTCTGCGCGATGCTGATGCCCTGCCCCGCAAGGAAGCGCGGCACGGGCGCAAGCCCCGCCGTCGCGTTCTCCTGCGCCTGTCCGGCTTCGCGCAGCATGCGCTGCCCCCATGCGTCGGGGTCCACCCTGCCCGTGTCGCTTATGAGCAGCATTTTCGCGCGCAGCTCCTCCGCGCGCTGCTCCAGCGCCGCGTATTCGCTGTTCATGGTCCCGTCCGCGTTCTGCCGCGGGGTCAGCCCTATCCGCGTTTCGATCTGCCGCAGCTCGTCCTGCGCCGCCCTGTATTCCGGATTCTGCTGGTTCTCCTGCCAGTTTTCATAGTTCTGCGCAATGTTTTCGCCCAGGCTCGCAATGCCGCCCGCAAAGCCTTTCCCTGCCGCCTCCGCGCCCTGCCGGATGCGGTGCGTCCCCTCGCGCAGCGCGATGTTTTCCTCTATGTAGGCGATCTCGTCCGCGTCCGCGCCCGCCTGCCGCAGCCGTTCGGCGGCGTTCCGGTCGGTGACCAAAAAACGCGCGTTTGGCCCTGTGGTGCGTACACTGTACCGCAGCCCATAGCGGGAAAGGATGCGCGCCATCTCGTCCTGCAGGGCAAGCACCGCCGCGTCCCTGTTCTCCCTGTCCCGTTCGGTCCATGCTTCGCCGCTCCTGCGGAACAGATCCGCCAGCACGCGGTGCGCGTTCACGCCTTTTGCCTCCTCGCCCACGCCCGCCGCAAGCTCCTGTATGCCCGGGCGCAGGGAGACGCTGTCCGCACCCTGCCCCGCAAACTCACGGGAGGTCGGGTACTGGCTCGCGGTCCGCGCCCGCCGTCCGGCGTCCTGCCCGAATGCGAGCTGTGTCGGCAGCGAGTAGTTTTTTCCCGTCTGCGGGTCGTAGGTCACGCCGGTTCTGGCGTTGTACTCCAGCCCGAGCCGCCCGCGTATCGCCGCGTTCTCCTGCTCCAGCGCCCGCCTGCCCGCCGTGTCCGCGCCGTGCCAGGCAAGCATGTTCTCCTGCAGCCTGCTCCGGTCGGAGGCTCGCTGCTGCGCCGCCGCTACCGTTGGCGCGGCCGTGCGTTTTACGGTTTCGGGCAGCTTTGCCAGTGAACGAAAGCCGCTCTGCTTCTGCGCGGTCGGCGCAGCCTTTGCAGGCGCGGCCGCCGCGGCGCTCCTGCTGCTCGTGGCGGACTTTTGCGCGGGGCGGGATATCACGGTTCCCGTCGCGGCCTTTGCGGCCTCCTGCGCCGTTTTTGGGGCGCGGTAGGCCGTTCCGGCCTGCGCCGCCTGCTTCACCGCCTCCAGCGCCTTTTTCTTCTTTTCCTCAAGCTCCCATCGGCTTCTCGCCATATTCCGTCCTCCTCAAAATGACAGGGGCGGCGGTTTCCCGCCGCCCTCACGGTTTCACATACCGCCAAGCTGATAATTTGCGTATTTGTTCTGCAGCGCCTTGTAGGCGTTATCCAGCGTGTACCCCTCGTTCTGCAGCCGCAGCGCTTCGATCTGAAGCTGTGCGAGCGTCAGGCCTGTTTTGGCGCTGATCTCGTTTGCAATGCGCTGGCTTTCCGCGCTGAGCTGGTTCAGCGTGTGTTCGTCCTGCGCCGCCTGTCCCTGCATGGTCGTCTGCCCGTTGTATATGCCTGTCAGCCCCGCGTCCGTCACCGCCTGGTTATATCCGAACTCCTTGTTCCATTGATCCCATTGCGCGATGTCCTGCACATTCTGGTAGCCCTTTTCCGCAATCTGCGTCAAAATTCCGGAAAGCGCCTGCGCGGCCTGCAGGTCGCCCGAAAGCTGCGCCTGCGTGATCGCGCGTTCGATCTCCGCAATCGCCTCCGCTTCGGTCGTCGCGTTGCTGTTCAGCGCATTCTGGTAGCTGTTGCCCGCCGCGATCTGGCTGGATTCGGTCGCGCCGGTGGAAAGCAGGCCGTTTGCCGCAAGGCTTTCCGCGAGCGAGCCGTTCGGCTTGATCGTCTGCATATAAGCCTTTTCCGCAGCGGCATTATTCTTTTCGGTCAGCTTCCCAACCTCGCCCTTCTGCACGTTCAGCCCCGCTACCGCGCTGTCCACGCCCGCCTGTATCGCGGCCTGCTGCTGGTCCGCCGCCTGCTGCATATAGTCCTGATACTGGCCCAGAGCGCCCTCATATGGGTTCGGGTCTGCGATCACATACCCGCCGGACCATTTGCCTGTCGCGTCGTCATAGCTTTTGCCGAGCCTGGTGTTGTAGTCGATGGCGACATTGTGCCAGTATTCCTTGTCCTCCGGCGTCGTGGCGTTGTGCCAGTTCGCGGCGGCCTGGTCCGCGCCCGCCTGCCACGCCGCCGCGTCCTTTGAGGTGATCGTCTGCCTGCCGCTGTCGTTCAGGTAGTTCCCGTACTGGTAGCTGCCGCCCGTCGTGCTTCCCTTGCCGCCCGTGGAGGAGCTTCCCCTGTTCCCGCCCGAGCTGGAGCCTCCCGAATTATTTTTGCTGCTGTTGTTCTTTGCCGCGTTTGCCGCAGCGGATACCGCTCCGGCGATCGAGCCTACGATAATGGACCCCAGTCCCATTTACTTTTCCCCCTTTCCGACCAGCCCGCAGCGGCCGAGCATGGTAACGCCCATTTCCCTCGTCATCGGCGCGCCGGGCGCAGTCCCGTCCGTAATCCCCGCCTCGGCTGCCGCCTGCCAGGTATCCGCAGCCCAAGCGCTTGGGCTTTTGCCCTCCTGCTCCTTCTGCCAGCGCTCCATATATGCCTTAAACTGCTCATAGGTCAGCATTCCGTCGTCCTCCTCCATGTATTTCTGTGCCTCTGCCCACGGGAACCGGTCCCCCGGGCAATTCGTCGCGTTTACATCCCTGTGCCGCCGGAGCGCCAGCGCGCCGTACCGTCCCATGATGTCCCGCAGCAGCGCGCGGAGCGCGGAAAGCTGCGCCGCGGGCATGGTTTCAGTCATGTACGCGCCCTCACAGCACACGCCAATGCTCCGGTCGTTGTGGCCGGTCGCGTGCGCGCCCACCGCCCACTCCGGCCGGCCGCGGTAGATACTGCCGTCCTTGCGGATGTAGTAGTGGTACCCAATGCCCGTCCAGCCGTTGTCCAGATGCCACTGGTTGATGTCCCACACCGTCGCGCTGGATGCCTCCGCGTGGTGAAGAATAACCTCCTCCGTCCTGCCGCGCCACGCGAAATTGCCGTTTCGCGGCAGGTTGCATTCAATGATCTTCATTGTCCTTTCCCTCCCCTCTCCCGTTCAGCTCGCCGGCCGTGTCCACCGCGTCCAGTGTTTTGTCAATCATTGACGCCAGCCACGGCGGGCAGGGCGCGCCCAGCGCCACCGCGTTTTCAATAATGCTGCCCAGCTCGGTCAGGATATACCAGACCACCACCATCGGGCAAATAAATACCGTATAGGTAAACGGCAGCGTAATGCCTGGGATATTGCCGATAATCGTGCCAATCAGCAGATCGGCTGCGCCGGCCGCCAGCACCACTACGATGCTGCCCGCCTTGTGCCAGATCCCCGCGCGCGCGGCCTCGCTGGACCATTCCCCTTTCCGCATTGCCGCAGCCGATCCTGTCAGATAGTCTGCGATCATGCAGACGGCAAAAAGCACGACCAGCCAGCCGAACCATCCCCACAGCGCGGTCAGTACCGCAATGCCAGCCGCAGCCGCAGCCTTGATCTCCGTTACCTTTTCCATTTGCTTCTCCTTTCCGGCAGGCATAAAAAGCGCCGCCCTATGTCAATTTATTCCGTTTCACCGCCGTTATGGGACGTTTTTTGTACCTTTTCTATTCGTATCCATTGCCAAATTCCGCTGTCCGGCAGCCAGACGCACGGCTTCATATCTCCGCCCTCGGCCACCTGATACAATCCGCCCGCATAGCTGTAATACAGCCCCGCAAGCGCATCCATGCCGTACACGAATGGAATCGGGTCCTCCTCCGTTCCCGCGTGCGCCGTTTCGATCGGCCGGTACACAGCCAGCATCCCCTCGCTGCCGGGCGGCTGATGCGCCTGCGGCGTTACCGGCTGTACTACGCGGTAGGTTACGCCGTCGTGCCGCAACACCGTGGCCGTATCAAGCGCCGCGCCCGCCTCCAACGCTTCCTCCCATGTCCGCACCAGATCGGGCATGGCAAGCGCCTGATCGTCCGTCAGCACCGCGCACGGTGCGAGCAGCGCGCGGACAGCAGTCCGCATTTGCGGCGCAAGTATTTCCTCCTCGGAGGGTCTGGGCGGTTTCGGTTCGGCAGCAGGCGGAAAAAAAGAGCCCGTTTCCCGATCATATATCCAGTTCTGTTCCACTTCGTCCGGCGCCTCAACGCATAAGGCTGCAAACGCCGCCCCATACCAGCTTTCCACCGGAGCAGCTGCGACCGGAATAATTTCCTGCACTATTCCATTTGAAATTCTTACAATTTTCATTCTGCTCCCCCCTGCACATAAATCCTGACAGCACCGTCAGCGCCGTCAGCGCCTTTCATCGTGTAGGTATCCGAAGTACAAAGCGTCACCGCTCCGCCGCCTCCGCAGCCGTGCGCGGTTCCTTTGACTGCGGCAGCATTGGCATTGTATTTGACAACACCCGAAGAGCCCTTTGTGAAAATTGCGTCTCCGGTTTCGACGGCGCTCTGAGTTATTCCGCTTTCTTTTGTCCCGTATGCGTATGCGAATCCTCCGGCGCACAGAAGTATTTCACCGGTAAACGGGCTGATGCACTCCGCAGGCGTTGTTTTCCCAGCGATGCCGTGCCCGTTTCTGTCATTTTGTACAAGTCCACCATATGGATAAACCGTATTACTTTCTTGGTTGGAGGAAGTGAGGAAAGAGCTCCCCTGGCCGCCGTCCGCTCCATCGAAGTCGCCGCTCCCCGAGGCGCCGGTCCCGCCGCCGGCCTTCCCTCCATTTCCGCCAAAGGCCGCCAAACCATTGAATGAGGAGCTTCCCCCATTGCTTCCCGCCGCCTCTCCGTGCGCGCTTTGTTTTCCTCCGTCCCCTCCAGCTCCGACCACAATTTTGCAGGCCGTTCCAGGCGTTACAGTCAGCACCGCAAAACGCGCATGACCAGAACCGCCGCCAAGAGCAGACGCAGAGCGTACATGTGAGCTCGATGAATAGTAGCAGGCAGCACCACCTCCTCCGCCAGCACCTATGATTTCAACATAGATCATGTATTTCTTTCCGGTGCCTAACCTGTCGGGAACCGTCCATGTGTACGTTCCGGCGGACGTATATTGAGCGAGCAAAACCAGCCCCACGTTTACGGGCCTGTCCACACGATGCAGTACGTCATCCACATCAGCCTTTCTCGCCGCGTCGCCGTCATTTACCGGCGCGGGCAGATTGGTCACAGCATTGCCGTCCATATTGACCGCGCCTGTCATCGCCCCGCCTGATAGCGGCAGGAAATCCATCTCCGGCAGCTGCTCCTCCGGCACCTTGCCGTCCGACCCAAGCCCCGCCACGCCGTCCGGCTGGCCCAGCTCGTCGCGGGACAGATAATCCCCGCCGACGATCGCCGCCGCCCTGTCGGCCTCCGCTTTCGCGCGGTCGGCTTCCGCTTCGGCTGTTTCCGCGGCCTCCTGCGCCTGCGCCACCTCGGCGGCAAAGGTGTTTTGCCGCAGCGCCTCGGCCGCCTGCCGCGCCTGCTCGGCCGTAATGCGCTCCTGCTCGTTTTGCTGGCGCTGCAGCTCGTTTGCCTTCCGCTCCGCCTCGTCGCCCGCCCATTCCAGCGTGTCGTCCTCCACGTCGCCCAGCATCTCGATCGCGCCGTTCACGCTCGGCACAATGATCTCGCTTGCCAGCCGGTCGAATACGCTCTTGTTTTCGTTCGGCGTGCCGGTCAGCGTGTCCGGCGCGGCGATCACGCCCTTTTCCGCGATCTGCTCCGGCGTAATCTTAAAATCCCGAATAGCCATCCTATTTCTTCGCCTCCCCAGCCTCTTCATACCTCAGCTCGATCTCATACACGCCGAACCCCTCGTTTACCGCGTCCGAAATCAGAATAATCTGTATCAGCTTCCACTTTTTCTTCTTGATCAGCAGCGGTATCACCGTGTTTACGCTGGTGTTGAATGTGAACCGCGCGAAATCAATATCCTCAAAGGTCAGCCGGTCCGCCAGCAGCGTCTTGTACTGCTTGCCGGAATCCGTCTCCGTGCGTATCCATAGCTGGATTTTACTGCGCGCATAGCTTTTCAGGTGCAGGGCCGAGCCGCGCTTGGGCATGGTCTTGAGCATGGAAAGGTCGCCCATTGCGTCCAGCTTGGTCGCCCATTCCGCGTGTATCGCCGCGCCGTCGTCGTTGTAGGCCCGCATCAGCGTCTCATTCTCCGCCGTCACCAGATCGTCGTTGAATTTGCATATGCGGCCGTCCCGCGTCCCAAAATACAGCGTCTGCTCGTCCGCGCGCAGCACATGCGCGGGGATGCCCTCCCAGTAGTACCATTCATACCCGTTGTCCGCGCGGTCCTGGTTGCCGTCCGCCACATAGGCGCGCCCGTTCGGCAGCACCAGCACATACCAGCCGCGCCATACCGCGCTCACCGCCTCTGCCAGCCCGTTCTCCTTGCAAAGCCGCCGGTTCACGCGCCGCGACCGGCAGTAAAGCTGCCGCACCTGCATGTTGTTGTAATAGGTCGTCGTGGGCGCGTATACGCCGCGCGGGGAGAGATACAGCGGATCGTCGTTGAGGTTCGCCGCGGAAAAGCGCGCGGCCGCCCCATACCCCGGCACCCCCTCCTTGAGCGGGAACGCCGCCACATCGTTCACCATCGAGCCGGTGTGGTGCCAGATGGTACCCTCCTGACGGTTGTCCCTTTTGATGATCAGCAGCTCGCCCTGCGCCTTCACATAGCACATGATCGGGAAATCGCTCGACCCCACCATGCTGTAATTGATATCCGGAAAGTAGGTCGGGTCGTCCAGTCCGGAAAACCATTCGCTCGCGCCGTGCGCGCTGTTCCCGCTGACAAACACGCGGTTGGACGACCCATCCAGCCCGTAGATCGCAAAGATCGTACAGCCGAGTATCTTATTCCGGTCCTCCGTCGTCTTGGCGAATTTGATTTCCACGTTCGAGGTCCCCGCGTTTTCCGGCGCTTTGGGCGCGCTGGCAAACGTCACCGTTCCCTTTTCCGCGTCGTAGCTCTGTACCGTAATGCTTTCGCCGGTTATGAAGTAGCTCGCGGCCGGCGTCGCGCCCTCGTCAATATCCGTCACATCCAACTGATAGGTCGTGCTGCTCCCATCCCCAACGAAGCGGTTCTTGCGCCACTTGCACAGCATGTTCACGCTCTCGTAGGCCTCGCCGCCGCCCGTGGGCTTGCGCTGGTAGCTGGTCAGCGGGCAATAGGCGTCGTCGTCCGTCACCCGCTTCGCGGCCGTCCCGTCAAATACGATGTAGTCCGCGCCGGTCAGGATATACAGCTTGCCGTTCATGTAAAAGCCCTGGCTGCGCCCGCCGCTTTTCAGCCCGTCCAGCAGCTCGGTTCTGCTATCCTCGATATAGGCGTAGTCCGCGTCCAGTCGCAGCAGATACAGCCTTTCGCCCGCATGCACCAGAAAAGCGCGCCCCGCCGCCGCGCCCTGCGCCTGCGTTATCTCGCCCTCAAACGGGAAAACGCCGGAAACGCATGCGTTTTCCCCGAAGTCGTATACCGTCCGCCAGCCCCAGCGTCGTTCGGGCGCGCCGCCCTCGTCCGCGATCACGTTTACCGCGCGCGGCGAACGGCTGTCGTCGATCTGCGTCTCGTCGGTCGAGTAGTCCAGCCCGCGGAAGCGGCGGTAGTTCTTGGTCGCGCTGCGCGCGGTTGAAAAATCCGGCACTGTGATCGGTTTAGGCATCGTCCGCACGCTCCATGTCGCATACTGCCGGCGCCGCCTCTTCCAGCGCCTGCACAAATTTGTTGTACTCGATCACCATTTCAGCCTTTTTGTTGTTGTCGTCTCCCATAAAGCAGCTTGCCAGCCCGTGCGGCAGCGCGTTCCGCGTGATCCGGTCGTCCCAGTCAATTTCGGTGTCGTCCACCGCGCCGATCTCCGGCACGGTATCCAGCGCCGCGCGCCCCGCCTGCCGGCGGATCATGTTCTCATAGGGCAGCGCTTCCACCAGCAGCCGCTCCAGAAAGCGCGGCGCATACTTGTCGAAGTCGTCGTCCGTCCCCTTTTCTTCAAACAGGATCGCCGCCGCCAGCTCGAATATTTTCCGTACTGTCGCCATCGCGTATGCCTCCTTTGTCAATGGGCGGGCTGTCCGCCCGCCCATTTCCCCACTTTATTCGCCGTCGTCCGTGTCCTCGGCAATGTCCGAGGTAAACTTGCCCGCCGCGCCGTAGGCCACTGCGCGGATGGTCTGTCCGGCCGTGGTCGTCACCTTGCCGCCGGTCGCCACCATCTGGCGCGACTGCGAGAAACGCGGGTCGCTGCCGTCCAGCGTGTACCAGATCTCCTTCGCGTCAGCCGCCGTCACCGTGGCCTGGTGCGTGGCGATCGATACCGTGCAGGCCTGCTTGGTGCTGTTCGCAACCAGCGCATACACGCCCTTTGCCAGCGATCCGATCACAAAAGCGTCAAACAGGTTGCGCGCCTCGATCAGCGTGCCGGAAATGCCCTGCGGGCTTGTGTTCACCTTCAGCTCGGTGATCTTGTCCGCCTGCACCAGCGCGGACTTGTGCGCCGCGATGAAGTGGCAGCCCGCGGGCATCAGGTCGTCGGGGATCTCAATGATGCGGAAGGTCTTGCACTGGCCGACCTCGCCCTTGCGCACCGCGCTCACGGCGAGCTTTTCAATCTCGGTAAACTGCTTGCTCTCCGCGATCAGGCCGGTGAACGCCGCCGAGGCCCAAACCACACGGTTCTCCACCGGCACGCGGCCGTTGAGCAGCGCCGCACGCGCCTTTTCCAGCTCGGCCAGCGCGGTGTCCTTGGTGAGCTGCGCGCTCGCGCCCAGCTCGACCACCCTGCCGTTCTGCGCGAATACGTTCAGCGCATAGCGGTCCTCGAACGGGATCACGACCTCGCTGTTCTGGTTCTTCACCCATTCGCCGGTCGCCGCGCCGATCGTGCGGCTGCGGCTGTTGCCCAGGTCGATCGTGCCGGTGTAGCTCTTGTCCTGCTTCATCTGGTAGCGGTGTACGTTCGGGATCAGTTCCTTGGGGTCGCCGTAGCGCGCCGTACCCTCGCGCTGGTAGTCGTTCAGCGGTACGGTCGTCGGCACATATACCTGCACCGTGTCCACGCCGTTAAATTCCAGCTCCCCGTTGGTATGCGGCTTGACGAACGAATCGTGCAGCCACTGCTTTTCCATTTTGCCTGCGTATTTGCTTGCAAGGTTGTATACTGCCATTATTATTCCTCCTTAGCTGTCAAAACCGGAACGCGCTCATAAAGTCGGCCTCGAAGCCGCCGGGCGCGTCCCCGCCCGCCATGCTCCCCGCCGACTGCCGGCGGTTCCGCTCGTTTTTCTGTTCGATCTGGTTCTGCTGCCGCGCCTGCTCGGCCTGGCAGCGCCAGTGCGCCGCAACGGGCGTCATGCCCTCCTTCTGCACCAGCTCCAGCACGCGCGGCGGGATGTCCTTCGGCTCGTGTACGCCAGCGAGCTGCTCGTAGTCGTCCCAGCCCTGGATTTCCGCATTGCGCCGCGCCTCCTGCACCGCCTGCTCCGCGCGCTGGCGCGCCGCCGCAAGCTTCTGCTCCCGCTCGGCGCGCTGCTGCTGCTCGGCGGCATAACGGCCTGCAACGCGGCTTTTGGCGATCTCCTGCAGGGCCGCGTCCGGCGTACCCTCGGGGAACTCGCCGCGCGCCTTTTCCACCTCGGCGGCGATCTCCTGCTGCCGCTGCATATTCTCCAACTGGCTCAGGTACTGCGCGCGGTTCATCCCGCTCGCCGCTGCAAACTGGTCTAAAAGCCGCAGCTCCCGTTCGGCCTTGCTGTCGTAATTCATGCCCTTTTCGAGCAGTTCAACCGCGTTCCCGCCGACCGCCCTGCCGATCGCCTCTACCGCCTCGGCCGGCAGCATGATCTCGCGTCCGTTGAACTTCATCGGCACAAGCTGGGGCTGCTGCTCCTGCTGTGCTGCGGGCGGCTCCTGCCCGCCCGTGGGGTCGTTCTCCGGCTCTTCCGGCTGGCCCTCGGGCTGCTGGCTTCCCAGCCCTCCGTCCGCGCCTTCGTCCGTATCCTGCCCCGCGTCCTGCTGGCTTTCCAGTCCGCTTCCGGTCAGGGCGGCCTCGAAGTCGCTGCCGAAATCGCCGTCCATGTCCGCGCCGGTATCCGCGCCGGTATCCGCGCCGCCGTCCTCCGCGAAGAACTGCAGTCCGATCCGGCCGCGAAGCTCGCTTCCGCTCTCGTAATTGCTGGCTTTCCAATTACTCATAGCTGTGTACTTCCTTTCTCTATCGCAACGGCCGCTTAGCCGGTTGCTTCGTTTGTTTTTCTGTTGCCCTCCCCCGTCTTTTTGTGGTATTATATTACCGATAATACCATGAGGGAGGAATTTTTCTGCAATTGGAACAATACATAGATCCCGATCTTTTGAATCGATTTGAATTTCATAACTATGGACATGCTTTGGAGATCCTGCATGACGCATTTCCGGAAGAATGGGCAGAACTGCAGGATTGCCTGCGCAGGTTAAAGCTTTCTGCTCAGGACATTCGCAAAGCAGGCGGAAACGAATCTCCCATACCGAAAAAATTTGATGATGTGCTCTATCCCTACGGTTGGCGGGAAATCCGCATCAGCGGAGACCTGATCGTCAAAAAATATCCTCGCCAAACCGTTCAGCGCAGAGGGCGCTTTGCGGATGAACCATATGAGGTGGAAACCATTCTCGGCTATATCGACGGGCATAACATCGACTTTTTGAAAAACCGCGTGGCGTTCGATCTGGAGTGGAACAGTAAAGATCAAACCTTTGACCGCGACCTGCTTGCCATGCGTACCTATTTCGACTGCGGTTTAATTGACGTAGGCGTTATTGTCACCCGTTCTGAAGAATTAAACGATGTTTTCAAGGCACTTACCGACGAAACCGGCAAACCGCTGATGAAGAAATACGGCGCAAGCACAACTTGGATCGGTAAACTGACCTATCGCCTGGACTCCCGTCGCGGCGGCGGCTGTCCCGTTCTCGCTGTCGGCATAAGAAAGGGCTGCATACAAGACTATGGCTAATACAAAAACCAATCAAAACCTGATGCGGTTTGCAGGGGGGCAAAAATTCAATACCATCTATGCCGACCCGCCCTGGCAGTTTCAAAACCGCACCGGCAAAGTCGCACCGGAGCACAAGCGGCTCACGCGATACGAAACCATGACGCTCGATGATATCAAGGCGCTCCCCATCGCAGATATTGCGGGTGAAAAGGCGCATTTGTATCTATGGGTACCCAACGCCCTGCTTCCGGATGGTCTTGCCGTCATGGATGCATGGGGGTTCGAGTACAAGGCAAACATCATCTGGGAAAAAGTCCGCAAGGACGGCGGACCGGACGGCCGCGGCGTCGGCTTTTATTTCCGCAACGTAACGGAAATGCTGCTGTTCGGTATTCGCAAGAACAGCGCGCCCAACCGTACGCTTGCCCCCGCCCGCTCTCAAGTGAACATTGTCCGCTCTATGAAGCGCGAGCACAGCCGCAAACCGGATGAAATCATACCGATTATTGAGGCGTGTAGCGCCGCTCCCCGTATCGAATTATTTGCCCGCGGTCTACGGGATGGCTGGAACATGTGGGGAAATCAGGCGTCCGCCGATTACGAGCCTACTTGGAACACCTATGCCAACCACACTACTGCGCCGCGCGCCTGTTCTTCCGGCAATTAATTTTGCGCCCTGCCTTCTGGCGGGGCTCTTTTTATTGCGTTCTTGCCGGTCATGTCAAACCTCCCATTAACGCCTGCTGCTTCCGCACCCGCTCCACGGCGTCCATCAGCCCCGTTTTGTCTTTTATCATCCCGTCCGGCACGCGCCGCAGATACTCCAGCGCGTCAGGGATGATATGCGCGTTCATCAGGTTGTCGAGCGTCGCGGTCTGCAGCGTCTCCGCCCAATAGCTCGCCGCGCCGACGTTGATAGCGAGGTCAAGCGCGTCCACCGGCATCTGGGAAAAGTCGAACATCCGGACCTCCGTGGCCTCCCGCGTCTCTCCGGTCAGCCCGTCCGCCTGCTGCACCGTCACCTTTACCTGCCGTATCCCATAGTAAGCGTGCATCATGTCGATGATCACGCGCGTGTAGTCCTCTATCATCTGGTAGTAGGCCAGCCGCGTCAGGCTGAGCGGCGCGGCCGTCGCCTGCTGTACAGCTACGATCGCGCTCGTGTTGTCCGGATTCTTGATGTTGCCGAGCGCCGCGTCGTTCGCGCCCGCCACGTTCTTCACCGTGTCGAGCAGGCTTTGGGTGATCCCCGTCGCCTCGGTCGGGATGGGCATGCTGCCCGCCACGCCGGTCAGCGCCTGCGTCGGGTCGCCGCGCACGCCGATCGCCGTCGCCTCGGGCTTCCACCCGTCCGGAAATTTTGACGTATCGTATACCAGCTTGGGGAAGGCGTTGTTGTTGAGCTGATACGCGAGCGCCGTGTACTGCTTGTTCACGCTGATCTGCGCGTTGATCAGCTCCGCCACCTCCGGCACGCCGTGATAGCTGTTCTTGCGCGGCGACCAGCTCATATAGGCCAGCGGATACAGCGTCAGTCCGGTCTGCGTCTCCTTCTGCACCAGGGCCTGCCCGCAGGCCTTGCAGAACCGGACGCGGCCGTCCCCGCCCTTCCAGAAGCGGGTGAGCAGCGTGCCGTAGCTGTCGTTGTCCTGCAGCTCGTCGTCGCCCTTGTATTTGCCCTCGCTGTCGCCTGTGATCTCGTCCTCCGGCAGCCCGTTCCGCTTTGCCATCCGGCGGATCTGCGGAACCGGCAGCCGCTGCACGATGATGATGTAGGGCTGCGCCTGCACCCTGCGGCTCGCCGGATTGCCGAATATGACGTTCGTGTTCATCAGCGTTTCAGCGGCAATATCGCCCTCAACGCCCTCCATGCCGCTCTTCTGCTCCGCGTCCCACCAGAAGTAAAGCGCCACATCCCCGTCTATGTAAGCGTCCCGCAGCATTTCGCGGTGCTTGTCCTTGATCTTCTGCCGCTCCACCACGCGGTCTATCGCCTGCTCCAGCACCGTGGCCGTCTGCGTGGCCGCCTCGTCCGGCAAAAACGGCTCGATCTGCTGCGTCACATCGTCGGATACGATCTGCGCTACCTTGTAATTGGCGATCTGCCGGATGAAGTTCACCGTGATCGGCCGCGCCTGCTTCACCTTTAAGCCGTTCCACTGGTCGCCCTCGTAAAACCGCTCGCACTGCTTCACCGTCTCGTACAGCTCCAGCCCGTCGTTATACGCCTGCCCCTTTACATATTCCGCCTGCACTCTCTGCGGCGTGATTTCCTGTCGTTCCATCCGTTCTTCGCTCCTCCGTTCCCCGCACGCTAAAATCATGCCACCGGCATGATTTTACGGTTCGCTCGAAAATCGCTCACCGCCGCGCGAACTCGGCCTCGCGGGCGCTGCGCGCCATAAAAAGGCTCGGCCTCGCCCGCCAGGATGCTCTGCGGCGTGATCTCCTGCTTATCCATCCGTCAGATCCGCCTGCCCTTCCTCCGTGCCGTTAAAAGCGAAAATGTTTGCAAATTCCCGTGCCATGCCGTTGTTGTAACGGCTTGCACGCCGCAGCGTTTCAGCCGTCTGCATTGCCTCGCACAAGCGGTCCTCGCTTTCGCGCAGCGCTTTGGCCAGCCGGTCTGCGCGGCATATCTCCTCCGCGGCGCGCCTTTCCATGCTTTTCGCTGCTTCCTCAAAGGCTGCCGCCTGCCGCAGCGCGTCCCGCAGCCGCGCCAGCTCCGCCACACAGGCCGCCAAAAGCGCCAGGTCAATAATCCATAACATTCTCATGCTCCTCCATTCCCGCGCCGCAGCGCCATTTCATCCGGAAACGGTCCAGCCGTTTCCATCAAAACGCCCAGCTTTGCCGGGCGTTTTGATACCTCGGCCCAGCCGCCCTGGGCGGCGTCGTTCGGGTATCGGGGGCCGGTTTCATCCGGAACCGGCTCCCGTATATAGGGGGCTTTTGAAGCCCCCTATACTACCGTCAATAATCCATAACATCCGCAAATTCCTCCTCATATGTCCTGTATTCCTCATCCCGCATGCCCGGCACGCTTGCCGGCAGCGGGCAGCCGTCGCAGAAATACCGTAAAGCGTCCGGCGCGTGCGTCACCTCATGCGGCTCTGTCGCGCAGTCGTTCGGATGCTTCTCGTCGTGCTGCAGGGCGGGGAGCGTGCGGATCAGGTTCACGCAGGTGTCGAACATCCGCAGCCGCGGCCGCAGCTGCCCGAACTCGTCCGGCGCCGGCTCCAGCCGCCGCTTCAGCTCGTACCAGCCCGCGATCCTGCCGTTGGATACCTGATCCAGATACACGCCCTCCTCGGCGAAAATATCCGCCACGCTGCGGCCGGTTTCCTGCCGCCGGTTCCAGAGGTCCTTCGGCGCAAACCACGCCGTAATGTACTCGCCGCCGTTCGCCTCGCGCAGACGCTTCGCCGCCTGCGGGATAATCAGGTCCGGCTCGTACACCTCGCGGTATGCCACCGCATTGTCCGCCTCGTCCACCGCGATCCAGTAAGCCGCCAGCATGTCCAGACCGTAGTCGAGCGCCACATACCGCCGCCAGTAATCGGGTATCTCAAACGGCGCGCAAACGTGCGTCTCCCGCTTGAACTCGGTGAAATACTGCCCGACATAGTAATCCCAGTTACCGTCCCGCAGCGCGGTGTAAACGTCGTGCGGCAGGTTTTTCAGCCGTTCCTCGTACTCGGGGTCCGCCTCCATCAAAAAGGGGTTGTCCTCCAGCTTCGCCGGAATGAACAGGCGGCTTCCGCCCTCGCATTCATGCACCTGCATCGGCGCGCCGATGTCGATGAACCGGCTCTTCGCGTTCGCGTGTCCCACGCTCCCCGGGTTTGCCGTGCATTTGACGTGCTTGGGGAACCCGCTCGTGCCGCGCACACGGCTGATCATGTAGGTGTACTGGCTTTCCGTAAAGTGCGTCATTTCGTCAAAGCGGATCACGTCGTACTCGGCGGACTGGTACTGCGTCACATCGCCCTCGGTGGCGATGTAGCCCAGCTCGACGATGCTCCGCCCGATCCTCCAGACATGCCCGCTCGCGTTGTACCGTGCCAGCCGCGCAGGATACAGGCGCATGGTCTGCGGCACCATCGAGCGCTCCAGCTCTTTGTACGTCCGCCGCAGGATGAGCTGGCGGCTGCCCTGGTACCGCATCGCATACAGCAGCGCGTCCAGCGCCTGCACAAAGGTCTTGCCGCCGCCCGCCGCGCCGCCGTACAGCACCTCGAACGCCTCGGTCTCCATGAAAAGCCGCTGCTTGGGCGTGATGCTGTAATGCAGGTTCATGCGCTGTCCTCCCTCCCGCGCGCCGGATCGACCAGCGTCAACTGCACATGCAATTCAGGCGCGGCGTCCGGCGCATCCAGCAGCTGCGCTTCCAGCGCCTCCTGCCGTGCCGCGACCTCCCTGAGCGTTCCGGAAAGCTCGCGCAGGCCCACGCCGGAATAATCCGCAATGATCTCCTGCAGCCGCTGTACGTCCTTCGCCTCCAGCCCGATCACGCCGTCCCGCGCCGCTTTCCGCAGCACCTTCAGGCCCTCGTCCACGTCGCGGCACTCGCGCCCCGCGGCCGTAACCTTCCGGTCGAGCGCTCCGAGCGCCTTGTCCACGATCCGCCCGCACTTGCGGATGGAGGCGCGCCGCGTCTCGCGCCGGGCGGATACCGCGTCCTCGTCCGCGTCCCACTGGGTATGCACCCAGTCCGCCAGCGTCGATTTCGGTATCCGCAGCCGCACCGCCGCATTGGTGATCGAGACCCCGCTCGCCACCAGCGCGATCGCCTGCTCCTTGAACGCCGCGTCGTATTTGCTCCCCTGCTGCTTCACGCCGCTCCCTCCTTCCGCGTTTTTTCCTGAACCCCAGTATGACCGCACAGCCCGTACCCCAGGGCACCTTCTCTTGCCCCTGCGGGGCAATTCACCTTGTAGGCCGCCATCCTTATTCCCGCGCCGCGCGCGGTTCAAACGGGTGCAACGCACCGTGCGTTTTGCACTTCCCGTTTTCCTGCCTCCGATTATAACCGCACAAAACGCACAAAACGCACGACTTTCCAAAACCACAAAAAAGCGCCCGCGCACGGCCTGTACTGACCGCGCACGGGTGCCTGCCCATCGACTCGCTAAGAGCCGAAAAACCAAGCGCCCAAGCGCTTGGTTTTTCGGTTGCTCGCATGCTCTCCTCGCTGCGGCTCGGGAAGCGTTTGGGTTTCCTCCGGCAAAAAGCAAAGGCGCGGCTTACACCGCGCCCTGCTGCTCCTCCCGCACCAGTTTATAAAACGTCGTTTTCCGCATCCCCAACCGGTCCATCGCCTGTACCGCCGTGATCGATCCCCCGCGCCAGAGCGCAAGCACCTCCTCCCAGCCCTCCGGCCGTGCCGCCCGCGCCCTGCCCAGGTGCCTGCCCGCCGCCTTCGCCGCCGCGATCCCCTCGGCCTGCCGCTGGCGGATGGTCATGCGCTCCTGTTCCGCGATCATGCTGTATACCTCGATCAGAATGTTATTGATCATGTCCCCGATCAGCCGCTGCTCCTCCGGCCAGTCCGTCATGGTCGTAGGCAGGTCGATGATCTGCACCCTGATCTCCTGTTGCCGGTAGTATAGCAGCTCCGCCTTGATCGCCTCGGCATTGCGCCCGAGCCGGTCGAGCGATTTGACGATCAGCACATCCCCCGGCCGCAGCAGCCGCTCGCGCAGATACTGATACCCCGCGCGGTCAAAATCCTTGCCGCTCTCCTTGTCCGTGATGATGTCGCGCTCGTCCTCGATGTACTCCCGCAGCGCCGTCAGTTGACGGTCAAGGTTTTGTTCGCGCGTACTCACCCGCGCATACCCATATTTTTTTATCATCCTGCATCCTCCTGTCTTTTCCGTCCGTAAATATCCCCTGCCTGCCGCGCACGTCCGCAAAACGGAAAGCATACCTTTTCGAACGCCGCAGGCGGCAAAAAACCGGCGCGTCTGCGCCGTTCGTTATGGTGTACCTTTCCGCACGCTCTCAAACCGTGTGTCAACCGGATTTTCCAAATCCCGCAATTTTGTCAACCGGCGTGTTCCGCCAGATACCGCGCGCACAGCATCCGCGGCCCGCTGTCCGAGCGGTATCCCATCCTCCGCGCGATCTCGCCCCACGGAAGGCTGTCCAGGAACCGCAGCTTAAACGCGCGCCGCGTCAGGCTGTCCGGTATGCGCTCCACCCAGATCCGGATCTCCGCGACCTCGTCCTCCCGCCGTGCGCTCAGCTCCCGCACCCGCGTCTTTGCAGCCTCCAGATAGTCCATCCCGAACAGACAGCCCACGCCGCAGGTTTCCTCCACCCGTCTGGCGTGCCGCAGCTCCCGCGCCAGCCGCTCCTGCTCCTCGACCAGCTCCTGCACCAGTGAATCAAATTGCCGCAGTCTCTCCCGTGTCACCGTCCGCCCTCCATTCGTCCGAACCTGTCCGCCCGAAGCATGTCGGAATTGTTAGACCCCCTACAAGCCACAAAAACGGGGCCTCCCGTTATCCTTTCGCAACCTATTCCAGCCGGTACCGCCGCCGGCGCAATCTCTCCCACGGGTCGGGCGCAGCCCGTTTGCGCTGCCGTTCCCAATAGGCGTCAAACGCGCGCCGGTCATAAATCCGTCCCACCAGATACCGGTAATGCCCATATTCGTTCGTGTGCCGCGTATCCTCCACCACTTTCACGCCCGGCGGCGCCTCGCCCGCCGCGCTCTCGGGCAGGCGCAGCCGTACCGGCTCGTTCGGCGGCCTGAGGTTGCGGCTCGTGGAGTATTTGCGCGCCCCCTTTGCCGTCGGCTGGTCGAGCAGATAGCGCGCCGTGGACTCGTAGAAGTCGTCCCCGTCCCGCAGCGGCCGCACATCCACCGCGCCGTGCGGCCAGCAGGCCGCGATGCAGTCCCGCATCGCCTCCCACGCGCCCGCGCCCGCCGCCCCGTGCATCACCAGATGGTGGTGCAGGCGTACGTCGGTTTCCGCCTCGGGCAGCTCATGCGTGGAGGTCACGGCTATGTATCCATGCTCGACCCCGTGCTTTTCCAGCGCGCGCCGGACGCGCCGGTGGAAGCCCTCCAGCGCGCGCCCCTCGTTGGCGGGCAGCTCCCGATATGTCAGGCACACGAACAGGTCGCGCCCCGGCTCAAAATTCGCGTTGAGCAGCTGCATCAGCCGCCAGCGCTGCGCCCGCGCGTTGATCGCGCGCTTGGCCGCGTCCGTTTGCTGCCGCCTGCGCGCCCGCTGCCTGGGCGACTGCCCCGGCAAAAAGCCCGTCGTAAAAAGCGAAAGCTGGTAAAGCTGCCCGTTCGCCTCTTCCTTTTGTATTACCAAATCCCGTCGCCTCCAAAGCCGGATACAGCCGCCCCCATCAGGGGGCGGCTTTCCCATGCAGCTCCCGCCAGATCCGGCGGGCCTCCTTTTGTATGTGCGGCCAGTAGTCGCGCTCATAACGCCCATATCCGCATACGCTTACGGCGTAGTCGATAGCGGCCCACAGCGCGCGCACATCCAGCCCGCTCCGCGCGACGGAAAGGAAAAACGCGCGTTTTTCCCCGTCCGGCCTGTGCTGGACCGTATTTTCGTAGTAGCTTGCCGCAAGCGCGGCCACCTCCTCCGGCGTCGTGTAGGTTACCCTGTCAGCCGTCAGCCGCCTTGCCTTCGTCTCCATCCTTCCTTTCGCCTCCTTCCCGCCGTCCGGCTATCCGTTCGGCCTCCTCCACCATATCAAATAAATTGAACGTGTCGCGGCTTACCAGCTCGGTCTGCCCGTCCCTGCCTGTCCGCAGCACAAAATCCTCCGCGATCTTCCCGCTGTCCTTTTGCTTCTGCACAGTCTGCGCCGTCACCTCATGATGGAAAACCGGCTGTACCAGCCCGTGCATTTCTCCGTCCGCGTCCATTGGATAGCACGGCTGCAGCTCTACTGTGAGCTTTAACGTCACGCAGCCCTCGTCCATGTGCTGCTCCAGCATCCGGCGCAGCATCCCGCTCAGCCGCTGGTCGAAGTCCTCCACCACCGACGTAAACGTGTCCCCGGCCAAACTCAAACTGTATCGCATTGGGTTTCCTCCCCGATCCGCTGCAGCGTCCTGTCGATGCCTTCCATCCGCGCTACCTTGAAGTCAACCTCCAGCCCGAACAGCATGATCACCTGCTCGGCCACGTTCTGTACGTCCGCCAGCTCCGCCGCCAGATGCTCCAGCCGCGCCTGCAGGTCGATCCCCTTTCCTCCGTCCTCGCGGAAGGAAAGGCGCATCAGCACCTCGCTGGCCGCGCTCGTCGCCTCTCCCAGCTCCTCCACCAGCTTACAGACCTGTTTTTCCTCTCCGTAGTGCCGCGCAATCTGCATCAGCTTCTTTGCCCGTTTTGCGTTCATACCACCACCCCCTCACAGTCTGGATGATCGCCTCGCCCATTTTCTCCATTGATGTACCATCCATCCTTGTCAATGTGTGTTGCTCTCTCCATGCTTACCCCTCCTTTGGGCCGCGCCATTGCGGGAGACACTGTTTTGTCCCGCCCCTTACATAGCACTGGCCGTTTCTGCAGAATTGACAAGTGTCTAAATTATCACCGCGATAGGCCATAACGGTTTCCAGATCGCTTGCCGCCGTCCCCCTCTCCCGCTTCACCTGCTCCAGCTCGTCCCGCAACTTCTCGTTTTCGGTCTGGAGCGTGGCATTTTCTCGCATCAGATTGGCAATCGCATATATTCCTTGGTGTAGCGCGCCGGCCACCTCTGCGTTGATGTCTGTGCGGCTGTTATGGGAAAAGCTCAACTGTGGGAAATGCTCCGCGATGTCATAAAGGTGTTTAATCGTGGTTTCCGATGACCAACCAATCAGTTTTGCGTCGCTGCAAAGCTTCTCAATGTCCATCAGATGTCCTCCTCCACTGGCTGCTGGAGCCTCGGCGTTTGAAATAGCTTTCGGCCTATACGCTCCGCACGGCCACGTCAGCCCAGAGCCTGTCCGGCAGTCATCGTATTTTTTGCAGTTCTGACAGTTCATTCGTCCTCCTCTCCCTCCGGCTCATCCAGCGGCTCATAAAACGCGCAATGAGCCATGTTCCCCTCCCCGGCAACGGCACAAATATCTCCATCCATGTCAAACACCCGGGAGATATTCACATATTTCAGACTGCACCCAAAGCACGGGCTTCCATCCTTGTTTCGCCACTTCCGCAGAGGGCGCTTAGAGCGGTGTTTGCAGATCATAGAGCATATCAGGTCAGCCATAGCAATGCTCCTTTCCCTCCGGCGGACATATACCGCCCCACTGTTCGGCCATAGCCAGCGCAATTCCGCGAAATGTTCTGCTGCGCAATCTGGCGCGGTCTTTGCACGGCGGCATTCGCCATACACGCTGCTCTCTGCCTTTTACAATATTTGTTGGCTCCAGTTTCGGCAGCCCTTTCAGCCATAAACATGTTGCCTTTGTTTCTCCGTGGCCGTATTGCCAGGGTTGGATAATCTGGTCAGGTTTCCTCCAGGCAGTGCTCATAATGCCCACAGGATTTTCGATTGCAATTTTCGGACAGTCGGCAGTTGCAAACTGCATAAAAAATTCAATGGATTTCTGTTGTCGTCCGTCTGCCCGTTTCTCGGCAAAATATCTTGCACCACTCACAGCGAGATCAGTGCAGGGCGGGAAAGCCAGAATCATATCCCACTGCATTTTCAGCAGTTCCAGTGCATCGCATTGGAGATGCCATTCCGGATGCCCGCCGCTGCACGGCTCAATATCGCAGCTGTACGCCTCATGCCCCAGCGCCCGAAACGCCTTGCAGACCTCCTGCGATTCTTCGCATGCTACCAGTACTTTCATGCTTCTCCCTCAAATCCAATCTGCCCCGGCAGCACTCCGTCCTCCATCCACCAGTGGAACACATCCTTGCCGGTTGTTCCGATACGCCACGAACCGTCCAGCTTCCCGCGCACTGCGCGCATTTTCAGCATCCTGTCAAACGCGCGGATATAGGCTCGTTCAAATGTCGGGTATCGCGCAAATTCAAACTGCCTGCCTTTTTTCCCTGCCATCGGGCAGCCGACACAGCCAACGCGGTCAAATCCACACGCATACAGCGGATTCGTCTCGATGTGTTCGCTTCGGATGTAATCCCAAACGTCATTATCCGTCCAATCCACTATTGGATTGCAGACGCGTTTTGCCTGCAATTTGCAGTTTTCAAATAACTGACGTTTATCATCATTGTCATTGTTGATAATGATTTTCTTACTGAGATCGTGCGGCAGACTTTCGTAAATGCCGCGCTTATTTCGTCGGCTGGCGCTTTCCGCCCACCGCACGCCGGTTGTAATCATGCGGCCAGCCCCGCCGCCCTCTTTCAGCACCGAGCAGCAGTAGCGCATCAGGCGTGTCGGCGGCACGAGCTTCTGCGGGATCAGGCTCCACATCGTCACCGACGCACCTTTGTACGTCGGCCAATTGACCGTGCATTGGATTCCTTTGGCTTCCAGCCGCTGGACCGTGTCCCGCACATGGTACACGGTCTCCGGCGCGTCCGCGGTGGTGTGGTTGTGCTGCACCTCAAAGTTGATCCCTGCCGCCAGTGCGAGCGCGATGCACACATCCGAATCCTTACCCCCGCTGGTGGTTACGATCAGTGGTTTGCCGTAGTAGGTTTCGCTCATTTCCGCTGCCAGTTTCAGCCGCTCAATGGCTTTCTGTTCTTTGTCCATCCTTTTCTCCACTTTGATTCTCGTGCATGCTCTCAAGGTGACGTGATACCGGTCGGCGGCAATGATCTCTGCCTCCTGCTATACTACAGGTACAATAATCTTCATCCTCTTTTGGGCAGAGGCGGCTGACGGTCTTTTGTCAGCCGCCTCTGCCCTTTCTTCTTTCGCAGTATATCGCGTTCTCCGTCCGGCCCAGCGCGTCCGCGATCTGCCGCGTCGTACAGCCGCGCCGGAGCATGTCCCACATCCTGCGCCGCTCCTCCTGCGTCCAAAGCGGGGGCTTTCTCCTGTCCCGCAGCCCCTCCGCGTTCAGAATGATGCGTACCGTGCCGGCCGCGCGTCCGGTCCGTTCGGCAATACCCCGAACCGGCTCCCCCTGCTCCCACAGCCGGCATATTTCAGCCCGCTCCGCGCCGGTTACCGGACGGCGCGCGCCGCCCTTATATTGTATCCTTTCCTTTCTCCGCGCAGTTTCCCCGACCTCGGCCTGCTCCGCGCCGGTCAGCCTGATCGCGGGCGCGCACAGGTCCTCGTCCCGCAGCAGCCCGCGCGCGTCCCGCTTCGGCGTGCGCCGTGTCTCGCGGTAGCGGTACGTCCCGCCGAACAGGTCCGTACCGGAGATCTCCACCACTTCATACCGGCCCTGCGGATGCCGGTAGATCACTGTTTCTTTCTTTCGGTCCATATGTATCATCCCATCTGGCCGCCTGTATCGCGGCCTCCAGCTTGTCCTTTTCCGGCCATACGTCCTCCAGCCGTTCAAACGGGCGGCACACTGGGAAGCCCTCGCCGCCCCCGCCCATCGTGCCGACCAGATCGTACTCGATCTCGCCGAACAGCGTCCGCCGCACCTCCACCCGCAGGCGGTCGATGCGGACCGGCCGCAGCGCCGTCACCTGCGAAAACGGCCGTATCTCCAGCCCCTGAAACCTCATAGCATTCACCTCCGCGTCCCAGGCACGCATACGTTTACAGCTTGTCCAACTCCTGAAAGAACGCTGCCCGCCATGCGCTGCGCCGCGCGGCCTCGGCCTGCCGCCGCTCGTATTCGCGCAGCGCGGCCAGCTCCCGCAGGGCGGTAAACAGCCCACACCCGCAGCCCAGCAGGAGCATTGCGCAGGTGAGCCACGGACACCAGCCCGCGCCCCACATACCCACGGCCGCGCCCATCGCGCCGCCGCAGACATATGCGGCGGCCCTCCATGCCCGCTTCATCCTTTCCCCCTCCTCATTGGTACATCATCGCCCGCTCCTCGCGGACCGTGTCAATCAGCTTTCTTGCCATTTGGGTAAACTCGTCCAGCTTGCGCTCAAGGGTCTGTATATCCGCCTCGGGCATCACGCCGTGCTTGTAGCTGATCAGCCGATCCTTGTCGATCCGGTAGGTCCAGGTCCCAGTCCTCGGGTTCTGTACCGCCTCTCCGATCGGCAGCCGCCCCGCGCGCATGGAAAGCGCAACGCTCATTGCGTTCGGATACTGCTCTAAGTACTGGCTCGCGATCAACGGCGTCACCCGCTTCACCGCCCGTATCTCGTCGTCCGTCCATGTCCGTTTGTCCGCCATTCCGGCCACCTCCTCATTTGATGGTATGCTCGGCCGGGCTTGTCTCTTGCCTGTCCATCCCTGCGTTTTCCCGCCCGTTCTCCAGCGCGAGCCGCGCCTTGATTTTCAGGCTTTCCGGCGCGTCCGGCTCCGCCAGAAGCTGCGCCGGTGTCATGGACAGATAGTCTCTCAGTGGTTTCATGCTGTCACCCCTTCCTTGTCTTTCCTTTCCCTCCCTGCTACAATGGGTGCAGAAAGGATGTGTTTTTCAATGGATGTAAAAGAATACAAAAATCTGGTCATTTGTCCGCAGCATCCCTGGCGGAAGCTGACTGTTTACACCCGCGTAGCGATTGCTACCGACGGTAAGCCGGTCGCATTCTGCAACGGGTGTGATGAATGCAGCAACACAACCGATTGCCAAAAATGCCGGGCAGTTATCACGCAGATGTATATGCACGGCGAATCCTTTCCAACCGAGCCGTTTGCTCCACCGATACACCGTTTTGACGAAACAGGTCGAGCGCCAAAATAAGCCCTGTGATCAATTCCCTGCGGTATGCCTCGTTCCATTCCTGCATTTCTGCAAAAGGGGAAAACAGCGGCGCTCTCCTGTCCAGATCGAGTGCCGCCATTTCCAGCGCGCAATAGGCTCGTTCCATCGCCCCGCCCCCAGCGGGGCTTTTTTCGTTGCTCACACTTACACCGCCTTTCTCTCATCACCCCTTGCGGCGGGGCGGCATACGGAAACACAACCCTTAAAAGAGGAGGTTCAGCGTAACCAACCCGCTGAATAAATTCTCGCCATATGTTTCCGCCCCGGAAGGCGCCAACGAAACCTCTGCCGCCCCGCCGCAAGGGGTGATGTTCAATTCTTGTCTTTCCTTTCCCTCCCTGCTACAATGGGAGCAGAAAGGAGGTGTTTCTCATGGATCAAATCACTGTTAAGGTCTCCGACCTGTGCCATCTGGCAGAGCAGCTAAAGCAGGATGATATGCAGTATGTACGCCTCATGCTGCTCGAAGCCGAGGACGATATGCCTGCGTCGATTGCCATAACAGCAATCGAAAGCGCGTCCTCAGAATATCCCGTGGACTATGACGGCATCGACGCCGCCGAAAGCGTGGAAATCTAATCCTCCCAGCCTGCCGTTTTGACCCCTCGGCAGGCTGTCGCTTTGATTTTGTACGCCGCTTTCGGTTTCCCGCATAGCCTCTGCCACCGCCGCATCTGAACCAGGTCTATATGCAGCCTTTCGACCACCAGCCGCTGTTCCGCTGCGGTACCCCCGCTGATTTTGATTTTTATTTTCATCCCCTTACACCGCCTTCCCCTGTTCGTTCTCACGGGCGAAAAGATATTCCCACGGACAGCCGAGCTTTTCTGAAATCGCCTTAATTTCCGGTAATTTCGGTTCATTTCTGCCTTTTATCTTGTTGCGCATCCCGCTTTCGCTGATGCCGCAGGCTTCCGCAAGCTGCTTTGTAGTGACTTTTTGTCTGAACATCTCAAGCTCTAAATTTGGGTACATAATAAAACCTCTCCTTTCTTGTGTGTTCGATTTCTCTGTACATTGCTAAACCCTCTTGTTAAAATATTGTTGATACCCTATGTCTCGGCCTCCCAGAAAGGAGGTCATTATGACATTTTTCGATGACCCGATTCTCCCGCAGACCCCTAAAATGCAGGAATTATCAGATATAATCAAGCGGTCACACGAAACCGGACAAGATTATCAGGCAATAAAGCACCTGATAGATCAGTCCTCCCTTACTCTTGGGGAGAAAATGGCGCTTATCTGCGAACTGGATAAAAAGTTTACAGACTGATCTGCCTTTAGCACATTGAATTTGAAATAACCATTAGGGAGGCCGTAACATAGGTGTACGGTCTTTCGACCGCCAGAATCACCCCACAGGGTTATTCTGGTTATATGATAAGCGACATAGGGTTATTTGTCAATATTTTTTTACCCTGCATCGCTATTTTTTATTGCAATCGTCATTTTTTTATGCTATCGTATAAATAAAAGGGAGGTGAAACCTTGAATATCCTTGAAAAAATTGACTTCCTGATGAAGCAAAAAGGTATAAAAAACCGAGCAGAATTATCAGAACTTTCGGGGATACCCTATTCTACGATTACAGGATTTTACGCAAAAGGGTATGACAAAATGAAATTGTCGACCCTAAAAACACTTGCACGTTTTTTCGGTGTATCAACTGATTATCTCGGGCGCGATGAGATTACCGATCCTAATTACGGCTTTCCCGCTCCCAAAGCGCCCGCCCTCGCTCCCGACGAGCACCAGCTCCTCGACGACTACCGCACTTTCAACGACGAGGGTAAAGAAAAAATCCGCGACTATGTCGCGGATTTAAAGGACAACCCCAAATATAAAAAATGTTCTGAATCTCGCCTGGATAAAGAAGCGTAAGTAAAACACCGCCCCTCGGGCGGAAAATAAAAGGAGGGCATCCCCATGAAACAGAGAATCCCCGCTGTAATTCTGATGTTCGCGCTATTCCTGTCCACCTCATTTGCGGCAAACACTTACCGAAAGTCTATTGATGTCGAGTATGGTATCAAGGTTCTAATTGACAATGAGTATGTTAATATGACTGATGTTAACAGCAAAACTGTAGATCCTTTTGTATATGATGGTACTACTTATGTCCCAATCCGTGCTGTCGCCGAAAACTTAGGAGCAGATGTTTCTTATAATTCTGAATTAAATTGGGCGCAAATCAATGACACCAAATACGCTGAAAAATACCTATATTTCCTGCTGCAAGCATCTAATGCCGCTTCGGTAATTCAAAGCTATAATATGTCTTATTTAGCTATGTGGCTTGGTCATGTGGAGTTGCAAGGTCGTTTTTATGATGCTGCTTCCGGTTTGGTCGGCATTTCACATGATTTCAAATTAACTGATATTAACACAGAAAACCCATACTATTCCAAAGCACAGGAAATAGATCACATCCTTTCAACTATGCTCTCTGATTTTGCGGACTTGGAAGATGCATATTATAATTCCAATAAAGATACTTTTAATGACCTATATGACAAAATTCAAGACGGATACAATAAAATCACAGCATATTCTCTTGAAAGCCATGCATTAACATATTAGTCACACTTAGCCCCGCCTCCCGCGGGGCTTTCCCCTAAAAGGAGCTGACCCCATGAAAACCTACACCATTATTGCCGGCGTCAACGGCGCGGGCAAATCCAGCCTTACCGGCGTACTTCGGCAGGAAATGGACGACCTCGGCGTTATCATTGACGTAGATAAGCTCGCCGCCGCGAATGGCGGTAATAACATCCTCGCCGGCCGGCTCGCGGTCGCCCGCATCCGCGAATGCCTTGCGCGCGGCGTCTGCTTCACGCAGGAGACCACGCTCTCCGGCGCGCTCACGGCGCATACCGCGCGGCAGGCGCGCGACCGCGGCTACCGCGTCCGCATGTATTATGTCGGCCTGGACAGCGCGGAGGAAAGCCTTGCCCGTATTGCGAACCGTGTCCGCAAGGGCGGCCATGATATTCCGGCCGGGGATGTGCGCCGCCGCTTTGCGGGGCGTGTCCGCGCGCTCGCCTCCGTCCTGCCCTACTGCGACGAGGCGACCTTTTTCGATAACGATAACGGCTTTGCCGCCGTCGCCGAATACCGCAACGGCGTGATCGCCTGCTTTGACGGCGCGCCCCGCTGGGTGCGCGGGCTGGCCGAAGCCGTAAGCCAGCCATAAACGGGCTGATCTTCCATGCGCAACCCCATAAGCAACCGTTTTAAACGGTTCAAATAAAAAGGAGGTATCCCCATGCGAATCAAACAAAAACTTCTGGCAGCTTTTACCGCAGCGGCCTTGTGCCTGTCCCTGCTCCCCTGTGCCGGCGCCGCATATGAGGAGTATCTGCCCCATGTCACCGGATTTCGGGAAACCGAAACACTGATTGACAGCAGCACCTACAAATTTGCGGTTATCGATATCGACCGCACCGATACCAGAGATACGCCCGATGGCTTTGTTTCTTTCACCGCCCTCGGCGATCCGGAATACGCCGCTGCAAACGGTCTCGCCACCACTGCAAAAATGCTGAACGTTTCCAATCGGGAATTTGCGGAAAGCTACGCACCTCTTGTTGACAGCGCTGCCGTCGGCGATCAGCTCACCATTCCGGTCTGGGAGCTTGTCGCCGATTGGGATCTGTCGCGGCCGGAGCGTTTTGGCGGCGTCGTCGCGCAAAATGATTCCGGCTGCCGCATCAATGTCACGGTGGCGGATGAACTGCAAACTCCGGATAATATTTCGTTTACCGCTCGGGAAACCTGGTCTGGCGGTACCAGTTGGACGGCTGATTTTGGAAGCGGCTATGAAATCGGCACATATCTTTTGAAGCTTGATTTTGGTGATTACTATGTGTGGTTCAGCAGTTCGATTGCAAATAAAAACCAGTCTCTCGTCTTTGACGCCACAGCAGACCGCGCTTTCACCGGAAACGTGTCCGGTGCGGAGATCAGCTTCCGCCGCGTCCAGTATGACAGGATCAGCGCGGACGGAAAGACACTCTATCTGGATGTAACGCAGTGTGCCCCGTCGTCTTCCGATCCTGTCGTGACCGAGCCGGAAGAGCAGCCCTCCTCCTGGGCGCAGGAGGAAGTCAGCGCGGCGCGGCAGGAAGGGCTTATTCCGGAAGATCTGGACAGCCGCTTCGAGTCCAATATCACACGCGCGGAGTTTTGCCACCTTGCCGCCGCCCTGATGGAATCCAAAACCGGAAAAACACTGGACGCCATCCTTGCGGCCTCCGGCGCCTCCCCGCTCTCTTTCAGCGATACCACGGATGAAAAGGTCGAGGCCATGAGTGCGCTCGGCGTGGTCAACGGCGTGGGCAATAACCGTTTCGAGCCGGACTCGGATATCACGCGCGAGGAAGCGGCCGTCATGCTTTGGCGTCTGGCTCAGCAGCTTGACAGTGACGTTCAGCCCAACAGCGCACAGCTTACCTTCACTGATCATAGCAGTATCTCCTCCTGGGCGCAGGAAGCGGTTTCCGCTGTATCCGCCTGCGAAACCGGCGGAAACAAGATCATGAATGGAACAGGCAACAATCTGTTCTCCCCGCAGGAAACCTATACCAGGGAGCAGTCTATCGTGACCATGTTCCGGCTCAACAGCTATATTGTATAAGCCATCAGAAGAAAGGCTCTGGATACCGCCCGGAGCCTTTCTCACTTTCAAGGAGATTATCTCATGTCCTCTGAATACCGTATCTCCCGCGCCGCTCTGGAAGCGAAAGCACGCGGCAAAGGCGGGCTGGCCGAAGCCATCAACCAGCCATAAAGGAGCTGATCTTCCATGCGCAACCCCAACGGTTACGGCTGCGTCTATAAGCTGTCCGGCAAGCGGCGCAAGCCTTACGGCGTGCGGATCACCGTCGGCTGGGAGCTGGATGAAAACGGCCGCAGCCGGCAGTGCTACAAGCACCTCGGCACCTATGCAACCCAGGCCGAAGCGTTAAAGGCGCTGACTTCTTACCATAACGACCCGCATGCCGTTCCCAATTCCGCCACCTTTGAGCAGATTTATGCCCGCTGGTCCTCCGAAAAATTCCCGAAGATATCGGCAAGCGGCGTTTCCGGATATGAAAACGCCTTCGCCGCCTGCAAGGCGCTGTACAGAGTGAAATTTGTTGATCTCCGCAAAAGCCACATGCAGTCCGTCCTGGATAAGTGCAAGCTGGGATACCATTCACGCAGTAAAATCAAAACCCTGTTCAACCAGCTTTACAAATACGCGATGGAAAACGATATCGTCGGCAAGGATTACAGCAAATTTGTCACCCTTGGGCCAAATACGGAGGAAAGCACGCGCCGCCCCTTTACCGCTTCGGAAATCAATGCGCTTTGGGAGCGTGTCGGCGATGTTCCAGGCGTAGACCTGATCCTGATTTTGATTTATACCGGCTGGCGCATCGGCGAGCTGCTGCGCATGCAGACGAAAGACGTTGACCTGTCCGAGTGGACGATGCGCGGCGGGTCCAAGACCGCCGCCGGCAAGAACCGTCTCGTTCCGATCAATACCAGGATCCGGCCGCTTATTGCCGCGCGCTATGACGCCTCGAAAAAATATCTGATCCGTCGGCCGGATGCACCCGACAAGCCGGTTACTCATGCGCATTTTACCGAATATATGTTTTCCCCCGCTTTGGAGCGCTGCGGGATACCCCATCATGTGCCGCACGATTGCCGCCATACCTGTGCAACCCTGCTCGACAACGCAGGCGCAAACCGTATTTCTATCAAGCGTATTCTCGGCCACGCCTCCACCGATGTTACCGAGGCCGTATATACACATAAGGATATCGATGAACTGCGCCGCGCGATCGAGCTTCTTTGTTAATCGTTTTGTCTATTGTACGTCGTATTGTTTGTCTATTGTTTTTCCATCCACCCAATTTTATCCTCACAAATTATATAGAAAAAATCCCTGTAAACGCAACATTTACAGGGATTTTCGCAACTTTATTTATATTAAATTTTCAAGAACCTATTATAATTATAATCCATCTCATATTCCAGCACAGAATCCTCTAAATCGGATAAAACTTTGATATGCGCCTCAAATCCCGTCAGCGCGCTGAAATATTCGCGCACACTTTCCCCATCCGCCGCGGGCGCGCCGCAGCCGGAAAGCAGGCACAGGGCCAGCGCGGCCGCACATAGCCTTTGTTTCAGATCACCACTCCCTCGTATTATACCGTTTGAGCAAATCGGGCAGGAAGTGCAGCAAATCGCCCGGCGTCATGCCGTACTCAGAGCGCGCGTTGGCCGCCATGTCCCCGGCGCGTCCATGCAGCCAAGCCGCCGCACAGGCGGCGTCCACAGGATCCAGCCCTTGTCCGCACAGGGAGACCAGCATACCCGCAAGCACATCCCCGCTGCCCCCTTTCGCCATGCCGGGATTCCCCGAATGGTTCCGGTACAGTCTGCCATCCGGCGCCGCGATCAGCGTGCGGTGTCCCTTGTACAGCAGTATGCAGCCCATCTTACGGGCGAACAGCGTCAGCTCGCCCTGCTGCGGATTTTCCAGGCCGGACAGACGGGCGAATTCCCCCGCGTGCGGCGTAAGGATGACCGGCTGTGCCGCCTGCCGCAGTATATCCTTATGCGCGGTCAGCGCATTTATACCATCCGCGTCCAAAACAATCTGACATTTTGCATTTTCGATCAATGTCACGACAATTTCCGCGACCGCGTAAGACCGCCCCAGACCGCAGCCGATCAGCAACGCGTCTGCCTTTTCCGCGAGCGACAGCAACGCC
The DNA here is from genome assembly GCF_032769475.1 of Intestinibacillus sp. NTUH-41-i26. GTDB lineage: Bacteria > Bacillota > Clostridia > Oscillospirales > Butyricicoccaceae > Agathobaculum > Agathobaculum ammoniilyticum. The sequence goes on from NZ_CP136477.1 coordinate 1,762,337, forward strand.
GGCAGCGCCTCGCGCGACAGCATCCCATCCGCACCGCACGGCATCGGCCGGACGACCGGTTCATTGAGCTTCACCGCGAGCACGGGCCAAGCGCGCTCCGGTGTCGCCAGCGTCACCACGCCGCTTCCCATGCGCACCGCTCCCTGCGCGGCAAAATAAGCCGCTCCGGTATATCCCGCACAGCCGCAGACGCACAGCACGCGGCCAAAGTCATTCTTGTTCGCCTCCGCAGCCCGCTCCGGTATGATGCGGTCCACATAGCTCTGATCAAGTTCTGTCATCATTTTGTAAGGCTCCTTCATCCCGCTCCTGCGGGTATGGTCATAATTTTGTCTTCCGGATCCGCAATATCCCTTTGTTTATGAAAAAACGGACTCCCTGCTATCCAAACCTTTCCTGCCCTCTACAGCATAGCATTTTTACCGGATCCCCGTCAAGGAATCCGGCGGCATTCTTTCTTTTCCGGCACCGGCGGCCACTGTACCGGAATAAACTGAACCGAAGGAGTGTGATCAATTGGCTATTCGCATTTTTATAGACCAGGGGCATAATCCCAGCGGCCCCAATACCGGAGCGGAGGGCAACGGCCTGCGCGAGCAGGACGTCAATTTTATCGTTGGCGTATATCTGGCCGACCTGCTCCGCGCTGATCCTCGCTTCGAGGTGCGCCTGAGCCGCAATTCCCCTGACGAAATACTTGGCACCAGTAATGCCAGCAGCCTTGCCGCGCGCGTGCGCATGGCAAACAGCTGGCCTGCCGATTATTTTATCAGCATCCACTGCAATTCCAACGTCAATCCGGCCATCAACGGTACGGAGGTCTATGTTTTTCAGCAAAATACGCAGCCCTATTGGCTTGCACAGCATGTCCTGATCGGCATTGTCGAGCGCGTCGGTACCAAGGATAATGGCGTCCGGCTGAATCCCAGCCTGTTCGTACTGCGGCGCACCTCCATGCCCGCGATCCTGGTCGAGCTTGCCTACCTCAGCAACGCCGAGGACGCCCAAAAGCTGCGCGACGACCCTTACGGCTTTGCCCAGGGGATCTACAACGGCCTGCTCAGCTATTTCGGCTTTGCCCCACTTTGACAGGAAAAAGCAGGCGGTCCAACGACCGCCTGCTTTTTTACCACCGCCCTATGACGGTTTTTCATAGCTTTTCGCCCGCGCGCTGTCCGTTATCCCCGCGGTTGTCGGGTCGTTGAGCGCCGCCCAAATATTGGACGCCATCAGAAACAGGCAGTAGGGATTGGTGAACGCTCCTTTCAGCACCTCCCATACCGCGCCCCATGTCGTCATATCCGAGGCTGTCAGCCCTGCATAGGCCAACGCCGTGGCGAATATTCCCAGCAGAAGCTGTATCCAGAATATCGGGTTCCTGAGCCGCACTTTCAGATTCATATGCCGCCTCCCATCCGTATATATTGAGACGCCGCCCTGCGGCGACCCTCCCGCTTTTATTTATATGCGCCACGCATTGTCCAATTTCGAATAAATGGGAAGTCGAGTACCCGCATCAGACCCATTTCAGAATGTCTTTCCGCATCCGCGCGATAATCCGTTTTTCCAGTCTTGATATGTAGCTCTGCGAAATGCCGAGCAGGTCCGCGACCTCCTTCTGCGTCATGGCTTCCGGCATATTGATGCCAAACCGCATGGAGATGATCTGTCGCTCCCGCGCTGGCAGGCGTTCCAGCGCGCGCAGCAGCAGCGTGCGGTCTACATCGTCCTCCAGCGGCCGCATCACGCTGTCCGGCTCGGTACCCAGAATATCCGACAGCAGCAACTCGTTTCCATCCCAGTCCGAGGAAAGCGGCTCATCAAACGAAACCTCTGTCCGGCGGCCCGCGATTTTGCGGAGATACATCAATATCTCATTCTCAATGCAGCGGGACGCATAGGTTGCCAGCTTGACGTTTTTATCGCTCCGGTAGGTGCTGACCGCCTTGATCAGCCCGATTGTCCCGATCGAGATCAGATCCTCCGTCCCCACGCCGCTGGATTCAAATTTGCGCGCCAAAAACACGACAAGCCGCAGGTTGTGTTCGATCAGCATATTTCTGGCCTGCTCGTCTCCGGATTGGCAGGCCACCACCGCATCGGCCTCCTCCTCTGCAGAAAGCGGCGGGGGCAACACCTCGCTGCCGCCGATGTAGTAAACCGGCTGCTTTGCAAACAGGCTCTTCAGCTTTCTGATGATCCATTGGAATATCATGCTTCTCTCCCTTTCATACACCGATCAATCCGTCATACGCGCCCTGTCCGATCTGATCCGGCCCAACCGCACAGACGCAGTCCAGCGGTTTCCCATCTGCACGGTACACGCTGTCTGGACGGAAATACAGCAGCAGGCCGCTCTCCGTGCCCACCGCGCGGTACGGCAGCAGCCCAAACCGGCCTGCCAGCCTGGGCGGGAGTCTGGCAAGCGCCTCCGAGGCAGCCATTGTGCCATCCCGTAGCGGCCGCCCTGCCTCTCCCAGCAGTTCCACAGCGGCCGCTCGATCCATCACGACCACCGGTTTTCCCGAAACCGGTTCAAACAGCCCGTTTCCGGTATCATGCAGGACGCGCAACTCGCACGCCTTTCCCCCAAAGCAGATCCGCAGCGTCTCCACCTCCCGCCGAACCGGCCCATGCAGCGCATCTCCACGCAGAAATATCCCGCTGACCGCGTAACCGGCTGCGGCGGCTAAAACCAGAACGCGCAGCGGAACAGCGGCATAGTATCCCGCCCCTGTCAAAAGCTGCCGGCCGGACGCCGCGCCAAGCGCCGCCGCAAGCCCCGCAAAAGAGGCCGCGACGACAAAGTACAGCGCGCACAGGCGCGCGAAAGCGCGCTGTCCAGCAAAGGCCGCGGCGCACAGGCCGATTCCGGACAAAATCCGCAACGGAGCCAGCGCCAGTGCGGGGAACAGCATCGCCGCAGCCGAATAGGTGCCGCCTACCGCTGCCGCCCCCAGTAGCCGCCTCCGTTTGACGGATACCCCGCCCAGCCTGGCCGCGGCGAGCAGCGTCGTATAATCCATCAGTGCGTTGACCCCAAACAGGACATCCAGATAGACGACCATGCTCCACCTCCGTTCGGGGTCTATCTTATCACATACCCTGTACAATATTTGCCGAATGGAGGGCTGCTGTTTCCTGTCGAAAACCCGATCCGCCCTGCCGGTTATGGGCAGAGCGCAGCCTAATAACCGAACGATGGGCGAAAAAGCAGGGGATCCGGCTCGATACAGCCGGATCCCCTGCGGTTCCTTTTACACGGCGGAATTGCCGTTTATTTTTGCTGCAGCACAAATTTTTCCAGCAGTCTTGCAGCCGCCTCTACGTCGGACACCGCGCACATCTCGCTCGGCGAGTGGATATACCGCGTCGGGATGGATACCGCGCCCGCCTGCACGCCGGCACGCGTCTTTTGCAGCGCGGCCGTGTCCGTGCCGCCGAACTGCAGTATCTCCCGCTGGACGTCGATACCGCAGGCTGCGGCCGCCCGTTCGAGCGCCGCGCAGACCTCCGGCGTGCAGATCACCGACCGGTCCATGACCTTGACCGCCGGTCCCCTGCCCATATCGACCGCCATGGGCGTTTTCCGCTCGGGCAGGTCGCCTGTGTCCGTCACATCGACTGCAACGGCGATATCTGGTTCCACCGCGAACGCCGCCGCGCCCGCGCCGCGCAGGCCGACCTCCTCCTGCGCGGTGAACGCAAAATACAGGTCGTTTTCGATTTCCTGCTGGGCCAGACGCTCCATCACGAGCAACAGGGTCACGCAGCCGATGCGATTATCCAAGTACGGACCGCACAGCACCCCGTTCTGTTCAAAGCGCGGCGCGTCGAACACCGCGAAGTCGCCGATCTGCACCTGTCTCTCTGCATCCGCCCGATCCGCCGCACCAATATCAATGAAGAGGTTGTCCAGTGTAATATCCTTGAACGGCGTTTTTTCCTCATAGGAAATCACGCCGCGCGTGCCGCCCGCAAACCGGACCTGAATATTGATCAGGTCGCCCTTGAACAGCCCGCCGACCTGTGCAAACCGGATAAATCCTTTTTCGTCGATATAGGTCGCCACCACACCGATCGAATCCATATGCGCGGCAAACAGCAGCTTTTTGCCCGCGCCTTTTTTGCGGCAGATCAGATTGCCGAGCGCATCCGTGGTGATATCGTCAATATATTCCCCCGCGATGGCGGCGATGGCTTCGCGCACCGCGTCCTCGCGGCCTGACGGGCCGAACGCGCCGCCGACCGTATTCCATAAATCAAAAACCTTGCTCATTCGTCGTCCCCTCTCAGGTCTTCCAGAAATGCCCGCGCAGCGGCCAGCACCGCCTCGCAGTCCGATACCGCCGCCACAGAGGACGGCGAATGGATATACCGCACCGGCGCGGCGGCCGCGCAGACGCGCACCCCTGCCTTGCTTTTGTGAATGCGTCCGGCATCCGTCCCGCCGGAAACACGCGTCTTGGTCTGCCAGGCGATGCCGCGCTTTGCACACGCATCGCGCAGCAGCTCAAACAGGCCCGCATCGTAAATCGTCGCGCCATCCATGAACGGCAGCACGACGCCGCCGCGCACATGGCAGACCGCTTTCCCATCCGTCACCTCCGCCAAGTCGGCGGCGGTCGTGCCTTCCAGCACCAGCGCAAAGTCCGGATCCAGTGCATAGGCCATGCTTGCCGCGCCGCGCAGTCCTACCTCCTCCTGCACGGTAAAGCAGAACCAGGTATCGATAGGCGGCTGCTCCTCCAGCAGCTTGAGCAGGGCCGCGCAACCCACGCGGTCATCGATCGCCTTTGCCTTGATCAGCCCATCGCCAAACTCGACCACTGGGGAGTCGAACACACCATAGTCCCCCAGCGACACCCGCTCCTCCGCCGCCGCGCGGCTGGACGCACCAATGTCGATATACAGATCCTTGGCCTTGGGCATGGTCCGGCGCTCGGCAGCGGTCGTCAGATGCACCGCCTTGATACCGATGACGCCTGTCACTTCCCCGAAGCGCACCGGACGCCCGATCACGACGCGCGGGTCCACCCCGCCGACAAAGCCGAATTTAATCATACCATCGTCCGTGATCTTTTTGACGATCACGCCGACCTCGTCCATGTGCGCGCACACGACAACCGGACGTTCAAGGGTTTTTCTCCCTTTGCGGAATACCATCACATTACCGATCGCATCCGTCCGCAGCGCGTCCGCGTACGGCTTTGCCTTTTTCAGCACGAACGCGCGCACAGCGTCCTCACAGCCGGACGGCCCCGGCAGCGCGCACAGCGTTTTCAGCAGCTCGGTCATTCCTCGGCCTCCCCATCAAACTCACGCAGAAACGCGGCGATCAAATCAGCTGCCGCCTCTACATCGGACAGCTTCACAACTTCGACCGGCGTATGCATATATTTCTCCGGAATCGAGAGCAGCGCGGTCGCAATCCCGCACGCCACGGTCTGCATGGTCCAGGCGTTCGTTCCGGTGTTGCCCTCCATCACCTCAAGCGAATAGCCGATGTCATTGGCCTTGGCCGCCTTGATCAGCCGCTTTGTCAGCCCTCGGTGCAGGTTCGGGCCCATGCCGACCGCCACGCCGCTGCCCAGCTCAAACACACCGTCTGCGGGGCCGTCCGGCGTTTTGCCATGCGTCACATCCACCGCGATCGCATATTCCGGCTGTACGGCAAACGCGCCGGTCTGCGCGCCGAGTCCGGTGACCTCCTCCTGCGTGCTGATCAGCACCGCGATATTGCAGCCCAGCTTTTTCACCTTTTTCAGCTTCTCCACGGCCAGCAGGATTGCGGCTACACCCGCGCGGTCGTCCAGGCATTTGCTGCAAAGCTGCCCGCCGAGCAGCCGCACCGGCTTCTGGGCGAATGCGATCGGCGTACCGATCCTGATCCGGTCTTTCGCATCCGTCAGGCCCGTGTCGATTAGCATTTGATCGACCGTCACCGCCTTATCCTGTTCACCCGCCTTGAGCAAATGCGGCGGCATACAGGCCACCACGCCGTACAGCGGTTCGTCCGCGAGGACCGTCACCTCCCCCGCGAGCAGCATCCGCGGGTCGACGCCACCGACCGGAGCGAACCGCAGAAAGCCGCCCTCCAGCACTTCGGTCACTACAAAGCCGATTTGATCCAGATGCGCATCCAGCAAAACGGTTTTTGCATGCTTTTTCCCGCATTTTCTATAAGCCAGCACATTGCCGCTGCGGTCTGTTTCTACCGTATCACAGTATGGTTGGAACAACGCCGCCACAGCCTGCGCAGCCTGCATTTCAAACCCACTGACCGCCGGCATTGCGCACAGCGTCCGCAGGGTTTCCTCCAAACGCAAAGACAATTCCTCCTTTTTCTGTAGAATATGACCTGTCTCTATTATAACCGCTTCCCCCGTCCGATACAATAGCGCGGTTGACAAAGGCCGTGAAAAACAGTATAGCTGAGCTATCCTGACGGGAGTGCGTTGTTTTATGGGGCCTGTTACAGGCCGCGTTGACCGTGCGTGCCGGCGTATCCCGAAACACGATCAGCCTGATCGGGACAGGCCCGTTCAACCCAACACCTAAGCTCACCCTGATCCAGTTCATCGCGCTGTACAAAAAATTCGAGAACCTGTTCTATTTCTGACGACAGGCGCAAAAAGAATGCTGTAAATCGCAGCATCTGTTCTTCCTATTTATCAAACTGACCATTTACCCCAAGTAAAACAGACAACCACCCACATTACCCCGTCTTCCAAGAAGCCGTTTTTATCCATCCCCCATAAGAGAAGAAAGGCATTTAACCACATTTTGGGGAGGTGAGAAACACCTTTTTCTTACGCAACATTTTTCTCAAAAAAACATCTTTATTTTTCATATTTTCATTTTATATTCCTGTTTTCACCAACAAATATTTTAAACAAATATCGTCTTGATTGATGACTTTCCCGCATAGCAAGAACAATAAAAAAGACCTGAGGCAACAATCCAAATTGAATCATTGCCCCAGATCTTGTCTGTTTTTTCTGAGGGATTTAGCCTATTTTATTTGAGGGAGCTACACAAACATCTTTTTTATCAAAGCTTCGCCAGCTCCTGCGCGATCAGTTTATTGATGATCTGCGGGTTGCCCTGACCCTTGGAGGCTTTCATGCACTGGCCTACAAGAAAGCCGGTGACGTTCTTGCCTGCTTTGAAGTCCGCGACCGCTTTTTCATTTTTGGCGATCACGTCCTGCACGATGGCGAGGATAGCGCCCTCGTCCGATACCTGCTTGAGTCCCATGCGCCCGACGATGGCTTCCACTGTTTCGTCGGTTTCAAACATGCTCGGCAGCACCTTTTTGCCCGCGTTGCCCGAAATCGTCCCCGCTTCGATCAGCTTTACCAGATCGACCAGCTTATCCGCGGTCAGCTTGGTGTCCGGCAACTCCACGCCCTTGTCGTTAAGGTATTTGGAAATGTCGGACAAAATCCAGTTTGCCGCAGCCTTGGGCTTGACCTGCCTGGCCGCCGCGTCGAGCAGCTCTGCCTTGGCAAAGCTGTCCGAGATCAGGCGCGCCTCCATCGCGGTCATGCCATATTCGTTCAGGTAACGCTCATAGCGCGAAATCGGCAATTCGGGAATCTCGCTTTCGATCTGGCGCATCCATTCGTCCGAAATTTCGACCGCGATCAGGTCGGGGTCTGGGAAGTAGCGGTAGTCCTGCGCGTCCTCCTTGGTGCGCATGACCGTGTTTTTGAGCTTGACGTCGTCCCACCGGCGGGTTTCCTGCTGGATCTCGCCGCCATTTTCCACGACCTCGATCTGGCGGGCAATTTCATAATCGATCGCGCGCACCGCGCCCGAGAAGGTGTTGATGTTCTTCATCTCCACGCGCGTCCCCAGCTCCTCCGAGCCCTCCGGCCGGATGGACACGTTCACGTCGCAACGGATCGAGCCTTCCTCCATCTTGCAGTCGCAGATATCAAGGTAGGACAGCGTGGTTTTGATCATTTCGAGGAACTCCTTGGCCTCGGCCGAGGAATGCAGGTCGGGCTTTGTGACCATCTCGATCAGCGGCACACCGCAGCGGTTGAAGTCCACAACCGTACCGTCGATCTCGTCATGCAGCAGCTTGCCCGCGTCCTCCTCAAAATGGATGCGCTCAAGGCGGCAGGACTTCTTTTCTCCGTCCACATAGAAGAACACCTCGCCGTTTTCGCAGATCGGCACATCGAACTGCGAAATCTGGTAGGCCTTGGGCAGGTCAGGATAAAAATAATTCTTGCGGTCGGCCTTGCAGAGCTGGTTGACCGTGCAGCCGGTCGCCTTGCCCATCTTGGCCGCATAGTGCACAACCTGCTTGTTGAGCACAGGCAGCGCGCCCGGCATACCGGTGCAGACCGGACAGGTGTGAGTATTGATCGGCGCGCCGAACGAGGTCGAGCAGGAGCAGTAGATCTTGCTCTTAGTGGAAAGTTCCGCATGCACCTCAAGGCCGATGACAGCTTGATATTTCATTTGTCGTTTCCTCCCTTACAGCGCCGCGATGATATTTCTAAGCCCCGACGCCTGCTCAAACGCAAGGCCGGCGTTCAGTAGCTTCTGCTCGCCAAAACGCGGGCCGATGAGCTGCATTCCGATCGGCAGCTTGTTCGCGTCAAATCCGCAGGGCTGCACAAGTCCCGGCAGACCCGCGATGTTGACCGATACCGTACAAACATCCCCCGCATACATCTCCAGCGGATTGCTGGTCTTGGCGCCCAAGCCGTAGGCCGTGGTCGGCGCGACCGGAGTCAGGATGACATCGCACTTCTCAAACGCATTTGCGAATTCCTCTTTGATCTTGCGCTGCGCAGCGCGCGCCTTTTTGTAGTATGCGTCGTAATAGCCGGACGAAAGCACATAGGTGCCAAGCATGATGCGGCGCTGCACCTCCGCGCCAAAGCCCTCGGAGCGGGATTTGGTGTACAGCGCGATCAGGTCGTCGCCCGCGTTCGGGGTACGGTAACCGTACTTGACACCGTCAAAGCGCGCCAGGTTGGAGGACGCCTCCGCGGACGACAGGATGTAGTACACCGGCAGCGCGTACTCGACCAGCGGCAGGGAAATTTCAAACACTTCTGCGCCGAGGCCCTTATAGGCTTCAGCCGCGGCGAGTACGCTCGCGCGCACCTCGTCCGAAATGCCCGCGCCGAAGTATTCCTTGGGCAGACCGATCTTCATGCCCTTGATATCCGCGTTCAGGTTTGCGCGTACGCTGCCCTCGAACGGAGCCTTGACCGAGGTCGAGTCATGCAGCGGGTCATGGCCGGTGACCGCGTCGAGCAGCATCGCCGCGTCCTCGACAGAACGGGCGAACGGGCCGATCTGGTCGAGCGAGGACGCGAACGCGATCAGGCCGTAACGGGATACCGCGCCATAGGTCGGCTTGAGGCCGACCACGCCGCAGAACGACGCGGGCTGGCGGATCGAGCCGCCGGTATCCGAACCGAGCGACAGCGGGGCCTCGCCTGCGGCGACCACCGCCGCCGAGCCGCCGGACGAGCCGCCCGGCACGCGGGTCAGGTCGTGCGGGTTGTGCGTCGGGTGCGTGGCGGAGTTCTCGCACGAGGAGCCCATCGCAAATTCGTCCATATTCGCCTTGCCGGTCACAACCACATCATGCGCGGCCAGCTTTTCTACCACGGTTGCGTTATACGGCGGCTTGAAGTTATACAGGATCTTGGAAGCGCAGGTGGTCAGCGTACCCTTGGTGCAGATGTTGTCCTTGACCGCGACCGGAATGCCCGCCAAAGCGGACAGTTCCTCGCCGGCGGCGCGCTTCTTATCCACTGCCTCGGCCTGCGCGAGCGCGGTCTCCTCAGTGACGGTCACATAGCCCTGTACCCTGTCCTCAACCGCTGCGGTGCGGGCGAACACATCCTTCGCCAGCTCGACCGCCGAAACCTCCTTTTTCGCGAGCAGTTCGGACAGCTCGGCCGCTGTTTTCTCATAAAGTGCCATATTTTCCTGTCCCTCCCTTTACTCGACCACACGCGGTACGGCTACGCCGCCTGCCTGGAAATCCGGCGCGTTCGGCTCGATCAGCTCGTCCGGTGTATACTCCTGAATGACTGCATCCTCGTGGAACGCGTTCTTGCGCTCGGTGTCGATCACGTCGGTAATATCGCCGAGGTCAAGCTCAGCCAACTTGTCCACCATGCCGACGATGCCCTGCATGTCGTCCGCCAGCCGGTCAAAAATGCCCTCCGACGAGTCCAGACGCGCAAGGGATGCGATGTGTTCAATTTCTTTTCGCGAAATTGCCATGTCAAAGTTCCTCCTGCTGTGTTGTATTTTCATTTTCTATCATTTGCTTGAATTCCTGCTCGGTCAGCACGGGAATGCCCAGTTCGGCTGCTTTCTGCAGCTTGCTGCCCGCGTTCTCCCCCGCAACGACATAGCTCGTCTTTTTGGAGACCGAACCCGCCGCCTTGCCGCCGAGGGCTTCGATCAGGTCGTTGATCTCCTTGCGGGTGTAGAGCGTCAGGCTGCCGGTCGCGACGATGGTCTTGCCCGCAAGCAGATCGCTTTTCGCGGTCTTTTCTCCGGTGAAGTTGACCCCATGCACACGCAGCTTTTCGATCAGCTCCTTGGACTGGTCAAGCTCGCGCCATGCCGCGATGCTCTCCGCGGTGGCCTGGCCAATGTCACGGATCTCGGTCATCTCCTCGACCGGAGCCGCGAGCAGCGCGTCCAAGCTGCCGAAATGGTCGCTGAGCACTTTGCCCGCTTTCTGGCCCACATGCCTTATGCCAAACGCAAACAGCAGCCGCGACAGATCGCGCGTCTTGCTGGCTTCGATACCGCTAATCAGATTATTGGCCCAGGTATCCACCTTTTTGCCGAGCGGCAGGAGCTGCTCGACCGTCAGGTCATACAGGTCGGCGGCGGAGCGTACCAGTCCCGCGTCGATCAGCTTTTGCAGGTTGCCCTCGCCGCAGCCGTCGATATCCATCGCGTCGCGCGAGGCAAAGTGCATCAGGTTGCGCAAAAGCTGCGCTGGGCAGGACGCGCCCGTGCAACGGATCGCGGCCTCCTCCTCGTCGTCGAACACCGGCGCGCCGCACACCGGACAGAAGCGCGGCATTTCGTAGGGCTGCGCGTCCGCGGGGCGCTTGTCCGTGTCCACGCCGACAATCTCGGGGATGATCTCGCCCGCCTTGCGCACGGATACCGTGTCTCCTACCCGCACGTCAAGCTGGCGAATAAAATCGCGGTTGTGCAACGTTGCGCGGGAAACCGTCGTCCCCGCAAGCCGCACCGGTTCGAGCACCGCGTTAGGCGTTAAAACGCCCGTCCGTCCGACCGAGATGATGATATCCTTGAGAAGCGTCTGCTTGACCTCAGGCGGATACTTATACGCCGCCGCCCAGCGTGGGAATTTGGCGGTCGAACCCAACGTTTCGCGCTGTACGAACGCATTAACCTTGACCACCGCGCCGTCGATATCAAAATCCAGCTCGCCGCGCGTTTCACCCATGCTTTCGATCTCGCTCCGCACATCCTCCGGATCGGTATAGACCGGATAGCGCGGGCTGACCGGAAAACCAAGCCGTTTCAGGTAGTCCAATGACTCCGTATGGCTCGCGAGCGGCAACTCGTCGCTGTTCTGGATGTTAAAACAGAAAATGGAGAGCTTGCGCTGCCTGGTGACACCGCTGTCCTTTTGCCGCAGCGAACCCGCCGCCGCGTTGCGCGGGTTGGCGAGCAGCGGCTTTTCATGCAGCTCGAGCTCGCGGTTGAGTGCGTCAAACACGGACTTTTTCATATATACCTCACCGCGCACGATCAGGTGCGGCGGCGCGTTTTTCAGCTTGCGCGGGATATCCCTGACTGTTTTCAGGTTGGCGGTCACGTCCTCGCCGACCTGCCCGTCGCCGCGCGTCGCGCCGCGGACGAACACCCCGTCCACATACTCGAGCGCGACTGAAAGGCCGTCGATCTTATACTCGACCACATATTCCGCCTGCCCCACCGCGCCCTCGACGCGGTCATAGAATTCGGAAAGCTCGTCGAACGAGAATACATCCTGCAGGCTCTCGAGCGGGTAGGCATGCGTCACCTTGGCGAACCGGCCGGAGGCCGTGCCGCCGACCCGCTGGGTCGGGGAATCCGCGTCCACATATTCCGGATGCGCGGCCTCAAGCGCGCGCAGCTCGCGCTGCAGCATATCGTACTCATAGTCCGATATTTCGGGCGCGTCCTGATCGTAATATTTTTCATTGTGATACCGCAGCTTTTCGCGCAGCGCGGCGATCTGTTTACCCGCGTCCATGCCAACATCCCTTCTTGATCCAATACAGAATATAGTATACCAAATTTTGCGCGGTTTCGGAAGTATTATTTTCCGTTTTCCGACGAATTATCCGAAAGCTGCGGCCCGCTTCCGCTCTCTGCCGCGCCGCTGTAATCGCTCACCTGCCCGAGCAGGTTGCCGCCCAAATCATCAATATAGGCATAGCGTTCGGGTACGGTGCCGACAATCACCGTATCCGTCACCGGATAGCTGGTCACAATCTCGCGGTCCTCGCCGCCGAACGGAGTCAGGATGCGGAATCCCGCATGAATTTCAATGATAATATTATGCCGCGTCTGGTTAATACCCGCCGAGGAAAACGCACTGATGAACTCCGCCGACATCTGCGTCAGCCCCGCCATGCCGATATCCACGCTCGGCCCCATGCCAGTGAAATAATTGGGGGCGAACACCGTACCCAGCGGCACCTCGATGGTTGTCTGTTCCAGATCCTCCAGCCGTTCAAACAGGCCGTTGACAAGCCGCGCCTTGATCTGGCCGATCGCGATTACATCCGTCCGAAGCGCCGTGACATGGTTTTCGCTGTCCCGTTCCAGCACGACCATATTTTCATACGTCTCGGGGTCGTCAAACACTTCATCCTGCATCAGGTTGTTGATTTCCTGCAGCGCACTGTCCTCGCATACATTGGTGGCGTATTCCATGAACACCCGATGCATCCGCATGGTTACCAGCACGCCAAGCCCCGCCGCAGCCGCCAACAGCAACAGCAGCGCAGTTCTTCTTCCTTTCTTCCGGTATCTGCGCCGGTGCATCCGCACGCCCCCTTTCGGAAAATCATACGAGGCCGGCACGAAAAAAAGAAGCACCCTGTGGGTGCTTCTTTGTATCTGGAGGGAATTATTCCTCGTCTTCGCCCTCGTCCTCGCCTGTGAGCAGCGCGCGGATGGACAGAGAAACCTTTTTCTTCTCATCGTTGATATCGATGATCTTGGCCTCGACCTGCTGGCCGACCTCAAGCACATCCTCCGGCTTTGCGATGCGGTGGTCAGCGATCTGGGAGATGTGGATCAGCCCGTCAACGCCCGGAACGATTTCCGCGAACGCACCGAACGGCATAAACTTGAGGATCTTGACTTCCGCTACATCGCCCACACCGTACTTGGACTTGAATACATTCCACGGATTATCCTCTTCGCGCTTGTAGCCGAGAGAGATCTTCTTGTTGTCCTTGTCCAAGCCGATCACGAACACCTTGACCTTATCGCCCACATTGACTACCTCGGACGGGTGCTTGATGCGGCCCCAGGACAGCTCGGAAATATGAACCATACCGTCCACGCCCCCGATATCGACAAACGCGCCGTAAGAGGTCAGGCTCTTGACCGTACCCTCATACTCGTTGCCGACCTCGATGGTACTCCAGATCTGCTCGGCCGCCGCCTTGCGGGCTTCCTGCTGGATCTGGCGGATCGAGCCGACCACGCGCTTGCGCTGGCGGTTGATCTCCGTGATATAGAAAGACTGCTTGGTCTTCACCAACTGGCTCATCGGCTGATCCTTCGGGATGCCGGTCTGGCTGGCCGGAATGAACACACGCACGCCGTAAGCGGTCGCAACCACGCCGCCGCGGTTCTCCTCAACGATGATGCCCTCAACGACCGAATGCTCTTCATACGCCTTTTCCACGGTCTCCCAGCCCTTAAGCTGGTCAACGCGCTTCTTGGACAGGGTCACGGTGCCTTCGCCGTCGTTGACGCGCACGACCACCGCCTCGATCTCATCGCCGGGATGGATGTTTGCGGCCGCGTCGTAGTTCGGGTCGTCCGACAGCTCGCTCAGCGGGATATACGCAGTATGCTTTACGCCAAGGTCGACCTGTACGTCGGTCGAGGATACAGCGACTACGGTACCGGTGACTTTCTCTCCTGTATTCAAGGTTTTGAAGGACTCTTCGAGCATTGCCGCAAAGTCCTCACCATTTTCGATTTTCGTTTCTTCGCTCATCATGTTACTGACCTCCTTAATTATCCATGCCGGTGTCGATGCCCCAGCCGTGATCCCGACGCGCCCATTCCTTCGGAGCCCCTGCGTTGTAAGCTCCGCGGCATCCTCGATATAAAGCACATTGTTGCACAGCGTGCGGCTGATCTCGTACAGCCGCTTTGTGTTGGAACTTTTTTTATCGCCGATCACGATCATCTGATCCGACGCACCGGCAAGCAGACGAGCCTCCGACTGACGCTCATCCGTCGCTTTACATATTGTATCAAAAATTTTGAGGTTTGTACACCTTTTTTTTATCAAACCGACTGAAATATTCCAAAGATTCCGATTGACGGTCGTTTGCGCGACAACAGCCAGCGTTCTTTCCGTCGAATCCGGCCGATCCAAATAGGCTCTCACCTGTGCTTCGTTCTCGAGTACGTCCGAGCCGCCGCACCATCCCTGGATGCCAACAACCTCGGGATGGCCTGCGCTTCCTAGGATGAGGATATGACGTCCCTCGCGGCTCTGTTCGTCCACAATACGGTGTATTTTCTGCACGAACGGACAGGTCGCGTCAAACACCTCGCAGTTTTTCTCCTGCAGCATTTGATATACCCACCGCGGCACACCATGCGCGCGGATCAGGACCTTTGCCCCATCCGGTATTTCCTGCAGCGTGTGGGCGGTGCGTACCCCCTGGCGCTCCAGCCGCGCGATCTCATGCATATTGTGGATGATTTCGCCATACGCGTAAATAACGCCGTTTGCCTGCGCCTGCCGCTCGGCCAGCTCGACCGCGCGCCGCACGCCGAAGCAGAACCCGGCTGTTTTTGCTACTGTAATGCTCATATCTGCTTTTTCAGGGCATAGATACGGTGCAGGATATCGTCCGCAATCGCGCCGTAATCCTTTTCCTTTCCGTCCGGCAGGAACGGCTTGCCGATTATGACCGTTGCCCGGCAGCGGAAGCCTTTGTTTTCCGAGATATACATGGGCAGGATCGGCGCGCGCGTTTTGACCGCCAGCATTGCCGCGCCCTTTTTGGCGTCTCCCTCTGACGCGCCGCGCGTACCCTGTGGGAAGATGATCAGCTTCTGCCCTGCGCGGACCGAGCCGAGCGCGGTCTTGATCGAATCGATATCTACGCCGCCGCGGTCGATCGGGAAAGCGCCGAGCGCCGCAATCAGCCAAGCAAAAAGCGGCTTGCGGAACAGCTCCTTTTTCGCCATCAGTCGCAGCGGTATCCTATGCCCCAGGGCCACCGCCGCGAATGGCGGGTCGGAAAGCTGCACATGGTTCGGGCAGACGACACAACCGCCCTCCGGAATGTTTTCCCGCCCGATGACCTTAAAGCCGAAATAAATATGGAACGCCAGCGCCACAAAGGGAACCGCGAACCATTGGAACCAGCGGTGATATTTCTGTTTCATGTATTATCTCTCCGTCTTTTCCCGAATTATCCGCAGAACCGCGGCAATGCTCTGCTCCAAATCAAGCGCGCTCGTGTCGAGCAGGACCGCGTCGTCCGCCTGACGAAGCGGGGCGACCGCGCGCGTCGTATCCTGCCGGTCGCGCGCCTGTATGTCCGCCAGTACGCCCTCGAGCGTCACCTGCTGCCCTTTTTCCTTCAACTCGCGGTAGCGGCGCTCCGCCCGCGTTTTCGCGGAGGCGGTCAGGAATATTTTCACTGGTGCGTCCGGCAGGATCACCGTGCCGATATCGCGTCCGTCCATCAGGATATTGCTGTTTTTTGCCATATCCCGCTGTACATCCAGCAAAAAACGCCGCACCTCCGGCACGGCCGAGACCTTTGACGCATATTGCGCGATTTCCGGCGTGCGGATCGCTTCGGATACGTCCTCTCCGTTGAGCAGCACATGCTGCATACCGTCCTGATAAGCCAGCGAAATATCCACCGTCGGCAGGGACGCGATGATCCCCGCCGTATCCTCACCCGTGATTCCCCTGCGGTACACGGCCAGGCCGATCGCACGGTACATCGCGCCGGTATCCACATAGACATATCCCATCCGCGCCGCCACAGCCCGCGCGACCGTGGATTTCCCCGCGCCGGATGGCCCGTCTATCGCAACCGAAATGTATTCCATATGTCCCTCCTACTGCCGCGCCGCCGACAGGCCGGCCAGCCGTCCGGTCGACCACGCGATCTGTAAATTGAAGCCGCCCGTATAAGCGTCCACATCGAGTACCTCTCCCGCGAAATACAGCCCGGGCAGCTTTTTGGATTCCATGGTTTTGGGGTCTACCTCACGGACCGAGACGCCGCCCGAGGTCACGATTGCCTCCGCGACCGGCCGCTTGCCGGACACCACAACCAGAAAATGCTTCAATGTATGCAGCAGTGCAGCGCGCTGCTGCCTGGTGATACCGTTTACCTTGGCATGCGGGTCGATCTGGGACAGCCGCACGACCGCCGGAATCAGCTTGCGGGGTAGCAGCCCGCCCAGTGCGTTGATGAAATCGCTGTTTTTATGTGTCCCGAAATCGGACAGCAGGCGCTTATCCAGTGTCTTTTCATCCAGCGCCGGCTTGAGGTCGATCTCGATATGGTAACCCTTGCTGCCAAAGTGCCGCATATGCGCGGAAGCGGAAAGGATCAGCGGGCCGGACAGGCCGAAATGTGTAAACAGCATCTCCCCGAATTCCGACCAGATCCTTCTGCTGTCCTCAAACACTGTCACCTGCACATTGCGCAGGCTGAGCCCCATCAGCTCCTCACAGCCGCCCGGCGTCACCAGCGGCACCAGCGAGGGATTGGGCGGCACGACCGTATGCCCTGCCTGCTTTGCAAAGCGGTAACCGTCCCCGGTCGAACCGGTCTGCGGATAGGATACCCCTCCGGTCGCGACAATCACACGGTCGGCCGGATAAAGCGCGCCGCCCGCCTGCACGCCTGCGAGCCTGACCCCCTCAATGACAAGCCGCTCCGCGGCCGTATGCTTTATTATAACTCCCACACGTTTAATCCATGTAAAAAGTGCGTCAATAATATCCGCAGCCTTGTCCGACACCGGAAAAACGCGGTTTCCTCGTTCGGTCTTGAGCGGCACGCCGTGGGAGGTGAAAAACGCCATCGCATCCTCTGGCGAAAAGCCGCCGAGCGCGGAATACAGGAAGCGCGGGTTGACCGGAACGTTCTGCAAAACCGTCTGGATATCGCAGTTATTGCAGACATTGCAGCGTCCCTTTCCCGTGATGAACAGCTTGCGGCCGACCTTTTCATTTGTTTCCAGCAGCGTCACCCGCGCGCCGTTTTCAGCCGCCGTACCCGCTGCCATCAGACCCGCCGCACCGCCGCCGATTACCAATATGTTCAATTCGCGTCGTCCTCCGGCTTTTCATATACGTCGTATTCTTCCCAGATGCGTTCCAGCCTGTTGAACGTCTGCTCGATCTCCCCCCGCCGGCTCATGCCGACCGCGACGATCAGCGCGTTGATGACCGACAGCGGCGCGACTAGGGAATCGACAAAACTTGCCATATCGCTGCGCGCCAGCAGCACATGATCCGCCACCCGCGCCAGCGGCGACAGGTGCGAGTCCGTCAGCGCGACCACCCGCGCGCCGCGGTCGCCCGCGTACCGCATGGCGCTGAGCGTGCGCTTGGAATAGCGCGGAAAGCTGATGCCCAGCAGCACATCCCCCGGGCCGACCCGCAGGATCTGCTCAAATATTTCGCTGACGCTGTTGGTATGGACCAGCGTGACATTTTCAAACAGCAGGTTAAAGTAAAACCCAACAAAATTAGCAAGCGCGCTCGCGGAGCGCACGCCTAAAATGTAGATCCGTTTCGCGCCGGTCAGCGCGTCGACCGCCCCTTGGAACGCATCGCGGTCGATCTCGTCCAGCGTCATGCGAATCATATCCATATCCGCGTGAAGAACGGTCTGTAGCACGTCGCGGCCGCCCATGCGGTCGCTGGAAACCTCCATGCGCTGCACCGAGGTCAGCTTGTTGCGTATCATCTCCTGTAGCGCGCGCTGCAGATGCGGATAGCCGTCGTATCCCAGCTCAGTCGCGAAGCGCACCACGGTGGACTCGCTCACACCGACGGTAGCGCCGAGCCGGCTAGCTGTCATAAAGGCGGCCTTGTCATAGTGCTCCAGGATGAAGCGCGCGATCTGCTTCTGCCCCTTGGAAAAATCCGGTAATTCATTTTGAATCTTGTTGATCAGATCGTTCATGACATTCACTCCTGCATTATCGCCTGCTTTTGCCGTTATTATTGTAAGCGGTTTGCCGCAGAAATGCAAGATATTTTGCATCAATCCTGCAAAATCGCACCCACCCCCCGCAAATAGGCGACCTCCTCCGGCGTCAGTTCACGCCACGCCCCTGCCTTGAGCGCCGGATCGAGCGGCAGCTCGCCCACCGCTACCCGTTTCAGCCTGCGCACCTCCAGACCGCACTGCTCGCACATTTTCCGGATCTGGCGGTTGCGCCCCTCATGGATCGTAAGCCGCAGCTTCGCGCTTTCGCTGTCTTGCTCCAGAATGACGACCCGCGCGGGCCGGATTGCATACCCGTCTATCTCCATCGGCTCTTCCAGGCGCGGGATGTTATCCAGCCGGCCGCGCACGCGCACCTCGTAGTGCTTTTCGATCTCGTGCCGCGGATGCGTCAGCGCGTTGACCAGCGTCCCGTCGTTGGTGAGCAGCAGCAGCCCCTCCGAATTGTAATCCAGCCGGCCGACCGGTACCACGCGCACGCCGCAGCCCTGGGTCAGATCGGCCACGGTCCTGCGGCCCCGCTCGTCCTTGAGCGTTGTTACATAGCCGCGCGGCTTGTACAGCATCAGGTATTTTTTCTCCTCCGAAAGGCCGACCGGCTTGCCATCCGCCTGGATCCGGTCGCGCCGGATATCCGCCCGATCGCCCAGCGACGCCGCACGGCCGTTTACCGTCACCCGTCCGTCCAGTATCCATGTTTCCGCTTCGCGGCGCGAGCAAAGTCCGGCCTGCGCCAAAATTTTCTGCAGTCTCTCCTCCACAGTTGTCCTCCTATGCTGTCATTGATCCTTTTCACCGAATATCCGGTCGAGTATCCGTTCGGTCAGGCTCTTTTCCTCCGGCGCCAGTATAGAGGCGCTGCCGTACAGCAGCGTATCCTTTGCCAGCACCTTGTCGCCGATCCGGTATTCTATCTGTCCCGCCGCCGCGCTTTTGACCACCGGCGCATAGCAGATTTTATCACCGTACCGCACGGTTTCAATCCGGTCCTTTTCCTCCGACGTGACATGGGCTGTCAGCGTATGCTGCGCAACGAGCGGAACCGTATCCGCATCCCCGCCAAAAACGCGCTGCACCGCGACCTCCTCCCCCGCCTCATGGAGCGTGATCTCCTCATATTGGGCAAAGCCTGCGTCGAGCAGCTCCATATGATCGTTCCAGTCGTTTGGGTCATTCAGGGTAACCGCGATCAGGGTGCGTCCGTTGCGCTCCGCCGCGGACACCAGACAGCGCCCCGCCGCCTTGGTGTAGCCTGTTTTGACGCCGATCGCGCCTTCATACATGCTGAGCAGGCGGTTATGGTTGCTCAGCGTGCGCTGTCCCACCGTATAGCTCTGGGTCGATACGATCTGGCGGAACACAGGATCGCGCAGGGCGGCGGCCGTGATCTGTGCCAGCTCATGGGCGGTTGTATAATGCGTTTCGCTGGAAAGGCCGTTGGGATTGTCGAAATGCGTATCCGTCAAGCCAAGCTCGGCCGCCTTTGCATTCATTTTTTCTATAAACACATCAAATCCGCCGCATTCGCCAGCGATTGCCACCGCCGCGTCATTGCCGGATTCCAGCATCAGCCCGTACAGCGTATCCCGCAGGGTCAGCTTTTCCCCTTCCTGCAGGTACATAGACGAGCCTTCGACTCGGGTATATTCCTTTTTCACCGTGTATTCCCGATCCAGATTGCCCTCGCCCAATGCGACAAGGGCGGTCATGATCTTTGTTGTGGACGCCATTGGCAGGCGTGCGTCGCCATTCTGTTCCAGCAGCACCTCGCCGGTATCCGCGTCCATCACAACCGCGCTCTGCGCGCTGAGCGCCCGCGAATCGGGCAGCAGCAGCAAACAGAGCAGTATCCCGCACCACAGTTTCTTCATGTTCGCACATCTCCCCTGCAAAACAAAACCTACTCAGCATTCGTGTGAGTAGGTTTTGCGGGAAATGCGGCATTATTCGTCAGCTTCGGCCGTTCGGTCCATATTTGGCCCTGCCTTTCCTTTGTAGCCCTCCACAAAGCTGGAAACCTTGTTAATCGCACCCGGGATCATTTCGACCAGGCGGTCGACCGTTGTCGAGGCCTGCGCGTTCACGCCGAGAATATTGGAGCTGCCGTCCGTGCCGATAATCAGGAAGCAAACGGGCGATACCGTCACGCCCGCGCCGCCGCCGCCGCCAAAGGCCAGCGGTGCGCCCTGCGGCATATGCTTGGGCGCAAAATCGCTGCCGCCGGATGCAAAGCCGAACGTGACCTTGGAGACCGGAATCACGGTCGTGCCGTCCGCCGTGGTAATCGGCGTGCCAATAATGGTATTGACATCCACCATTTCCTTTATTTTCGCCATGGTCTCGGTCATCAGGTTGCTGATAGGATGCTCACTCATTTGTTATCGCCTCTTCTTTCTTTATCAATCGTTTATACAGACGGAAAAGTTCCCCTGCGTGCCGCAACAGCACGAGCAACAGGCGCAGCGGCCGCATGGAACAAAACACGGTAAACGCCCATTCCGTATGGTCTGCCTCAAAATCCGCGTCCACATCGACGTGATACGCTTTCATTTCAAAAGTATTCTCCAAAAACGGTACAATCATGCCGGTCAACGCTGCGGACTGCCCCAAAAGAAGTCCGGTTTTTGCCGCGTCGTCCGTGCCAATCCGCACCCGCACGCGCAGCCGGCTGATGCGGAGCGTATCCGCCATTTCGCTCAGCAGCGTCAAGGTCAGTCCGGCCAGCTCCCCGATATCCAGTTCCTCACGCTGAAAAGAATACCGGTATTTGGATTTTTTCCGCCTTTTTTTGCGTTTTGCCGGCGCCGCGGCAGTCTGCGGCGGCGCTTCCTCTCGCTTCGGCGGCGGCCAGACTGGGATACGCGCCGGCCCGTACCGGATTTCTACGCTGACCTCCCCGTTCACGCCCACGGCCTCTATCCCTGTGCGGACACAGAGCAGGAGGAGACAGACGGCCAGCATCAACAGGAGTAGCCCCAGCAGCACCGCCAAAATCCAAAGCAGAGCCGTCATATTCGCTTCACTCCGTTTCCTCCGGCCACGCCCGCGTGGGCGGGGACTCTATCTGCAGTTGTCCCTCCAACGCGGCCTCAGGCTGCCGCCCGTCCAAATCCAGCTCCATTTGTTCGTTTTCCTCAAGCGATGGCAGCGCGGGCAGCTCGCTCAGGCTACTGAGCGCGAACGTCCGCAGGAATATCTCGGTCGTGCGATAAAGGATCGGCCGGCCGGGTACATCCATGCGTCCGGCTTCTTCGATCAGGCCCTTTTCTGCCAGCCCTGCAACGGTGCCGCCCGAATCCACGCCGCGCAGCTGGTCGATGAACGCCCTTGTCACCGGCTGGCGGTACGCGACGATCGTCAGCACCTCCAGCGCGGCCGGAGACAGGGACGGCGGCTTGCGCGATTCGGTCACCCGACGGGCCGCGTCCGCATACAGCGGACGCGAACAGAGCTGTAGCTTGTCCTCCAGCCGCAGCAGCATCAGACCCCTGTTTTCAAAATCATATAGGTTTTCCAGCGCTGCGGCGGCCTCAAGCACCGCGCCTCGCGGCGCTTCCAGCGCTGCGGCCAGCCGGTCGACCGGTACAGCGTCCCCTGCGGCGAACAGCACAGCCTCCAGGCCGGCTTCGAGTTCGGTCATCAGACGTTACTCTCTCCTTTATCGTTTGTAAGCGTCAACTCCATATCCTCTCCGTCGCCTTCCAGCAGGATACGGCGGGTCTTGGACAGCTCAAGCACCGCCAGAAAGGTCGCGACGATCTCTGAACGGTTTTTCGCGTCGTCAAACAGCCTTCGAAACGGCACGCGGACCGACCGGATAAACCGCCGGAGGATCGCGGTAATCCGCGTTTCGACCGGCACAGGCTCCCGCCCGACAATGCCGGAGAATGCGCTCGCCGGCGGCGGTATCCGCCGCTGGGCCTTGCGCAGCATATTGTTAGCCGCCCGAACCAGATCGTTGACCGACTGGCGGTATTCTTTCGGCGCTTCCCCCAGGTTTTCCGGCGGTTTGACGAAGATATCCCGCCCGAGCTCCCCTTTTTCGCGGAAATACGGCGTGATTTCTTTTAGGCGCTGGTATTCCAGCAGCATCTCAACCAGTCCGGCACGGGGATCGTCCTCCTCGTCCTCCTCATGGCGCGGCAGCAGCATCTTCGACTTGATGTAAACAAGCTGCGCCGCCATCGCCACGAAATCCCCCGCGATGTCAAGGTCCATCGCCTCGGCCGCATGCAGGACTTCCATATACTGATCGAGTATCACCGCGATCGGGATGTCGTAAATGCTGACCTTGTTTTTGGCGATCAGATGCAGCAATAAATCGAGCGGGCCATCAAAATTCTCCAAATGAAAATCCATGACAGCATCCTGCTATAAAAACAGTCCGACAAACCGTGCCGCCAGGTTGATGGCCGCACTGTCCGCCATCAGCATCAGCCCGTCCAGCCAGCCGAACCAGATTGCCGCAACAAACAGGAGCAGGATCACACCCTGGTATTTTTGCAGCTTGAGCGACCAGGAGAACGGCAGGAACGCGTCAACCACGCGCGACCCGTCCAGCGGATGAACAGGGATAAGGTTGAATACCCCGAGACCCACGGACAAAACCGCCGTATAGCCCAAAAAGATCATCAGCACAAGCAGAAATACCGCGATGCCGTTCGCGGCGATCTGTCCAGATGTCAAAAGAGACATCAGGAGGTAAACACCGCCTACGCCAAACGAGAAAACCTGCGTTCCCAGCAGGTAAACCCCGATCGCCAGATAACCCGCAAACGCCAAAAACGCCGTGATGAAATTGGCTGCGGGACCTGCAGCGGCAGTCAGCGCCATACCCGCTTTTCTATTTTTGAAGTTCGATATATTGACCGGCACAGGCCGCGCCCAGCCAAATCCGAACACCAGCAGGCATAAAAAACCGACCGGATCAATATGCGCTAAAGGGGAAAGCGTGACGCGGCCGGAATCGCGCGCCGTGCGATCGCCCAGCAGATAGGCCATTCCTCCATGCGCGGCCTCATGCACGGTGAGGCATAAAACGACCGCAGGGAGCGACAACGCAAGCGTGATGATTGCGGTCTGCAGGTCCCCCCTGCGCAGAGCACTCCAAAGCAAGCAAACTCCTCCAAACTATCAGCCGCACCGCTATTCTTGCCACGAGCGCCTGATTTTATCATTTTAACCTATTTTTTGCTTCCTAACAGAGGCGTCAAAATAATTTTAACGCGGTTTTCCGGATAGCAAACCTGTGTATGTTTGGAATTATATCACAATACCAGCCAATTGTCATCCCTTTCTTGCTTTCCTGGTAAAAGGCAGTTCGCTTGATAAAAAGGGCTGCAGAATATTCTGCAGCCCTTTTCCCGTTCATATCAATTGAAAGTCTTATGCAGCGCGAGTGGCGTCACGGCCCTCCAAGAGCTCCACGGCAGCTTCCGCGTTCTTTACGCCATAGAAAACCAGTGCTTCCGCCCGGGTCCGATTCGTGGTGTTCTGACGGTCGATCATAGGATGGCACGCTCTCCAGCGGAGCTGCTTATTTACCTCTTCAAAAATCTTGCTGCCCAGAACGACGCTGTCTTCGTTCGCCACATCGCTGACAACCTTATAATCATCAATGTCGGACAGATCCATGGAGTAGAAAGTCTTGGCGTCGAATTCCAGAATAGCACGCTGGTTGGTGATGTAGTATTTCTGACGCTTCACGCTTGCACGCTCAAAGACTGGGGAAATCATAATCACAGCGCCGATGACTACCATACCGATTGCAACATTCATGCTCCACTGGCTGTTCTTCGTAACATAAGCTGCAAGCAGGCCGCCAATAATCACAACGGTCAGCAACCATGTACGCAGTACGCGGGTCTTATTGCCGTTTTCAATCAGCGGAAACGCCGCGGGCTCCCCCTGCCACAGCACAGTTTCGTTGTCCTGCAGATACTCTTGCAAATTTTTACTCATTAGAAACACTCCCTTTTTCATCTTGCACAGAATCCCTTTCTGTTGTCTCTATTATAGCGCATAATCCCGTTTAACCGCTGCTAAGGTCGCGTTTTGATTTGTTAATCTTCCGTCAAACGGCAACTTTTTTCCCGTTCAGATTTTGTAAAGGATATTAACAGATTTTTAACACCTTTTCTGCTATAATGTTTTTGTACCTAATTGATAATAGGGAGTGTCCCATTTTGCAAAGCTCAAAGCATCGGAGTCCGTTTTTTTCCTTTTCCGCACGCGATTTTGCGGTTACCGCGGGCATTTTGGCCTGCGCGATTGAATTGTGCGTTATTTTAAGCATTGCCGATAGCATCGACGGCTTTGCGTATCCGATTTTCGTACTGGCCGTCCTGCTGGTTTCACGTTTAACGACCGGCTATTTTTTCGGTATCCTGGCCGCTCTGTTCAGCGTCATTGGCATCAACTATATTTTTACTTATCCATACTGGGCGTTCAACTTTACGCTGTCCGGCTATCCGCTGACGTTCCTGACCATGCTGTGCGTCTCGCTCATCACCTGTACGATGACCACCAAGCTCAAGCAGCAGGAGCGGATTCGGGCGGAAAGCGAAAAAGAGAAAATGCGCGCCAATCTGCTGCGCTCGGTTTCTCACGATATCCGCACGCCGCTGACATCGATCGTCGGCGTCACCTCCACCCTTCTGGAAACGCCCAACCTGCCGATTGCCGAGCAGCGCCAGCTTCTGGAGGACGCCCGCGACGAGGCGCAGTGGCTGATCCGCGTGGTGGAAAACCTGCTCTCCATCACCCGCATCGGGGACGCGCGCGCCCAGATTACCAAACAGCCGGAGGTCGTGGAGGAAATCCTCGGCGAGGTCGTGCAGAAATTCCGCAAGCGGTTTCCCGATGTTTCCATCCGCGTTGCCGCGCCGAGCGATCTCCTGTTTGTCCCCATGGACGCTATCCTGATCGAACAGGTGCTGTCCAATCTTCTGGAAAACGCGGTGATCCATGGTGAGACAACGACAAACATTCTGCTTTCCGTGCATCAGGAGGGCAAATACGCCTGTTTTTCCGTGCAGGACAACGGCAAAGGCATTCCCCCCAAGGAGCTTCCGACGCTATTTGACGGCAGCATGAAACGCAACGAAACGCCCGCTGGGGATGGGAAACGCAATATGGGCCTAGGCCTGTCGGTCTGTATGGCGATCGTACGCGCGCACAGTGGTACTATGGAAGCAAAAAATATGGGAGCGGGCGCGGAATTTTCTTTCCTGCTGCCGCTTTCCGAGGAGGAACTTAAATGAATATCCGAGAAAAAATCCTGATTGTAGAAGATGAAAAAAGCATTTCGCATTTTATTTCCACTATCCTCAATTCCAACGGTTACGAAACGATACAAGCCCGCACCGGTGCGGAGGCAATGTCCATGCTGTCCTCCCATTGTCCCGATCTGGTCATTCTGGACCTCGGCCTGCCGGACATGGACGGGCTGGAGGTACTCAACAGCCTGCGTTCCTGGTCCAGCCTGCCGGTGGTGGTCGTTTCCGCCCGCTCGCATGAGCATGACAAGGTCGGCGCGCTCGACCTCGGCGCGGACGACTATCTGACCAAGCCGTTCGGCACGGCCGAGCTTCTGGCCCGTGTCCGCACGGCGATCCGCCACACCCGCACCACCTCGGACAACGACGAGATCGCCCAGCGCGGCACCTATACGGTCGGGGACCTGACCATCGACTACAACAAGCATCAGGTCCTGGTGCGGGGAGAAAACGTCCATTTGACGCTGAGCGAATTCCGCATCGTCGCCCTGCTTGGCAAGTACGCCGGCAAGGTACTGACCTACGACTACATTATTAAGGAGTTGTGGGGGCCCCGCGCGGGCGGTGATAATCAGATCCTGCGCGTCAACATGGCGAACATCCGCCGCAAAATCGAAAAGAACCCCGCCGAGCCGGAATATCTGTTCACCGAGGTAGGCGTCGGCTACCGCCTCGCAGAAGGCGAATAAACCATACATAAAGAGCGCTGCCCGCAGGCAGCGCTCTTTTCCTGTTTTATGGGCAGACCGCATACAGGTTGGTATCCCATGCCGGCACATACGGATGGTGGCGCAGGTAAAGCCGGTAATCCGGACAAAGCGCATGCACCTGCAGCGCAAGGGAAAAGAAATCTCCGCTCCTATGGTAGGCTGCAAGGTTGAGCTTGGGCCGCCAGCTTCGGATGGTCTGCGCCGCGCCGCGCAGCGCCTCCCGCTCCGCGCCCTCTACATCCATTTTCAAATAGGTGCATGGCCTGCCGCGCAGCACGCTGTCCAGCGCGCGCATCCTTGTTTCCCTGCCCACATGCGAGATGCGCGACTGCCGCCCCGCCTGGTCCGAAAAGCACAGGACCGTATCCTCCGACCATGCGCCCGCCTGTTCCAGCGTTATATCCCCCGTAAGCTGTTCTTCCGCGTAGGCGGACAGCTTGCGAAAGCTGCGCCGGTCAGGCTCGAGCGCTGTGACCGAAGTGAAGCGCCCGCCAGTATAGTGCAGCAGCTCGCGGATCGTGTCCCCGTTATAGGCGCCCAAGTCTGCGAAACGCTCCTCCGGCCCGAGGCGCAGCACGGTACGGAACACCTCATCCTTATCGGTTTCGCTCGCGCACAGATAACAAAGCCTGCCGGACAGCTTGAAACGGACGGTATCCAGAAACACGGTGCGCGATCGTTCATCCGCCAAAAGCGCATACGCCCGCTCCATCTCCCCGCTGTGCGCGCGCACGAACGCTTCGTCAAATACCGCGCCCTCCACGACCGGCACATCCGGCGCGACCACGTCGAAGCGCCGGTCGAGCGCATACATCTTGTCCAGCACCTCCGGACGCTGGCTGGCAAACGCAATCACAATCAGAATATCCTCCCCAAACGCATCGACCACCTCGTCCAGCCGATGCACCCGAAACCCGCGGAAGCTGTGTCCCCGCACAAATTCATCGCTTGCAAATACTGCGGCGGCCTGAATCCCCAGCCGCTCAAACTGCCGAAGTATCTTATCCGCGCCGTCTCCCATGCCGTATAAAACAATCGGCCGCTTTTCTTCCTGCAGGCGCGGCCAGACGGACTGCTCGAGTGTCAAAAAATCCATTTCCAAAACTCCCTTATCCGTATCCTGGTATATTATACGTTCCGCCAAGCGCCCTGTAAAGCCTGCAGTCCGCAAATTTTTCCTCGGGCGGCGATTTTCTCGTTGCGGTTTTCAGTCCATTACAGTATAATTTACTTATCAGTGCATCTACTTTAACGGGGAGGCGGTTCTGCATGGCAAAATCCAACGGCATTTTGGCGATGAATCCCGAGCAATACCGCGAGATCGACGGTGTTGTATTTGATTTGGACAGTTATGCGAAGCACTGCCGGCCGGTCGAGCAAACGCCCGAGCCGATATTCCCCGCCGCCCCTTATCCCGCCGGCTGGTACCCCGTTGAGGAGGGACAAGCCCCTGTTCCCGTCATGGGAGGCGCGTTGCCCCCCTCGAAACCGTCGTGACCGAAGACGGCATCACGATCCGGCGCACGGTTTGGGTGCAATGCGGTTCCGGCTCTGGTTCCTACCTGACCTCCTATACTACGTCCTACCGCACAAGTTATCGTTCGTCCGGTTCTGGTTCGCATTTTGGGGGTTCCTGCACTTACTTTGTCGGCGGCTATGGATTGGAGCTGATTTGAATGCTTTCCGCGTTTCATATCAACTGGACGTGTCCCTTTTTCGCGCGCACACCGGACCGGCCCTACGCGGTCGAACCGTTTGAACTGCTGACGACCGCGCTTTCCGCGCTCTCTTGGCAGAAAACCAACGGCTCCATCCGCATGATCTGCGACAGCACCGCCAAGCGATACTATGATGCGCTTGGCTTTTCCTTTCTCTGGGACGGCGGGGTGCATCCTCTGCTCGACGCCATGCCAGAGGATGTCAACCCCATCGCGTTTTGGGCGGCCGGCAAGCTGTATGCGCTTTCCGCCATGCCCGCGCCCTGTGTGATGATCGATACCGATTTTATTGTCTGGAAGCCGCTTGCGCCGCTGCTCCGCGGGCTGGATGCCGCCGCGGTCCACACAGAGGATATCATGCCCGATATCTACCCTGGGCCGGAGGCCTTCTCCCAGACGCGTGGCTTTGACTTTTCTGCTTTTGACTGGGCCGTGCGTCCCTATAACACCGCGCTTGCCTATTTTGGCAGCGATGCGTTCCGGCGG
This sequence comes from Intestinibacillus sp. NTUH-41-i26, assembly GCF_032769475.1. Classification (GTDB taxonomy): domain Bacteria; phylum Bacillota; class Clostridia; order Oscillospirales; family Butyricicoccaceae; genus Agathobaculum; species Agathobaculum ammoniilyticum. The sequence goes on from NZ_CP136477.1 coordinate 1,791,025, forward strand.
CATTATACGGATACCGCAATCCGCTTTATCCGCGCCTCCGCTACTGCGGACGACGTGCTGACCTACATGGTCTTTGCCGAACAGCGGCTCCTGGCAATGTGCGCGGCGCGGGAGCGCGTCCATGCCGCCGCGCTGTCCGACCTTGCCGCGTTGTTCAGCGGCAGGCAGCAGGGTTATTTCACCCATATCTGGGGCTTCAAACAGCAAATGCGGGACGAGCCCCTGCTTTACGAGGATTTCTGCCGCCGCTGCGCTGCGCGGCTGCGGCGCGACTTTTCCTGAAGCGGCAGGGCGGCTGGCCGCCGCACCGCCGCTCTCCCCATACTTTTGAAAAGCGGTCTGCGCCCGAAACGCAGACCGCTTTTTTATTCTTTATCCGGATAGGCCCGCCGAAGCTCCTCCAGCGTCGCCATCACCGCTCCCTTGCGCTGTACGGTGAGCGACGCATACCGCGCGGAAAACTGTAAGTAGGAGGCCAGCCGTTCCTCCGAAAGCCGATCGAGCTGCTCCGCCGTAACCCCGTCCCGTGTCAGCTGGTACAGAAACGAACCGATGAAAGAATCGCCCGCGCCCGTTGTATCCGTAACAGGAACCGGAATCGTTTCGGTTTCCGCGTGCGCGCCGCGTGTGTAGATCGCCGCCCCGTCCGCCCCGCGCGTAACGAGCAGCATGCGGCAGCCGCCCGCAAACAGCCTGCGCGCAGCCTCGCGCTCCTCTTTGCAGCCAGTCACGAACTCCACCTCATCATCCGACAGCTTGACTAGGTCGGCAAACGGCAGGAACGCCCGTATCGCGGCCTGGCAGTCCTCCGGACGCTCCCACAGCGGCAGACGCACATTGGGGTCAAAAGAAATCAGCGCGCCAGCTTCCTGCGCCAGGCCGATCGCCCGGCGATGCGCTGCCTTGACCGGCCAGTCCACCAGGTCCACCGAACAGAAATGCAGTGCCGCGCAGTCCGCAAACATGGCGGGCGTGATCTGTTCTTCACACAAAAACAGGTCGGCCGAGGGATTGCGGAAGAAGGAGAACTCACGGTTTCCGGAAGCGTCCAGGGATACAAAGGCCAGACCGGTGTTCGCCTTTCCGGTGCGAAACACGTTTCCGGTATCCACGCCGTTGGACTGCAGGACCTTGAGGATATGCGTACCGAACGCATCCTCGCCGACCTGGGATATCATGCCCGCCGTGCCGCCCAACCGCGCGACCGCGGCGGCGACATTCGCAGGCGCGCCGCCCGCCACGCGCTCAAAATGGGTGACCTCGTCCAGCGTGCAGCCTTTCTGCTGCGGCACAAAGTCAATGAGCAGCTCCCCGATCGCCATAACCTTTTTCATATCCGTTCCTCCAGCAAATACCGTTCTATCGCCCTCGCGACCCCATTTTCCGTATGATCCGCCGTGCAGGCATCCGCAGCGGCGCGGATGTGAGCGGGCGCGTTCCCCATCGCCACGCTCAGGCCTGCCTGCCGCAGCATGGTCAAGTCGTTATCGCTGTCTCCGACCGCCATCACCTGCTGCATGGAAAAACCGAGATGCGCGGCAAGCCGCTCCAGCCCTCTGCCCTTGTGTACGCCTTTCCGGTTGACCTCCACGTTTTTCAAAGCGCCCCCGTACATCACGGATGGCGCAAGCTCAAACCGTCCGGTCGCCTCCAGCGCGTGCATCATGCCGTCCACAACAGACGGGTCACGGTGGTACAAAATCGCCTTGGAAAAGGAAAGCTCCTTTTCCTCCAGCAGCGCCTCCCAATCCGCCATCTCTTTCACATAGACCGCGCCATCCCACTGGCGGCTGACCATATGATAACCGTGCCGCCTCAGCTCGTCAAAAAAGCGGTTGAACCCGTCGCCAAAATACAGCCGTTCCGCTGTATAAAAGCAAGGGTCGGAAGCATAGCGGCTGCACACCTCCAATATGGTTCGGCAATCCCGCTGGTCCAGCCCGGCGGACAGCACGATTTCCGACCCATCCAGCCGGCTGACCAACGCGCCGTTTACCGTGACCGCCCAGTCCGCAGGCGCGAAAAGCTGTTCGCCGAACAGCCGAGCATCCGCCAGATGACGTCCGGTGCAAAGCGCAATCTTCACGCCGGCCATCTGCGCGCGGCGCACGGCGCGGGCGTTTTGTTTGGTCACACGGCTCGACCGGTCCAGCAGCGTACCGTCCAGGTCGAGCGCAAGCAATTGATACATGGTTCCCATTCCACCTGCTATTGGATTTCCAGCGCGCCCATCGCCCACAGCGCAGCCTCCCCTGCTCCTGTAAACGCGATGCCGCGCGCCTCGGGCGCCGGATAATAGCGGGTGGAAAGCACCCGCTCGCCACGGTTTACGAACACCTCTGCCGAGGACGCATCCGCAAGGATGCGCAAATGCTCGACCTCCCGCTCCACGCAGGCGCGGCGCATGGTGCGCCCCGCATCTCCCGACTGGAAAGACAGGGTTATCCGGTTCCCCTCCCATTCTACCACAAGGCTCTCCCGAATGACAAGCTTTCCCGCGCCCTGCGGGCTGTATTCCAGATCGAACACCTTCGCGTTTTCCGGTGCAACGCGCTCCTGACGGAGCTTTTCCAGTTCTGGCACCGGATACCGCAGCAGCCGTGTGCCGTCACGGGAAATCTCACACGGCACGGTCAGACAGTGCTGCCAGCCGCTCTCCACGGTCGGGTTTTGATACTCCGCGTCCGGCATGCCCATCCATCCGATCATCAGGCGGCGGCCGCGGTCCTCGAACGACTGCGGCGCATAGAAATCAAAGCCGCAGTCCAGCTCGGTAAAGCCACCGAGCATGTACTCGCCCCGAAAATCCCCGTGCAGCGGAAAATAACCGCTGGAATAGATATTCTGGTATCGATCGCCCTGGCGGTCAACCCCCTGCGGCGAGCAGACCAGAAAGGACAGTCCCTCCAGCCCGAACAGGTCAGGACACTCCCACATATAGCCGAACTTTTCCGGTGTGGTGAGCGTATTGCGATGCCTCCACCGCCGTTTGTCCGCGGACTCGAATACCAATATCTCGCCCCGATCGTCCAGCGTGCGCGCACCCAGCACCATATAATACATCCCATCCTGCTGCCATACCTTGGGGTCGCGCACATGACAGGTCAGTCCGGCCGGATAATCGGCGTTGGTGAGCAGCAGCTCGTCGGACTGCACCGATACCCCGTCCCGCGAGACGGCAAGTGCGGTATTATGCCCGCGTCCCGCTGTGATATAGTCATAATCCCCCGCCTGCTTGACGTTGCCGGTGTAATACAGATACATGACTCCATCCTCGACCAGCGCGGAGCCGGAATATACGCCGTGGACGTCCCACGGCTCATCCGGATAGAGCATGACCGGCAGCTTTTCCCACTGCAGCAGATCGCGGCTCCGGTAATGCCCCCAGTGCTTGACACCGCCCGCCGCGTCAAACGGGCCGTACTGGTAAAATACATGATACCATTCCCCGCACCGGCACAGGCCGTTCGGGTCATTGAGCCAGCCCACCGGCGGCATCAGATGGAACCGCTGGCGGTAGGGGTCCGCCGCAGCGCGCGGTCCGTCTTCGCGTTCGACCCGCTCGACCAGACGCGCCAAGTCCCTGTGTAATGCGTTGCTCATGCATCCTCCTCCTGCGCGGCCAGCGTGAGCAGCGTATCCCGCTTTGCCGTTACCGAGCCCAGCGACAGTTCAACGGCCGCATACTGGTCCGAATTGGTCACAATCACCGGCGTGATAGTCTTATAGCCCTCTTTTTCGATCGCTTCCGCATCGAATTCGAGTAGCAGCTCGCCTGCCTGCACGCGCTGCCCCTCCACCACGTGGCCGGTATAATGCTTGCCGTTCAGGTTCACCGTATCAATACCCACATGGATCAGCAGCTCCACGCCGTTATCGCACTGCAGGCCGATCGCATGGCCCATGACTGCCGTGACCTCCGCCGCACAGGGCGCATATATCCTGTTTTCCGCAGGCTTTACCGCAACGCCTTTCCCCAAAACCTCAGCTGCAAACGCCGGATCTCCGGTTTTGGAAAGCGGGACCGCCTCGCCGGTCAGCGGCGCGGCCACCGTTACCATCCTGCCCTGCGGCACGGCCGCCGGCTGTGCCGCTTCCGGCGCCGCAGCCGGATACGGCTGCGGCTGACTCGCCTCCTCAGGGATTCCCATGATCCAGGAAAGCGCAAACGCAACGCCCGCCGCTATGCCGACGGTCAGGATATATTGGATCGGATGGTGCAGGTGCAGAAGGATGCCAAAGATGCCCGTTACGCCCGTACCCGTCGCACCCAGCCTGACAATCGAAGCGTAAAGCGCGCCGCACGCGCCGCCAACTGCACCGGCGATGAACGGACGGAAAAAGCGCAGGTTCACACCGAAGATCGCGGGTTCCGTAATGCCCATGAACGCCGACAGCGACGCGGGCAGGGCCATGGATTTGAGTTTTTTATTGCGGGTCTTGATCGCGACCGCCAGCGCCGCGCCGCCCTGCGCCACATTCGCCGCACTGGCCAGCGGCAGCCAGAACGTCAGGCCGTATGCGCTTAGCTGGCCGAGGTCGATGATGGTATACATATGATGGATACCGGAAACGACGGTCGTCGCATACAGCCCGCCCATGATAAACGAGCCGATGCCGAACGGAATCGCAATCAGCCACTGCACGCCGTCGATCACAAAGTTTTCCACCGTCGTGAACAGCGGCCCGATTGCGGCCAGCGTGAGATATCCGGTCACAAACACAGAAACCAGCGGGGTGACGAACAGGTCGAACATCGGCGGCACGATTTTATGCAGCCGCTTTTCCAGGAAGCACATCACCCACACCGCGATGATGACCGGAATGACATGCCCCTGATAACCGACCAGCGGCACCTCGTATAAGCCGAAAAACACCTCCTGATAGGTCTGCACACCGTCCGCTACCGTCCATGCGTTTTGCAGACTGGGGTGAATCATAATCATGCCGACGACCGCGCCGAGGAACGGGTTGCCGCCAAAAACCTTGGCCGCTGAAAATGCGATCAGAATAGGCAGGAACGTATACGCAACATTGGAAAACAGATCCGCGAACACAAACAGTGAGCTTGTGCTGTCCAGCTCGATGAAGCCGTTGTTCACCATGAACTTGAGCGACTCCATAATGCCCATCAGGAAGCCGGACGCCACGATCGCCGGAATGATCGGCACGAAAATATCGCCCAGCGTCTTGATCGCGCGCTGGAACCAGTTGCCTTTCCGCGCGCCCTGCGCCTTTGCCTCGTCCTTGCTGACCGCCGCCGCGCCGGACTGCGCGATGAATTCATCGTACACCTTGTTTACCGTGCCTGTGCCGAAAATGATCTGAAGCTGTCCCTGCGCCTCAAATACGCCCTGCACGCCTTCCGCGTTTTCCAGCGTTTTCTTGTCAACCTTGCCGTTGTCCGCGATCACAAGGCGCAAGCGCGTTGCACAATGCGCCGCCGAAATGATGTTTTCTTTCCCGCCGATGCTTTCCAGCACTCCGGCCGCCGCTTTTTTGTAATCCACCGCGATTCTCCCTTTCTTTTTGTGAAATCGATTTCATTTTATAGGTTAATTATACGCCTTATGCATGCCTTTGTAAATCCGCAATCCTGTCCAAATATCCCGCTCTCTTTTTGCGCATTTCATCCAACCCCCTTTCAGGATACCCCATTTTACACAAAAAAATCCGCTCCTGCCTTAGCGGGAACGGCTGCACCCTTTTCTATGGTTTTCCGCTTCAGGTCGTTTCTCCCAAACGGATTTCAAAGCCTAACTTGAGCTGTTTTTTGCGATCCATCCCCTGTTCAATCATTTCAATCAGATCTTTTGCTGCCTCTTCACCGCTGGTCTGGTAATAGTAATGCGCGGTCGTGAGCCGCGGACGGATCAATTCGCCTAGCCTCGAATGGCCAATGCCTGCCAGCGCAACATCCTCCGGCACACGCCGTCCATACTGCTCGAGCCGGTTCATTGCGCCAATCGCTATGGAATCGGTTGCACAAAAAATCCCGTCCACATCGTTTGCGCGCTGCAACATGCGCTCCGCTGCGGCGTAGCCTCCGTCAATAGAGAAATCGCTCTGTTCCATGCGGGACGCCGTTTCTTCCAGCCCTGCTTCATGGAGCGCATCCAAAAAACCCGCCCGTCGGGACTCACCCGCCGCCCTGTCCCGCTGGGTCACGCCAATATAGCCGAGCTTTTTCCTGCCGCCCTGTAGCATCAGCCGAGTGACCGCATAGGCCGCGCCACGGTCATCGTGGTAAACACAGGTCACCCCGTCCATCTGCTGCCCCAGCAGGACAACCGGCACGCTGCACGCCTGCACCGCCTTTCGATGCGCCGGCGACAGGATCGTTGCCACCAGAAGTACGCCGTCCACGTTTCCCGTTCGGAACACCTCCAGATATTCCAGTTCCTTGTCCATCCGGTTCTCGGTGTTGGCCAGCAGTAAGCGGTAACCCTGCTCCTCAAATATGCGTGAAATACCGGCCACCACACGGCTGACCGCCTCGGAATCGATGCGCGGTACGATCACGCCGATCATACGGCTTTTTCCCGTGCGCAAAGTCTGCGCCTGCTGGGATGGGATATATCCGGTCTCCTCAATGACACGGCGGATTGCCTCGCGTTTTTCCGAGCTAATATAGCCGTTATTTAGGTAGCGGGAAACCGCCGCCTTGGATACCCCTGCCCGCTGTGCAATCTCCGCAATCGTCATTTTTCGTTTTCCACTCCTTTGTTCCTATTCGCGCAGCATGGCGCGACGACGCTTGTAATCCGGCATATAGCGTTCCACCAGCTCCCAAAAACGGGGGCCGTGATTTTTATGGACAATGTGCGCAAGCTCATGCACGACCACATAATCAATCACGGCGTCCGGATAATCCATCAGACGCCAGGAAAAGCACAGCCTGTTTTTCGCACTGCAGGAGCCGAACCGCGTCCGCGCGGCGGTAATCCTTATCCCAGTCGGCCGCAACCCCATCCGTTCTGCATACCGCGCCACCCGACGCGGAATCTCGTCCCGAGCCTGCGCTTCCAGTTCTACACAGCGCGCGGCGTCCGGCTCCGGATGTGCCTCCCGACGCAACGCCTGCCTCGCGCGCGCACGGTCAATCCAAGCCGCCTGGTTGCTCACGAAGTGCGCGATCTCCCGCTCCGGAACGTGCAGCGGCGCACGCACCACCACCGCGCCATCCCGCCGCACCTCGACCGCCAGCGTCCGCCGGCGGGAGCGAACCACCTCATACCGGTCCACGCGCCTGCCCCCTGCTTTCCACGGTCCGGTTATATAAAAATGTGACGACTGAAACGCCGCAGATCACGGCATAGCCGACGACGCTCATCCAATCCGGAATCTGGCCGAACAGGAAGAAGCCGAATAACGCGGTAAACAAAACCTGGGAATAATCAAACACAGAAATCTCCTTTGCCGACGCATGCGCATAAGCCAGCGTCACGCCGAACTGCCCCAGCGTGGCCGCAAAGCCAGCGCCCAGCAGATACACAAACTGTAGCCCGGACATCGGATGGAAATCAAAAATCAGAAACGGCAGCGTGACCAGCGTCGAAAAAGTGGAGAAGAAAAAGACGATCCGCGCGCTTTTCTCCTGTTTTTGGGAAAGCGCGCGGACCGCGGTATAAGCCGCGCCCGCACCGATACCGCCCAGCAGGCCGATAAACGCCGGAAACGCCTCTGCCGAAAATCTGGGCTTGATGATCAGCATGCTCCCGCCAAACGCCACCAAGACCATCCCGTATTGAAACAGGTTAGCCCGCTCTTTCAACAGGAAAAGGGAAAATAAAATCGCAAAAAAGGGCGACATCTTATTCAAAATATTCGCGTCCGCCAAAACTAGGCGGTCGATCGCATAGTAGTTGCAGAAAATGCCGAGCGTGCCGCATGACGCGCGCAGGAGCAAAAGAGGCAGATTCCCTTTCTCCCACCGGAATCCGCTCCCATCGCGTTTGAGCAGCACCGCTGCCACGACCATCGCAACCGCGTTGCGGAAAAAGGATTTTTGTGTAAAAGGCAGATCGCCCGCCAAGCGGACGAAAACACTCATCATCGCAAACCCCAACGCGGAAAGCAGGATGAAGCCGATCGCCTTGCTTTTATTGGAAAGCACCAATGTTTCCCCTGTCATTCATTCTCTCCCTGTTATCATACCACAAATCCATGAAATATGCAAAACATCTGCGGATAACCGGATGCCCGATATTCCATGCCGCGCAGCACATTCAGAGGATCGTGCCGTTCCCATCGTCCATCTCTTTCGTGATGGACCGTATGACGACCGTATAGGCCGCCCCGTCATCGGTTTCCACTTTCACGCGGTCCCCCGCCTTTCTGCCGAGCACCGCTTTGCCCAAGGGTGCTTCCCGACTGACGCGCCCCTGCAGCGGGTCGCACCGAACCGTGGTCACGACCTGTATCGTTTCGATTTCATCGTCCTCCTCAAAGTACAGCTCCACCTTATCGAACAGCCCGATCTCATCCGCACCCGCGCGGTCTTCTATGATATGAGCGGATTTGATCATCCGCTCCAAATAGCGGATCCGGCTGCGGTTGCGGTTTTGCGCCTGCTTGGCCGCTTTATATTCAAAGTTTTCGCTCAGGTCCCCGAACGCCCTCGTCCTTTTGACCTCCTCAATCAGCTCCGGCATCAGTTCCAGCTTCCGGTGCTCCAGCTCCTTCTGCATCATTGCAATATCCTGCGCGGTCAGCTCATTGTGCATTGTCGTCGCCCGTCCTTTCCATCCCGCCGCACCGCTTCGTCCGAATTATTCCCGATGCCGCGGCGTTTTCCTGTATACTTAAAAAACACCGCACGTTTCGTGCAGTGTTTTTTTAATATGAACCTGTAAAAAATACAGTATGGTGCCGGTGACCGGACTCGAACCGGTACGCTGTCGCCAGCGGTGGATTTTGAGTCCACTACGTCTACCAATTCCATCACACCGGCATATTTGGTGCAGCAAAATTATTATATCATACTGCACCACCGTTTTCAAGAGAACAGGAGCAAAATCTTGTCCTTTATTCCCAGCACGAAAATCACCAGCACAATCAGCGGCAGGATATAGCTGACATAGACACGTATCCCATCGCGCACCTTAAAGCCGCCGCCCTCGTTGGCCTCCTCCTTAAAGTTTTTCCAGCCCCAGCCATAACGGCTGGTACAGAACAGCAGATATATGATCGACCCCAATGGCAGCCAAATGTTGGAAACCAGGAAATCCTCCAGATCCAGCACAGCGGTCCCCTCGCCAAACGGCTGGAAGCCCGACCAGATGTTATAGCCCAACACACAGGGAAGCGAGAGCAGGATTATCAGGATGATGTTCACCCCTGCAACCTTTTTCCGGCCAGCGCCGGTCAGGTCCATGCCGCAGGAGATGATGTTTTCAAAAACAGCCAAGACCGTGGAAAACGCCGCAAACGCCATGAACACAAAGAACAGACTGCCCCACAGCCGGCCCATCGCCATATGATTGAAAATATTCGGCAGGGTGACGAAAATCAGGTTCGGGCCGCTGTCCGGCGAAACGCCAAACGCAAAGCAGGCTGGGAAAATAATCAGACCCGCGGTGAACGCAACAAATGTATCCAGGATTGCCACATTGACCGCTTCACCCAGCAGGGCGCGGCTCTTACCAACGTAGCTTCCAAAAATCGCCATCGCGCCAATGCCCAGAGACAGCGTAAAGAACGACTGGTTCATCGCGCCGACAATGACATTGACAATGCCAGCTTCCTGCATCCGGTTCAGGTCCGGAATCAGGTAGAACTTCAGTCCCTCGCCTGCGCCTTCCGTCAGGATACTGTTCACCGCCAGAATCACCATGATCGCCAGCAGCGCGAGCATCATCACCTTGGTCACACGCTCCAAGCCGCTCTGCAGTCCAAACGAATTGATTGCGAAACCCACAACGACGACAACGACCATCCAGCCCCCCATCACAAGCGGCTGGCCAAGCATTTCGGGAAATACTGCCTGCACCTGTTCGGTCGTCGCCCCTTCAAACCGTCCGGAAGCGGTCAGATAGAAATAATGCAGCATCCATCCGCACACGGTCGTGTAAAACATCATCAGCAGGTAGTTGCCAATCATGGCCAGATAACCGTGGATATGCCATTTCTGCCCCGGCTTTTCCAGCGCCTGATAAGCGCGCACCGGACTTTTTCTGACTGGCGCGGCCCACCGCAAATTCCATCGTCATAATCGGCAGCCCCAGGATGATTAGGAAGAGTACATAAAACACGACAAACGCGCCGCCGCCGTACTGGCCTACCATCCATGGAAACTTCCATACATTTCCCACGCCGATGGCGCACCCTGCCGAGAGCAGGATGAAGCCCAAGCGTGAGCCCAATCTTTCTCTTTGCATTGCTACATACCCCTTATAAAACTTACATCTTTATATTTTCAAACGTCCGCGACGTCTGATTTCTCCTGAAATCGCAGCCGCCTGCGCTTTTCCCGCAGCGCGCGGAAAAAGTCTCTGAGGATCGCTGCGCACGCCTCCTCCATCACGCCGGAAACGACCGTCGGCCTGTGGTTATACGGCAGCGCGAACAGGTCGACCAGCGTGCCGCATGAGCCGGCTTTCGGATCGGGCGCCCCGTAATATACCGTTTTGATCCGCGCGTTGATGATAGCGCCCGCGCACATCGGACACGGCTCCAACGTAACATACAGGTCGCATTTATGCAGCCGCCAGCCGCCCAGCTTTCTGCACGCCTTTTCGATGGCCTCGATCTCCGCATGATGGAGCGCGTTTTTTTTGGTCTCCCTGCGGTTCCGGCCGCGGCCGACGATTTTCCCTTCGCAAACAACCACCGCGCCCACCGGCACCTCGCCCTCCTCCGCCGCCTTTTGGGCGAGACGGAGCGCTGCTTTCATATATTTTTGCTGTTCTGTCATCTACCTGCCTCCGCACCGCTCCATCAAAAACACCCGTCCAATGGCGGGTGTTTTTTGCCTTGCCTTTACTGGATGCAAGCCTCGGCAACGCTATACTGCTGCGTAGCATATGGACACAGGCTTTGCGCCCGTTTATTGCATCATCTGACGCTGCCGCGAAAGGTTCATCGTTCCATCCTGCATGCCGGACAGGTTCTCCAAGCAGTTGCCCGTGCCGTAAGCGACACAGGAAATCGCTTCATCCGCGATGTGGGTCGGGATGCCGGTCTTGGACGCGACCAGTTTGTCGAAGCCCCAGATCAGCGAACCGCCGCCGGTCATCACGATGCCGTTGGTCGAAATATCGCCGGTCAGCTCAGGCGGCGTCCGCTCGATGACCCAGTGGATCGCCTCGACGATCGACGCGCTGACTTCCTCCAATGCGTCCAGCACCTCGGTCGAGTTGACCGAGAACGTGCGCGGCAGGCCGGTCATCAGGCAGCGCCCCTTGACCTCCATCGATACCTCTTCCGTACGCGGATAAACACAGCCGATGGTCTTTTTGATCTGCTCCGCAGTGCGCTCGCCGATCAGGGCGTTGTGCTTTCGGCGGACATATTTGACGATCGCTTCGTCGAACTTATCGCCCGCAATCTTGATCGAAGTGGATTCCACGATGCCGCCGAGCGAAATAACCGCAACATCGGTCGTACCGCCGCCGATATCGACCACCATGTTGCCGTTGGGCTTTGCAATATCGATGCCCGCGCCAATCGCCGCCGCGACCGGCTCCTCGATCAGGAAAACACGCTTTGCGCCCGCCTGGGTGCCGGCATCGATCACCGCGCGTTCCTCGACCTCGGTGATGATCGAAGGCACGCAAATCACCACGTTGGGCTTAAACAGGCGGAAGCCCTGCACCTTGCGGATAAATTCCTTGATCATGCGCTCGGTCATTTCATAGTCTGAAATCACACCCTCGCGCAGCGGACGGATGGCAATAATGTTGCCCGGTGTGCGGCCCAGCATCTTCTGCGCCTCCGCGCCGACGGACAGGATCTTGCCCGACACCTTATCCACCGCGACAACCGATGGTTCGTTCAGCACCACGCCCTTCCCCTTAACGTAGACCAGAACCGTCGCCGTGCCGAGGTCAATGCCGATATCACTCGAAAAAAGCGAAAACTTTTTCGCTAATGTTTCCAGAAAAGAAGCCATAATCTTCATTCATCCTTTTTGCTCTGTTACCGCCGATTTGCAGTGTTTTTATTATACCCCATACACCAGTCGGTTTTCAAGGCTATTTGCGAAAATATTGTCAAATCGACAACATTTCCCTGCGTTTTATCCGAGAACCGATGCATTCGGCGTCGGTTCCGCGCGCAGACGCGCCTTGAGCGCGCTGTACCTCCTGCCTTTCTGGTTGTTTTCCACCATATAAGCGACTGTATCCGCGCTGCCGACGATCACCAGAAGCTGCCTGGCGCGCGTGATCGCGGTATAAAGGATGTTGCGCGTCAGCAGGCGGCGCGGCAACCCGTCGGACAGCGCCAGTACGACCGCGTCAAACTCGCTGCCCTGCGACTTGTGTACCGTGACCGCATACGCCAGTTCCAGCTCGCCCAGCATATCATAGGTGTAGGTTGCGATGCGGTCGTCAAACCGGATGACCATGCATTCCTGCTGCGGGAATATCTGTAGTATTTCCCCAACATCGCCGTTGAATATGCCGGTCCCCTGCTCCTCGTCCTCCCGACGCTCCCATACGATGTCGTAATTGTTGCGCACCTGCATCACCCGATCCCCCTCGCGGAATATCCAGTCCCCGAAGCGCTTTTCCAACTTGCTTTCCGCAGGTGGATTGAGAGCTTCCTGTAAGCGCCGGTTGAGCGCCACCGTGCCGCTCCCCTGCCGCTTGGCGGGCGACAACACCTGAATCTGCGCAGGGGTAAAGCCGTAATGCTTCGGCAAGCGCGACGCGCAAAGCTGCGCGACCGTTTCGATCACCGCGGACGGCTCGGAGCGCTTGAGGAAGAAGAAGTCTCCGTCCGCGCCGGATGGGACCGGCATTCGGCCCGCATTGACCGCATGCGCATTCATCACGATATCGGATTTCTGCGCCTGCCGGAAAATCTCGGTCAGCCCAATTGTCGGAACACGGTGTGAGCCGATCATATCCCGCAGGAAATTCCCCGGTCCCACCGGCGGGAGCTGGTCCGCGTCACCCACCAGCACCAGCCGCGCCCCATGCGGCAGCGCCTCGACCAACGCCTGCATCAGCGTGATATCCACCATGGATACCTCGTCCAGAATCACCGCGTCGCATTCCAACGGATTCGTCAGGTTACGCGCAAAGGCGGTGCGCCCTCCGGCGGCAAAGCCGGCTTCCAGCAGCCGGTGGATGGTTCTGGCCTCTATACCGGTCAGATCGGATAAGCGTTTGGCCGCCCGTCCGGTTGGGGCCGCGAGCAGCGTGTGCAGTCCCAATGCCTCAAAAACCTGCAGGATGCCGCGCACGGTGGTCGTTTTGCCCGTACCCGGCCCGCCGGTCAGGATCACAAGCCCGCTGCGCGCCGCCACGGAAATGGCCTGCTTCTGCTTTTCCGAATAGGGAAATTCACTGCCCTCCATCAGCGCGCCGAGCAGCTCGTCCACGTCAAAGTCATACAAAAAGCAGCGCTCCGCCATACCGCCCAGCATCTCTGCGAGATAGGCTTCAGCGTCATGGATGCTGCGCAGATAGACCGCGTCCCTGCCCGCAATCTGTTCCCGCACCAGTTTCCCGCGCTCGCTCAGCCGCAGGATGCTCTCCAGCGCCCGCGCCTCATCAAACTCCACATCCTCATCCGACAGCAGCACGCAGACCGTATGGGTCAGCTTTTCCATCGGTATGAACGTATGCCCGTTATCCAGGTTAAACGTCAGGGTATACAGCACGCCCGCGTCTGCCCGTTCGTCCGACAGCAACGACAGCCCCAGCTCCATTGCCAGCCCGTCTGCGATACGGAATTCAACATCATAATACGGATCGCACAGCAGATATGGGTTCTCACACAACGCGTCGATCGCACTGTCATGCAACCGCTTATACAGCAGCGGCGTCAGCGATACCGGCAGGTTATGCTCGCTCAAAAAATCCATCAGCAGGCGCATTTCGCTTTGCTCGATAAACTGCCTGCCGATTTCCCGCGCTTTCTTTTCCGTAATCCCCCTGATCTCAGTCAGGCGGTCGGGAGCATGTGTCAGAACGTCAAAGGTATCTTCCCCAAAGCGCTCCGCGATCCGCGCCGCCAGGCGCTGCCCCACACCGCGAATCAGTCCGGAACCCAAGTATTCGGCGATGCCGCGCACGGACGATGGCAGACGCCGCTCAAACGCTTCTGTGGCGAACTGCTCTCCATAGGAGGGATGTGTAACCCAATAACCGGTCAGGATTACCTGTTCCCCGGGTCCGATATTGGGGAACGTGCCGGTCGCCGTTACCTCCGCCCCCTCTTCGGACGCAAGGCGCAGCACGGCGTAACCGTTTTCCTGATTATAGAAAACGATCTGTTCCACCGTGCCGCGTATCAATACGTATTCTCTTTCGTCCACCCGATATGTTCCTCTACTTCCGTGTCATTCCAAATACATCATGTCCTGCCGCGCCGCCATATGCTTCGCCACATTTTGGCCCTGTCCGCTGCCGATCTCGACGAATGTGATAGACATGCCGGGCAGATACTGCTTACGGATCCGCAGGGCGGTCCGGATCAGCTGCTCGCTCGACGCGTCGCAGCCATCCCCGTACAGCGTCAGCTCCGCCGAGCCGTGCAGCCGCAGCATACGTACAAAAACGATTTCATACACGGTGTGCAAAACGGTATAAAACCCTACCGCAGCAAATACCGCCAGCACAGATTGCCAGAAAACAGACATGGTTTTCCCCTCCTGCTTTCAGCCTATGCCGCGGGCGGGCTTCATGTTACGCGGCGTTATATTAATTGTATCACAAGTCGGCAAAAAAGTAAAATACCGCCGCACAACGGGGGCTGCAGGCTTCGCGTCCGCAGCCCCCGCACCGTCCGTTTGCCCTTTACGTCTCGTGCTCAATGCACCACTCGGTCAGATCCTCGCTGTTCGTGCCGCGCATCGGATGCGCCCGTCCGCAGTTCCGCTCATGCGGCGGCAGCGCCTCCCCCTGCGTCTGAACGTCTTTCTGGCGGTGACAGTTACTGATCTCATGTTCGCTGCTGCGCGCCGCAACGCTCGGTTTGCTCCGCTCCATCCATTCAATATTCTTTTTTGCGGATTCCAGCTGCTGGGCAGAAACCTCATGCTCGTTTTTCATCAAGCATCCCTCCTCACAGCTATTGTGTCGCACGCCCGCACGCTTTAGACAAGAAAAAACTCCCATGCGAAGCATGGGAGTTTAATGATTGCCAATTAGTCGGCGTTGATCTTGGTAACAACGCCCGAACCAACCGTACGGCCACCCTCACGGATAGCGAAACGAAGACCTTCCTCGATCGCGATCGGGGTGATCAGCTCAACGTCCATCTCAACGTTGTCGCCCGGCATGCACATCTCAACGCCCTCCGGCAGAGCGATAACGCCGGTAACGTCAGTGGTGCGGAAGTAGAACTGGGGACGGTAGTTGTTGAAGAACGGAGTATGACGGCCGCCCTCTTCCTTCTTCAGGACGTAAACCTGACCGTGGAACTTGGTGTGCGGATGAATGGAACCCGGCTTCGCCAAAACCTGGCCGCGCTCAATCTCGGTCTTCTGGATGCCGCGGAGCAGCGCGCCGATGTTGTCGCCAGCCTCAGCGTAGTCCAGCAGCTTACGGAACATCTCGATGCCGGTAACAACGGTCTTACGCGGCGCGTCCATCAGGCCGACGATCTCAACTTCCTCGCCCATCTTCAGCTGGCCACGCTCGACACGGCCGGTAGCAACCGTACCACGGCCAGTGATGGAGAATACGTCCTCAACCGGCATGATGAACGGCTTGTCAGCCGCACGGTCCGGCGTCGGGATATAGGAGTCAACAGCATCCATCAGCTCGCGGATGCAAGCGTACTCCGGCGCGTTCGGATCAGTGGAGTCAGAGGTCAGAACGCCCAGCGCGGAACCGCGGATTACCGGAATGTCGTCGCCCGGGAACTCATAGGAGGACAGCAGATCGCGGATCTCCATCTCAACGAGATCGAGCAGCTCCTCGTCGTCAACCTGGTCAACCTTGTTCATGAATACAACGATATACGGAACGCCTACCTGACGAGCAAGCAGGATATGCTCACGGGTCTGCGGCATCGGGCCGTCAGCAGAAGAAACAACCAGGATCGCGCCGTCCATCTGAGCAGCGCCGGTGATCATGTTCTTAACGTAGTCGGCGTGGCCCGGGCAGTCAACGTGCGCATAGTGACGGTTCTTGGTATGGTACTCAACGTGAGCGGTATTGATCGTAATGCCGCGCTCCTTCTCCTCCGGCGCCTTGTCGATGGAGTCGTACGCCTGATACTCAGCCTCGCCCTCGAGAGCCAGAACCTTGGTGATCGCCGCGGTCAGCGTGGTCTTGCCATGGTCAACGTGGCCGATGGTACCGATGTTAACGTGCGGCAGGGAGCGGTCAAATTTTTCCTTTGCCATTGTGGATATCCTCCTCGTAAATTGAATTCATAGTCATGGTGAGTTTATTCTACTGCAAATCACAGAAAAATGCAATAGTTTTTAGTTGTCTTTGTTACGGGTGTCCATAATCTTTTCCTGGATGCTCTTGGGTACTTCCGTGTAATGGCTGGGCTGCATGGTGTATTGGCCACGACCCTGCGTGCTCGAACGCAGCGCGGTCGCATAGCCGAACATCTCGCTCAGCGGAACGGCAGCGGAAATCGCCTGCACACCGCCGCGCGGCTCCATACCCTGAATCTGGCCGCGGCGGGCATTCAGGCCGCCGATGACATCGCCCATATAATCCTCCGGCACCATAACGTCAACCTGCATGATAGGCTCCATCAGAACCGGATCCGCCTTCTTCATCGCTTCCTTGAACGCCATGGAGCCGGCAATCTTGAACGCCATTTCAGAGGAGTCAACCTCGTGGTAGGATCCGTCATACAGGGTAACCTTGACGTCGACTACCGGATAACCCGCCAAGATACCGGCCTGCATCGCACCCTGGATACCCTGGTTGACAGGCTCGATATATTCCTTTGGAATCGCACCGCCGACGATCTTGTTGATGAACTCGTAGCCCTTACCGGACTCGTTCGGTTCAACAATGATCTTGACATGGCCGTACTGGCCCTTACCGCCAGACTGACGCGCATACTTCTGATCTACGTCCGCAGAGCGGCGGATGGTTTCCTTGTAAGCAACCTGCGGCTCGCCGACATTCGCCTCTACCTTGAACTCGCGCAGCAGGCGGTCGACGATGATCTCGAGGTGCAGCTCGCCCATGCCGGCGATGATGGTCTGACCAGTTTCCTCGTCGGTATAGGTCTTGAAAGTCGGATCCTCTTCCGCCAGCTTTGCCAGCGCAATACCCATCTTCTCCTGACCGGCCTTGGTCTTAGGCTCGATCGCAACGCGGATAACCGGCTCTGGGAAGTTCATGGACTCCAGAATGATCGGGTGCTTCTCGTCGCAGAGCGTGTCACCCGTGGTGGTATTCTTAAAGCCGATGCCCGCGGCGATATCGCCTGAATAAACCACATCGATATCCTGACGGTGGTTTGCGTGCATCTGCAGGATGCGGCCCAAGCGCTCGCGCTGGTCCTTGGTCGCATTGAGGACCGAGGAACCCGCAGTGATCGTACCCGAGTAAACGCGGAAGAACGTCAGTCGGCCGACGAACGGGTCGGTCGCAATTTTGAACGCCAGCGCAGAGAACGGCGCCTCATCGGAGGACGGACGGGAATCATCCTCGCCAGTCTTGGGGTTGACGCCCTTGATATCCTCGATGTCGGTCGGCGCCGGCATATAGTCGATAACCGCGTCAAGCAGCATCTGGACGCCTTTGTTGCGGTATGCGGTGCCGCACAGAACGGGAATGATCTGATTGCCAATGGTACCCTTGCGGATTGCAGCCTTGACCTCCGCAGCGGAGATCTCCTCGCCCTCGAGGTACTTCATCATGAGATCCTCGTCAAGCTCGGCAGCGGCTTCCCACAGCGCGTCGTGATACTCCTGCGCCTGATCCATCATATCGGCCGGAATTTCCTCGTCGCGGACATCCTTGCCAAGATCGTCATAGTAAACCTCCGCACGCATGGTCACCAGGTCGATGATGCCGCGGAACGTCTCCTCTACGCCGATCGGAAGCTGGATCGGCACTGCGTTGCACTTGAGTCGGTCCTTCATCATGCTGACAACATTGAAGAAGTCGGCGCCCATGATGTCCATCTTGTTGACGAACGCCATACGCGGCACCTTATAATCATCAGCCTGATGCCAAACCGTTTCGGACTGAGGCTCAACGCCGCCCTTGGCGCAGAAAACAGTGACCGAACCGTCCAGTACGCGCAGAGAGCGCTGCACCTCGATGGTGAAGTCAACGTGGCCCGGGGTGTCGATGATGTTGATACGGTGCTCCGGAAACTGATGCTGGGAGCCCGACCAGTGGCAGGTGGTTGCGGCAGAGGTGATGGTGATGCCGCGCTCCTGCTCCTGTTCCATCCAGTCCATCGTAGCGGTACCGTCGTGGGTATCGCCGATCTTGTGGTTTACACCGGTGTAGTACAGAATACGCTCGGTGGTAGTGGTTTTACCGGCGTCGATGTGCGCCATGATGCCGATATTTCTGGTTCTTTCCAGGGAATATTCTCTAGGCATATTGCTCTCCTTTCAAAGCGTAAAACGGATCGCAGATTAATAGCGGTAGTGCGCGAATGCCTTGTTCGCTTCCGCCATCTTGTGCGTATCCTCACGCTTCTTCACAGCGCCGCCCAGATTGTTGCACGCGTCCATGATCTCGCCGGCCAGGCGCTCGCGCATAGTCTTCTCGCTGCGGGCGCGGGCATACTTGGTAATCCAGCGCAGGCCCAGGGTCTGACGACGCTCCGGACGGACTTCCATCGGCACCTGATAGGTGGCGCCGCCTACACGACGGGCCTTAACTTCGAGCGACGGCATGATGTTCTCCATCGCTTCCGTAAAGACCTCCAGCGGTTCACGTCCGGTTTTCTCACGGACGATATCAAAAGCACCATAAACGACCTTCTGCGAAACGCCTTTCTTGCCGTCCAGCATGATCGAGTTGACCAGCTTGGTGACAAGCTTAGAGTTGTAAAGCGGATCGGGTAGAACGTCTCTCTTCGGGACATTACCTCTTCTTGGCACTTTGCTTCCCTCCTTCAAAAATATTTGATTTCATAGGTACTCCGGCTCAGCACATAGGGCAAGCCGTTGTAATGCCTGTCCGAGGTAATACACCCGTATATGCAATCGGATATAAAACGCCTCAGACAAAGCATGAGAGTGCTTTGCTGAAAAAACTTTAACTTTTCTCGCAAAACGTGTGGGTCGGCAGCTTACTTGCCTGCCTTCGGACGCTTAGCGCCGTACTTGGAACGAGCCTGACGGCGGTTTGCTACGCCCTGGGTATCCAGCGTGCCGCGGATGATGTGGTAGCGGACGCCGGGAAGGTCCTTTACACGGCCGCCGCGAACCATAACGACAGAGTGCTCCTGCAGGTTGTGACCTTCGCCCGGGATGTAAGCGGAAACTTCCATCTGGTTGGTCAGCTTGACACGAGCAACCTTACGAAGCGCGGAGTTCGGCTTCTTCGGCGTCATGGTTTTAACCGTCGTGCAGACGCCACGCTTCTGCGGAGCAGACTGGTCGGTGGCTTTCTTCTTCTGAGAGTTATAGCCTACCTGAAGAGCCGGCGCCGTAGATTTGTAAACGACTGCCTCGCGCCCCTTACGGACGAGTTGGTTAAAAGTTGGCATTTTATTTCCTCCTTCTTTCAAAAGTATTTATGAAAAACGCGCGCCGCGCGTATTCCATCAAACAGCATCATCGCAGGACTGTGACGACCGCAGCACCGACATCGATGCCCGCCGCGTCCCCCAGCTCCGCCATGGTGGTGATTTCCGTGATCCTGGTATCCGTCTCGCTGCAAAGCTCGTAAATGGGACCTACCACGCGTTTTTCCGCGTCCAGCGCAACATAGACCTCAGCCGCCGCGCCGTCCCGAATCGCCTTTTTCGACTGCTTCACACCGATGACCTTGTGCGCCGTGCGAAGTTCTGAAAGCATACTAACCCTCCTATACGGCATACTTCATTAGTATAATTGCTTTCCGGCATGAAGTCAAGCATTTTTACAGAGATTTTTCACCATTTCTGCCATAATATGCGTTTGCTACATCGTTTATAGCGAAAAAATGCGCCACTGACCGTAAAAACAAGGGAACGCCTTTCAGCATTCCCCTGTTTTGCAGAATTTATACTTTTCCGATTCAGCCGAGATCGACCGTCTGCTCGTAATGTCCGTCGCAGTATTCGGTCATGCCGGAGCCTGCCGGAATCAGCTTGCCGATGATGACGTTTTCTTTCAGGCCCATCAGCGGGTCTACCTTACCCTTGATCGCGGCGTCGGTCAGCACGCGGGTTGTTTCCTGGAACGACGCGGCGGACATCCAGGAGTCGGTCGCCAGCGACGCCTTGGTAATACCCATGAGCGTCGGCTCGGCCACCGCCAGGCGGAGACCCTCCTCGCCCGCGTCGATACGGTCCTGCACCTTCTGGTTATAGTCCTCAAACTCAAGCAGATCCATTACCGAGCCGGGCAGCACCTCTGCGTCGCCCGCGTCCTCGACGCGCACCTTGCGCATCATCTGACGCACGATGACTTCGATATGCTTGTCGTTGATATCAACGCCCTGCTGGCGGTAAACCTTCTGCACTTCCTTGATCTCATAGTCATGCACTGCACGCGGATCGAGGATGCGCAGGATATCATGCGGGTTGAGCGAACCTTCGTTGAGCTGGAAGCCCTGCTCGACCTCCTGCCCATCGGTCACACGGATGCCGGAAGACGACGCGAGCTGGTAAGAACGCATATCGCCTGTTTCCGAATTGACGATGTTGACTGTCTTGACCGTGGTGCGCTTGGACTCCTCAATGGTGATGACGCCGCTGATCTCCGCAAGGGTTGCGGCCTTCTTGGGCTTGCGTGCCTCGAACAGCTCTTCAACACGCGGAAGACCCTGCGTGATATCCGAGCCGGCAACGCCGCCGGTGTGGAACGTACGCATGGTGAGCTGGGTACCCGGCTCGCCGATGGACTGCGCGGCGATGATGCCGACCGCCTCGCCCTTGCCGACCGGCGTACCCATCGCCAGATTCATGCCATAGCAGTGCGAGCAGACACCCTTGCGCGCGCGGCATTCGAGGACCGAGCGGATCTGTACGCGGGTGATACCGGCCGCGATGATCGCGTCCGCGTCCGCATCGTTCATCATCTTGCTCTTGGGTACGATCAACGCGCCTGTTGCCGGATCGCAGATATCGTCGACCGGATACCGGCCGAGCAGACGCTCGCGCAGCGGCTCGATGACCTGATTGCCTTCCTTAATATCCTCTACCCAGATGCCCTTGGCCGCGCCGCAGTCCTCCTCACGGATGATCACGTCCTGGGAAACGTCTACCAGGCGGCGGGTCAGGTAACCGGAGTCCGCAGTACGCAGCGCGGTATCTGCCAGACCTTTACGCGCGCCGCGCGCAGAAATGAAGTATTCCAAAACCGAGAGACCCTCGCGGAAGTTGGACTTGATCGGAATCTCAATCGTCTTACCCGAGGTGGACGCCATCAGGCCGCGCATACCGGCGAGCTGGCGGATCTGGTTGATCGAACCACGCGCGCCAGAATCGGCCATCATGTGGATCGGGTTGAAGCGCTGCTCGCGCATGTTTTCCTGCAGCTTGGCGGTAACCTTTTTGGTCGTGGATTCCCACTCGGCGACCGTCAGGCGGTAGCGCTCGTCGTCCGTGATAAAACCGCGCTTGTATTTTTTATCGATCTTGGCGACCTGCTGCTCGGATTCATGGATCAGGGTCGCCTTGTCGTCCGGCACCAGCATATCGGCCACCGCAACGGTCAGCGCGCCCTTGGTCGAATATTTGTAGCCCATCGCCTTGATTGAGTCGAGAACCTCGGCCGTTACATTGAAGCCATGCACATGGATGCACTTGTCAATGATCTTGCCCAGCTCTTTTTTGCCGCAGGTGAACATGATCTCCAGATCGAATTTCTTGTCCGGATCCGAGCGGTCGACAAAGCCGAGGTCCTGCGGAATGCGCTCGTTGAAGATCAGGCGGCCCGGCGTCGCGTCCACAATGCGGCTCTCCATCTTGCCGTTGATCTCCTTGGTCACGCGCACCTTGATCGGCGCGTGGATGCCGACAACGCCCTCCGCATAAGCCATCAGCGCTTCATCGGCGTCGCGGAACACCTTGCCGGTACCCGGCTCGGTATCGCGGTCGATGGTCAGGTAATAGGAGCCCAGCACCATATCCTGCGACGGTACGGTGACCGGCTTGCCGTCCTGCGGCTTGAGAAGGTTGTTGGCGGACAACATAAGAAGGCGCGCCTCGGCCTGCGCTTCTGCGGACAGCGGCACATGCACCGCCATCTGGTCGCCATCAAAGTCCGCGTTGAACGCCGTACAGACGAGCGGATGCAGACGGATGGCGCGGCCCTCGACCAGCACCGGCTCGAACGCCTGGATGCCCAAGCGGTGCAGCGTCGGCGCGCGGTTGAGCATGACCGGGTGACCCTTGATGATACCGGCGAGCACATCCCAAACCTCGGGCTTGGCGCGCTCGACCATCTTCTTGGCGGATTTGATATTGGACGCCGTTCCGTCCTCCACCAGCTTTTTCATTACAAACGGCTTGAACAGCTCAAGCGCCATCTCTTTGGGCAGGCCGCACTGGTAAATCTTCAGATCCGGACCGACAACGATAACCGAACGGCCGGAGTAGTCGACGCGCTTGCCGAGCAGGTTCTGGCGGAAGCGGCCCTGCTTGCCCTTGAGCATGTCGGACAGGCTCTTGAGCGCACGGTTGTTCGGGCCAGTGACCGGCCGGCCGCGGCGGCCATTGTCGATCAGCGCATCCACCGCCTCCTGAAGCATGCGCTTCTCATTGCGCACGATGATATCGGGCGCGCCCAGCTCCAGCAGGCGCTTTAAGCGGTTGTTGCGGTTGATGACGCGGCGGTACAGGTCGTTGAGGTCCGAGGTCGCGAAGCGGCCGCCGTCGAGCTGCACCATGGGGCGGATCTCCGGCGGGATGACCGGAACCACGTCCATGATCATCCATTCCGGACGGTTGTGAGACAGCCGGAACGACTCTACGACCTCCAGACGCTTGATGATGCGCAGGCGTTTCTGTCCGGAGGATTCGCGCAGTTCCGCGGTCAGCTCCTTGGAGAGCTGGTCGAGATCCAGCTCCTGCAGCAGTTCCTTGATCGCCTCCGCGCCCATGCCGGCGCGGAAATCGTCCTCATACTTTTCGCGCATGTCGCGGTACTCCGCCTCGTTTAGGATCTGCTTTTTCATCAGCGGGGTATCGCCCGGATCGATCACAATATAGTTGGCAAAGTACAGGACCTTTTCCAGCACGCGCGGGCTGATATCCAGGATCAGACCCATGCGGGACGGGATGCCCTTGAAGTACCAGATGTGCGAGACGGGCGCGGCCAGCTCAATATGGCCCATGCGCTCGCGGCGGACCTTGGCGCGCGTGACCTCGACGCCGCATTTGTCGCAGATCTTTCCCTTGAAGCGGACTTTCTTATATTTGCCGCAGTGGCACTCCCAATCCTTCGTGGGGCCAAAGATGCGCTCGCAGAACAGGCCGTCCTTTTCCGGCTTGAGCGTGCGGTAGTTAATGGTTTCGGGTTTTTTGACTTCACCATACGACCACTCGCGGATCAGGTCGGGCGAGGCCAGGCCGATCTTGATGGCGTTAAACGTATGATATCCCATATATTTTCAGATGCTCCTTCCCAATTCACAGATGATTCCGGCCGGCCGCTGGCTTATTCGCCCAGGCCGTCGTCAAAATCACCTTCGGCATCGTCGCCGTCCTCGTCGGCGCTGTCCAGTGCAAAGAGATCGGTGTCGCCCTCCTCGGCGTCGTTGATGCCGAAGCCAGCCGCGGTGAATTCATCATCCACGCCCGAAACAGCCTGCTCCATCGGGCGGATGAAATCTGCATCGTCGTCCTCGTCGTCCGCCAGCTCGATAACCTCCATGTTCTCGTCGAGCACCTGAATGTCCAGGCACAGGCTCTGCAGCTCCTTGACCAGAACCTTGAAGGATTCCGGCACGCCCGGCTGCGGCACGTTATGGCCCTTGACGATCGCTTCATAGGTCTTGACACGGCCGGTGATATCGTCCGACTTGACAGTCAGGATCTCCTGCAGGGTATAGGCGGCGCCATAGGCTTCAAGCGCCCAGACTTCCATTTCGCCGAAGCGCTGGCCGCCGAACTGCGCCTTGCCGCCCAGCGGCTGCTGGGTGACCAGCGAGTACGGGCCGGTCGAACGGGCGTGAATCTTATCGTCTACCAGATGATGCAGCTTGAGGTAGTACATATAACCGACGGTAACGCGGTTGTCAAACTGCTCGCCCGTGCGTCCGTCGTAAACAACGCTCTTGCCGTCCTCGCCCACGCCGGCGGCAACCAAGGTCTCCTTGATGTCGTCCAGGGTCGCACCGTCGAACACAGGGGTTTCAACCTTCCAGCCGAGCTTTTTCGCCGCGAAGCCGAGGTGTACCTCGAGCACCTGCCCGATGTTCATACGGGACGGAACGCCCAGCGGGTTAAGCACGATATCAAGCGGACGGCCGTCCTCCAGGAAAGGCATATCCTCCTGCGGCAGAATACGGGATACAACGCCCTTGTTGCCGTGGCGGCCCGCCATCTTATCGCCGACCGAAATTTTGCGCTTCTGCGCGATATACACGCGCACAACCATGTTCACGCCCGGCGAAAGCTCGTCGCCGTTCTCGCGGGTGAACACCTTGACGTCCACCACGATACCGGATTCGCCGTGCGGCGCGCGCAGCGAGGTGTCGCGCACCTCGCGCGCCTTCTCACCGAAGATCGCGCGCAGCAGGCGTTCCTCGGCGGTCAGCTCGGTCTCGCCCTTGGGGGTTACCTTGCCGACCAGGATGTCGCCCGCCTGCACCTCCGCGCCCACGCGGATGATGCCGCGCTCGTCGAGGTTGCGCAGCGCGTCCTCGCCGACGTTCGGGATGTCGCGAGTGATCTCCTCCGGCCCGAGCTTGGTGTCGCGGGATTCGGATTCATATTCTTCAATGTGGATCGAGGTATACACGTCGTCGCGCACCAACCGCTCGTTGAGCAGGACGGCGTCCTCGTAGTTGTAGCCCTCCCAGGTCATAAAGCCGATCAGCGCGTTCTTGCCAAGCGCGATCTCGCCCCTGTCGGTCGATGGGCCGTCCGCCAGCACGTCGCCCGCCTTGACGCGCTCGCCCAGATCGACGATCGGGCGCATGTTGATGCAGGTGGATTGGTTGGAGCGCAGGAACTTGGTCAGATGATAGGTCTTTTCCTCGCCGTTGTCATACTGCACGACGACCTCGCGCGCGGTCACGCGGGTGACGACGCCGTCGCTCTCGGCCAGCGGGATGGTGCCCGAGTCGACCGCCGCCTTGTATTCCATGCCGGTGGCCACGACCGGCGCTTCGGTCTTTAAGAGCGGCACAGCCTGACGCTGCATGTTCGCGCCCATGAGCGCGCGGTTTGCGTCGTCATGCTCGAGGAACGGGATAAAAGCGGTCGCAACCGAAACCATCATGCGGGGCGAAACGTCCATCAGATCAACGTCCTTGCGGTCTACCTCGACGAACTCGTCGCGCATGCGGCAGGTGACGCGGTCGTTCAGCAGGTAGCCGTTTTCATCGATCGGCTCGGTGGCCTGACAGACAATATACTCGTCCTCCACGTCCGCGGTCATATACTGCACCTGGTCGGTCACGCGGCCGTCTTCCTTATCGATGATGCGGTACGGCGCTTCGATGAAGCCAAAATCGTTGATGCGCGCATAGGTCGCCAGATACGAGATCAGGCCGATGTTCGGACCTTCCGGCGTCTCGATCGGACACAGGCGGCCGTAGTGCGAATAGTGTACGTCGCGCACCTCAAAGGATGCGCGGTCGCGCGACAGGCCGCCGGGGCCAAGCGCGGACATACGGCGCTTGTGCGTCAGCTCTGCCAGCGGGTTGTTCTGGTCCATGAACTGAGAGAGCGGCGAAGAGCCAAAGAATTCCTTGATGGCCGCGGTCACCGGGCGGATGTTGATCAGCGACTGCGGGGTGACGATGTCCAAATCCTGAATGGTCATGCGCTCGCGGATAACGCGCTCCATGCGGCTGAAACCGATACGGAACTGGTTCTGGAGCAGCTCGCCCACGCAGCGCAGGCGGCGGTTGCCCAGGTGGTCGATGTCGTCGGTCGTGCCGATGCCATGACCCAGGTTGAGCAGGTAGCAGATCGAGGCGAGCATGTCGTCCACGATGATAGTCTTGGGAATCAGGTCGTGAATGCGGGTCTGCACGGTCTTTTTCAGCTCGTCTCCCGAAGCGCCCGAATCGATGATCTCTTTGAGTACGGAAAAGCGCACCTTTTCCTTTACGTCCAGCTCCTCAGCGGTAAAGCCGGTGTACTCCTGGAAGTCGCCGATATCGACCATGCCGTTGCCGAACACCTTGACGGCAGTTCCCTCGCTCGATTCAATCACAGCATGGTTGACGCCCCGACGGGACAGCAGGCGCGCCTTGTCGCGGGTGAGGATTTCCTCCCCCTCGGCCAGCACCTCGCCGGTCATGGGGTCGACCACCGGCTCGAGCAGCTTATGGCCGGTGATACGGCGAGCGATGTCCAGCTTCTTGTTGTATTTATAGCGGCCGACCGCGGAAATATCATAGCGGCGCACGTCGAAGAACATCGCGTCCATCAGGCTGGTCGCGGACTCGACCGTGGGCGGCTCGCCCGGGCGCATTTTCTTGTAAATCTCAATCAGCGCCTCGTCCGAGGTATGGGCGGGGTCCTTGTCGAGCGTGGCGACGATCAGCGGGTCCTCGCCGAACAGTTCCTTGATCTCCGCGTCGGTCTTGACGCCGATGGCGCGGATAAAGCTGGTGATCGGGATTTTGCGGTTCTTGTCGATGCGGACGTAGAACACGTCGTTCGCATCGGTCTCATATTCGAGCCACGCGCCGCGGTATGGGATAACGGTTGCGGACAGCAGCAGCTTATCGGTCTTGTCATACTCCCTGCCATAGTAGACGCCGGGCGAACGGACGAGCTGGGAGACAATCGCGCGCTCCGCGCCGTTGATGATAAAGGTTGCGGAATCGGTCATCTTCGGGAAATCACCCATGAAGATCTCCTGCTCCTTGATCTCGCCGGTTTCCTTGTTGCGCAGGCGCATGCGGACCTTGAGCGGCGAAGCATATGTGGCGTCGCGCGCCTTGCATTCCTCTACGCTGTACTTCGGCGCCTCGTCCATCGAGTAATCGAGGAACGAAAGCTCCAGATTGCCGGTGTAGTCCGTGATGGACGCGGTATCGGCGAAAACCTCGCGCAGTCCTTCGTCAAGGAACCACTGGTAGGACTTTTTTTGCACCTCGATCAGATTGGGCATCTCCAATATCTCGTTGATGCGTGCAAAGCTCTTTCGCGTGGTTTTGCCGTGCTGTACGTCTTTCACCTTCATGTGCTTTGATCACTCCGTTTCTTTCGGCTGTGTTGGTGTTGATACGCCCGGCGGCGTGGCAAAAATATCATTTTGGGTCTTGCATTTTGACCAAGACCGTGCTAACATGTATTTAGGAGTCGGGATAATTTCCCGATTTTGTTAAGCGTTTTATTATACCATGATTTTGCATAATAAGTCAAGGATATTTTTGTATAAAAAGGGGATGGATTTTTCCATTCCCTTTTGCTTTTGTGCTAATTTTCCAGAGAACCGCGCGTTTCGCGCCCCTCCCGCTCCTCCGCGATGAACATAATACCGAACACCGCCAGCAGCGGCGCACAGGTCAGCAGCAGCGCCCGCTCCCCCAGCCAGCCGGTCGCAAAGCTGCCCAGCACCGCGCCCAGGATGAAAAACAGGATGATCGCATAGTAATTGCGCATCTTTTTTGCGGCGCCACGGTCGCCGGTCTGCCGCCAGATGACAAGCTGCTCGGTACCGGAGCGCAGGTTGCCGGTACACATGGTTGTGGCGATCGCGCTGCCCTGCACCTTGCGGAACGCTTCCACCTGCAGCGCGCAGACGAATGAGATCACGCTGTTGACAACCGTGTTCCGCTCCTGCGGCAAAAAGGCCATGCAGGCGACCAGCACGGTTTCCGCAAGGACGATGATCTGCCGCCAGTGGATATTGATATCCCGATTTTGCTGCACCTTGTACCGGTGCTTGACCACCTCGGCCACCACAACGCCGACCGCGAACGCCACAATCGGCACCAGATAGCCCAGCGCGCGTATCCATTCCCTCTGCGCCAGCTCCAGCCCGAACAGCACGATGTTGCCGGTCTGCGCATTGGCGAACACACCGCCGCGGCACAGGTAGGTATAAGCGTCGAAAAAGCCGCCCGCCACGGCCAGCAGCGCGCCCAGCAGGAGCGATTCGGACATTTGCCCCCGTATCCGTTTCAATTTTCTTTCCCCATTTCTTTCGGTATCTGGTTTCAGTATAGCAAAAAACACCGTGCGGTTCAACCGGCCGCACGGCGTTCTGCTTATTCTTCCGGAAAGGTTTCCGGAAAATCCGTGTCGAGCATGCGCCTGGGGAAGCGCTTCAGCTCGGTTTCATCCGGATCGCGCATAACGCAGTCCGCGCACATCCCATAGCTGTTGATTTCGATTTCATCGAAAGTGCAGCGGCTCTTTTGATAATGAATGCACCACTTATTTTCGCATACAATCGTGTCCATACACATCATCTCCCCTTTAATTTTAATGCCCATCAAGGATGTATGCCTTACCAGAAAAATCTATGGTATCCTTACATGGTATTTTTCTAAGGTATCCTATTTTCTGCATTTCCTGTAAACTATAATCAGGTGAGCAGTATGAAATGGAACATTCGGCGTCCTCTCGAAAAAGAAGAGAGCGTCTATAAAACAATTTACATCAAGCAGTCGCTTGTTTCCAAAATTGACGCGATCGCAAAGGAGAACGACACAAGCTGGAACAACGTCGTCATC
Source organism: Intestinibacillus sp. NTUH-41-i26 (assembly GCF_032769475.1). Classification (GTDB taxonomy): domain Bacteria; phylum Bacillota; class Clostridia; order Oscillospirales; family Butyricicoccaceae; genus Agathobaculum; species Agathobaculum ammoniilyticum. The sequence continues at coordinate 1,820,157 of NZ_CP136477.1, forward strand.
TCCATGATCGAAACCTGCCTCGAGGACGAGCCGTAATCCCCTCCCCGCAGGTCCATACCCATATAAAAAACGTCCGGCCTTAGGCCGGACGTTTTTTTATTGCAGTCATTTATCCCCCGCGATACGGATACGGTTGACCGCTTTTTTCAATTTGATCTGCGCGATGTCATGCTCATGGTCGCTTTCTTTCTGCTGCAGGGTCTGGCGGGCGCGTTCCGCGGCCTCCTCGGCACGGTGAACGTCGATTTCATCCGCCCACTCGCAGGTGCGCGCCAGCACGACGGTTTCCTCCCTGGAAACGTCCACAAAGCCGCCGGCAACCGCCGCCACGCGCTTCTCCCCATCCTTGAGGATGGTCAGGCCGCCGATGCCGAGCGCCGCCGTATACGGCACATGGTTCGGCAGGATGCCAACGTCGCCCTGCGTTGTGCGGACAACAATCCGGTCGACCGCATCGTCGTAAAAGCAGCGATCCACGGTCAGTACTTTCAAGTGAAAGGTAGCCATGTTATGCCCCCTTCTTCGCCTTCTCCACTACCTCGTCAATCGTGCCGGCGAACAGGAACGCGGACTCGGGCAGGCCGTCATGCTGGCCCGCGAGAATCTCCTTGAAGCCGCGGATGGTTTCCGCAATCGGCACATACTTGCCCTGGAAGCCCGTGAACTGCTCCGCAACGTGGAATGGCTGCGACAGGAAGTTCTGTATCTTGCGGGCGCGGGCAACGGTCAGCTTATCCTCGTCGGAAAGCTCATCCATGCCGAGGATGGCAATAATATCCTGCAAATCCTTGTATTTCTGCAGGATTGACTGCACCGCGCGGGCGACCTCGTAATGCTCCACGCCGACAACGTCCGCGGTCAGGATGCGCGAGGAGGAATCCAGCGGGTCCACCGCCGGATAAATACCCATGGAGGCGATATCACGCGACAGCACGACCTTGGCGTCCAGATGGGAGAACGTGGTCGCCGGCGCGGGGTCGGTCAGGTCGTCCGCCGGAACGTAAACCGCCTGCACGGACGTGATCGAGCCCTTCTTGGTGGAGGTGATACGCTCCTGCAGCGCACCCATTTCGGTTGCGAGCGTTGGCTGGTAGCCTACCGCCGACGGCATGCGGCCGAGCAGCGCGGAAACCTCCGAACCGGCCTGCGTGAAGCGGAAAATATTATCGATGAACAGCAGCACGTCCTGCCCTTCCACATCGCGGAAATACTCCGCCATGGTCAGGCCGCTCAGCGCCACGCGCATACGCGCGCCGGGCGGCTCATTCATCTGGCCGTAGACGAGCGCGGTCTTGTTGATAACGCCCGACTCCTGCATTTCGTTATACAGGTCGTTGCCCTCGCGGGTGCGCTCGCCCACACCGGTGAATACTGAAATACCGCCGTGCTGCTTGGCGATGTTGTTGATCAGTTCCATGATAATAACCGTCTTGCCGACGCCCGCGCCGCCGAACAGGCCGATCTTGCCGCCCTTGGCGTATGGCGCGATCAGGTCGATGACCTTGATGCCGGTTTCGAGGATCTCGGTCGTGGACTCCTGCTCCTCATAGGAGGGCGCGGGGCGGTGGATCGGCCAGCGCTCCTCCCCCTCGACCGGCGGCTTGTTATCCACCGGCTGGCCGAGCAGGTTGAAGATGCGGCCGAGGTTCTTATCGCCCACCGGCACCGTGATCGGCCCGCCGGTATCGACCGCTTTCATGCCGCGCACCAGGCCGTCGGTGGACTCCATCGCGATGCAGCGCACGGTATCCTGGCCGATATGCTGCGCGACCTCGACCGTAACGGTCCGGCCGTTGTTGTCAATCGTGATGGCGTTCAGCAGCTTCGGCAGTGCGTCGGCAGCAAATTTGATGTCAAGCACCGGCCCGATAATCTGGACGACGGTGCCAATATTCTGCTCACTCATTGGCAAAACTCCTAATTCTTATCATCCTATGCGCCGACCTCGCCCGAACCCGCGACGATCTCGGTGATCTCCTGCGTGATGGCCGCCTGACGGGCGCGGTTGTAGGACAGGTTGAGGTTTTCGATCATCTCGCTGGCATTGTCGGAGGCAGCCTCCATTGCCATGCGGCGCGCGGACTGCTCGGAGCAGTAGCTCTCCACCACCGCGCCGTACAGCACGCCGTACAGGTATTCCGGTATGACCGCATCGAACACCGCCTCTGGCGAGGGGTCGTATTCGGTCAGCACGCGCGGGCCCGCGGGCGCTTCCTGCGCCGCGTCTTCAAAGCGCGCCGGAAGCAGCTGCAGGCACTTCGCCTCCTGCTGCAACGGCGAGACAAACTCCGTGTAGCACAGGAATATCTCGTCCGCCTTTCCCTCTCGGAACAGGCGGAGCAACCCGTCCACGATCGGATGGGTATCACCAATCTTCATCCCCTCGGCGATGGCCGGATAATCTGCGGCCACCGGCCAGGGGCGCTTGGCGTAATGCTCCTGCGCCTTTTTGCCGATCGTGATGACCTGCGCGTTTTTGCCCTCCATTTCGGCCGCCGCCAGCTTGAATACATTGGCGTTGTAGCCGCCCGCCAGCCCGCGGTCGCCCGCGATGACGATGAACAGGCTGTTCCTGACCTCTCGGCGGCGCGTATAGACCGATTCGCTGCTCCGCGTGGCGGCAGCCAGGCGGGCAACGGTACGGTACATTGTATTGAAATACGGCCGCGCGGCCAGCGCGCGCTCCTTGGCACGCCGCATTTTGGACGATGCCACCAGCTCCATCGCCTTGGTGATCTGCATGGTGGATTGCACGGACTTAATGCGGCGCTTGATATCTTTCATGTTTCCGGAAGCCATTGCTCAGTCCCCCTTTCCGCGTCAGTGCTCGGAAAGGAACTTTGCTTTGAATTCCTCGATCGCTTTGGTCAGCTTTTCCTTGATATCGTCGTCCATCTGGCGGGTCGCGCGGATGGTTTCCGGAATGTCTCCATACACGCCGTCCACAAACGCGAACAACTCTTTCTCAAACTCGCCGATCTGGTCCGCCGGAATATCGAGCAGCGCGCCCGAAATGACGGCGTAAATGATGATAACCTGCTTCTCGACCGGAATCGGGCTGTTCTGCGGCTGCTTGAGCACCTCGACGATGCGTTCGCCCTGATTCAGACGCTTTTTGGTATCCGCGTCCAGATCTGAGCCGAACTGCGAGAACGCCTGCAACTCGCGATACTGCGAATAGGCCAGTTTGAGCGTACCCGCGACCTTTTTCATCGCCTTGATCTGCGCGTTGCCGCCAACACGGGATACCGAAATGCCGGGGTTGACCGCCGGCCGGATGCCCGAGTTGAACAGCTCGGTTTCCAGGAAGATCTGGCCGTCCGTAATCGAAATCACGTTGGTCGGGATATACGCCGAAACGTCGCCGGCCTGCGTCTCGATGATGGGCAGCGCGGTCAGCGAGCCGCCATCCTGGATATTCGCCGCGCGCTCGAGCAGGCGGGAATGCAGGTAGAATACATCGCCCGGGTACGCCTCGCGTCCTGGCGGACGGTGGAGCAGCAGGGAAAGGGCGCGGTACGCTACTGCGTGCTTGGACAGGTCATCATAAATAACCAGCACATCCTTGCCCTTATGCATAAAGAATTCACCAATCGAGCAGCCCGCATACGGCGCGATATACTGCAGCGGCGCGGACTCGGACGCGGTCGCCGCTACGATGCAGGTATAATCCATCGCACCGTTCTGCGCCAGCGTCTCCGCCACCTGCGCGACGGTCGAGCGCTTCTGGCCGATCGCCACATAGATACAGATAACGCCCGTCCCCTTCTGGTTGATGATGGTATCCAGGCAGATCGCAGTCTTGCCGGTCTGCCGGTCGCCGATGATCAGCTCACGCTGGCCCCGTCCGATCGGGATCATGGAGTCGATTGCCTTGATGCCGGTCTGCAGCGGCACATTAACGGGCGCGCGTTCAATGATGCCCGGCGCCGGGCTTTCAATGGGACGCGCCTCCGTGGTATGGATCGGACCCTTGCCGTCGATCGGTTTGCCCAGTGCGTCGACAACGCGGCCGAGCATGGCCTCGCCCACCGGTACCTCGACGATGCGCTTGGTGCGCTTGACCGTGTCGCCCTCACGGATATTCTGGTCCGAACCCAGGATAACGGCGCCGACGAGATCCTCCTCCAGGTTCTGCGCCATGCCGTATACGCCGCCCGGAAATTCGAGCAGTTCGCCGGACATGCAGTTTTCCAGACCGTGTACGTGCGCGATGCCGTCGCCGACCGTGACAACCGTACCGACATCGGTCAGTTTGATCTGGCTCTGATAGTGCGTGATCTGCTCTTTAATAATATTGCTTATCTCTTCGGGGCGTAATTCCATAAAGTCACCTACTTCCTTACGCGATAGTGTTGGTCAGCCGCGCGGCAAGCTCGCTCAGGCGAGTGCGCAGGCTGGTGTCGAACTGCTCGTTGCCCAGCTTGACAACGATGCCGCCGATGATCTGCGGATCGACCGACGTTTCCAGCACCACCTGCTTGCCGGTCACGGCGCTCATCTTTTCTTTCAGCTTTTCGGTCAGCGCGGCGCTCATGGGCTTTGCCGTGACCGCGCGCACCTCCACGATGCCGTTTTCAAAATAATAGTGCTCTTTATAGGCCTGACGCATATCCTGAACTAGGCCGACGCGGCCTTTTTCCGTAATCAGCATCAGGAAATTGAGCAGGAATGGTTCGATCCGTCCCTCGAAGGCCTTCCGCAGGACGTTCTGCTTTTCCTCCAATGCGATGGAGGGCGTGGTGAGCATTTTCAGAAAGTCAGGCTCGCGCCCAAACACCTCGCAGACCGCGGTCAGCTCGTCGAGATAGGCTTTTTCCTTTTTCTCATCCGCCGCCACTTCATACAGGCTCAGTGCGTAGCGTTCGCTTACAATATCAGCCACTTGCTCACCCTACCTTGTCGATAAACTCTTCGATGAAGCGCTCATGGTCCTCTTCCTTGATGTCACGCTCGACCACCTTGGAGGCAATCATGACCGAAAGGCCCGCGACCTCATCCTTAAGCTCATTCATCGCCTTTTTGCGCTCCTGCTCAATCGTGCTTTCCGCTTTCTTCAGCATGGCAGCCGCCTGCTGCGAGGATTCCTTGAGGATCTCTTCGCTGCGGACCGTCGCCCGACGGGTGGCGGAGCCGACGATCTCGGCCGCCTCCTCCTTGGCCTTGGACAAGCGTTCCGTATACTCGCTGCGCATGCTTTCCGCTTCGGTCTGCGCCTTTTCCGCGGTGGCGTACATGGCCTGAACCTCCTGCTCGCGGGCCGCCAGCATCCTGCGCACCGGCCCAAACAGGAATTTCTTGATGATCAAAAAGGTGATGAGCGTATTGCACATCGTAACGAGGATATTCCACCAGTTGATATAGACAAAGGACTGGAATATATCCACTGTTTTACCTCCTTCCCAAACGGAGATTCGCTCCGTTTATCCGTTCGCCTGCGTCCGGTTCAGAAATTGCCGACAAACGGGTTGGCAAACAGCAGGATCAGCGCGATAACCAGCGCGTAAATACCGGTAGACTCCGCCATGGCGATACCAAGAATCATGGTACGGGTAATATCGCCCTGCGCCTCCGGCTGGCGGCCGATCGCCGCACACGCCTGGCCCGCGGTGTACCCTTCGCCGATGCCAGGGCCAAGGCCCGCGATCATCGCCATACCGGCGCCGAGGGCGGACATACCTGCTACAAATGCGTTAGAATCGATACCCATAGTTTTTTCCTCCTGAAATAATGTTGTTGAAACTTCAAATGGATATGGTGAAATTTTTTTGACGGATCAACTGCTGCCGCGCGCGTCGCCGACGTAAGCCATCGTCAGCATGCTGAAAATGAACGCCTGCATGCATGCCGTAAAGCAGTCGAAGTACAGCGACAGGACGCCCGGCAGGCCGATCTGCAGCAGCGGCACCGGCAGGAAGCCCAATACCGCTTTGGACAGCACCTGAAGCGCGCCCATGATGAGTGTCGAGATGACTAGGCCGCCCGCCATATTGCCGAAATGACGGAACGACATCGAAACAGGTGTCGCGATCTCGCTGAGCACATTGAGCGGCGCCATGACGAATACCGGCTCCAGGAAGCCCTTGAGATAACCGCCGATCCCATTGTACTTGATTTTATTGAACGTGATCAGCGCAAAAGTAATCAGCGCCCAGCCAAGCGTCGTATTCAGGTCTGCCGTCACCGGACGCATCCAGAACAACGTGGCCAGCGAGCCGAAGAGAGAGCTCATCAGCAGCGTTGCAATATAGGGCGAAAATGCCTGGCAACCTTTCCCCATCGTATTTTCGACCAGGTTGTCGATCATTACCACAGCCTTTTCCGCCAGCGCCTGCTTCCCCTTGGGGATTTTCTGCATCCGGTGCGTCAGAAAAATACAAAGAAACAGAATAACCGCCATCACGATCCATGCGTTGCGCATAGTTTCCGTGATCGGCAGATTGGGATTGCCAAACAGATAGCCCAATACCTTAGGGCCGTTTATTTCAACATTCAACGTCTACCCCCCTTTCCTTTGGAATACATGGACCACAGTAAAATGATTTTGGGAAAGAAAAGCGGAACGACTGCTGCGAGCGGATGGAGAAACGGCAGCTTGATTGCCAGAAACACCATCACACCAGTCAGCAGATACCGGAAAAAATATCCGCGCCGGACGATCCTCGTCCCCTGCGCCGGCGGGAAGAGTACTGCCTTGGCCGCGCTTTTCCCGATCATCCGGAACAGCAGCAGCGAATAGCATGTCCCCAACAGCAGGCTTACGGCGCTCCGCGCCGGATCCGCCCCCGCCAGCAGGAATACGCCAAACACGATCACCGCCAGCGGTATCATGCCGCGCAGCATGCGCCGTGTTTCCTCGCGGACGATCTCCATCCCTGTCACGGCATTTTCTCCTTCCTTTCGCTTTCTCTGGCTTTCCGCTCGGTGAACCGCAGGAAATCCCGCAGGCCGCAAACCGCAACCCCGACGCCGAGCAGCAGCCCGGCAATCACCACGCCGTTCCCCCAGCCGAACCTGTCCCGCAGCCAAACTGCTCCGAAACAGCCGAGCAGGGGCGGTACAGCCACCGTGCATCCTACTTGGCTGAAATATGCCAGATAGCGCAGTACCGACCATTTGCTTTCGCTTTTCCTCATCCGCATTCCCCCAGGCCACAATTTGATGCAGCGAGCACAGACGCCGCCCGAAGGCGGGCTGTCCCCTATCCCTACACATCAGTCTTATTATACCTAACCCTACCAAAAAGTGAAACACTTTTTATCAGAAATTTCTTAGATATTTCCCGCTTTACTACAATGTTAGGCAATATGCACAATGGAATTGCTCAATTATTATAAATTGCAACCAGAGCCTTTACGGACAAAAAATATGCGCTCCCAACCGCGCCGGCATTCCGAAGCCATTTTCATTCCCCCTGTCCAGACTGCCTGTTTTTTCAAAGCTTTCCGGCATCCGGTGGCGCCGCTGGGAACATTAAAACAGACGCCCCGCAGACCTTTCCAAATCTGCGAGGCGCCTGTCTCATACATCAGCATATCCAATTGAAAGGCAAATATTCTCAAAAGGAATGTCGCTGCTTCAGCCATTGCAGGAGCGTTCCGCGTATCCTAAGTATCTCTTATAAAAAGCGCTTCATGCTTTCGGTCGCGGACGACGGCTCCTCGCTCAACGAGACGGTAAAGTTTACGCTGTGCTGGGCTGAAAACGCGTCCAGCGCATCCAAGAACGCCTCCGCCTTGGCGACATCCTTAACGCCGGTGATCTTATACAGGCCGTCGATGAAAACGCGGGTAATGTCATAATTGCCGGCATGGATACCGCTCAGGAATCCCAGCAGGCTTGCGTAATCCTTGATCGGGTAATCGGTCGCATCGATCAGCCGCGCATCATGCGAAATATCAAACGTCAGCTTATTGCCGCGCGAAACACATACTACGCTTCCTTTTTCTTCTTTTACCGCGGTGTTGACCTGGTCGATCAGTTCCTTGGTCTTGCCAGAGCCGGTACCGCCAATAATAAGTTTTACCATAGGTTTATTCCTCCCAACCTTTGAGGTTATGTTTAGTGTAGCATAGTTTGCCCAAAACCTCAAGCATGATTTACAAATTTCCTCGTCAGTTTGTATCAATTTATTGGCCGCCTGCCAGAACCGCATTCCAGAAGGACAGAAACAGATCTCCTACCCCTTTGGCCTCCACGCTCTCCGCAGCGGTCAGCGGCACGGTGAGCAGCACTTCCTCTCCGTTCAGGATGGACAGCTCCCCGATCTGCTGCCCCGCCTCGACCGGCGCGGTCAGCTTTTCCGGCAGATCCAGACGGGTTTCCAGCCCTTCCGCCTCGGTCTTTTCCACAATAATGGACCCGCCGCCCTCCATCCGCGGCATTACCAAGCCGCTTTTCCCAATCGCGACCGGCACCGGCTCCAGCAGCCCGTCCGGCGGCGTGTAGGCGCAAAAGTTGGCAAAGCCGTAATTGAGCAGAGCCGTGGCGTCCGCCATGCGCGCCTCCTTGGTCGGCGCAGCCATGACGACCGCGACCAGGCTCAGCCCATCCCGCTCGGCGGAAGCGGAAATACAGAACCCTGCCTCTGAAATATACCCTGTTTTCAGGCCGGTCAAACCCTGATAGCTTTTGAGCATTTTATTGGTGTTGGCAAGCGTGAACTTTCCATCCCGTATGCTGTCCATCCAAATCCCCGTATACTCAAGTATTTTGGGATGCCGCAGCAGCTCGCAGGAGATCAGCGCCAGGTCGCGCGCCGAGGTCAGCGTTTTCTGGCCCATGCCGTCCAGTCCGTTGGCATTGATGAACTGCGTGTTCGTGCAGCCAAGCTCGGCCGCGCGCTGGTTCATCCGTTCGACGAACGCCGCCTCGGTTCCCGCCAGATGCTCAGCCACGGCGACCGCACAGTCATTGGCCGAGCCGACCGCAATCGCCTTGAGCATATCGTCCAGAGAAAGCTGCTCGCCCGGTTCCAGCCAGATCTGCGTCCCACCCATCGAGCAAGCATACTCGCTACCGGTAATCATCGTATCCAGCGTAACCTCTCCTCGTTCGAGCGCCTCCATCGCCAGCAGCATGGTCATGATCTTTGTCACGGACGCGGGCTGCAGCGGCTCGTCGGCATTCATGGAATACAGCTCCTGCCCGTTCGACGCATAGAGCGCGGCCGATTTGGCGTTCAGCGGCCCCATTTCCGGAAGCGCCAGCGCAGATGGGAGCAGCAGGCAGAAACACAGCGCGAGACAAACGATCTTTTTCATCCGTTCCGTCCTCCCTTTTTGTTCCACCCTATGCGGCAGGCGGGAAAAACATACCCTCGGCAAATTGACAAATTCTGCGAAAACGCGTATGATGTAAAGTGTTAAGAAGTTGTTAACTGGAGGAAGCCCATGTTCACCAACAGTCTGATCGTCCTGCAGCAAATCATCGTCATGTTCCTGCTCATCCTGATGGGCTATGTCCTGTTCCGCAGAAACGTTTTTACCAACCAGACGACACAGAGCCTCACTGTGCTGCTCAATAAGTACATTGTGTTTTTTGTTTTGCTGCGGTCGTTCCAGCGCCCGTTCGACGCCCATCTTGGCTACGCCTTGGGCGTCACTTTTGTGTGCAGCATGCTTTTTTTCCTGATCTCTATCGCGCTTGCAAACCGCGTCTACCGTCCGGAAAAAACGGAAAATTATGCGGACTGCCGTGTTTCCGTCGTACTGACCAACAACGGCTTCATGGCCCTGCCTCTGCTCGATGCGATGTTCGGCTCGGACGGGGTTTTCCTCGGCGCATCCAGCATTGCCTGCATGGCGATCATTCTGTGGACCTACGGCGTGCAGCAGCTCTCCGGCGGCAAGGAGGGCAACGGCATCCGGAATATCCTTTTGAATCCCGCCCTGCTCGCTACCGTATGCGGCTTTCTCCTGTTCTGCTCGCCTGTCAAGCTCCCCGAGCTGGTGTTCCGAGCCGTGGATTTTTTGGGCGATCTCAACACGCCGCTCGCCATGCTTTCGCTCGGCTGCTTCCTTGCCCAGATCGATCTGAGGGAGTGTTTTACCGATCAAGAGATATGGAAAGTCTCCGCTGTGCGCCTGTTGCTGATTCCAGCGATCGCCATTGTCCTGCTGTTGTTCATCCCGCTCGATCACATGTCCAAGATCATCCTGCTGACCGGCACCGCCGCCCCCTGCGCACTTGCCTCGGCCATGTTTGGCCAGATCTATGGCACGGATTACTTATTTTCCACGCGCGTCATCTCGCTTTCCACACTGCTTTCCGTAATTACCCTCCCTCTTTGTATCTCTGTTCTGGAGGGCTTGCTTCACTTTTTCGGATAGCCGGCAACCTATAGAAAAACACGCTGCCAAAGCAGCGTGTTTTTTATTCGTTTTCCCTCTCTATAAGCCACGGGCTGCTGCACCCAAAGGTACGGAAATTCATCCGCGCCTCCTCCAGCGAAAGGCCGTGGTTCTGGTCGCTCGGTTCCTCGGGCGCATCCTGCGCGTCGTAATCGATCTCCCACAGGCAGGTCGGACAGATATACCCCCACGATGGATTTTGGGGGATATCCGCCCCGCAGCAGGGGCAGGGCTCAACCGGCATCTCGGGCGACCACGGTAGCGCCTGCTCCTCGTCAAGGTCGGGCAGATCGGGGCGCTCCCACGGGTCGGGCGGCGCGTCGTCCTCAGGCACCCAAGGCGGCCAAGACACAAAGATCTCATCGTCTTGCGCCTCAGGCAAAAACCAGTCCTTTTCCCACTCTACTCCCATCACTCCAGCTCGATCAGCACCGGACAGTGATCCGACCCGAACACATCGCTCAGGATACGCGCGGCCTTGACACGACCGATCAGCCGGTTGGACACCAGGAAGTAGTCGATACGCCAGCCCGCGTTCTTCTCCCGCGCCTTGAAGCGATAGCTCCACCAGGAGTACGCGCCCGTCATCTCCGGATAAAAATGCCGGAACGTATCTGTAAAGCCTGCGCTGAGCAGCTCGGTCATTTTGGCGCGCTCCTCATCGGTGAAGCCTGCGTTGCGGCGATTGGTTTTGGGGTTTTTCAGGTCGATCTCCTGATGCGCAACGTTCATGTCCCCGCACACAATGACCGGCTTCTCCGCATCCAGCTTTTGAAGGTAGGCGCGGAAGTCGTCCTCCCAGCGCATCCGATAATCTAGACGCTTCAGCTCATCCTGCGAATTGGGGGTGTAGACCGTAACCAGATAAAACGCCCCATAATCCGCCGTAATGACGCGCCCCTCATGGTCATGCTCGTCAATGCCAAGGCCGTAAGAAACCGCCTCCGGCTCGGTTTTGGAAAACAGGGCTACGCCGGAATACCCCTTTTTTTCCGCTGAATTCCAGTATTCATAGTATCCCTCAATCTGCGGGGCCTGCTCGGGTTGCAGCTTGGTTTCCTGCAGACACAGCATATCCGGCTGCTCCGCTTCCATAAACGAAAAAAAGCCCTTGCCCACGCACGCGCGCAGTCCGTTTACATTCCAGGAAATTAATTTCATCTTCCGCTCCTTTTATTCGCTGTCCGCGGGATCAGCTCACGCGGTGATTTCGACCGTGTTTCCATCCGGATCGAGCACGCAGCTTTCATAATACCCATCACCCGTCACGCGCGGCCCGCTTGTCACTTCATAGCCGTCCGCGCGCAGACGCTCGGTCAGCGCGTCCACATTTTCGCGCGTCCCCGCTTTGAATGCCAAGTGGGTCCAGCCTGTCCACAGGCGCGACCGCTCGCATTCCTCCAATTCCGGTCGCGTCATCAGCTCCAGCCGCGCGCCATCCGCAAAGGAAATAAAGTAGGTCTGCAGACCGGTTTTCTCATTCCGATACTGCTTGTTTACTTTACCGTCGAAGTAATCCTCATAAAAGGCGCGTAGCCGCTCCAAATCGAAGGTATACAGCGCCGCATGGTCAATCTTCATATCACAAGGTCACCCTTTCAAAATACCGCTTTCCACGATCCGTTCGACCGCTTCCCGCATCCGTTCGGGTGGTACGACCAGCGCGAATCGGACATAGCCCTCGCCCTGCCCGCCGAACGCGCTGCCCGGCACGCAGATCACTCCGGTTTTTTCCATCAGCTCCAGCACGAATTCTATTGACGAGCCGAACCGCTCCGGTATTCTCGCCCACACGAACATGGTACCCTGCGCGTCCGGCACATCCCAGCCGATTTTGCGCAGGCCGCCGCACAGCGCGTCGCGTCGCGCCATGTAGCCCTGCCGGTTGCGCGCAACAATCTCCTGCGGTCCGGTCAGCGCCGCGACCGCGCCCGCCTGGATGGGATAGAACATCCCGTAGTCGATCTGCGAGCGGAACGCGCGGAACCGGCTGATTATCTCACGGTTGCCGAGCGCAAATGATACGCGCATGCCGGTCAGGTTATACGTCTTGGAAAGGGAATTAAATTCGATCCCGACTTCTTTTGCGCCCGGTATGGACAGGAATGACAGCCCCTGTTCCCCGTTGAGGAGCAGGTCGGAATAGGCGTTATCGTGCAGGATGATGATTTGATGCTCGCGCGCATAGGCCACGAGCCTCTCATAAAACGACCGGTCCGCGACCGAAGCGGTCGGATTGTTCGGATAGGATACAACCATCGCTTTGGCGCGGCTGGCGACCTCCTCCGGTATATCCGCGAAATCAAGCTGCCAGTTGTTTTCCGCCCGCAGCGGATACAGGCCAACCGTAGCGCCGGTCATCAGCGGGCCGAAAGAGAAAATCGGGTAGCCCGGGTCGGGGGCGAGGATCAGGTCGTTCGGCCCCGCGAACGCAAAACCGACATGGGCGATGCCCTCCTGCGAGCCGCATACGGCCATGATCTCCTCGTCCGCAAGCTGTACGCCATAGCGGCGGCTGTACCAGTCCTGCACCGCGTCGAGCAGCGCGCGCGTCTCGGTCAGCGAATACTTATACTGCTCCGGATCGAGCGCCGCGCGGCTGACCGCCTCCATCACATGCCGGTCCGGCTGGAAATCCGGCGTGCCGATCGACAAATTGATCACATCCCGCCCGCTTGCCAGCAGGCGGCGCTTGCGTTCGTCCAACTTATTGAAAATGTTGCTGTCCGCAGGCTCTCCCGCTTTGATGAATTGCATGTTGTCTATCTCCCCAGTAAAAATTCTATCACCGTCCGGTTGAAACGGGACGGCTGCTTTGCCGCAACAAAATGGTCCCCATCCCGAAACACCTCGACCCGACAGTGCGGGATCCGCGCCGCCATTTCTTTAGTCTGGCTGGCCCGCACCATGTCATGCTCGCCCACGATGATCAGCGTCGGCATGGTCAGGCGGGCAAGATCGTCCATGCCCACGCCGTAAGGATGAACCATCAGGCCCATCACGTCACGCTTGCGGGCCGCCTTTTTGCTCAGGCACCCCAGCACGGCCAGAACGCCATACCCCGCATATACCGGAAGCTGGATATGCGGCTTGATGCCGCCGAACATTTCGATATTGGCGCCGTTCAGGATCAGCTTGTCCACATACGCCGGATAGGTGAGCGCGAACTTGATCGCCAGGTTGCCGCCATCCGAAAAGCCGAGGATATGCGCTTTTTTTACCCCGCGCGCATCCAATACGGTTTTCAAATCCTGCGCCATTTGGTCGAACGACAGGCCATGCGCGCCGCTTTCCGAGGCGCCGTGTCCCCGGCTGTCCACCGCAATCACGCGGTAAAACCGCGTAAACTCCGGTACCTGTGCTTTCCAGTACGCGCTGTCCTCACCGTTTCCATGCAGCAGGACAAGCGGCTTGCCGCGGCCAATATCATAACAGGCAATGCGGGCATCGCCGCAGTCGACGAACTCCGCCTGATAACCAAACATATTTATTCCATACCTTTCCTGCACTGTTCCACAAACCCGACCGGAAGCTGGGTCATTTCCGCGGTCCGCTCCACATCGTTCCCCTCGCGCAGCAGGCGCTGCACAACGACCGTCATGGACTCCCCTACCTCGATCATATGCCAGTCCGGATCGTAAAGTCGCACCACGCGCTGGTGCCATTCATGCGTTTTGGGTCCATGCACCAGATCGACGTCCGGATGCTGCTGCAGCCTGCTCCAAAAGGCTTCAAAATCGTCGACCTCGAAATACAGCTCCATATTATTCGTCTGGTGCAGGATTGTGGATTTGGGGATGCCTACCAGCCAGTCGAAATCCTGCTGGATCGCGAAGCCGCCCGAAAACGTCACGTTCCGCCCCAGATCCATCGACACCTCCTGCTCAAATAGGTCGTGGTAAAACCGCTTGGAAACCTCCACATCCCGCACCGCCAGCAGTGGCAACTGGTATTGAATCATCCTTCTCCCTCCCATTATGGCGTCGCTGGCGCCAACTATCCACAGCTACGGGTAAATTCCTGCTTTTCCTGCGCTTTAGAAGAAACAAACACAGGCCGGCCGCATATAGTTTCCCGATACCGCCTTCCAGCGGACAGCGCGGTCAAAGCCTGCATATTGTTATTTTACCACACTTGAACCCCCTGGTAAAGGCGCGTCTCTATGCTTTCAGTCGTCGAATCTGACAAAAAAGCGTGGTCATTTGCTCCACGGGTTCGACGGCGCCTCCGCACATCCAGTCCCGCAGCAGCGCGTAGCAGCCTCCCGACACAAAGCTGGCGCAATACCGCTGGAACGTCCGGTCCTCCCTCATGGCCTCCGGACAGGTAAACCAGCCGCCGACCCGCGCAGCCACCCGTTCAAATTCCCGCTGCACAAACCGGAATTCGCCGCTTTGCTCCAACAGACGGAACAGGTCCGCGTACGGCTTCCAATAGGCGAACAGCGTTTGTGCGAACGCGGTATCGCCAAAGGGGGCCTGCTCCCGCAGCTTTTCCAGAAAGCCGTCTGCCAGGCAGGCGATATATTCCCGCAATATGTCATCCTTTTCCGCGTAGTTGCGGTAAAAGGTCTTCCGTCCGAGCTGCGCATGTTCGCACAGCGCCGTTACCGTAATCTGCCCATAGGGTTGCTCCGTGAGCAGTTCCAGCATCGCCTGCTGCAGCATGGAGCGAGATCGGACGGCAATCGGGTTTTGGCTTTTTTCCACTCGGCCCATCTCCCGACACAAAGATTCTTCCATCGTGTCACTTGCGCCAAACGCCTTGACACGAATGTGTCACCTGCATTATACTCTGCATTGGCCAGAAAAGCAAGGAGGAAAAACATGCGTATTCACCGTATCCGTTCCGGAATGACAAACTGTTGGCTGATTCAATGGAGCGGCCGGACGCTGCTGGTCGACGCCGGTATCGCATGGGATCGTCGGTTCCTCGGACACCTGCAGCGCACGGTTGACCCGCATATGATCGAACTGCTGTTCCTGACACACGGCCATACCGACCACATCGGCCATGCCGCCGCTTTACAGGAATATTACGGCATCCCCGCCGCGCTGCACCCTGCTGACCTTGCCCTTGTTATGCCGCCGGCACCGGACATCAGGGCGGTCCGCAGCGGCCGAAAAAAGGAGAAACACGTCCCCTTTTCACCGGCCTTCCTCGTGCCGGACGGACTGCCGCCCAGCGCAACACCGATACCCTGCCCAGGACACACCGCCGGCTCCTGCGCGCTACTGGTGGAGGACTGCCTTTTCGCAGGCGACGCCGTTATGTCGTTTCTACACCCTGCCCTGCTTGGATACAGCGAAAACCCACAGGCCGCGCGAGACAGCCTGCTGCGTCTGGCAAGGCTGGACTGCAGCATGATTTATCCGGCCCACGGCCGCCCGTTCCCGATGGAGCGGCTGTGGTATTTGGCCGACAAAATACAAAGGAGCTGAAAATATGAAGATCACCGCGATTTATGGAACCAGCCACGCAGGCAGCACCGTTTTGCTGGCGCGCATACTGATGCAGTCGCTTCCACAGGATAACAGTAGTACATTTTCGGAGTTTTTTCTCCCACAGGATTTCAGTCACTTCTGCAGCGGCTGCTGCGCATGCTTTGAAGCCAGCGAACCCCTATGCCAGCAGGCACCCGCACAGCTCAAGCCTATTTTACAGGCAATCGACGCATCCGACGTTATTCTTCTGGCCAGTCCGGTGTATGCTTACCATGTAACCGGCGCAATGAAATCCTTTCTGGATCACTTGGGCAACCGCTGGATCGTCCATCGTCCAAACAGTAAACTGGCGCACAAAACCGCCGTCCTGCTGGCAACCGCTGCGGGAAGCGGCATCAGGCAGACGCTGCGGGATATGAAAGACAGCGTAAACTGGTGGGGCGTCGGGCGGGTATATACCTACGGCATCCGCTCGATGGCGCTGAAAGCCGCCGAACTAAGCGAATCGCGAAAAGAAAAAATGCGGCGGGATATGCAGCGCCTCGCCCGCAGGCTCCAACCCGCTCCGGTCGAACCGCGCTGCGGTGTACGCATGCGGTACTGGCTCAGCCGCAAAATGGGCGGCGGCCTTACAGCCAGCGACCATGCCTACTGGAAAACGCAGGGCTGGATGGACGGAAAATCACCCTGGAAATAAAAAAGGCGGCTGTCACCAGCCGCCTTTCCGCGTTGTTCCTCACTTCAAAAGCAATTCCCGCAGTTCTTCCATCGTATCAACAATTTGGTCTACGCCGGCACAAGCCAACTCATCCCTGCCGCCAAAGCCAAAGGTAACACCAATACACGCGATGCCGTTGTTCTGCGCCCCCTCCGCGTCATGCATCCGGTCCCCCACCAAAACCGCTTCGGAACGTTCCCGCACCTGCAGCATCTCCAACGCCTGCCTGACAACCTGTGATTTGGTAGAGATCACACCATCCAGCGTGGCGCCGGAAACGACATCGAAATAAGAGTCGATCTGGAACCTCTGCAAAATTTTCTCCACAAAAACCGTTGGCTTGGAGGACGCAATGGCCGCTTTCTTTCCTGCGTCCTTCAGCGCCCGCAACAACTCCGGAACGCCTGAAAACAAAAGGTTTTCTTTCCAGCCCCGCACACTGAAGCGCTCTCGGTAAGCCGCGACCGCCTGCTTTGCGCCAGCATCGTCAAATCCATAGCAGCGAATGAATTCATCATAGAGCGGCGGACCGATAAAATGTTCCAAGGCTGTTCGATCGGGCGCATCAATTCCCATTTTGCCGAGCGCATACTGCACAGACCTTGTGATTCCCTCTCGCGGATCGGTCAGTGTCCCATCCAGATCAAATAAAATATATTGATACATGCTTTTCCCTCCTCAAACAGAAGAAAAGCAGCAACCAAAGTTGCTGCTTTCGTGATGTGCGCATCGAGTTATCTTTCCAGGCCGTTGCCAGCCAAGTATTGTCACCGTAAATGAGCTTAACTACTGTGTTCGGAATGGGAACAGGTGTACCCTCATCACCATAGATACGCACTATATCGAGAAATGCTCCAGGCATTTACTCACCTTGTAAAACATACCACATCGCCGCCATCTTGTCAACCGTCAAAGATGGTGACCCGTGGGGGAATCGAACCCCCGTTTGCGGCGTGAGAGGCCGCCGTCTTAACCGCTTGACCAACGGGCCATTTCCAGCCTGCTTCCGGTATGCTTGCCGGCTCCACCGTGGGACTGAACTCGGCCAATCCCACAGCGCACCGTTTCTGGTACACCATCACGGGCTCGAACCGTGGACCCACTGATTAAGAGTCAGTTGCTCTACCAACTGAGCTAATGGTGCATGCTTCTCCTTGAAAAGAAATTTTCTTTTCGCAGAAACAGAAGGTCTTACACCTTGAAAACTGAACAATAACTATGGCAAACAAAGAGTAAAATCTGAGATTGCCTCTAATATGAGGTCAAGCCCTCGGCCTATTAGTATCAGTCCGCTGCATACATTACTGCACTTCCACTCCTGACCTATCAACCTTGTAGTCTACAAGGGGCCTTACTCCATAAAGGATGGGAACACTTATCTCGAGGGGAGTTTCACGCTTAGATGCCTTCAGCGTTTATCTCGTCCGTACTTAGCTACCCAGCTATGCCCCTGGCGGAACAACTGGTGCACCAGCGGTACGTCCATCCCGGTCCTCTCGTACTAAGGACAGCTCCTCTCAATATTCCTGCGCCCGCAACAGATAGGGACCGAACTGTCTCACGACGTTCTGAACCCAGCTCGCGTACCGCTTTAATTGGCGAACAGCCAAACCCTTGGGACCGAATTCAGCCCCAGGATGCGATGAGCCGACATCGAGGTGCCAAACCTCCCCGTCGATGTGGACTCTTGGGGGAGATCAGCCTGTTATCCCCAGGGTAGCTTTTATCCGTTGAGCGACGGCATTTCCATTCACATACCGCCGGATCACTAACTCCAACTTTCGTTACTGCTCGAACCGTCATTCTCGCAGTTAGGCTCGTTTATGCGTTTACACTCAGTGCACGATTTCCGTCCGTGCTGAACGAACCTTTGAGCGCCTCCGTTACTCTTTAGGAGGCGACCGCCCCAGTCAAACTGCCCACCTGACAGTGTCCCCCGACCAGATTCATGGCCGCAGGTTAGAATCCCAATATCCCAAGAGTGGTATCCCAAGGTTGCCTCCACAAATGCTGGCGCACTTGCTTCCCAGGCTCCCACCTATCCTGTACATGGAATACCGAGATCCAATATCAAGCTACAGTGAAGCTCCATGGGGTCTTTCCGTCTAGTTGCGGGAAACCGGCATCTTCACCGGTACTACAATTTCGCCGGGCGGGCTGTTGAGACAGTGCCCAAATCGTTACGCCATTCGTGCGGGTCAGAACTTACCTGACAAGGAATTTCGCTACCTTAGGACCGTTATAGTTACGGCCGCCGTTTACTGGGGCTTAAGTTCGCACCTTCGCTTGCGCTAAGCACTCCCCTTAACCTTCCAGCACCGGGCAGGCGTCACCCCCTATACGTCATCTTTCGATTTAGCAGAGAGCTGTGTTTTTGCTAAACAGTCGCTTGGGCCTTTTTCACTGCGGCCTGCTCTCGCAGGCGCCCCTTATCCCGAAGTTACGGGGCCAATTTGCCGAGTTCCTTAACAACCCTTCTCCCGTTGGCCTTAGAATACTCATCCCATCTACCTGTGTCGGTTTGCGGTACGGGCACCTTAGTATACACATAAGCTTTTCTCGTCTCTCACGCCAGTTACTTCCCTACTAAATTTCGGTCCCTTACGCCCGGGGCAACCATCGCCCGGGTTAACCTTAATGAAAGCGTCCCTTATGCTTAAAGTTCGGTGGTTACGGAATTTCTACCGTATGTGCATCGACTACGCCTTTCGGCCTCGCCTTAGCTCCCGACTAACCTTGGGCGGACGAACCTTCCCCAAGAAACCTTAGATTTTCGGCCATTATGATTCTCACATAATTCTCGCTACTTATTCCGGCATTCTCACTCGTATAAAATCCACCAGTGCTTCCGCTCTGACTTCGCCTCTTATACGACGCTCCCCTACCCAATGCATTACTGCAATGCCTAAGCTTCGGTTGAACGCTTAGCCCCGTTACATTTTCTGCGCAAAACCACTCGACCAGTGAGCTATTACGCACTCTTTGAATGAGTGGCTGCTTCTAAGCCAACATCCTGGTTGTCTTCGCAGTTTCACATCATTTTCCACTTAGCGTTCATTTGGGACCTTAGCTGTAGATCTGGGCTGTTTCCCTTTTGACCACGAGACTTATCTCACGTAGTCTGACTGCTATTCATCAATTAGCCGGCATTCAGAGTTTGATAGGGTTCGGTAACCTCGCGGCCCCTAGCCCATTCAGTGCTTTACCTCCGGTAATCTAAAATAACGCTAGCCCTAAAGCTATTTCGGGGAGAACCAGCTATCTCCGAGTTCGATTGGAATTTCTCCGCTATCCACAAGTCATCCCCGGCTTTTTCAACAGACGTGGGTG